>NZ_JARAZV010000033.1:0-97469 GCF_033795085.1 Streptomyces sp. AK08-02
CAACGCGTCAACGTGCTGTTCGCGATGCTCCGCGACGGCACGTTCTACGAACCCAGAACCCCACGCCTCGCTTGACCAAAGACATAGAGGCACCCCCCCCCGGCACCTCACTCACTTCAGTCAGTGCACGTGCCCGCCGGCCGCAGCGCCCTGCTTGACCGTCAACGGCAGCAACTTCTTGCCCGTAGGTCCGATTTGGATAGAAGTGTCCATCTGCGGGCACACCCCACAGTCGAAGCACGGAGTCCACCGGCAGTCCTCGACCTCTGTCTCGTCGAGGGAGTCCTGCCAGTCCTCCCACAGCCAGTCCTTGTCGAGGCCCGAGTCGAGGTGGTCCCACGGGAGGACCTCCTCGTAGGTGCGTTCGCGCGTCGTGTACCAGTCGACGTCGACACCGAAGTCGGGCAGCGTCTTCTCCGCGCAGGCCATCCAGCGGTCGTACGAGAAGTGCTCGCGCCAGCCGTCGAAGCGGCCGCCGTCCTCGTACACCGCGCGGATCACCGCGCCGATGCGCCGGTCGCCCCGGGACAGCAGGCCCTCGACGATGCCGGGCTTGCCGTCGTGGTAGCGGAAGCCGATCGAGCGGCCGTACTTCTTGTCGCCGCGGATCTTGTCCCGGAGCTTCGTCAGGCGGGCGTCCGTCTCCTCGGCGGAGAGCTGCGGGGCCCACTGGAACGGGGTGTGCGGCTTGGGCACGAAGCCGCCGATCGAGACCGTGCAGCGGATGTCGTTCTGGCCGGAGACCCTGCGGCCCTCGGCGATCACGTTCGTCGCCATGTCGGCGATCTGGAGGACGTCCTCGTCGGTCTCCGTCGGCAGGCCGACCATGAAGTACAGCTTCACCTGGCGCCAGCCGTTGCCGTACGCCGTGGAGACCGTCCGGATGAGGTCCTCCTCGGACACCATCTTGTTGATGACCTTGCGCATGCGCTCGCTGCCGCCCTCGGGCGCGAACGTCAGACCGGACCTGCGGCCGTTCCTGGTCAGCTCGTTGGCGAGGTCCACGTTGAAGGCGTCCACGCGGGTGGAGGGGAGCGACAGACCGATCTTGTCCTCGGTGTAGCGGTCCGCGAGACCCTTCGCGATGTCGCCGATCTCCGAGTGGTCGGCCGAGGAGAGGGAGAGGAGGCCGACCTCCTCGAAGCCCGTCGCCTTCAGGCCGCGGTCGACCATCTCGCCGATGCCCGTGATGGAGCGTTCACGGACCGGGCGGGTGATCATGCCCGCCTGGCAGAAGCGGCAGCCACGTGTGCAGCCGCGGAAGATCTCGACCGACATGCGCTCGTGGACGGTCTCCGCGAGCGGGACCAGGGGCTGCTTGGGGTAGGGCCACTCGTCCAGGTCCATGACCGTGTGCTTGGACACCCGCCACGGGACTCCGGACCGGTTGGGTACGACGCGGGCGATCCGGCCGTCCGCCAGGTACTCCACGTCGTAGAACCCCGGGATGTACACGGACCCCGTCTTGGCCAGCCGGAGCAGGACCTCCTCGCGACCGCCCGGACGGCCCTCCGCCTTCCAGGCGCGGATGATGTCCGTCATGTCGAGGACGGCCTGCTCGCCGTCGCCGATGATCACCGCGTCGATGAAGTCCGCGATCGGCTCGGGGTTGAAGGCCGCGTGGCCGCCGGCCAGCACGATCGGGTCGTCCAGGCCGCGGTCCTTGGCCTCCAGCGGGATGCCCGCCAGGTCCAGGGCCGTCAGCATGTTCGTGTAGCCCAGCTCGGTGGAGAAGGACAGCCCGAACACGTCGAAGCCCTTCACGGGCCGGTGGCTGTCCACGGTGAACTGCGGGACATTGTGCTCCCGCATGAGCGCCTCAAGGTCCGGCCAGACGCTGTACGTACGCTCGGCGAGGACGCCCTCGCGCTCGTTCAGCACCTCGTAGAGGATCATGACGCCCTGGTTGGGCAGCCCGACCTCGTACGCGTCCGGGTACATGAGCGCCCAGCGGACGTCACAGTCCTCCCAGGGCTTGACCGTGGAGTTGAGCTCGCCGCCCACGTACTGGATCGGCTTCTGCACATGCGGGAGCAGGGCTTCGAGCTGCGGGAAAACCGACTCGGCAGACATCGCGGCGTTACCTTCGTGAGCTGACGGGGGATGACCACCAAGCGTAACCCGCCCGGAGGACTCCCCCGCCCGCGTGAAAACCGGCACCGAACCCGTGCGAACCGGGTGCTAGACCTCCATCGCGGCCCGAATCGTCCGCCACTCGCCGGGCAGCGCCTCCTCCACCCTCGCGGCCCGCCGCTCCTCACGCCCGTACAGCAGCCCGTACGTGAAGGTGTTCTCCCCCGCCGCGTGCGCCACGGCGGACAGCTCGCCCAGCGTGACGCGGACCATGACGCTGTCCTGGTGGTCGCCGAGCAGGCTCTGGAGGGACTTCATCGACTTGGTGAGCGCCTTTGCCGGACCGCCCAGGGCGGGGGTGGCCGCCTCGGCGGCGTAGCGGGTGCGTTTGGCCTTCTTGCGGGCCTCGTGCAGCCCGAGGTCGCGGTCGGCGCCGGGCGGCTGCTCCAGGGCCTCCTCGACCAGCGCGGCCACCTTCGCGAAGTCCTTTCGTACGGCCTTGGCGAGCCCCTTGTCGGGCTTCTTCGCCGCCGCCTTGAGGACCGGCGGGTCGGCGACCACGGCGTCCAGGGTGTCGAGGAGCGTCAGATAGCGCGGGGAGTCCAGCACGCCGAGCAGTCGGCGGCGCGCTCCGCCGTGCTCGGCCCTGGACCAGGTGCCCAGCCGGTCCCGGACGGGCCCGTGGAGGAGAGTGGGGGCCAGATCGTCGAGGGCCTCGCTCAGCCGTTCGGCAAGGACCTCCTGGTCACGGCCGACGCCCAGTTCGCCGGCGAGCCACTTCAGCTCGTCACCGATGGGGTCGGTGACCTTCCGGTCGAGGATCCCGGGGAACGACCTGAACGTGCTGCGCAGCCGGCGGGTGGCGACCCGCATGTCGTGCACCGCCTCCTCGGCGTCCTGACGCACGGCCGGGTCGAGGTCGAGGACGGCGTCCCGCTGGGCACGGACATAGGCGAGGACGTGGTCGCCGGCGGTGACGGGTTCGGCGGGTTCGTCCTTCGGCCGGGGCTGCCCGCCCTTGGTCTCCGCCAGTGCCCTGGCCAGCTTCGACGCGGACTTCGAGGGCCGTACGCCCGCCTTGCGGAGGCGTTTCTCCACCTTGTCCAGGACGCGCTGGTCCTCGCCGTCGGCGAGCTCGACCTCGATCTCGGTCCACTGGGCGGTGCCCTCACCGCCGAACAGCCGCTCCGCCCGTACGGTGTCCACGCCGACCTCGGCGAGCCGGCGGCCGTTGGTGTCGACGAGGTCGCGCAGGTCGCGGGTGGAGCGCAGCCGCACCACCGGCACGAGCCGGCCCTCTCGGACTCGGGCGCGGACCAGCCCTGTCAGTTCGTCGGGGACGGTGTCGGAGAGCGGGACCTGGATCTCGTCCCGTACGCCTGGGGCGACCGGGAGTTTCAGGTGCCAGCCGGCGTCGGAGCCGCCGGTGCGGCGGCGGAGCGTGATCGAGGCCGCGGCCAGCCGTAGGTCGGAGGTGTCGTAGTAGGTCGCGTCGAGTTCCGCGGTGCCCTTGTCGAGGACTTCCGCGACTCCGGCGACGCCGGTCAGGTCGGGCAGTCCGCTGTCGTCGGATTCATATTTCCGCTCGATTTCCCGCTTTGTGTCCGCCATGAATCGAATCTAGTCACGATCCGCCGCCGACGGCAGCCCCAGGACCCAGGTGCGCACGGGCGCCCTTCAGGGGCGCGGGGAACTGCGCGCCCAGCCACAACGGCGCCGCACCGCACCGACTGCGCCTCACCGCCGATCCCGCGGAGCGCTACGCCGACATCGGCCGCTCCACCCTGATCGACTGCAACAGCCCCACCGCCACCCACACGGCGAACATCGACGATCCTCCGTACGACACGAAGGGCAGTGGCAGACCGGCGACCGGCATGATCCCCAGGGTCATCCCGATGTTCTCGAACGCCTGGAAGGCGAACCACGCGATGATCCCGGCGGCGACGATCGTGCCGTACAGCTCGGTCGTCTCGCGGGCGATGCGGCAGGCGCGCCACAGGACGACGCCCAGGAGCAGGATGATCAGGCCCGCGCCGACGAAGCCCAGTTCCTCCCCCGCGACCGTGAACACGAAGTCGGTCTGCTGCTCCGGGACGAACTGGCCCGTGGTCTGGGAGCCGTGGAACAGGCCGGTGCCGGTGAGGCCGCCGGAGCCGATCGCGATGCGCGCCTGGTTGGTGTTGTAGCCGACGCCGGACGGGTCGAGTTCGGGGTTGGCGAAGGCGGCGAAGCGGTTGATCTGGTACTCGTCCAGGACGCCGAGCTGCCAGATCAGGACCGCGCCGAGGGCGCCCGCGCCGAGCAGGCCGAAGATCCAGCGGTTGGAGGCGCCGGAGGCGAGCAGCACGCCGAGCACGATGATGACCATGACCATGACCGACCCGAGGTCGGGCATCAGCATGACGATCGCCATCGGTACGGCTGCCAGGCCCAGCGCCTGGAGGACTGTGCGGTGGTCGGGGTAGGGCTTGTCGCCCGCGTCGACCCGGGCGGCCAGGAGCATGGCCATGCCCAGGATGATCGTGATCTTCACGAACTCCGAGGGCTGGAGCGAGAAGCCGCCGCCGAACACGATCCACGCGTGGGCGCCGTTGACGGTCGCGCCGAGCGGGGTCAGCACCATGAGGATCAGGAGGACGGAAAGGCCGTACAGGATCGGCACCGCGGTGCGCAGGTTGCGGTGGCCGAGCCAGACCGTGCCGATCATCAGACAGAACCCGATGCCGGTGTTCATGAGGTGCCGGATCAGGAAGTAGTACTGGTCGCCCTGGTTGATCTCGGTGCGGTTGCGGGTCGCCGAGTAGACCAGGATCGCGCCCATGAAGGACAGGGCGAGCGCGGACAGCAGTATCGGCCAGTCCAGCCTGCGGGCCAGCGAGTCGCGGGCCAGCAGGCGGGACAGGGACGAGCGTTCGGGGCCGTAGCCGGAGACGGAGAAGGTGTTCGCGCCGGTCATGTCGTCGTCCTCCGCGTACTGCGCTTACCGGGCCTGCGCCTGCGGTGGGCTCGGTCGGTGCCCGTGCGTTCGGACGCGACCGTGGCCGGCGGGAGCTGACCGCCCGCGAGCGCGAGCGTCTCCTCGGTGGCCTCCTTCGGCGGCACGTACGGCTTGATCTTCGGGGCGTCGATCGAGCCGTCCGACTCGATCTTGGGGAGGCCCTTCTGCGGGGTGGGCAGCAGCGCCTTCCTGTTGTCGATCTTGCCGTCCGGGGAGACGCCGTACAGAGCCTCGTATATCTTGCGGACGGCCGGGCCGGAGGCTCCGGAGCCCGTACCACCCTGGGAGATCGTCATGACGATCGTGTAGTCCTTGGTGTACGTCGCGAACCACGAGGTGGTCTGCTTGCCGTAGACCTCGGCGGTACCCGTCTTGGCGTGCATCGGGATCTTGTCCTGCGGCCAGCCGCCGAACCGCCAGGCCGCCGAACCGCGGGTGACGACGCCTTCGAAGGCACCGTTCATGTCCTTCAGCGTCGCCGGGGTGACCGGCAGCCTGCCGTGCGACTTGGGCGCGATCGCCTGTACGGACTTGCCGTCGGCGCTGACGATGGCCTTGCCGACGGTCGGGTCGTAGAGGGTGCCGCCGTTGGAGATCGCCGAGTAGATCGTCGCCATCTGTATCGGCGTGACGAGGATGTCGCCCTGTCCGATCGAGTAGTTGACGGAGTCACCGGCGCGCATGAGGTTGCCTTCGAGGCAGTTCTCGTACGCGATCTGCTGGGCGTAGGAGCCGCCCTTCTTGCCGTACTTGCACCAGGAGGCCTTGTTGGCCTTCCAGTAGTCCTGCTTCCACTTGCGGTCGGGGACGCGGCCGGCGACCTCGTTGGGCAGGTCGATGCCGGTCACGGCGCCGAGGCCGAACTTGTGGGCGGTGGTGTAGAACCAGTTCTTCGCGGTCTTCTTCGGCTTCAGACCGCCGTCCTTGACCCACTCCTGGTGGGCGAGGCGGTAGAAGACGGTGTCGCAGGAGACCTCGATGGCGCGGCCGAGGCTGATCGGGCCGTACCCCTTAGACTCGTAGTTCTTGAAGACCTGGCCACCGATCGAGTACGAGCTGGAGCAGTCGTAGTTTCCGTCGAAGGGGTAGCCGGCGTCGACGGCGGCGGCGGTGGAGATGGCCTTGAAGATCGAGCCGGGGGCCGCCTGGCCCTGGATCGCCCGGTTGAGCAGCGGGTAGTTGCTGTTCTTGCCGGTCAGCTTGGCGTAGTCCTTGGCGGAGATGCCGCCGACCCAGGCGTTCGGGTCGTAGGTCGGGTTGGACGCCATGGCGACGACCCGGCCCGTCTTGGCCTCCATGACGACGACCGCGCCCGCGTCGGCCTTGTAGTTCTCGCCGGTGTTGTCGTCGTGCTCCCGGCGGGCCAGCTTCATCGCGTGGTTCAGCTCGTACTCGGCGACCCGCTGGACGCGGGCGTCGATGCTGGTGACGAGGTTGGAGCCGGACTGGGCCGGGTCCGCCTCGGCGGTGCCGATGACGCGGCCGAGGTTGTCGACCTCGTAGCGGGTGACGCCGGCCTTGCCGCGCAGTTCCTTGTCGTACTCCCGCTCGAGACCGGACCGGCCGACCTGGTCGGAGCGGAGGTAGGGCGAGTCGGTGTCCCGCGCCTTGGTGATCTCCTCGTCGGTGACCGGGGAGAGGTAGCCGAGGACCTGGGCGGTGTTGGACCCGCCGGGGCCGGCGTAGCGGCGCACGGCCGCGGGTTCGGCGGTGATGCCGGGGAAGTCCTCGGAGCGCTCGCGGATCTGGAGCGCCTGGCGGGCGGTGGCCTCGTCGGTGATGGGGATCGGCTGGTACGGCGAGCCGTTCCAGCAGGGCTGCGGCGTCTTGGCGTCGCACAGCCGGACCTTGTCCTTGACCTCCTTGGGCTTCAGGCCCAGGACCCCGGCGAGCTTGGTGAGGACGGCGTCACCGTCGTCCTTCATCTTCAGCAGGTCGGTGCGGGAGGCGGAGACGACGAGACGTGTCTCGTTGTCCGCGATCGGCACCCCGCGCGCGTCGAGGATCGAGCCGCGTACGGCGGGCTGCACGACCTGCTGTACGTGGTTGCCGGACGCCTCCTTGGCGTAGGCGTCCCCCTCGCGGATCTGGAGGTACCACAGGCGGCCCCCGAGGGTGCCGAGGAGGGAGAGGACGAGGATCTGGATGACGACGAGACGGATCTGGACGCGTGGCGTCCGGCCGGTCTCGGGAATGTTGGTCACTGGTGCTGCCTCCGCCTCTCAGTGCGCGTGCGGGACGCGGACGTACGAGGCATACGAGTACACGAGCAAGCTGTGGGCGTGGGTGTCGGGGTTCGACCGACGGGCGTTCACAGGCGCTTGACCCCCTTGATGCGGCCGGCGCGGGCCGCCTTCGAGCGGGCGGCCTTCACCTTCAGGCCGCCGCGCTGGCTGCCGATGCGCAGGCCGGTGCCGGAGGACAGCCAGCCGGAGGAGATGTCGGTCTTCTTGGCCGCGGAGTTGGCCTCGGCCAGCGGGTCGTTCTCCGCTCTGCGGGCCAGGAACATGATGCCGGGGACCACGAAGGGCGCGAGCAGCAGGTCGTACAGCGCGGCTGTGAACAGCAGGCTGGGGAGGCCGACATGGCGGGCCGCGGTGTCGCCGACGAGGGCGCCGACACCGGCGTAGAGGAGGGTGGTGCCGACGGCGGCGGCGACCACGACGGCCATCGGCCCGGTGGCCGACTTGAGCCGGCCGTTCTCGGGTTTGACGAGACCGGCCAGATAGCCGACGAGACACAGCACGAGGGCGTAGCGGCCGGCCGCGTGGTCGGCGGGCGGGGCGAGGTCGGCGAGGAGTCCGGCGCCGAAGCCGACGAGGGCGCCGCCGACATGGCCGTACACCAGGGCGAGGCCGAGGACGGTCAGCAGCAGCAGGTCGGGGACGGCGCCCGGGAGGTGGAGGCGGGCGAGGACGCTCACCTGGATCACCATGGCGACGACCACCAGGGTGGTGGAGAGGAGCATCCGGTTGAAACGCATGCAGAGTTCAGCTCCTACTGCTCTTGCTGGTATTGGCCGTCGGCCGCCGACGGGGACGGTGTCACCGTCACGGTGACCGTCGGCGTGGGGGTCGGTCTCGGCTTGGCCGGGAGGACGGTGTCGCGCGGGTCGGTGCGCGGGGCCTCGACGACGACACCGACGATGTCGAGCTTGGTGAAGCCGACGAACGGCGTGACGTAGATCGTGCGGGTCAGGTCGCCGCCGGACGGATCGACCCGGGACACGAAGCCGACGGGGACGCCGGGCACGAACGGCTTGTCGGCCTGCGAGCCGAAGGTGACCAGCCGGTCGCCCTTGCTGACCTTGGCCTTGCCGTTGAGGAGCTGGACGCGCAGCGGCCGGTCGCCCTGCCCGGAGGCGAAGCCCAGTTCGTCGCTGCCCTCCATCCGCGTTCCCACGGTGAAGTCCGGGTCGTTGGCGAGGAGCACGGTCGAGGTGCCGGGGCCGACGGTGGTGACACGGCCGACGAGTCCGTCCCCGTTGAGGACGGTCATGTCGCGCTTGACGCCGTCGTTGGCGCCGATGTCGATGGTGACCGTCCAGGAGAAGCCCTGGGCCGCTCCTATGGCGATGACCTCGGCGCCCTTGATGCCGTACTGGCCGGCGCCGGCCGTCTTGAGCATCTTGTCGAGCTGGCCGAGGCGGCTGCGGTTGCGGTCGTCGCTGCCGAGGCGGGCCTTGAGCGCCGCGTTCTCCTTCTCCAGCGTGGCGAGCCGGTCGTGGCGGTCACCGGAGTCGCGTACCGCCGAGACGGCGTCGCCGACCGGGTCGACCACGGTGGCCACCCCGTCCTCGACCGGGCCGAAGACGGCTGCCGCGGCCTGCCGGGCACCGTCGACCGGTGAGTCCTCCCCACCGCGGATGTCCACCGTGATCAGCGCGAACGCGATGGCGATCAGCAGCACCAGGAGCAGCCGGCTCTCTCGTGTGTCCCTCACGTGCGGCGGCGTGCCTTCCTCAAGAGAGTTTTTTCGGGGCAGAAGAGTTCGGAAAAGAAAGGAGTTGGGGCAAGAAGAGTTGTTTGGGGGAGCTTATGCCTCTATACCAACGATCCGCCGCACGAGAGGGGATCATCTCGTACGGCGGAATCGAAGAGTTACGTCATCTGCGCGGCGACGCGTCCAGCACCTGCTGGAGCGCCTCGAACTCCTCCACGCACTTGCCGGAGCCGAGCGCCACGCTGTCCAGCGGGTCCTCGGCGATGTGGATGGGCATGCCGGTCTCACGGCGCAGCCGTTCGTCGAGTCCGCGGAGCAGGGCCCCGCCACCGGTCAGAACGATGCCGCGGTCCATGATGTCGCCGGACAGCTCGGGCGGGCACTTGTCGAGGGTGGTCTTCACGGCGTCGACGATCGCGTTGACCGGTTCCTCGATCGCCTTGCGTACTTCGGCCGCGGAGATCACGACCGTCTTGGGCAGGCCGGAGACAAGGTCCCGGCCTCGGATTTCGGTGTGTTCGTCAGCGTCGAGGTCGTACGCCGAACCGATCGTGATCTTGATCTGTTCGGCAGTCCGCTCACCCAGCAGGAGCGAGTACTCCTTCTTGATGTGCTGGATGATCGAGCTGTCCAGCTCGTCACCCGCGACACGGATGGACTGGGCGGTGACGATGCCGCCGAGGGAGATGACCGCGACCTCCGTGGTGCCGCCGCCGATGTCCACCACCATGTTGCCCGTGGCCTCGTGGACCGGCAGGCCGGAGCCGATGGCCGCGGCCATGGGCTCCTCGATGATGTGCACCTGGCGCGCGCCGGCCTGGGACGAGGCCTCGATGACGGCACGGCGCTCGACGCCCGTGATGCCCGAGGGCACACAGACGACGACACGGGGACGGGCGAGATACCGCCGCTTGTGAATCTTCAGAATGAAGTAGCGGAGCATCCGCTCGGTGATCTCGAAGTCGGCGATGACGCCGTCCTTGAGCGGGCGCACGGCAACGATGTTGCCGGGCGTCCGACCGATCATCTTCTTCGCTTCCGATCCGACCGCGAGAATGCCACCGGTGTTGGTGTTGATCGCGACGACGGACGGCTCGTTGAGTACGATCCCGCGACCCCTGACGTACACCAGCGTGTTGGCGGTCCCGAGGTCGACAGCCATGTCACGGCCGATGAACGACATTGAGTTCCCCATCAGGATTCGACTGGCCTTCCCAAGTGAAGCGTGTGATGGCTCTGGTTCGGGACGGCGAAGTGGGTGCGGTGACGAACAGGCTTGCAAGGCTTACATCGTAGTCGCGCCTGCACGAACACCACGCGAGGGTCTTCGCCATTGTCAGCATGCGATGTGCCGTCTCGCTTCTGGAGACGAGCGTTCGGGGGTAGGCGTTCCCCCGATCGGCGCGCATATGCCGCAGGACGGCCGGTTTTCGGCGGCCGTCCCAGGTCAGACATCCGTCAGACATCCGGGTGAGGTGACGATCCCTCAGTCGGCGGTTCGGGCCTCGGGTCAGTCGCGGCCGGGGAAGAAGATCTTCAGCTCGCGCTCGGCGGACTCCTCGGAGTCGGAGGCGTGGATCAGGTTCTCGCGCACGATCACGCCGTAGTCGCCGCGGATGGAACCGGGGGCGGCGGCGATCGGGTCGGTGGGTCCGGCGAGCGCGCGCACACCCTCGATGACCCGCTCGCCCTCGACGACGAGCGCGACGACGGGGCCGGAGGCCATGAACTCGACGAGCGGCTCGTAGAAGACCTTGCCCTTGTGTTCGCCGTAGTGCTGCTCCAGCGTCTCCTGGTCCAGCGTACGCAGCTCCAGCGCGGTGATCCGCCAGCCGGCCTTGCGCTCGATCCGGCCGATGATCTCGCCGGTCAGGCCGCGACGGACGGCGTCGGGCTTGAGCAGGACGAGGGTGCGCTGAGTCACGAGGGTGGCTCCATTCGGGTCACGTGTGTGCGGTGGTCAGAGGCTACAGGGCCGGTCCGGGCGGGAGTCACGCAGCGTCAGGGCTGGTGCCGGTCGGCTGGGCCTGCGCTGCGAATCTCGCCTTCGCCTCGTCGATCTTCCGGCCGTAGTGCACGGACGCCCACCACAGCGCGGCGAACATCGCGCCCATGAAGAACATGGTCGGCATGATGAAGCCGGACCCGATGAGCGCGATCTGCAGGGCCCAGCCGAGCTGCACCCCGCCGGGCCGGGTGATCACACCGCAGAGCAGCACACACAGCAGCATGGCGATGCCGCTGACCGTCCACACCGTCGACATGGACAGGTCGGGGTCCTTCATGGCGACGAGACCGGCGAAGCCGATCAGGAAGACCTCGCCGATGAGGGTGGAGGCGCAGAGCGTACGCACGGCGGATCAGCCCCTTCCCAGGAGCAGTCGGGCCTCGCCGACGGTGATGACGGAGCCGGTGACGAGCACACCGCCGCCCGAGAACTCCCCGTCCTCCTCGGCGAGGGTGATGGCGGCCTCCAGGGCGTCGTCGAGACGCGGCTCGACCTGGACCCGGTCGTCGCCGAAGACCTCGACGGCGATGGCGGCGAGTTCGTCGGCGTCCATCGCGCGATGGCTCGTGTTCTGCGTGATCACGACCTCCGCGAAGACCGGCTCGAAGGCCTCCAGCAGCCCACGTACGTTCTTGTCCGCGCTCGCCCCGACCACGCCGATGAGCCGGCTGAAGTCGAAGGCCTCCCCCACGGCCTCGGCCGTGGCCCGGGCGCCCGCCGGGTTGTGCGCGGCGTCGAGTACGACGGTGGGCGAGCGCCGTACGATCTCCAGCCGCCCCGGGGACGTCACCGCGGCGAACGCCTTGCGCACGGTCTCGGTGTCGAGGGGTTCCGGCCGCTGGGTGCCGACGCCGAAGAACGCCTCGACGGCGGCGAGGGCGACGGCCGCGTTGTGGGCCTGGTAGCCGCCGTGCAGGGGCAGGAAGATCCCCTCGTACTCCCCGCCGAGCCCGCGCAGCGTCAGCATCTGCCCGCCGACGGCGACCTGCCTGCTGACGACCCCGAACTCCAGCCCTTCCCTGGCCACCGTGGCGTCGACCTCGACGGCCCTCTTCAGCAGCACCTGGGCCGCGTCGACGGGCTGCTGGGCGAGGATGACGGTGGCGTCCTGCTTGATGATCCCGCCCTTCTCGACGGCGATCTCACCAGGGGTCTCGCCGAGCCGGTCGGTGTGGTCGAGGTCGATGGGCGTCACGACGGCCACGTCACCGTCGATGACGTTGGTGGCGTCCCAGCTGCCCCCCATCCCGACCTCGACGACGGCGACATCGACCGGGGCGTCCGCGAAGGCGGCGTACGCCATGCCGGTCAGGATCTCGAAGAAGGAGAGCCGGTACTCCTGCTGGGCGTCGACCATGTCGACGTACGCCTTGATGTCGTCGTACGTCTCGACGAACCGCTCGGCGGCGATCGGCACGCCGTCCAGGCTGATGCGCTCGGTGACCGACTGGACGTGCGGGGAGGTGTACCGGCCGGTGCGCAGGTCGAAGGCGCCGAGAAGGGCCTCGATCATGCGGGCGGTGGACGTCTTGCCGTTGGTGCCGGTGATGTGGATCGAGGGGTACGCGCGCTGCGGCTCCCCCAGCACGTCCATCAGGGCGGCGATACGGCTGACGCTGGGCTCCAGCTTGGTCTCGCCCCAGCGGGTGGCGAGGTCCGCCTCGACGGTGCGCAGCGCCTTGTCGACCTCGGGGTCCCGGGGTCGGCCCGGCAGGTCCGTGTCCGGGGCCTGGCCCTGGGTGCGGAGGGTGCGGCTGCCGGCCTCGATGACCGCGAGGTCGGGGTCGCGGTCGGTCTCGGCGTCGATGATGTCGTCGAAGGGGTTGGTGTCGCTCACGGGGGTCAGTCTACGGAGGGGGACTGACAGGGTGCCTACGGAGTGGGGTGGTGGAGGGTTCGTTGGCGGGTGCGGGTGCGTTGTGGCTGGTCGCGCAGTTCCCCGCGCCCCTGTAGGGCGCGACAGGCCCCCAGGGATCGAAGTCCCCGGGGGCCTGTCGCCGTACGAACCCTCTTACGCCTGGGGCAAGCCCTCCAACTGGGTCTGGATGCGGGCCATGTCCTCGTCGGCCTTGGCCAGGCGGCCGCGGATCTTGTCGACCACGTTGTCCGGGGCCTTTGCCAGGAAGGCCTCGTTGCCGAGCTTGGCCTCGGCCTGCTGCCGTTCCTTCTCCGCCGCCGCCAGGTCCTTCGCCAGGCGCTTGCGCTCGGCCTCGACGTCGATCGTGCCGGAGAGGTCGAGGGCGACCGTGGCGCCGGCGACCGGGAGGGTCGCGGTGGCGTGGAAGCCGTCCTCCTCGGGCTGGAGGCGGAGGAGCTGGCGGATGGCCGCCTCGTGCGCGGCGAGCGCGGTGCCGTCGAGGGTGAGGCGAGCCGGGACCTTCTGGCCGTCCTTCAGGCCCTGGTCCTTGCGGAACCGGCGGACCTCGGTGACGACCCGCTGGACCAGCGCGATCTCCTGCTCGGCGGCCTCGTCGCGGAAGCCGCTGTCCTTGGGCCAGTCGGCGGTGACGAGGGTCTCGCCGCCGGTCAGCGTCGTCCACAGGGTCTCGGTGACGAACGGGACGATGGGGTGCAGGACCCGCAGCATCACGTCGAGGACCTCGCCGAGGACCCGGCCGGAGACCTTGGCCTGCTCGCCGCCCGCGAAGAACGTGGTCTTCGACAGCTCGACGTACCAGTCGAAGACCTCGTCCCACGCGAAGTGGTAGAGGGACTCACTGAGCTTGGCGAACTGGTAGTCGTCGTAGAACGCGTCGATCTCGGCCACGGTCTTGTTCAGCCGGGACAGGATCCAGCGGTCCGTCGCCGACAGCCGCTCCACGGGCGGGAGTTCGCCCTCGACGGTGGCGCCGTTCATCAGGGCGAAGCGGGTGGCGTTCCAGATCTTGTTGGTGAAGTTCCGGGACGCCTGGACCCAGTCCTCGCCGATCGGGACGTCCGCGCCCGGGTTGGCGCCCTTGGCCAGGGTGAAGCGGACGGCGTCCGAGCCGTACGCGTCCATCCAGTCGAGGGGGTCCACCGCGTTGGGGTTGGACTTCGACATCTTCTTGCCGAACTCGTCACGGACGAGGCCGGTCAACGCGATGGTGTGGAACGGGGCTTCGCCGTCCATCGCGTAGAGGCCGAACATCATCATCCGGGCGACCCAGAAGAAGATGATGTCGTGGCCGGTGAGCAGGACATCGGTCTTGTAGAACTTCTCCAGGTCCGGGGTCTGTTCCGGCCATCCGAGGGTGGAGAAGGGCCACAGGCCGGAGGAGAACCAGGTGTCGAGGACGTCCTCGTCCTGCGTCCAGCCCTCGCCGGTCGGCGTCTCGTCGTCGGGTCCGACGCAGACGACCTGGCCCTCGGGGCCGTACCAGACCGGAATCCGGTGGCCCCACCACAGCTGGCGCGAGATGCACCAGTCGTGCATGTTGTCGACCCAGTCGAAGTAGCGCTTCGACATGTCCTGCGGGTGGATCGTGACCTGGCCGTCACGGACCGCGTCACCGGCCGCCTTGGCGAGCGGCTCGACCTTGACCCACCACTGCATCGACAGCCGGGGCTCGACGGTCGTCTTGCAGCGTGAGCAGTGGCCGACCGAGTGGACGTACGGCCGCTTCTCGGCGACGATCCGGCCCTGCTCGCGCAGCGCGTTGACGATCGTGGAGCGGGCCTCGAAACGGTCCAGGCCCTGGAAGGGGCCGTGGACGGTGATGATGCCGCGCTCGTCCATGACCGTCAGCGACTCCAGGCCGTGGCGCTGGCCGATGGCGAAGTCGTTGGGGTCGTGGGCGGGGGTCACCTTGACCGCGCCGGTGCCGAACTCGGGGTCGACGTGCGTGTCCGCGACGACCGGGATGGTGCGGTTGGTCAGCGGCAGCTTGATCCGCCTGCCGACGAGATGCGCGTACCGCTCGTCGTCCGGGTGGACCGCGACCGCGGTGTCACCGAGCATGGTCTCGGCGCGGGTCGTCGCGACGACGAGGGTGTCCTCGCCCTCGCCGTACTTGATGGAGACGAGCTCGCCGTCGTCGTCCTGGTAGTCGACCTCGATGTCCGAGATGGCCGTCAGACAGCGCGGACACCAGTTGATGATCCGCTCGGCGCGGTAGATCAGCTCGTCGTCGAAGAGCCGCTTGAAGATCGTCTGGACTGCCTTGGACAGCCCCTCGTCCATGGTGAAGCGCTCACGCGACCAGTCGACGCCGTCGCCGAGGCGACGCATCTGGCCCAGGATCCTGCCGCCGTACTCCTCCTTCCACTGCCAGACCCGCTCGACGAACTCCTCGCGCCCCAGGTCGTGCCGCGACTTGCCCTCCTCGGCAAGCTGCTGCTCGACCTTGTTCTGGGTGGCGATGCCGGCGTGGTCCATGCCGGGGAGCCAGAGCGACTCGTAGCCCTGCATGCGCTTGCGGCGGGTGAGGGCGTCCATGAGCGTGTGCTGGAAGGCGTGGCCCAGGTGGAGGGAGCCGGTGACGTTCGGCGGCGGGATGACGATGGTGTAGGCGGGCTTGTCGCTCTTCGCGTCGGCGGCGAAGTAACCCCGGTCCACCCAGCGCTCGTACAGCTTCCCCTCTACCTCGGCCGGCGCGTACTGGGTCGGCAGTTCGGTGATGGGCGCTGTTGGCTGCTGCTGAGCGTTCTCGGTCACCCGGTCAGTTTAGAGGCGTCACCGCCGTGTCCCGAAACACGTTTCTTTCGTAACGGTGGCACACCCGGGGCAACTCGGACTCCTGGCCTGCGCGAGGATGTCAGGAACACATAAGTATCTGGAGGGGAACCCAGAGATGAGCCACAACCAGCCGGGCCCGTACGACGGACCGCCGCAGCAGCCCGGACCGTACGGGCAGCCGGCCCAGCCGGGCCCTTACGGTCAGCCTCCGCAGGCACCTCCGGGTCCTCCGACGGCTCCCCAGCCGGGCTACGGCTACCCGCAGCAGACGCCTCCGCCGCAGCCTGGCTACGGCTATCCGCAGCAGGCTCCCCCGCAGCCCGGTTACGGCTATCCGCAGCAGCCCGACGCCTACGGCCAGCAGCCGCCGTACGGCCAGGCCCCCTACGGGGTTCCGCAGCCGCCGGCGCCGGGCGGGGGCAAGAAGAAGACGGGGATCGTCATCGGGGCGGTGGCTGTAGTGGCCGCCGTCGCCGTGGGGGCGTACTTCGTGCTGAGCGGCGGTTCGAGCGGCGGCTCCGACATCGCCGACGACGGCGCGCACAAGCTGACGGCGCCGGCGACGGTGCTCGACGGCGAGTACAAGAAGAGCGGGAACTCCGAGAGCGACGGGTTGACCGCGGACGAGATCAAGGACGCCGAGTCCTGGGGGGTGCAGAACCCCAAGGACGTCAGCGCCATGTACGCCTCGGGCGAGGGTCTCACCGCCAAGAACGTGATGTTCTCCGGCGTGTACGGCACCATCGACGACCCGGAGAAGGTCGTCGACGCGATGTTCGCCCAGATGAAGGCGGAGTCGACGAAGAGCGGGTCCGCCGACGACGGCAAACTCGTCGGCAGCCCGCAGGAGTTCACGCCGGCCGGGTTCGACAACGGCGTCATGAAGTGCCAGGAGATCGAGACCTCCGAGTCCGGCAAGACGACGAAGATGCCGTTCTGCATCTGGGGCGACCACAGCACCCTCAGCTACGTCCTGACGTACGACCTCGCAGCCCTGACCGTGGGCAAGTCCGCCACGATGGAGGAGGCGGCCGAGTTCGCCGCCAAGCTCCGCAAGGAAGTGCGCGTCAAGGCCTGACACGCCTCGGCGGCGACGTCAACTGCGGAGGGGCCCCGGTCTGTTGACCGGGGCCCCTCCGCAGTTCTGTCAATTCCCTTGTACCGCCCTGCCGTTACGCCGTCTTCTGCTCGCCCGGGCCGCGGCCGCGCGCGTCCCTCGGGATCAGGGTGGGGTTCACGTTCTTCAGGACGACGTCCACCGTGATGACGACGCGGGCCACGTCCTTGCGGGACGGGACCTCGTACATCACCGCCTGGAGGACCTCCTCCATGATGGCGCGCAGGCCGCGCGCGCCGGTCTGGCGCAGGATCGCCTGGTCGGCGATGGCCTCCAGGGCCTCGCGCTCGAAGTCCAGCTCCACGCCGTCGAGTTCGAAGAGGCGCTGGTACTGCTTGACGAGGGCGTTGCGCGGCTCCACCAGGATCTGGAGGAGGGCCTCACGGTCGAGGTTGTGGACCGAGGTGATGACGGGGAGGCGGCCGATGAACTCGGGGATCATGCCGAACTTCACCAGGTCCTCGGGCATGACGTCCTCGAAGCGGTCCTTCGCCTCCAGCTCCTTCTTGGAGCGGATCGTGGCGCCGAAGCCGATGCCCTTGGCACCCGCGCGGGACTCGACGAGCTTCTCCAGGCCCGCGAAGGCACCGCCCACGATGAACAGGACGTTCGTCGTGTCGATCTGGATGAACTCCTGGTGCGGGTGCTTGCGTCCGCCCTGCGGCGGGACGGAGGCCGTCGTGCCTTCGAGGATCTTCAGCAGTGCCTGCTGGACCCCCTCGCCGGACACGTCACGCGTGATCGACGGGTTTTCACTCTTCCGCGCGACCTTGTCGATCTCGTCGATGTAGATGATCCCGGTCTCGGCCTTCTTGACGTCGTAGTCCGCCGCCTGGATCAGCTTCAACAGGATGTTCTCGACGTCCTCGCCGACATACCCGGCCTCCGTCAGCGCCGTCGCGTCGGCGATGGCGAACGGGACGTTCAGCATGCGCGCCAGGGTCTGCGCGAGGAGGGTCTTGCCGGAGCCCGTGGGGCCCAGCAGCAGGATGTTCGACTTCGCCAACTCGATGGCGTCGTCACGGCTCTGACCACCGCCGTTCTCACCGGCCTGGACCCGCTTGTAGTGGTTGTACACCGCGACGGACAGGGCCTTCTTGGCCGACTCCTGACCGACTACGTACCCCTCGAGGAACTCGTAGATCTCGCGAGGCTTGGGGAGTTCCTCCCACCGGACCTCACTCGTCTCGGCGAGCTCTTCCTCGATGATCTCGTTGCAGAGATCGATGCACTCGTCGCAGATGTATACACCGGGGCCTGCGATGAGCTTCTTGACCTGCTTCTGGCTCTTGCCACAGAACGAGCACTTGAGCAGATCGCCGCCGTCACCGATGCGTGCCACGGTGTGCTTCCCCTTCGCCTGGGAGACGCCTACGTACAGCGGCTCCTGGTGCTGCCTTATGTCGACGGTACCTTGCCGGGCCCCTCGTTCGGGCCCCCCTTGGCACGGTTCACTTCGACGTGCGCCGAGTCGAACCGTGCCAAGGGGCGGCAGACGATACAGCTTCTCCGCCTACCAGTACGCCTACGAGTACGTCAGCGGACGCTGGCGTTGTTCATCTTCCGGGTGGAAATGATCTGGTCGATCAGTCCGTACGACAGCGCGTCCTCGGCCGTGAGGATCTTGTCGCGCTCGATGTCCTCGCGGATCTTCTCGATCGGCGTGGTGGAGTGCTTGGCCAGCATGTCCTCCAGCTGGGCACGCATCCGGAGGATCTCGTTGGCCGCGATCTCCAGGTCGGAGACCTGCCCGCGACCGGTCTCGCTGTACGGCTGGTGGATCAGCACGCGCGCGTTGGGCAGCGCCATACGCTTGCCCGGCGTACCGGCCGCGAGGAGGATCGCGGCGGCGGAGGCCGCCTGGCCCATGCAGACCGTCTGGACGTCCGGCTTCACGAACTGCATCGTGTCGTAGATCGCGGTGAGCGCCGTGAAGGAGCCGCCGGGGCTGTTGATGTAGACCGAGATGTCCCGGTCGGGGTCCATCGACTCCAGGCACAGCAGCTGCGCCATGACGTCGTTGGCGGAGGCGTCGTCGATCTGCACGCCGAGGAAGATCACACGCTCCTCGAAGAGCTTCGCGTACGGGTCGTACTCACGCACGCCCTGCGAGGTGCGCTCGACGAAGCGCGGGATGACGTAGCGGGATTCGGCGATGGGGCCGGTGTACTCCGCCTGGGCGGCCTGGGCGGCCCTCGTGCGGTCGTAGAGGCCGCTGCCGGGGAAGTCGTTCACGGTGTCTCCTGAAAGGGGCTTAGGCGGGGGCTGGAGGGCGTTGAGGGCACTTACACCCCCGTGCCGCCGCCGCCCGGGATGCCTGCGGCCGTGGCGATGACGTCGTCGATGAGGCCGTACGCCTTGGCCTCCTCGGGGTCGAACCAGCGGTCGCGGTCCGAGTCCCGGGTGACCTGCTCGACGGTCTGGCCCGTGTGCTGCGACGTGAGCTCGGCCATACGCTTCTTGGTGTGCAGCAGCCGCTCGGCGTGGATCTTGATGTCCGAGGCCGAACCCGCGAGGCCCGCGGAGGGCTGGTGGATCAGGATCTCGGCGTTCGGCAGGGCGAAGCGCTTGCCGGGCGTACCCGCGCTGAGCAGGAACTGGCCCATGGAGGCGGCGAGACCCATGGCGATGGTCACCACGTCGTTCTTGATGAACTGCATGGTGTCGTAGATCGCCATGCCGGCCGTGATCGAGCCACCGGGGCTGTTGATGTAGAGGTTGATGTCCTTGTCCGGGTCAGCCGCCGCGAGGAGCAGCAGCTGCGCGGTGATCTTGTTCGCGATGTCGTCGTCGACCGGCTGGCCGAGGAAGATGATCCGCTCGTTGAGCAGCCGGTTGTAGACCTGGTCGCCGAGGCCACCGCCGATGGAAGGCTCGCCGGCGGCGGAAGGCATCAGATTCGTCACGTCGTGTCCACCTGCTCGTCTTACGACGGCGCCGGGCCGTCTCACGTGTTCTGCCGGGGCGTGAAGCCGTCCGACGGTTGTCGGGGACTCCCCTGCCCTCGCTCTCATGGACCCTAACGCGCGGGTCCCTCCGGGGAATCCCGGGAAGGGAACTGTTCGCTGTGAGCGCATGTGCTCCGCGGGGTTGAGCAGGGTTTCCGGTCAGCGTCGGCTGTGCGGTGAGCGGGGTCTCGGCGAGCGTCACGGGGCTGTGCCCCGGGCCCCCTGGTGCTTCTCGCCGTGGCTCCGCCGGGAGTGGGTCGCCTGCGGCCCGTGGGGGCTTGTCGCGCAGTTCCCCGCGCCCCTTCAGGGCACGGACAGGCCCCCGGGGATCGAAGTTCCCCGGGGGCCTGTCCAGCTGCTTACGTGTGATTCAGAGGTGCCGTGGCTGTCAGGCCTCGGGCTTGTCCTCGGTGGCCTCGGTCTCGGCCTCGGCCTCGACGGCCGGGGTCTCCTCGGAGGAGGCCTCCGTGGTCTCGTCCTCTTCCTCGTCGTCGAGGTCGATGATCTCGCCGTTGGTGTCCTTGACCGTGGCGGCCTCGACGACGACCGCGAGGGCCTTGCCGCGGGCGACCTCGCCGACCAGCATCGGGACCTGACCGCCCTCGACGACCGCCTGGGCGAACTGGTCGGGGGACATGCCGGAGGAGGCCGCGCGCCGCATGAGGTGCTCGGTGAGCTCCTCCTGGTTGACGTTCAGCTTCTCCTTGTTGACCAGCTCGTCGAGGACGAACTGGGTCTTGATGCCCTTGACCGCGGCTTCCTTGGTCTCGGTGTCGAACTCCTCGGCCGTCTTGCCCTGGATCTCGAGGTACTTCTCGAGGTCGAGGCCCATCTGACCGAGCTGGTGGTGCTCCAGGTTGTGCTTGCGGGTGTTGACCTCTTCCTCGAGAAGCTTCTCGGGGACGGGCACCTCGACGAGCTCCAGCAGCTTCTCCAGGACGCGCTCCTGGGCCTGCGTGGCCTGGTCGTACTGCTTCATGTTCTCGAGGCGCTTGCGGCTGTCCGCGCGCAGCTCCTCCAGGGTGTCGAACTCGGAGGCGAGCTGGGCGAACTCGTCGTCCAGGGCCGGGAGTTCACGGGCGGCGACCTGGGTGACCCTGACGGTGACCTCGGCCTCCTTGCCGGCCGCCGAGCCGCCCTTGAGCTCGGAGGTGAAGGTGGCCTCGCCACCGGCCTCCACGCCCGTCACGGCCTCGTCGACGCCGTCCAGCAGCTCGCCGGAGCCGATGGTGTAGGACAGGCCGTTCGCGATGCCGTCCTCCAGCACCTCGCCGTCGACCTTGGCCTCCAGGTCCAGCGTCACGACGTCGCCGTCCGCGGCGGCACGCTCGACCGGGGAGGTGGAGGCGAAGCGCTCACGGAGCTGCTCCACCGACTTGTCGATGTCCTCCTCGGTGACCTCGATCGCGTCGACCTCGACCTCGATGCCGGAGTAGTCCGGGATCTCGATGGTCGGGCGGACGTCGACCTCGGCGGTGAAGTTCAGCGTCTCGCCGTCCTTCAACTCCGTGATGTCGACCTCGGGCTGGCCCAGGACGTTGAGCTCGGCCTCGTTGACCGCTTCGGTGTAGAACTTCGGGAGCGCGTCGTTGACCGCCTCCTCCAGGACCGCACCGCGGCCGAACCGCTGGTCGATGATGCGCGCCGGGATCTTGCCCTTCCGGAAGCCCTTCACCGTGACCTGCTGGTTGATCTTCTTGTACGCCGCGTCGAGGCTGTCCTTGAGCTCCTCGAAGGGCACCTCGATGCTGAGCCGAACCCGGGTCGGGTTCAGGGTCTCCACGGCGCTCTTCACGGTTCGGTCTCCTTGGGGGCTGACTTCTTGGGGTTCTGCTGCGGGTTCTGCTGATTGTCCTGTTGTCGGACGCGGCGGAGCCTCAGCGGATTCGCGGCCCTTGAGGGACGTAAACAACGCAGACACACGGGCGCGCAGTCTGCATAGTAGCCGCAGGCGGTACACGCCCCAAAAGGTGATCTTGAAGACGATGCTGCCGGTGGTCCGGCACGTGGTCGGGGTGGCGGGATTTGAACCCACGGCCTTCCGCTCCCAAAGCGGACGCGCTACCAAGCTGCGCCACACCCCGTCTGGTGCGACACGTAGGGTACATGCCCGCAGGCCCCGGGGTTGCCGCATTTCAGGACTGGAAACGCGGTGTGCGTCGAGGGGCCCCGAACCGCTACGATGGTTTCTGTGCCGCGGTCAGCTGACCTGCGGCGCACCTGTGCGGGCGTAGCTCAATGGTAGAGCCCTAGTCTTCCAAACTAGCTACGCGGGTTCGATTCCCGTCGCCCGCTCTGTTCTCGCCGCCGGCCCGGTTCCCTGGAACCGGGCCGGTCGCGTTTTCTCGCCGGCGGTCGGCCCCTGTGGCCGCACGGCCCGGCCGGGCCGCCTGGTCAGAACTGGATCTCGTTGATCGTGTCCGCTATCGAGTTCAGGAAGCGTTGGATGTCGTCGGCCATGCCCGTCGAGGCGAGGAAGAAGCCGAAGAGGATGGCGACGACCGCCGGACCCGCCTTGATCGTGCCTCCGCGAATCAGCACCACCAGGATGATTCCCAACATCAGCACCACTGACAACGAAATGGCCACACTGATCACACCCTATGGTCGGTTCGCACTACCGGCCCAGGGATGCTTTCCCTCGCACCCCCGCCAGATCCATCGTGCCACCAACGAGGCCGCCGTATGCGGCCGGTGACGCATCATCGGTCCCACCGGATCGTTTTGTCGCCATAGATAAACAAAGGGCACAGAAATGTGTTCCTTATGGGTGCTTGCGCTGATATTCACCTCTCTGGAGGCCGAGAAGTGTCCGCATCCTGGCGTATTTCCGGGTGAGGCGATCACGGGTCGGGGCGTCCAGGGCCGACAGGCGGGCCGGGTCCGCGTTGTGCGCGAGGTCCGACTCCTTGACCAGCAGCGCGCCCGGGGTGTCGAGGACGCGCCTGGCGTACGCCTCGGGGGTCTCCCCCGCGCGCTTGGTGACGGCCAGCACGATGTCCTTCGTACGGCGGGTCAACGCGGCCTCCTCCAGGTCGCGTTCGGCCAGCGCGTCGTCCTCCACGGCGTCGTGCAGCCAGGCCGCCGCGATCTGTTCGTCGTCACCCCCACGCGCGCGTACGCCCTCCGCCACGGCCTGGAGGTGCTCCACGTAGGGGCGGCCCGCCTTGTCCGTCTGCGCCGCGTGCGCCGCGCGGGCCATGGCCTCTACCTCGGCCAGGGTCAGGGGAGTTGGGGAGGTCGGGGAGATCGGAGGGGTCGGGGGGTGCGCGTGGGTTTCGTTCATCCGGCCAGTCTGGGGCTCGGCGCGGGTTTTCGGTCGCTCCGGTGGGCGTCCGGGATCGTTCGGTAGAGCGAGTGTTGGTGATTCCTTGACGTCATCTTGACCGTGGAGGAGGGGCGGGTCAGATCGTCGCCTGGGCTGTGGGGCCCTCTCGGCAGACGAGCAGGAGGGCCCTGTCGTCGTTGACGTCCTTGGCGACCGCCTCGATGAGGTGCCAGGCCGCACCGTGGAAGCCGCCGGCCACGTAGCGGTCGGCCTCGCCGGTCAGGCGGTCGATGCCCTCGACGATGTCCCGTTCCGACGTCTCCACCAGACCGTCCGTGAACAGCATCAGGACGTCTCCCGGGCGCAGCGATCCCTTCACGGGGTCGAACTGGGCTCCGTCGTACACGCCCAACAGCGGTCCCTCCGCCGCCTTTTCCTCCCAGCGGCCGGTGCCCGCGCTGAGCTGGAGGCCCGGCGGGTGGCCGGCCGAGAAGAGTTCGTAGTCGCCGGAGTCCAGGTCCAGGACCAGGTGGATCGAGGTCGCGAAGCCCTCGTCCCAGTCCTGGCGGAGGAGGTAGCCGTTCGCCGCCGGGAGGAAGGCGTGGGGCGGGAGGGAACCCAGGAGGCCGCCGAAGGCTCCGGAGAGGAGCAGGGCTCGGGAGCCCGCGTCCATGCCCTTGCCGGAGACGTCCGTCAGGACGACCTCCATCGTGCGGCCGCCGTTCGTACGGGCCGCCACCACGAAGTCGCCCGAGAACGACTGGCCGCCCGCCGGACGCAGCGCCATCTCCCGGTGCCAGCCCTGCGGCAGCTGCGGCAACTTGCTCTGGACGCGGATGCGTTCACGCAGGTCGAACAGCATCGTGCCGCCGCGCCGCCAGGGGACGCCCACTCTGCTGCGGAACTGGGCGATCAGCAGGCCGAAGAATCCGCAGGCCGCCACGACGAGGACCACACCCGGGGTGACCCTGGAGGGGCCCTCCGTGTACGGGCCCAGTTTCACCGACTCCACGATCAGTGCCGTCGCCGCCGCCCCGTACAGGCCCAGCAGGCTGGCCGGGCGCAGAAGGAGACCGCCGGCGACGATCGGGAGGACGAGCAGGGCCGGGGAGCACCACACCGAGTTGGCGAGGGTCATGGCCGCGATGACCGGGATCATGATGAGCAGTCCGGCGAGCGCGATCCAGTCCGAACCGTCGCCCCGGAAGTAGTCCACGGCGGATCTGCGCAGGCCGGTGCGGACCCGGTGAGCCTGCTTCTTCAACCGGGCCGTGAACGTCTCGGCCTCCGCGCGCCGCTCTCGTCCTGCTGCCATTAGTTCGGGACCCTATCCATCGGACCAGCTGCTTGGCACGGGAGGTCCCACTTGTCCCCCGTCCGAGCTTCAACTTCACAGTGAAACCCACCGAGGGCCGGTCCGAGGCCCCGAGGGGAAAATTCCCTCGCTCGTCCCGCATCGCCCTGGTACTCATGGTCCATGACGACCTCCAGGACCTCCGGCACGACCGACCTGCGGGTACTGTGGCCCGAAGACTGGGATCAGTGGTACGACAACCTGATCCGTGCCTTCGGTGGGGTGCCGGAGTCCGCCGAGGAACGGGAGTTGTGGAGATCACTCACCGAGTACGACCGCTCTGTCGGTGCCTGGGACGGTGACACGTGTGTGGGCAGTGCGGGTGCCTTCACTTTCCGGGTAACCGTACCGGGTGGTGCGTCCGTGCGGGCCGCGGGCGTCACGATGGTCGGCGTGGCCGGCACGCACCGTAGGCGCGGGGTGCTGACGTCGATGATGCGGCGGCAGCTGGACGACGTACGGAGCTGGGGCGAGCCGCTGGCCGTGCTCACGGCGTCCGAGCCCGCCATCTACGGGCGGTTCGGGTACGGGGCCGCCACCCACTCGCTGACCTTCGAGATCGACACGACGCGGGTACGCCTGGAGGCGCCGGCCGGCGCCGATGACGTACGGCTGCGGTACGCCGTACCGACCGAGGCCCTCGACGTCTGCGAGGCGGTGTACGCGCGGCGGGTGCCGGAGCGGCCCGGGATGCTGGCGCGGATGCCCGGCTGGGAGCGGGTCATGGTGCTCGACCCGGAGAGCGAGCGGGACGGCGCGTCGCCGTTGCAGTGCGTGGTCGCCGAGCGGGGCACGGAGGTTGTGGGGTTCGCGCGGTTCCGGATCAAGCCCGACTGGGACGTCACCGGTTCCAACAGCGCGGTCGTCGTCGAAGACGTGGAGGCGCTCGACGCCGCTGCCCAGGGCGCGCTGTGGCGGTTCCTGTTCGACATCGACCTGACGTCGAAGATCGTCTCGCGTGGGCGGCCGGTCGAGGAGCCGTGGCATCACATGGTGACGGACATCCGGCGGTGCGCGCTGCGCAGACGGGACGCGCTGTACGTACGACTGGTGGACGTGGGGGCCGCGTTGGAGGCCCGGACGTATCAGACGCCCGTGGATGTCGTGCTCGATGTCGAGGACGCGTTCTGTCCGTGGAACTCCGGGCGGTGGCGGCTGACGGGCGACACCAAGGGAGCCGTGTGCCGGCGTACGGAGGATGCGGCTGATCTCGCCTTGTCCGTACGGGAGTTGGGGGCCGCGTATCTGGGCGGGGTGCCGTTGGCCGGGCTGGCGGCTGCCGGGCGGGTGCGGGAGCTTCGGCAGGGTGCGTTGGCCGAGGCCTCGGTGGCGTTCGGGTCGGCGGTGGAGCCCTGGTTGTCCCACGGGTTCTGACTCCCGCGTCCCGGCGTCCGGTTGGGTGTTTTCAGCCTCGCTGGCAGGTGGGGCACCAGAAGAGGTTGCGGGCGGCGAGGTCGGCGGTGCGGATCTCGCCGCCGCAGAGGTGGCAGGGCAGGTTGGCCCTGCGGTAGACGTAGACCTCGCCGCCGTGGTCGTCGACGCGCGGCGGGCGGCCCATCGCCTCCGGGGTGTGTTCCGGGCGGACGGTGTCGATGCGGTTGTTGCGTACGCCCTCGCGCATGAGGGCGACCAGGTCCTTCCAGAGGGCGTCCCACTCGGCCGGTGTGATGTCCCTGCCGGGGCGGTACGGGTCGATGCCGTGCCGGAACAGGACCTCGGCCCGGTAGACGTTCCCCACGCCCGCGATGAGCTTCTGGTCCATGAGCAGGGCGGCGATGGTCGTCCGACTGCGGCTGACGCGGGTGTACGCGGCCTGGTGGTCGGCGTCCGGGCGGAGAGGGTCGGGGCCCAGGCGGTCGTGTATCGCCTGCTTCTCGGTGTCCGTGATGAGCGCGCAGGTGGTGGGACCTCGGAGGTCCACGTACGAGGTGCTGTTGGCGAGGCGCAGGCGGACGGTGTCCGTGGGCGGCGGGGCGGGGGCGTCGCCGAAGTCGACCTTGCCGAAGAGGCCGAGGTGGATGTGGACCCAGTCGGCTTCACGGAAGCGGAGGAAGAGGTGTTTGCCGTGGGCGTCGGCGGTGGTGAGGGGGGCGCCGGTGAGGAGGGCTGCCGCGTCGGTGAACTTGCCCTGCGGGCTGCTTACGGTGGCGGGTCTTCCTGCGAAGTGGGCGGCGTAGTCCTGGGCCAGGCGGTGGATCGTGTGCCCTTCCGGCACGCGCGGCTTCCTTTCGTGGTTTTTTGCCCACCCGCCCGCCCGTCTCGGTCTGTCGAGTAGGCGCCGTCGTTCTGGGGGCTGTGCCCCCAGACCCCCCGTCGGCCTGGACGGCCTCGTCCTCAAACGCCGGACGGGCTGAGAGGGGGCGGGGCCGGACCCTAGCTCTGCGGGTGGTGGGGCGGGATCTCCGGGAGTTCGCCCGTCGTCTCGTACGCCGTCAGCATGTCGATGCGGCGGATGTGGCGGGTGTCCTCCGAGAACGGCGTCGCCAGGAAGGTCTCCACGAACTTCGTCGCCTCGTCCTGCGTGTGCATGCGGGAGCCCACCGCGACCACGTTGGCGTTGTTGTGCTGGCGGCCCAGCGACGCGGTCTCCTCGCTCCAGGCCAGCGCCGCGCGCACGCCCTTCACCTTGTTCGCCGCGATCTGCTCGCCGTTGCCGGAGCCGCCGATCACGATGCCGAGGGCGTCGGGGTCCGCCGCCGTGCGCTCCGCGGCGCGGAGGCAGAAGGGCGGGTAGTCGTCGACGGCGTCATAGATGTGGGGGCCGCAGTCCACGGGGTCGTGGCCGGCCTCCCTGAGCCACTCGACGAGGTGGTTCTTGAGTTCGAAGCCCGCATGGTCGGAGCCGAGATACACGCGCATGGTCCGAGTGTGACATGTCTGTTTCGGGGAAGCAGCGCCGGGGGCTGATCTCGAAATCCTATGGCAATCCTGCGAAACCTCAAGAAAACCTCAAGTAACGATTTGGATTCAAAGGTACAAGAATCTCTACGCCTCCGATTCACTGGACCGAATGTTTACGCCGTCCCCACCGGCGCGCTAACCCCGTTCACCCGGCGCAAAGGAATTCCCCCATGACCTCGCAGCCGCCCTCCGGTCTTCAGGCCGGGCTCAAGAACCGACATCTCTCGATGATCGCCATCGGCGGTGTCATCGGCGCCGGACTCTTCGTCGGGTCCAGCTCCGGTATCCGTACCGCCGGGCCGGGCATCCTTCTCTCCTACGCTCTCGTCGGCACGCTCGTCGTGCTGGTGATGCGGATGCTCGGTGAGATGTCCGCCGCCAATCCGACCTCCGGCTCGTTCTCCGCGCACGCTGACCGGGCGCTCGGGCGCTGGGCCGGGTTCTCCATCGGCTGGCTGTACTGGTTCTTCTGGGTCGTCGTGCTCGCCGTCGAGGCGACCGCCGGAGCCACGATCCTCGAAGGGTGGATTCCCGCCGTACCGCAGTGGGCCTGGGCGCTCATCGTGATGATGGTGCTGACCGCGACCAACCTCGTCTCGGTCGGTTCCTACGGCGAGTTCGAGTTCTGGTTCGCCGGTATCAAGGTCGTCGCCATCAGCGCCTTCGTCGTCATCGGAGCCCTCGCCGTGTTCGGCGTGCTGCCCGGGGTCGACAGCGACAAGGCCGGGATCGGCAATCTGACCGACCACGGTGGGTTCCTGCCCAACGGGCCCGGAGCCATCCTCACCGGCGTGCTGCTCGTCGTCTTCTCCTTCATGGGGAGCGAGATCGCCACGCTGGCCGCCGGTGAGTCCGAGGACCCGCAGCGGGCCGTCACCAAGTCCACCAACAGCATCATCTGGCGTGTCGGCGTCTTCTATCTCGGGTCGATCTTCGTCGTCGTCACCCTGCTGCCCTGGAACGATCCCTCGATCAAGGAGAAGGGCTCGTACGTCGCCGCCCTCGACTCCCTGGGTATCGCCCACGCCGGTCAGATCATGAACTTCATCGTGCTGACCTCGGTGCTGTCCTGCCTCAACTCCGGCCTCTACACGGCCTCCCGCATGGCGTTCTCGCTCGGGCAGCGAGGTGACGCGCCCAAGGCGTTCGCTCGGACCACGTCCCGTGGTGTGCCGCTCGCGGCGATCGTCGCCTCTGTGGTCTTCGGCTTCGTCGCCGTCTTCTTCAACTACCGGTTCCCCGACTCGGTCTTCCTCTTCCTCGTCAACTCCTCCGGCGCCGTCGCCCTGTTCGTCTGGCTGGTCATCTGCTTCTCGCAGCTGCGCATGCGGAAGATCATCGAGCGTGAGTCCCCCGAGAAGCTCGTCGTGCGGATGTGGCTGTACCCGTATCTGACCTGGGCGACCGCCGCCCTCATCGTGTTCGTCCTCGGCTACATGCTCACCGACACCGAGCACGACGGCCGCGAGACCGTACTGCTCTCGCTGCTGGTCGCGGCCGTTGTGCTCGTCATCGCCGTCGTCCGGCAGAAGACCGGGCGCGGATCCGTGGTCGTCGACGGTGGCCGGGACACGAGCGTCGTCGATGACGGCGACGATGCCGAGGACGTCGTCAAGGTCGGCTAGCCAGGCCGACCAGGCAGGCAGACCGGGCAGGCAGACCAGTCAGGTCAGCCGGTCCGGTCGGCTGGTTCCGCGGTGGTCTCGCGGTGGTCTCGCGTTGGGTGAAGGGGTCGTTCACAGCACTGTGAACGACCCCTTCACCCGTTCGTACGTCCGTACCGCCTGATCCTCGATCTCCGGGTGGTACCAGGTGCTGATCTGGTAGGACTTCCCCTCCACGTCGAAGCCGAGCAGCCTGGCGTGCCAGGGGGTGCCGTCCAGGGTGAAGGTGTACTCCCAGACCACGGCCGGGTGATCCTGGTACGTCGTCTCCCCCAGGCTGATCTTCGTGTAGTCCTGGCCCTGGCGGGCGTTGCGTTCCGACTGCTCCCAGGTGGCCAGCAACTCGCCGCGTGCCAGGGAGGACTTGGCGAGGAGTTCCTGCCGGCCGTCGGGGGACGTGTAGTGCACCTCGGCGCCCGTCTTCACGTCCCGACGCCAGCCCCTGGGCGGCGCCCACGCGTAGCCGCCCGCCTCCTCGTGCGCGCCGGGCGGCAGGCTGCGCGGGCGGGAGGTGCCCTCGACGGTGGGCTCGGGAGAGGTCTCGGGGGAGGTCCGGGTGGGGGTGGCGGGCTGCGAGGTCGGCGGCGGAGGCGAGGGTGAGCGTGCGGACGACGACCCGGGAGTCGCTGTGTTCTTGTCGTCGGGTGAGCCTGCCGTCGCCGCCAGGACCAAGCCCACCACCGCCCCCACGGTGACCACCCCCGCGGCCAGCATCCCCAGACGGCGGCGACCGTGGGACTGCGGGGGGTGCGGGGGCTGTTCCGCCGGTCGTTTCTCCGTCAACGCCTGCGCCTGTGCTTGGGCCCGCGACTGTGTCGCCGTCACCGTCTGCGTCTTGGCTCGGATCAGTGGGACCCCGGCGCTGCGCGTGGGGATCGCCGAACCGGCCTCGGACCGTATCTCGGAGGGGACTTCGGTGGAGGCGTTGGACGCCTCGGGGGGCGGGGTTCCCAGGACCGGGGTGGCGATCGTACGCGCGACGGGTATCGCGTCCATCGGCGACGCGGGCTCGGGTTCCCGCCACTCCCGCTCCCCTTCCCGCTCCGGTTCCTGTTCCTCCGGTGACTGTTCCCAGGGCTCTCGCACGGCCCGTACGAGGGAGGCGTCCAGGTATGCGGGGGTCGGCGCATCCGCGGGCGCCCGTACGGGAGTTGGGGGCTCTGCCGATGACCGCGTCTCCGGTGTCTCCGGTTCCTCGGGAGGTTCCGGGAACGCCACCGGCCTCAGTGCCCGCTCAACGTCCTCCAGTGCGGGCCTGGCCGACGGTTCCTTCTCCAGGAGGGCGGCCAGGATGTCGTGCAACGGGCCTGCTGCGGCGGGGAGTTCGGGGTCCTCGTACAGGACCGCGTGCAGGGTCGCCAGGGTGGTTTCGCGGGAGAACGGGGAGCGGCCTCCCAGCGCCGCGCAGAGTGTCGCGCCGAGGGACCACACGTCGGACGGCGGGCCCTGGTACTGGCCCGACACCCGCTCCGGTGCCATGTAGTCGGGGGATCCCACGAGCATCCCGACCATGGTGAGGGCCTTCGCGTCCTGGATGGCGGCGATGCCGAAGTCGGTGAGGACGACCCGGCCCTCGCGTCGTTCCACGATGACGTTGCCCGGTTTGATGTCGCGGTGCAGTACGCCCCCGGCATGCACCTGGCGCAGCGCCGAGACCAGGCTGAGGCCGAGGCGAGCCGTGTCACCCGGGCCCAACGGGCCGTCCGCGACCAGCAGTTGTTCGAGGGAGCGGCCGTCGACCAGTTCCATGACGATCCACAGCCGCTCACCCTCGTCCACGACGTCGTACACCCGCACGACGTTCGGGTGGTCGATCCGGGCCGCCGCCCTGGCCTCGCGGAGCGTGCGTTCGCGACGGGTACGGGTGTCCTCCGCGTCGAGTCCGTCGATGCGCATTTCCTTGACCGCGACCGGCCTGTCGAGCATTTCGTCGACGGCCCGCCACACCCGCCCCATTCCCCCCTGACCGATACTTTCGACCAGCCGATATCGGCCCGTCACCACCAGCCCCGGAACTCCGCCGCCCATATTCCCCGGCAATCCCCTGCACCCCCTCAACGCACGCCCCACCAGAACCACAATGGTCACACTTCGTGCCGTACCAGCATAGTGGCGAGAAATCTTGTGGTACCTCTTCATGGACCGCGAATTCAGGCGCGGTCCAGGGGGATCCAAGGGGGACGAACATGAGTTCTGGTCGCACGACGGTCATCACGGGATCGCTGCTCACGGCATCTTTCTCGGCCGTGATGATCCTTTCCTTCGCCGCCGGCGCGGATGACCAGGGGCCCGGAAGCAGCAAGGGGGGAAAGGCCGTTGACGCGGCGCCGACAGGCGTCAGGTTGACCACACAGTTGCCGGAAAGTATCTCGGTCGACAACAGTTCGAAAGAAACGGCGCTCACCGCCACCGTGAAGAACGAGGGGAGCAAGGAAAGCGGTGACATCAGGCTTTTGGTCGTGGGATTCGACGGCCTGACGGTCAAGAACGTTCAGGGCTGTTCGGAAATCGCCGAAGGAGATCTACCGGAGGGATCGAACAGCGGTTTCAGTTGCGCCGTCGGAAATCTCGCGGCCGGCAAGTCGAAGTCGTACGACGTCGACGCGACGTTCGATCTGGGCAAGACCGGCAAGATCTGTCTGCCCGTCCAGACCGCCGACGGGTCGAAGACGTTCTGGCAGCAGGGCCCGGTCCCGTTCGGCACGACCAACCCCTCGCCGAACGCCCCGGCCACGCCGTTGCTGCTCGGCACCGACAACAAGCCGGTGGCGCCCGGCGGCGACGAACTGCCGAGGACCGGCCCCGCACGCGAGCTGCTTCCGCTCGGCGCGGTGGGCGCGGCGCTGCTGTCCGCCGGGGCGGCGGGCATGTGGTGGTCGCAGCGGCGGCCTCAGCAACCGCAGGGCTGATCGTCGGGCTCTGACCCGTGAACGGGTCGAGCGGCTGGAACGGGTGAGGGGAGGGAGCGCGGAGTCCGCGCTCCCTCCCCTCACCAACTCCCGGATTTTATCCCGGAATCCTTCGGAATCGCTCGGACTGTCTATCGGATCAGTCCTTGTCGACGAGCTTCCAGGCCGTCGGCAGGATGCCCATCGCCAGGGCCGCCTTCAGGGCGTCGCCGATCAGGAACGGTGTGAGGCCGGCGGCGATCGCCGCGCTCATGCTCATGTCGGCGGCCAGCGCGAGGTACGGGACGCCGATCGCGTAGATGATCGCCTCGCCGAGGAGCATCGCGCCCGCCATGCGCGGCATCGAGCGGTCCGCGCCACGGCGGGCCAGCGCGCCCACGGCGGCGGACGCGAGCATCATGCCGAGGATGTAGCCGAAGGACACCGAGGTGCCCGAGCCGCCCTCCGCGAACCACGGCACGCCGGCCAGACCGGCCAGGGCGTAGACGACGAGGGCGGCGAGGCCGCGGCCGGCGCCGAGCGCGGTGCCGACCAGCAGCGCGGCGAAGGTCTGCCCGGTCACCGGTACCGGCGAGCCGGGCACGGGGACGGCGATCTGGGCGGCGATCCCGGTGAGCGCGGCACCGCCGAGCACGAGCGCGGCGTCCCGGACGCGGGAGGCGGGGAGCAGGTCGGCGAGGACCTGGCCGGGGCGGGCGGGGGCGACGGCGGTTGCCATGGGGACTCCGCGAGGATGTGGGCGGCAAGGGACATCGCGACGCTATCCCAGCGTCCTCGGGCCGATCACCGTCAGCGCTCGACAAAGGGGGCGGCGACGGCTTGGTGGGCTCCCGACAAACGGTGGTTGTTACACCCGGTACGGCGTGATGCCCGTCACGGTGGTGAGGTGGCATGGGCTACGGAGGCACGGAGGGGGCCCTCTGTAGGTTTCCACCAAACGGGCCGCCGCGTGGAGACGGCGCCGGACGGGTGCCGTCTCGCCCGTCGGTCGCCGTCTGGGCAGGGGCGGGCCGTTTTGCTAGCTTCGGGTTCATGGTCGCCCAGTCCCGGTACTTCTCGTCGCGTCGCTATGTCGACCTGCGACGCGTGGGCACGGCCACCTGTCGCCGCCCCGGGTGAGGCGGCTCCGGCGCGTCTCGCTCCACAGGACTCCCGAGCCTTCACGGCTCCCCAAGCCCTCATGAGTCGGCGCAGTGTCGGACCCGTTCCCCGAGGATGATCGCCATGCCCCGTGCCTCGGCACCCACCCTTAGCTCTCCTTCCCACCTCTCGTCGCGGGTGCCTCGTGCCGCCGATTCCGATCGGCGCAGGACGAGCGCGAGTGTCGTCCTGCGGTCCGTGCTGGAGCACGGGCCCGTGGCGCGCAGCACCATCGCCCGGCTGACCGGGCTGTCGCCGGCGTCGGTGACGGACTACTGCGCGCGGTTCACGGAACTCGGTCTGATCCGCGAGGAGGCAGCGCCCCGGCGGTCGAACGGGGTGGGGCGCCCGCACGTCCCCGTCGTCCTGGACGCCTCGCGGTTCGTGGTCGCCGGGGTGCATGTGGCCGTGCCGTACACGACGGTGGCGCTGCTGGATCTGCGCGGCCGGGTGGTCGCCCGGCGTGAGCTGAAGCACGAGCACACCGATCCGGGGTGGGTGCTGGCACGCGCAGCGGACGGGCTGAGGGCGCTGTTGGACGACCTGCCCGGCTGCCGGGCCCTCGGTGTCGGCGTGGCGGTGGGCGGCTGGGTGGACCGGGAGTCCGGGACCGTCGTCGAGCACCCCATGCTGGGCTGGCGGGACGTGGCGGTGCGGGAGCTGCTCGGTGCCCGCACCGGGCTGCCGGTCCATGTGGACGGACACGCGCGGGCGTTGGTCAACGCTGAACGGCTGTTCGGGCCGGCGCGGGGCAGCGGAAGCGTGCTGCATCTGTTCGTCGGCAACATGGTCGACGCGGCGTTCGCGACCAACGACGAGGTGCACCACGGGCCGCGCTCCCGGGCCGGCGACATCGCCCATCTGCCGGTGCCGGGCGGTACGGAGGCCTGCGAGTGCGGGCGTACGGGCTGCCTGCAGGCCGAGTTGAGCGAGCGGACGCTGTGCCGACGGGGCTGGGAGGCGGGCATCGGCAACGGCACGAACCCCATGCATGTGGTCGCTGCGGCGGCCGAGGGTGATCCGGTCGCCGTAGGGCTGCTGGTGCGGCGGGCGGGTGCCGTGGGGCGGGCCGCGCGACTGCTGCTCGACGTGCTGAATCCGGAGGCGGTGGTCGTGACCGAGGTCGGGATCATCCACCGCGAGGACTGCCTCGCCGCGCTGCGCGAAGGGGTCGGCGCCGACCGCGCGGCCTCTGTCGTGCCGACGAGTTTCCCGGATTCGGTGCTCGCGGTGGCCGGCGGTTCGGTCGCGCTCGATGTGCTGTACCGGGATCCACTCGCCGCTTGACCTCAGGCTATTTAATTCAGAAACTCCGAATGTTGACAGGGACCACGGATGACCTGGAACATCTTCCTCATGAGCCCTTTCGTGAGCTGTCGCACCCTCTGTTGCTGACACGTCGCCACTGTTGCTGACACGTTGCCACGTGTGAAGCGCTCATTTCTTCCGAGCTTCGCGCTTTCCGCGCCCGCTGTTCCAGCTGTGCCCGCTGCTCTCGCCGGCCCGCTGCGTGCTCTGCCCTTTTGCGTGAATTCTGTTTCCGTGGCCCTGTCGTGCCCTGAATTCCGCATGCGTTCCAGCCTTCCGAACTCACGGAGTCCTCCCATGCCTTCTTCTCCCGTGCCGGGTGTCGACCGACGGCTCTTCCTCACGTCCCTGTTCGGCGCCGCCGCCGGCATCGCCGGGTTGAGCGGCTGCGCCAACAGCAGTGCCGCCGCCGACAGCAAGGGCGCCTCGACCGCCGCGCTCGCCGACAGGGTCCCGTCCGGTACGAGCCTGAAGATCTCCTCGTATTCGGGTACCCAGCAACTCCAGTTCAAGCTGGGCAAATTGGGGGAGCTGCCTTTCAAGGTGTCGAGTTGGGAGAACATCTCCGCCGGTCCCGATGTCATCAACGCCTTCCGCTCGGGTTCCCTCGACCTCGCCAACAACGCGGGAATTCCACCGATCCAGGCGCACTTCCAGGGTTTCGACGCGAAGATCGTCGCGATCAACATCACCCGTAAGCCGAACTATCTCTTCGCGACCAAGCCCGGCAGCGACATTCGTACGGTCGCGGACTTCAAGGGCAGGAAACTCGCCTTCTCTCAGGGGCAGGCCCAAGGCGTCGTCCTTCTGCGGGCGTTGGAGAAGGCGGGGCTCGCGTACGACGACGTGAAGCTCGTCCCGCTGACCAGCAACCAGTTCTTCACCGCCCTGCAGTCGGGCCAGGTGGACATCGCGCCGCTGGCCATCGCCCAGGCGCCCGCGTATTTCCAGCAGTACGGAGGCAAGGGTGCCCGCAGCATCGACACGGACGTGGTCGACCTGCTCAGCGTGCTGTGGGCGCCGGTATCCGTGCTGAACGACCCCGCGAAGTCCGCCGCCGTCGCCGCGTACATCCCGTACTGGGCCAAGGGCCTGGTGTGGGCGTACGAGAACCCCGACAGCTGGAACGAGGAGTTCTACGTCAAGACGCAGAACCTGACCCTCCCGCAGGCCCAGGCGATCACCAAGCTCGCCAACAAGCCTCTGTTCCCGCCGAGTTGGGCCGAGGCCGTCAAGTGGGAACAGGAGACCGCCGATCTGCTCGCCCAGGGAGGCTTCGTGAAGAAGTTCGACGTGAGCTCGCTCTTCGACCACCGCTTCGAGGGCATCGCGGCGAAGTCCGTGGCCGCGGAGTACCGGAGGTGACCGCCGTGACCACCAGCGCCTCCACCGCGGCCGATGCCGCCCCGCCCGAGGCCAACGCGTCCACGTCATCCGTATCGTCCGCCACGACGGCTACGGCCGCCACATCCGTCGAGGAGGCCGGCGGCCAGGTTCGCAGGCGCCGCCGGCTCTCCCCCGGCAAGCGGCTGCCCGGCGCTCCGCTCATCGGCCCGGCCCTCGTCATCGCCCTGTGGGCCGGTGCCTCCGCCGCCGGACAGCTCGACCCGGCCGCGATCCCGGCGCCCTGGACCGTGCTCAGGACCGGTGGACGGCTGTGGACCGACGGGACCCTGCCGTCCGACATCCTGACCTCCCTGCGTCGGGCCGCCTCCGGCTTCGCGATCGGGCTGGTCGGCGGCGTCCTTCTCGCCCTGGCCGCCGGTCTCAGCCGGGTCGGCGAGGCGCTGATCGACGGGACGGTCCAGCTCAACCGGGCGATCCCGGCCCTCGGGCTGATCCCGCTGTTCATCCTCTGGCTGGGCATCGGCGAGACGTTCAAGATCGCGATCATCGCCATCGTCGTCTACATCCCGATCTACCTCAACACCCATGCCGCGCTGTCCGGTATTGACAGCCGCTTCGTCGAACTCGCCGAGGTGCAGGGCCTGTCGAGGTTCCAGTTCGTGCGGCAGATCGTCGTTCCCGGTGCGCTGCCCGGATTCTTCGTGGGACTCCGGCTCGGCGTCACCGGCTCCTGGCTCGGCCTGGTCGTCCTGGAGCAGATCAACGCCACCAGCGGACTCGGCTACATGATGTTCCAGGCCCAGAACTACGGCCAGAGCGACGTCATCCTCGTCGGCCTGGTCATCTACGGCATCTTCGGCCTGGCCTCCGACAGCGCGGTCCGTCTCATCGAACGGAGGGTGCTGTCATGGCGACGCACACTGAGCAACTGACGACCCGGTCCGCCGTCCGACTCCGGGGCCTCACACGGTCGTTCGGCGGGCGCAAGGTCCTCGACGGTATCGACCTCGACATCCCGGCCGGTCAGTTCACGGCCCTGCTCGGACACAGCGGCTCCGGCAAGAGCACGCTGCTGCGGGCGGTCGCCGGCCTCGATCACGAGGTCGAGGGCAGCGGTCAACTCACCGCACCCGAGCGGGTGTCGGTGGTCTTCCAGGACTCGCGGCTGCTGCCCTGGCGCCGGGTGCTGGACAACGTACTGCTTGGAACGGACGGCAAAGAGGCGGCGACGAAGGGCCGGGAGGCCCTCGCGGAGGTGGGGCTGAAAGGCCGCGAACGCGCCTGGCCCAGCGAGTTGTCCGGCGGGGAGGCGCAGCGTGCGGCGCTGGCCCGGTCGTTGGTCCGGGAGCCCGAACTGCTCCTCGCCGACGAGCCGTTCGGCGCGCTGGACGCGCTCACGCGGATCAGGATGCACGGTCTGCTGCGGGAGCTGTGGGAGCGGCACCGGCCGTCCGTTCTCCTCGTCACGCACGACGTGGACGAGGCGGTCGCTCTCGCCGAGCGGGTGCTGGTGCTGGAGGAGGGGCGGATCGGGCTCGACCTGGAGATCGACCGGGAGGCGGCGGCGCGTGGTGAGTACCGGGGGTTGTTGCTCGGGGCGCTGGGTGTGACGGAGGACGTCCGGTGAACGTCCGTCGGCGTGACCGTCTGCTGGGGGCTGCCACCCCCAGGCCCCCGCTTCGGCCCTGAAGGGGCCTCGTCCTCAAACGCCGGACGGGCTGGATTGCCCGGGCCGGCGACGAAAAGCCGCTGCAAGCAAAGGAACCACCATGGCCCGCCAACTCCACCTCAACGCCTTCCTCATGACCACCGGCCATCACGAAGCCTCGTGGCGGCTACCCGAAAGCGACCCGTACGCGCACGTCGAGTTGGACCACTACGTACGGCTGGCCCGGATCGCCGAGCGCGGGACCTTCGACTCGTTGTTCCTGGCCGACAGCCCCCAGTTGTGGGGCAGTGTGGCCCAGCGCCCCGCGGGTGCCCTGGAGCCGCTCACCCTGCTGACGGCCCTGGCCACGGCGACCACGCACATCGGTCTGATCGCGACCGCCTCCACGTCCTACAACTCCCCCTACAACCTGGCCCGCAAGTTCGCCTCTCTCGACATCATCAGCGGGGGCCGGGCGGGCTGGAACATCGTCACCACCGCCGGTGCCGAGGCCGCCCGTAACTTCGGGCTCGACGCGGAACCCGCCCACGCCCAGCGGTACGCCCGGGCCGCCGAGTTCCTCGATGTCGCCCTCAAGCTCTGGGACAGCTGGGAGGACGACGCGATCGTCGCCGACAAGGCCACCGGCGTCTGGGGCGACGACGCGAAGGTCCATCCGCCGCGCCACCGGGGGACGTACTTCAGCGTCGAGGGCGCCCTCAACGTGCCGCGTTCGCCGCAGGGTTACCCGGTGCTGGTGCAGGCGGGGTCGAGCGAGGACGGCAAGGCGTTCGCGGCCCGGTACGCGGAAGCCGTGTTCACCGCCCAGCAGACCATCGAGGACGCGCAGGCCTTCTACGCCGACCTCAAGTCCCGTACTGCGGCGGGTGGTCGGGACCCGGACCACATCAAGGTGCTGCCCGGCATCGTCCCGGTGCTCGGCTCCACGGAGGCCGAGGCGCTGGCCAACGAGCAGGTACTGGAGGACCACATCGTGTACGCGCACGGCGTGGGCAACCTGGAGAACCTGCTCAAACTGCCCGCCGGAACACTGGAGTTGGACGCTCAGCTGCCGGCCGACCTGCCGCCCGAGAGCGCGATCGAGGGCGCCAAGAGCCGCTACACGCTCGTCGTCGAGCTGGCCCGGCGCGAGCGCCTCACCGTGCGGCAGCTCATCGGACGGCTCGGCGGCGGGCGCGGGCACCTCACCTTCGCCGGTACGCCCGAGCAGGTGGCCGACGAGATCGAGACCTGGTTCACGCGGGGTGCCGCCGACGGCTTCAACATCATGCCCGCGGTCCTGCCCTCCGGGCTGGAGGCCTTCGTCGACCAGGTCGTCCCGATCCTGCGTGCCCGCGGTCTGCTCCGTGAGGAGTACGGGCCCCGCCAGACCCTGCGCGAGAGGTACGGCCTCCCGCGCCCCGCGAACCAGTACGTCAGCAGCACACAGACCCCCGCCCTCGTCTGACGAACCCCGAAAGGATCCTCACATGTCCGGCATCGAAATCCAGAAGGTCACCGCGAACATCGGCGCCCGAGTCTCGGGCGTGGACATCTCCAAGCCGCTCGACGAGGTACAGGTCGCCGCTCTCCGCGAGGCCCTGGGCGTCCACAAGGCCCTGGTCTTCGACGACGTGAACCTCGACGACGAGGGCCAGCAGGCCTTCGTCCGCCACTTCGGCGAGCTGACCACCGCCCACCCGACCGTGCCGTCCGTCGATGGCGCCGCGAACGTCCTGCCGGTCGACAGCGAGCGGGGCCGCGCCGCCAACCACTGGCACACGGACGTCACCTTCGTCCTCAACCCGCCGCAGGCCAGCACCCTGCGCAGCATCACCGTCCCGCCGTACGGCGGCGAGACCCTGATCGCCAGTTCGGCCGCCGCCTACCGTGATCTGCCGGAACCCCTGCGGAAGTTGGCCGACAACCTGTGGGCCGAGCACACCAACGACTACGACTACGCGGTGCCGGACGAGAGCCTCGACGAGGAACTGGCCGCCCAGCGCGCCCAGTTCACATCCATCACGTTCCGTACGGCCCACCCGGTCGTCCGCGTCCACCCGTTGACCGGCGAACGCGGGCTGTTCATCGGCGGGTTCGCGCAGCGGATCGTCGGTCTGTCGGTAACCGAATCCCGCAAGATCCTGGATCTGCTCCAGGCCTACGTCACCCGTCCGGAGAACGTCCTGCGCCACCGTTGGTCGCCGAACCAGCTCGTCCTCTTCGACAACCGCATCACCCAGCACTACGCCATCGACAACTACAACGGCCTGCCCCGCCGTCTGCACCGGGTGACCATCGCCGGTGACATCCCGGTCGGCATCGACGGCAAGGAGAGCTACTCGATCACGGGAGACGCCTCGCACTACACGTCTGTCGCCCAGCCGTAGACCGCCCTGCCTCCTGCCCCGCCCTGCCTTACCTTGCCTCCTGCGTCTCTCCCGGAAAAAGACCCTCGCGCCATGCACGCGAGGGTCTTTTTGTTGCTAGCGTGTAGTTGCAAGTAATGTGCAATAAGAGGTCGAGGGGACCCCCGCATGCCCGTCTACACGCTCCCTGAGCTGCCGTACGACTACTCGGCGCTCGCGCCCGTGATCAGCCCCGAGATCATCGAGCTGCACCACGACAAGCATCACGCGGCGTACGTGAAGGGCGCCAACGACACGTTGGAGCAGCTCGCGGAGGCGCGCGACAAGGAGTCCTGGGGGTCGATCAACGGCCTGGAGAAGAGCCTCGCCTTTCATCTCTCCGGCCACATCCTGCACTCCGTCTACTGGCACAACATGACCGGCGACGGCGGTGGCGAACCGCTGGAGAAGGACGGTGTGGGCGAACTCGCCGACGCGATCGCCGAGTCGTTCGGCTCGTACGCCGGCTTCAAGGCGCAGCTCACCAAGGCCGCCGCGACAACGCAGGGTTCGGGCTGGGGTGTCCTTGCCCACGAACCGCTGAGCGGGCGACTGATCGTCGAGCAGGTCTACGACCACCAGGGCAACACCGGTCAGGGCGCCACCCCGATCCTGGTCTTCGACGCCTGGGAGCACGCCTTCTATCTCCAGTACAGGAACCAGAAGGTCGACTTCATCGACGCGATGTGGGCCGTCGTCAACTGGCAGGACGTGGCGAAGCGTTACACCGCCGCCAAGTCCCGTGCGGACGTACTGCTGTTGGCGCCCTGAGCGGATCGCGCGGACCGTGGCGCCCGCGCACAGCGCGCAGAGCTCGCCGACCACGGTGAAGCGTCCTGCCTCGTGATCGTCTTCTCACCGAACGCGACGGCAGGCGGAATGACGGGCGGCCCCCGCGAGGACATGACTCGCGGGGGCCGCCCCATTCCCTACGCCCGTGCGCGGACCTACTCTCGGGGGTCCGGGACATCTCCACCGGAACCCGCCACACCGGGAGGATCACATGCTGTCGATGCGGTGCGTGAACTGCGCAGGCACGGTCCAGGACTTCCGCCGACTGACCGACGCGGAGAAGACGTACGTCGCGGGGCAGAAGCCGAAACACACCCGTCTGGGGGCCTACTACCGCTGCACCCGCGAGGGCTGCCTGCGCTTCCAACGGCTGGGGAACCACAAGGACGGCGGCTCCTTCCCCAAGCCCGAGACCAAGGCTCCCAGCAAGGACTCCGAGCTGGAAGCCGAGGCCAAGGGCTGACGGGCCGGTCGCCCTACAGGTTGCTGAAGTCCGGGCCCGCCGTCCGCGAACGCTTGATCTCGTAGAAGCCGGGGACCGAGGCGACCAGCAGAGTGCCGTCCCACAGCTTGGCGGCCTCCTCGCCCTTCGGGGCCGGGGTGACGACCGGGCCGAAGAAGGCGATCTGTTCACCGTCGGCGCCGGGGACCGCGATCACGGGGGTGCCGACGTCCTGGCCGACCTTGGTGATGCCCTCCTTGTGGGAGGCGCGCAGCTCGGCGTCGAACTCGAAGTCCTGCTGCTCGGCGTAGTCGATCAGGTCGGCGGGCAGGCCGACGTCGGCCAGAGCGGCGGCGATCGACTCGAGGGTCAGACCCTCGCCCTTGTTGTGGACGCGCGTGCCCAGGGCCGTGTAGAGGGGGCCGAGGACGTCGGCGCCGTGCTTCTGCGCGGCCGCCGTCACGACCTTCACGCCCAGCCAGGCCCTGCCGGTGAGCATCTCGCGGTACTCGTCGGGCAGCTCGTCGAGCTTGTCCTCGTTGAGTACCGCCAGGCTCATGACGTGCCAGCGGACCTCGATGTCACGGACCTTCTCCACCTCCAGGACCCACCGGGAGGTCATCCAGGCCCAGGGACAGAGCGGGTCGAACCAGAAGTCGACGGGGGTCTTGGTCGAGCTCGTCTCGGACATGGGTCTCCTAGAGAAAGATGTGCTTTCAACAGGGAACGCATCCCCGGCACCGTCGCATTCCCGGGTGCCCGGTGCCATCGGCGCGTGGCAGGATCGGTGCTGGTCGGCCGTACTGATGACAATCGAGGGAGTGCTCCGTGCCCGGTGAGAATCTGTCCCGCGACGAGGCCCGCGAGCGGGCCGCCCTGCTGTCCGTCGACGGGTACGAGGTGTTCCTCGACGTGCGGTCCGCCCTGGGCGACTCAGCCAGTGGGAGTGGTAGTGGCGCGGGCGGGGCTCGGACCTTTCGGTCCGTGACCACGATCCGGTTCCGGTGTGCCGAGCCCGGTGCCGCCAGTTTCGCGGATCTTGTCGCGCCGAGCGTGACCGCCGTCTCCCTCAACGGCCGGGATCTCGACCCGGGGGCCGTGTTCGACGGCACGCGCATCCTGCTGGAGGATCTCGCCGCCGACAACGAGCTGGTGGTCGACGCCCAGTGCGCCTACTCCCGCACCGGCGAGGGACTGCACCGCTTCGTCGACCCCGAGGACGGCGAGGTCTACCTGTACACGCAGTACGAACCCGCCGACTCCCGCCGCGTCTTCGCCAACTTCGAGCAGCCCGACCTGAAGGCCCCCTTCCGCTTCGAGGTACGGGCGCCCGAGGAGTGGGTCGCGTGGAGCAACGGGGTGGGGGATCTGGTCGACGGCGTGTGGCGGTTCGCCGAGACCAAGCCGATCTCCACGTACATCACCACCATCCTCGCGGGGCCGTACCACTACGTCACCGACTCGTACTCCCGTACGTTCGCCGACGGTACGACCCTCGACATCCCCCTCGGCGCCATGTGCCGCAAGGGTCTCGCCCCCTACTTCGACTCCGACGACGTCTTCCTCGTCACCAAGCAGGGGCTGGACTTCTTCCACGACCACTTCGACTACCCGTACCCCTTCGGGAAGTACGACCAGGCGTTCGTGCCCGAGTACAACCTCGGCGCGATGGAGAACCCGGGGCTGGTCACCTTCCGCGAGGAGTTCATCTTCCGGGGCAAGGTGACGCAGGCGGCGTACGAGCGGCGGGCGAACGTCGTCCTGCACGAGATGGCCCACATGTGGTTCGGCGACCTCGTCACCATGGAGTGGTGGGACGACCTGTGGCTCAAGGAGTCCTTCGCCGACTTCATGGGCTCCTTCTCGCTCGTCGAGGCGACCCGTTTCACCAGCGGCTGGGTCACCTTCGCCAACAACCGCAAGGCCTGGGCCTACCGCGCCGACCAGCTACCCTCCACGCACCCCGTCACGGCCGACATCCGCGACCTGGAGGACGCCAAGCTCAACTTCGACGGCATCACCTACGCCAAGGGCGCCTCCGTACTCAAGCAGCTCGTCGCCTACGTGGGTCCGGACGCGTTTCTCGAAGGTGCGCGGCGGTACTTCAAGCGGCACGCGTACGGCAACACGCGCCTCGGTGACCTGCTGTCGGTGCTGGAGGAGACCAGCGGGCGCGACATGGCGTCCTGGTCGCGCGCGTGGCTCCAGACCGCCGGGGTCAACTCCCTCACCCCGGCTGTGCTGTTGAGCGCGGACGGGCTGATCACCGAGCTGGCCGTGATCCAGGAGGCCGCCGAGTCGCACCCCGAACTGCGGCCCCACCGCGTGGCCGTGGGTCTCTACCGGCGTTCCGTGGACGGGGTGTTGGAGCGGTACGCGCGTGCCGAGGTCGATATCGACGGGCCCCGCACTGTCGTCGCCGAGCTGGTCGGGAGCGAGGCCCCCGACCTCGTTCTCGTCAACGACGACGACCTGACGTACTGCAAGATCCGGTTCGACGAGGGCTCGTTGGCGACGCTGCGGGCGCACCTCGGCGACATCACCGACCCGCTCGCCCGTGCCCTGTGCTGGTCCGCGCTGTGGAACCTGACGCGGGACGCGCTGATGCCGGCTCGGGACTTCGTCGACCTGGTGCTGCGGTTCGCGGGGCGCGAGTCGGACATCGGCGTGCTCCAGATGCTGCACGCGTGGGCCGGCTCCGCGCTCACCCACTACGCGGCCCCCGACTGGCGGGCGGCCGGTGAACGCCTGCTCGCCGAGGGCGCGTTGAAGGAACTGCGGCTCGCCGAGCCGGGCAGCCAGCACCAGTTGACGTGGGCCCGATTCCTGGCGGCCGTGGCGTCGAGCGAGGCCGATCTCCAGCTGCTCCAGGGGCTGTTGGAGGGCACGGCGAAGATCGACGGTCTCGACGTCGACCAGGAGCTGCGGTGGGCGTTCCTGGAACCGCTCACCTCGCACGGCGTCGCCGACGAGAAGGCCCTCGCGGCCGAACTCGCCCGCGACGACACGGCGTCCGGCAAGCGCCACCAGGTCCGCTGCCTCGCCCCCCGTCCCTCGGCCGCCGTCAAGGCGCAGGCGTGGGCCCAGGTCGTCGAGTCGGACGCGCTGTCCAACGCCCTTGTCGAGGCCACCATCTCGGGCTTCGTTCAGGGTTCGCAGCGGGAGCTTCTCGCGCCGTACGCGGAGAAGTACTTCGAGGTGATCGAGCGGACGTGGGCCGACCGCTCGATCCAGATCGGGATGGACGTCGTACGGGGCCTGTTCCCGTCCCTCCAGGACTCACCGGAGACGCTGGCGACGACCGACGCGTGGCTGACGACCCACGCGGACGTGGCGCCGGCCCTGCGGCGCCTGGTCCTGGAGGCCCGGGACGACCTGGCACGGGCACTGCGGGCGCAGGCGTGCGATGGGGCGGCGGTGCGGTAAGAGGTTGGGTGCGTTGTCGGGTGCGGGCCCGGTGGGGCTTCTCGCGCAGTTCCCCGCGCCCCCAAAGACAAAGACCCGGCCCTGCGGGCCGAAAAGCACGGGGCGCAGCCCCTGCTTTTCAGGGGCGCGGGGAACTGCGCGACCAGCCCCCACCGGGCCCGCACCCACGACCCCACCGCCCCGCCGACCCCACCGTTACCGAACCCGCTCACTCACCCCCGTAACCCCCGGAGGGACCAGCACCTTTCGGCACTCGAACGCTTGCACTTTAGGGCGAGCTTGTCCGGAATTGTCGACGGGACTGTAACAGCGGTTAGGGGGCGGATCGGACACGGGAATGCCGGAGTCATGACCCACAACACCCCGCTCTCCCCGAGCACCCGCCCCCTCCGTCACCTGTCCCACGTACAGCGCCGGGTACTGACCACCGCGCAACTGCGGGCGAACGGCGTCCCGCTCGCCGAGGCGAACGAGCAGTGCCGGTCCGGCGGACCCTGGCAGCAGATCCTGCCGGGCGTGTTCCTGCTGCACCCGGGACCGCCCACCAGCGAGGAACGGCTACACGCGGCACTCCTGTACGCGGCGAAGGAGCGGCCGGCGACGGGGATCCCCGCCCAGCCCGACTCCGAGGAGCCCTACCGGGAGCGAGGCCGCCCGGTCTATGCCGAGGCCATGATCACCGGCCTCGCCGCGCTCGCCCTGCACGGCTTCGCGTCCGCGCCTCCACTGCTGTCCCTCGGCACCGTCGACGTCCTGGTCCCCCGGCTGCGCCGGCTCCGCTCGACGGGCTGCGTCCGCATCGTCCGTTCCTCGGCCCTGCCCACGCCCGAGCTGATCAACGGGCTCCCGGTCGCGCCGGTTGCCCGCGCCCTCGCCGACGCGGTGGCCGGACTCACGGACGCGGACACCGTACGCCGGCTGCTGACCGACGCGGTGCGCGGCGGTCACTGTGAACCGGCCTCGGTGGTACGCGAGTTGAGCCAGGGGCGGCTGCTGGGCCGACCGCATGTCGTGGACGCCGTCGACTCCCTGCTCGCGGAGGGCCGCGCTGTCGCGGAGGACCGGCTGTACCGGATGGTCCGCGACCACGGCCTCCCGGAACCCGTCTGGAACGTCGACCTGCGCCTGCCGGGCGGCCCGTGCCTCGGCGGCCTCGACGCCTACTGGCCCGACCAGGCGGTGGCCGTGGAGCTCGACACGCGCGCCCCGCGCCCGGGCAACCGGCAGGAGGACGACGCGCTCTGGTCGGAGTACGCCCGTAAGCGGGAGCATCTGGAGCGGCTGGGCATCACGGTCGTCCACATCACGCCGCGCAAACTGCGCGAGGCGATCGCGCAGCAGGCAACTGTCGTACGCACGGCTCTGATGGCGTCGGGGGACCGCGAGCCGGCCGCGTATGTCGTGGTTCTGCCCAGGTAGTGACGGACCGGGCAGTACCTGGAGGGGAGAGGAGGGGCCGCCGGGCGACCGGGGGCCCCTCCTCGTGTCTCCCGCGTTCTCCCTCGTTTCCCCGAGCGTGGCTACTCGGTCCCGCAGTACTCCGCCTCGACGATCTTCGCCGAGTCGCCGCTCCAGTCGCCGTTGAAGTTGAAGGCGAGGGAATGCCTGCCGTCGGCCGTGGTGACGGCGACCGAGCTGGAACCGTGGATGCCGCCGCTGTGGCCCCAGACGGTGACCCCGCAGCTCAGCTCGTTCTCGATGAGCCCGAGTCCGTAGCGCCCGTCGACCTGGTCGGCGGGGACGGTCGTCCTCATCTCGGCGAGTTGCTTCGCGGGCAGCACCTTGCCGCGCAGCAGCGCCGAGTAGAACCGGTTCAGATCACCGGAGTTGGAGATGATCTCGCCGGCGGAGTTGGCGACGGAGGGGTTGAGCTCGGTGACGTCGTAGATCCTGCCGCCGGGGTTCGCGGCGAGCGTCGAGTAGGCGCGGCTGCTGGTCTGCGGCACCTTGGCGCTCGTACCCGGCATGTACGTACCGTGCAGGCCGAGCGGCTTGATGACGCGCCGCCGGACCTCGTCGCCGTACGAGTTGCCGGTCACCTTCTTGATGACCATCCCGGCGAGCGTGTAGTTGGTGTTGGAATAGCTCCAGCCCGTGCCCGGGGCGAACTCGGGCTTGTGAGCCATGGCGATCCCGACGATCTCCTTCGGGGTCCAGGTGCGGTACCGGTTCTTGAAGAAGCCCTCCGCGAGGAATACCTCGCGCTGGAAGTCCTCGTCCTCGGTGTAGTTGAAGATGCCGCTGGTGTGGTTGAGGAGCTGACGGAGGGTGATCTTCCGTCCGTCGTGGCCGTTGCCCCGTACGACTCCGGGCAGCCACTTGTCGACCGTGTCGTCCAGGGACACCCGCCCCTCGGCCTCCAGTTGGAGCAGGACGGTCGCGATGAAGGTCTTGGTGATGCTGCCGGACCGGAAGTTGTCCTGGGCGCTGCGCGGCGCACCGGTCCTACGGTTGCCGACACCCGCCGTCGCCTTCCAGACGCCGTGGCCGTCCTTGGCCTGGAGGGCCACGCCGGGTACGCCGTCCAGGATCGCGGCGTCCATGGCCTTCCGGGTGGCCTCGTGGCCGCCGCCCCGTTCGGCCGGAGCCGCCACGGCGGGTGCCGCGAACGCGCCTGCCGCGACGGCGAGCGCCGCGACCATCCCGAACAGCCTCTTGTTGACTGACATCCGTTCCCCCTTGTTCTTCCCTGCTCGACCTTGCTCGTTGTCGCTCGTCCTGTTCTTGAGCGTCGGCAGGAGTGACACGACGGATGAGCGGGAGGTTGACAGGGGGGTGATGGTTGAGCGCCTTTCGGTCAATACCGGGAGTGCGGCGGGCCCGGCCGTCAGCCCTTCCGCAGCACCAGCTCCACGTTCCGGTCCCCCGCGCCTCCCGACAGGTCCATGTTCGCCCCCGGCGCGTTGAACGACAGCTCCCGGTACAGCGCCGCCAGGCCCGTCTGGGAGAGGTCGGTGTAGTCCGTCCTGTGCGGGGCCGCCGATTCGACCAGGGTCGTGAAGAGGGAGAGCGTGCCGTCCCTGTTGTCCACCAGCTCGATGACTCGGGCCAGTTGGGGGAAGTCGATGTGCGAGGCCGTCGAGATCTCCCAGAACGAGCGGTTGTCCGGGGCCGAGTGCGCCTTGATGACGTTACGGTGGATGTGGCCGTTCACCCAGGCCAGGACGTTGCTGTGGCTGGCGAGGAGAGCCACGACCGCCGAACCGTCGTAGCGTCGTTCGTCCGGGTGGGCCGGGTCGAGGTGGGTGTTGGTCATCGACTCGCTGGTGTGGTGGCTGAAGACGATCGCGTACGAGCCGTCCTTCGCGTGCTCGCGCAACGTCCGGTCCAGCCAGCGCACCTGGGCCGCGCCGATCGAGCCCTGGTAGTGGCCCCCGGGGTCGGTGGTGTCGATGCTGATGCCGACGACGTCGTCCGAGATACGGAAGGTGTAGTACTGGGTGCCGGAGTCCAGGTTGGCCGTCGAGTAGCCGTGGCCCACCGGGCCGACCCCCTTGTACGCCGGGTCCAGGTGCGCCTTCAGGTACTCGGCCCGGGTGAAGGGGGCCCGCTTCTCGTCCGGGGTGACCGAGCGCAGGTCGCGGGTGTGGGCCTGGATCAGCTCCCGGAAATGGATGCCCTTCGGGTCGTCGGAGCTTCTGATCTGGTCCTGGAGCGCCTTGCTGCGTGCCGTCGGCAGATCCATCAGCTTCTTGCCGCCGACCGCGAAGTCGGTGAGGAAGGGATCGCTGTGGGAGGCGTAGCAGCCGAGGGGCAGGGAGTCGTGGTTGCCGACCGTCGAGTACCAGGGAAGGTTCAGGCCGGGGCTGCGCACCTCCCGTATCGCCGCTTCGAGGAAGCCGTCGATGTGCGGGAAGCCGTCCTGCTTGTCGGAGTCGCGGGTGACGGAGTCCGGCTGCCAGTAGAGCGGGAGGCCGCTGTTCTGGACGCCCTCGTAGTGGCGCGGGTCACCGGTGTTCGGCGTCATGCGCCCGCCGCTCATCACCTTCATGAACCACTCCAGCTCGGAGTGCGCGTTGTTGTCCGTGTTGTCGCCGGTGGTCATCACGAAGTGGAGCGGCGAGCCGGTGACCGGCGCCCCGCGCAGCGCGTTGATCCGCTCGACCAGCGAGGTCGCGCCCTGCACCGACAGTGCCTCGTGCGGGCGCCAGGCGTGCCGGTCGGCCGAACGCATGTACTCCAGGCGCAGCGGGTGCTGTACGTCGGTCAGGTGCAGGTCCGTGAACTGGACGAAGGCCGCCATGGTGGTCCGGCGGGCGGCACGGCCGGAGCGGGGTTCGGCCAGTTCGCTCCGTACGACCCGCTGCCAGGCCGGGCCGTCGCCGAGGCGTCGGTAGCCGCCCGCGCCGAGGGGCGCGGAGACGGTGTCGAGCGTGGTGCCCCGGACGGACGGGGCGAGCGCGGCCGGCGCCGCCTGGTGGGGCACGGTCGCCGGGTTCTCGGCGGCTGCGGCTTCGGCCGACGTGGCGGCCTGGCTGTCACTGGGCCGCAGGGCGTAGCCGACGCCCGCCGAGACGGACACCGCCCCGGCCGCGGCGAGTACGGTACGTCGATTGGGACCCGGCGTGGGGCCGGCGACAGAGCGTGTGCGCGACATGGCGCGGTCTCCCCGAGTGCGAACGCGTCGGAAGTGGTCACGGGTGGTCGCAGGTGCGAACGTCCCGCTCACTCTGGATGCTTGGCACTGGGGATGACCTGCGCGTGAACGAGGCAGCAACGCGCGACGCCGATCTCCGTACGTGGATCTTGGGCCACCTCGCCCGTTCACGACCGCACCGCGAACGGCCCGGAGCCGGTCACTCCGCGTTCATCTGACGGGGTAGACGGGCTACTCGCCCGCCTGCACGACCCTCCCCGTGACCGGCCGTTCCCGCCACAGCTCCAGCCCGACGATCACCGTCCGTGCCCTCCGCAGCCCCGCCACCGCGTCCAGGTCGTGCCAGGCGGCGAGATCCGTGGAGCCGTTCGTCTCCGGGCGGAGTTCGCCGCCGGTGACCAGACCCTCGTAGACCAGCGCCAGACCCTGGTGGTCCACCGGGCGCCACCTGCGGTGGGTGAAGGTACGGCGGCGCGAGTCGATGCCCAGCAGGCCTGTCACGTCGATGCGATAGCCCGTCTCCTCCATGAGTTCACGGCGGACCGTGTCGTACGGATCCTCACCGTGCTCCATGCCGCCGCCCGGCAGTACCCACTCGTGGCCGCCCCGGCCGTCGGGGCTGCGGGCAAGCAGAATCTGGTCGTTCCGGACACAGACGGCGTAGGCCGCCACCCTCAAGGTCGTTCGCACACAAGGAAGTTAACGCGCCCGGCGGATTCCGGCGGCGAATTGTCCGGCCGGGGTCCAGATCGAGCCGTGGGCGGTGGCGGAGAGCCATGGGCCGTGCGGGAGAGCTGTTCGCGGCGGCCGACCGGTGCCGCGCCGCATCAGAGCGCACCCCTCGCTTCACCCCCTACCTGACCGGGTCACACAAGGTGTGAAAGGCCGCCATTTTGGCCATACCTCCTCATGGCAGATCGCGGGTTTTCCCCATCCATCCATATCGTTTCGGTCAACCTTCCCCAAACATCTGTCCCTTGAGTAAAGCTGGGCGATCATCCGGGGTCGTATCCGGACGATCGCGGCCAGGGTCGATCGACCTGGTCGCTCGACGCACGTTCCTTTACCTACAAGGGATGCCGATGACCTTCACGCCCGAGCGCGAACCGATAACGAGCGCGAGACGCCTGGCACGCATAGCCGTGGCCGCCGGACTGGTGGCCGCTCTCTCCGGGGCAGGGCCCATACCCATGGCCTTCTCCGCGGACACCGCGACGGGGGCGGCCCCGGCCGACGGCACCGTCAAGTCGGCGCACGACAAGCTCGGCTCCGACGACGCCGAGCTTCTCTCCGAGGCCAAGGCCGACGGCGACAAGAACGTCACGATGATGATCGCCACCGCTCCGGGCCAGACCGAGCAGGTCGCCGCGCAGCTGGACGCGGTCCAGGGCGGCCTCGTGGGCCGGACCTTCGACAAGGTCGGCTACGTCCGGGCCACGGTCCCGACCGCGAAGGCCGACGCGGCCATCAAGGCCGCCGCGAAGCTCTCCTCCGTACACGGGATCGACCTGCGCCAGGACATCCCGCTGGACGACCCGACCCCGAGTGCCGACACCGCCTCCGCCCCCCAGGCGAGTGCCGCCAAGACCAAGGCCAAGACCTACGCGGCGCCGGACAAGAACACGCCCGCCGCGAACCCGTACAACCCGTCCTTCGAGACGGGCGCCGTCGACTTCGTGAAGAAGAACCCGAAGGCGGACGGCCGCGGTATCACCATCGGCATCCTCGACTCCGGTGTGGACCTGGGGCACCCCGCTCTGCAGAAGACCACCACCGGTGAGCGCAAGATCGTCGACTGGGTGACGTCCACCGACCCGGTCTCCGACGGCGACGGCAGTTGGCTGCGGCAGACGAGGGCGGTCGCCGGTCCGGCCTTCGCCATCACCACGGCCAGCCAGGGCACCGAGAACTTCACGGCGCCGGTCGGCGACTACAAGTTCAGCTACTTCGCCGAGTCCGCCACCGCCGGCGGCGACCAGGCCGGCGACGTCAACCGCGACGGCGACAAGACCGACGTCTGGGGCGTGCTGTACAACGCCGCCGCCGGCACGGTCACCGTCGACGTGAACGACAACCACGACTTCACCGACGACACCCCGATGAAGCCGTACAAGGACGGCTACCAGGTCGGCTACTTCGGGACGGACAACCCGGCGACCGACGTCGTCGAGCGCATCCCGTTCGTCGTCGAGATCCGCAAGGACGTCGTCTACAACGCGGCCGGCGCCAAGGCCGACTACGCCAACATCGGCATGATCTCGTCCGAGCACGGCACCCACGTCGCCGGTATCACCGCGGCGAACAGCCTGTTCGGCGGCAAGATGAACGGCGCCGCGCCCGGCGCCAAGATCGTGTCGTCCCGCGCCTGCGTCTTCGGCCCGGGCTGCACCAACGTCGCGCTGACCGAGGGCATGATCGACCTCGTCGTCAACCGTGGCGTCGACATCGTCAACATGTCGATCGGCGGCCTCCCGGCGCTGAACGACGGCAACAACGCGCGCGCCGAGCTGTACACGCGTCTGATCGACACGTACGGCGTCCAGCTCGTCATCTCGGCCGGCAACTCCGGCCCCGGTGCCAACACGATCGGTGACCCCGGTCTGGCCGACAAGGTCATCTCCGTCGGCGCGTCCATCTCCAAGGAGACCTGGGCGTCCAACTACGGCTCGATCGTGTCGAAGAAGTACGCGATGCTGCCGTTCTCCTCGCGCGGTCCGCGTGAGGACGGCGGCTTCACGCCGACGATCACCGCGCCCGGCGCCTCGATCAACACCACGCAGACCTGGCTGCCGGGCTCCCCGGTCGCCCAGGCGGGCTACACCCTCCCGGCCGGCTACTCGATGCTGCAGGGCACCTCGATGGCGTCCCCGCAGGCCGCCGGCGCCTCGGCGCTGCTGCTCTCGGCCGCCAAGCAGAGGCACATCGCCCTCTCCCCGGCCGACCTCCGCACGGCCCTGGCCACGCACGCCGACCACATCGAAGGTGTGCAGGCGTACGAAGAAGGCGCCGGTCTCATCAACATCGTGGACGCGTGGAAGGCCATCACGGCCGGTGCCACCGCCCAGGACTACACCGTCAAGGCCCCGGTCGACACCGCGATCGACTTCGCGCTGAAGACCCCGGGCTTCGGCACCGGTCTGTACGACCGCGAAGGCGGCCTCAAGCTCGGCGTCAGCAAGACGTACGACGTCACCGTGACGCGTACGTCCGGTCCCGCCAAGGCGATCCGGCACGACCTGCGCTTCAGGAACAACATCGGTGGCACCTTCAGGATCGCCGGCAAGGAAGACGTCAGCCTGCCGCTGAACAAGCCGGTCACGATCAAGGTCGTCGCGAACTCGAAGACGGCCGGCATCAAGAGCGCGATCCTTGAGGTCGACGACCCGCAGACCGAGGTCGTCGACAAGCAGATCCTGACCACGGTCGTGATCTCGAAGCCGGTCAAGTACACGTTCTCCGCGTCGGGCTCGGTCCAGCGCAACAGCAGCAAGTCCTACTTCCTGACCGTTCCCGAGGGCGCCAAGACCCTTGAGGTCGCGATCAGCGGACTGGCGGCCACCAGCCAGACCCGGTTCATCTCGATCCACCCGTACGGTGTCCCGGTCGAGGACACGGGCACGCCGTACTGCTACAGCAACTACCCGAACACCAACGGCTGCGCGCCCGACGTGCGTTCGTACCCGAACCCGCAGGCCGGTGTCTGGGAGGTCGAGGTCGAGTCGCGTCGTACGTCGCCGCTGCTCGACAACCCGTACACGCTGGACGCCACCGTCCTGGGCGCGACCTTCGACCCGGATGTCGTGACCGTCCCCGAGGCCAAGGTCGGTACGCCGATCGCCGCCTCCTGGAAGGTGACGAACAACCTGGCCCCGGTCGACGGCAAGCTGGTCGGCGGTCCGCTCGGCTCCGCGCTGAACGCCCGTCCGACCATCGCCAACGGTGAGACCCAGACGACCACGGTCGAGGTGCCCGCGGGCGCCCAGTCCCTGGACGTCGCCATCGGCAACGTCTCGGACACCGCCGCCGACCTCGACCTGTTCGTGTACGACGCGGCCGGCAACGAGGTCGCCAACTCCGCCGACGGCGACTCGGAGGAGGCGGTCTCCATCGCCTCGCCCGCCGCCGGTACGTACACCGTGCAGGTCATCGGCTACGCGATCCCGGCCGGTACGACCGCGTACGACTACCAGGACGTCTTCTACTCGTCCGCCCTGGGCTCCATCCAGGTCGCCGGCACCCCGGTGAAGCTCGGCACGGGCGCCTCGGCGACCGTCTCCGGCAACATCATCGCCAACGCCCCGGCGCCCGCCGGCCGCGAGTTCTTCGGCCAGGTCGCCCTGGTGAACGCGCACGGCACGGCAGCCGGCATCGGCAACGTGAAGATCGAGAAGGTCACCCCGTAGCGGTAGGTACGACCGAAGGGCGGGCGTCCGGTACCTGGTACCGGGCGCCCGCCCCTTTGTCGTTCACTCGACAGACTCGGATCACTCGCACGCGAGGGTGCGGGACCCGGGCAGCGCCGCCGTGATCCAGGCCCGCTCGGCGGCGATCTCCTTCTCGTCGGTGGACCAGGTGTCGGGGGTCACGGCGTCCGTCGCGATACCGATCAGGGTGTGGACGCCCACCGTCAGCCGGGGGTCGACGTCCTGGTCCATCACGAACGTCACCTCGGCCGGGCCCTCGGCCGGCTTGTAGTAGCGGCTCACCCGCAGGGTGATCCGGTCCTGGTCGGTGCCGGGGCCGGGGTCGACGGCGGTGACAGTGCCCTCGACGACCAGACGGGCGCAGGCGAGATATCCCGTGTGACTCAGCGCACCCGTGCCACCCCCGGTCCTGACAGGCCCGCCGCTGTCCGGGTCGAGCGAGTGGGACGGCGCCGCGCCGGCCGACGGGGACGTCCCCACGTCGGCCGCCGAGGACGTCCCCGCGTCCTCGGCCCCGTTGCCTGCCTGCGAGAGCAGCCATCCCGACCCGGTGATCATGGCTCCGGCGGCGGACACCGCGGCGACACCGAGGGCGAGGGTGCGCAGCGGGCGCCAGTACGGCCGTTGCCGTAGCGGAGTCCGGGTCGGCGCCCGGACCGCGGCCTTGGCCGGACCGCGCACCGGCGCCACCGCGGGCTCCGTGTGTTCCTGCGCCGCCAGCGCGTCCCCGATGAGCCCCAACTGCTCGCGCAGCAGCGCCACATCGGCCGCCGCCGACCAGTGTTCGGCCATGAAGTCGGCGTCCGTGAGGGCCCCTTCGGGCAGCGGGTCGTCCGTCAGCGCGGCCATCAGCGCGTCCACGCCGTTGTGTTCGGCGGCCATGTCACACCACCTCGTCCTCGTGCAGGCGGGCACGCAGTGCCCGTACCGCCGTGTGCAGCCTGCTCTTGACCGTGCCCTCCGGGATACCCAGTTCCTCGGCGATCCCGCGTACCGGCAGGTCGGCGAAGAAGCGCAGGACCAGCACCTGGCGCTGCGGGTCGGGCAGGTCGTCGAGTCCTCGGGCGACGGCGAGGGAGAGCAGGCTCGTCTCCTCGCCGGAGGGGTGGGCCACCGGCTGGCGCAGGGAGGCGAGCCGCTCCCCCAGCCGTTCCTGGCGGCGCTTCGACCGGTGCCAGTCCATGGCGAGGTTGGAGGCGACGACCGCCGCCCACGCCGAGACGTCACGCGGTGCCTCGTGTCCGTTCGCGGTGCGTTCCAGCAGCCGCAGGCGGACCTGCTGTACCCCGTCCAGCAGGTCCGCCTGCGGCACGCCGCCGAGCGCGAGCACCGCTCGGACCCTGCGCTCCTGCGCCGTGTCCAGCGGGTCGCCGTGTTCGTCCTCCTGGACGCGCCGGGCCTTTCTGCGCAGCACAAGCACCCTCCCCCTCGCCGCGTTTTCTCTACGACGCCGAGGGCGCCCGAAACGTTCGACCTCGGCGGAGACGTACGTCACACCGTTATCGAAGCGAGACGAACGCCTCGCCCGTCCCCGGTCGGCCGGGCCCGTACAGCTTGCGCCCCACCGTCCTCGCGGAGCGGGTTTCTCCAGCTCGGCAGGGGTGCCACCGGAATATCGCGACCGTTCGCGGCTCGTGTCCTGTCCCAGTCCTCGGGCATGCCGGGCAAAGGATTGGACATGTTGCCCCGGGTGGGACGCATGATGGAAATGCGCCGGTCACGCAATCGGTCGCGCGATACAGCGCCATACAGAAGGAGTCGCCGTGAGGGTCGGAATCGTCGGAGCCACCGGACAGGTCGGCACGGTCATGCGCAGGATCCTTGTCGAGCGTGAGTTCCCGGTCACCGAGCTGCGGCTGTTCGCGTCGGCTCGGTCGGCGGGCTCGGTCCTCGACGGCGTCACGGTGGAGGACGCGGCCACGGCCGACTACGCCGGCCTCGACATCGTGCTGTTCTCGGCGGGCGGCGCGACCTCGAAGGCGCTCGCGGAGAAGGTCGCCTCGCAGGGTGCCGTGGTGATCGACAACTCGTCGGCGTGGCGGCGGGACCCGGACGTGCCCCTGGTCGTCTCCGAGGTGAACCCGCACGCGATCGTCGACCGCCCCAAGGGCATCATCGCCAACCCGAACTGCACGACGATGGCCGCGATGCCGGTCCTGCGTCCGCTGCACACGGAGGCGGGCCTCGACGCGCTGGTCGTCGCGACGTACCAGGCGGTGTCCGGTTCGGGTGTGGCGGGTGTGGCGGAGCTGCACGGCCAGGCGCAGAAGGTGATCGCCGACGCGGACAAGCTGACGCACGACGGTTCGGCGGTCGACTTCCCCGAGCCGCAGGTCTACAAGCGTCCGATCGCGTTCAACGTGCTGCCGCTGGCGGGCAACCTGGTCGACGACGGTTCGTTCGAGACGGACGAGGAGCAGAAGCTCCGCAACGAGTCCCGCAAGATCCTGGAGATCCCGGAGCTGAAGGTCTCCGGTACGTGTGTCCGTGTGCCGGTGTTCTCGGGGCACTCGCTGCAGGTGAACGCGCGGTTCGCCCGCCCGCTGTCGGTGGAGCGGGCCACGGAGCTGCTGGCGGGGGCGCCGGGTGTCGTCCTCTCGGACATCCCGACCCCCCTGGAGGCGGCCGGCCAGGACGCGTCGTTCGTGGGCCGGATCCGCGTGGACGAGACGGCGGAGAACGGGCTCGCGTTCTTCGTCTCCAACGACAACCTGCGCAAGGGCGCGGCGCTGAACGCGGTGCAGATCGCGGAGCTGGTGGCGGTGGAGCTGGGCGGGAGCTGACCCGGCCCACCGGTAGGAATGACGACCCTACCGCCAGTACGACTCATGGGGTGCCCGCCGGTGACTGGCGGGCACCCCTTCGCGTAGGGGCTCAAAGCGCCAAGTGCCGCCGCAGCGCCACGTCGATCTCGGCCATCCGCTGCCGGGGTACCGAGCCGATCGCGCGCAACAGCCTCTCGGGCGCGAGGGCCCGCAACTGCTCGCACTGGACCTTCGAGTCCTTGGGCAGGCCACACTCCTCCGCGGACAGCAGCACCTGGAAGGGGTACACACGCGAGGTGTTCGACGTGAGCGGCACGAGCGTCACCACGCCCAGCCCCGTCCGCGCCACCGCGGCGTTGGCCGCGTCGTTCGAGACGACAACGGCCGGACGCGCCTTGTTGGTTTCACTGCCGCGCGCCGGCTCGTAGTCGACCAGGTAGATGTCACCGCGCTTCATCGGTGAGCCCGTCCGCCGAGAACCGCTCCCAGAACGCCGCGTCCTCGCTGCCGTCCCATTCGGCGAAGGCCTCCGCGTACTCCTCCTCCAGCCGAGCGGCACGCAGGAGTTCGATCGCGTCGTGTATCACCGCGGAGCGCGACGCCGCCTGTGTTCTCTGTGCGTACTCGTCGACGAAGGAGACGTCCTCCTGGGGCAGACTCACACTGATCTTCATACCTCAACGGTAACAAGGTATGAAGAGAGCGGCTACTAGTAGTATTACCCTTCACCCTCCTTGGCGCTCCTGCCAAGGAGGGTGGGCGCGAAGCTCCCAGGAGCGGAACCATCCGGCCCCCCGAAGCGTCAGCAGAACGCACCCTCTGAGGGATCAGTGGACCACCGGTCCACCCGCGCTCACCGGCGGGTTCCGGACATCGCGTCGGCCCTGGGTCCCATGGAAGGATGACGCAACCCACACATACGAGGAGATGACCGCGTGCCTGGCACAAACCTGACCCGCGAAGAGGCGCAAGCGCGGGCGAAGCTGCTCACCGTTGACTCGTACGAGATCGAGCTCGATCTCTCCGGCGCGCAGGAGGGCGGCACCTACAGGTCCGTGACCACGGTGCGCTTCGACTCCGCCGAGACCGGCGCGGAGTCCTTCATCGACCTGGTGGCTCCGACGGTGAACGAAGTCACCCTCAACGGTGACACGCTCGACCCCGACGAGGTCTTCAAGGACTCCCGGATCGCGCTGACGGGACTGCTGGCCGGCCGCAACGTGCTGCGCGTCGTCGCCGACTGCGCCTACACCAACACCGGTGAGGGCCTGCACCGCTTCGTCGACCCCGTCGACCAGCAGGCGTATCTCTACACCCAGTTCGAGGTGCCGGACGCGCGGCGCGTGTTCGCCTCGTTCGAGCAGCCGGATCTCAAGGCGACCTTCCAGTTCACGGTGACGGCGCCGTCCGGCTGGACCGTCATCTCCAACTCGCCGACGCCCGAGCCCAAGGACGACGTCTGGCGCTTCGAGCCGACGCCCCGTATCTCCACGTACATCACCGCGCTCATCGTCGGCCCGTACCACTCGGTCCACAGCGTGTACGAGGCGGACGGCCAGACCGTCCCGCTCGGCATCTACTGCCGGCCCTCGCTCGCCGAGTTCCTCGACTCCGACGCCATCTTCGCGGTGACCCGGCAGGGCTTCGAGTGGTTCCAGGAGAAGTTCGACTACGCGTACCCGTTCAAGAAGTACGACCAGCTGTTCGTTCCCGAGTTCAACGCCGGTGCCATGGAGAACGCGGGCGCGGTCACCTTCCGCGACCAGTACGTGTTCCGGTCGAAGGTGACCGACGCCGCGTACGAGACGCGGGCCGCCACGATCCTGCACGAGCTGGCCCACATGTGGTTCGGCAACCTGGTCACCATGGAGTGGTGGAACGACCTGTGGCTGAACGAGTCGTTCGCCACCTACGCCGAGGCCGCGTGCCAGGCGTACGCCCCGCAGTCGCGCTGGCCGCACAGCTGGACCACGTTCGCCAACTCCATGAAGACGTGGGCCTACCGCCAGGACCAGCTGCCGTCCACCCACCCGATCATGGCCGACATCGGCGACCTCGACGACGTCCTCGTCAACTTCGACGGCATCACGTACGCCAAGGGCGCCTCCGTACTCAAGCAGCTCGTCGCGTACGTCGGCCAGAACGCGTTCTTCGCGGGCGTGCAGGCCTACTTCAAGCAGCACGCGTACGGCAACACGCGGCTCAGCGACCTGCTGGGCGCCCTGGAGGAGACCTCCGGGCGTGATCTGAAGGCCTGGTCGAAGTCGTGGCTGGAGACGGCCGGCATCAACATCCTGCGGCCCGAGATCGAGACGGACGCGGACGGGGTCATCACCTCCTTCGCCATCCGCCAGGAGGCCCCGGCCCTGCCCGCCGGCGCGAAGGGTGAGCCGACGCTCCGGCCGCACCGGATCGCCGTCGGCCTGTACGACCTCGACGACGAGAGCGGCAAGCTGCTGCGCGACGACGAGAGCGGGCGGATCGAGCTGGACGTCGACGGCGAGCTGACGGCCGTACCGCAGCTGGTCGGCAGGCGTCGTCCGGCCGTGATCCTGCTCAACGACGACGACCTGTCGTACTCCAAGGTCCGCCTCGACGACGCGTCCCTCGCCTTCGTCACCGAACACCTGGGCGACTTCGAGGCCTCGCTGCCGCGCGCGCTGTGCTGGGCCTCCGCCTGGGACATGACCCGCGACGCCGAACTGGCCACCCGCGACTACCTCTCCCTCGTCCTCTCGGGCATCGGCAAGGAGGCGGACATCGGCGTCGTGCAGTCGCTCCAGCGGCAGGTGAAGCTGGCGATCGACCTGTACGCCGACCCGGCCGCCCGCGAGGCCCTGCTGACCCGCTGGACGGACGCCACGCTGGCCCACCTCCGCGCGGCCGAGGCGGGCTCGGACCACCAGCTGGCCTGGGCGCGTGCCTTCGCGGCCACGGCCCGTACGCCGGAGCAGCTGGACCTCCTGGACGCGCTGCTCGAGGGCACGCAGACCATCGAGGGGCTGGCCGTCGACACCGAGCTGCGCTGGTCGTTCGTGCAGCGGCTGGCGGCCGTCGGGCGCTTCGACGAGGAGGAGATCGCGGGCGAGTACGAGCGGGACAAGACGGCTGCCGGTGAGCGTCACGCCGCCACCGCCCGGGCCGCCCGTCCGACCCCGGAGGCCAAGGCGGAGGCCTGGGCGTCGGTCATCGAGTCCGACAAGCTGCCCAACGCCGTCCAGGAGGCGGTGATCGGGGGCTTCGTCCAGACCGACCAGCGCGAGCTCCTGGAGCCGTACACCGACAAGTACTTCGCGGTGGTCAAGGAGGCCTGGGACTCTCGCTCGCACGAGATCGCCCAGCAGATCGCCATCGGCTTCTACCCGGCCGTCCAGGTGTCCCAGGAGACCCTGGCGAAGACGGACGCCTGGCTGACCGCCGCCGAGCCGAACGCCGCTCTGCGCCGGCTCGTCTCGGAGTCCCGTTCCGGTGTCGAGCGCGCCCTCAGGGCACAGGCGGCGGACGCGGCGGCCTCATAGGTCCCCGACTCACGCTGAGCGCCCTGATCGAACGGCGCGTCCCGGTCTGCCGGGGCGCGCCGTTCGGCGTTCACGTGTTCCCGGTCAGCGGCGCGCCACCAGGGCGGGAACCCGCCCCTTCCTCGCACCGGGGCCGCTCCTCGGGGCGGACACTCCGCGCGCCCCCAGTTGCCCCACCACCGTCGCCCCGAACGCCAGTGCCATGCCCGCCAGTTGGACCGGTGTCAGCGACTGGTCGAGGGCCGCCCAGCCGACGAACGCGGCGGTGAGCGGGGACAGCGGGCCGAGGAAGGTGACCTGGGTCGCGGTGAGCCGGCCGATGCCGCGGAACCAGAGCCAGTACGCCACCGCCGTGTTCGCCAGGGCGAGGTAGAGGTACCCGGCGGCGGCCCGGCCGTCCAGCGCGGGCGGAGCACCCTCGACGAGCACGGCGAGGGGCGCGACGAGCAGACCGCCGGCGGTCAGTTGCCAGCCGGTGAGGGCGAGCGGGCCGACGCCGTCCGGGCGGCCCCAGCGCTTCGTCAGTACGGTGCCCGTCGACATCGACGCGGTGGAGGCGAGGGCGGCCAGCACGCCCACGGTGTCCAGCGCCCCGGCCGCCTTCAGGACGACCAGACTGACGCCGAGCGCCGCCGCGATCCCGGTGAGCAGGGTGCGTACGGTCGGACGCTCGCCCAGGAGCAGTGTCGCGAGCCCGGCGACGAACAGCGGGCCGACCGACCCGACGACCGCCGCCATACCGCCGGGCAGCCGGTACGCGGACAGGAACAGCAGCGGGAAGAAGGCGCCGATGTTGAGCGCGCCGAGGACCGTCGCCTTCCACCACCAGGCGCCGCGCGGCAGCACCCGGGTCAGCGCGAGCAGCACGAGACCGGCGGGCAGGGCGCGCAGCAGGGCGGTGAAGAGGGGCCGGTCGGGCGGGAGGAACTCGGTGGTGACCGCGTACGTGGTGCCCCAGGAGATGGGTGCCAGGGCGGTGAGGGCGATGGTGGGGACGAGGGCGGAGCGGCTGGCGGGCATGAGCGCACCCTTCGGATTCCTTCGAATTAGGTCAGCGATAAGTAGCTTAGCGCTAAGCAACTTTCCGTCAAGCTACTTTCTCGCGAGTGACCGTCCGGCTCCTGTTCGGCGATACTCGGCCCATGAGTGCAAGCGCACAGCCGCCGCAGCGCAGGGACCCCGTCGACGCGATCATCGACCAGTGGGCGGTGGTGCGGCCCGATCTCGACACCGCCGCGATGGAGGTGTTCGGCCGCGTCTACCGGCTCGCGCGCGCCATGGCCGACCGGACGGAGAAGGCGTACGCCCGGTTCGGGATCGCACGCGGCGAGTTCGACGTGCTCGCGACCCTGCGCCGGGCGGGCGAGCCGTACACGCTCTCGCCGCGGCAGCTGTCGTCGACGCTGATGCTCACCACCGGCGGGATGACCGGCCGCCTCGACAAGCTGGAGCGGGCCGGGCTGGTACGCCGCTCCCCCGACCCCCATGACCGGCGCGGCCTCCAGGTCACCCTGACCGAGGAGGGGCTGACCCGCGTGGACCAGGCGGTCGGCGTCGGTCTCGCCGCGCAGACGGAGGCCCTGGCCGCCCTCGACGCCGAGCGGGCCGGACAACTGGCCGACCTGCTGCGGGAACTGCTGGCGGCGACGGACGGCTGAGAACACGCCGAGGGCGCCGTTCGCACCCCATGGGTCAGGGGGTGCGAACGGCGCCCTCGGAACAACAGCTCAGGTCAGACCTTCGCCTTGGCGGGCTTGGGCTTGACGACCTTGGGGGCGCGGTCCGAGGACTTGTCCAGGACCATCACCAGGCCCGCGATGACCGCGAACAGCGCGATCGGGGCGACAACGTAGAGGCCCAGCGTCTCGATGACGCTCAGGCCGGGGCCGGGGTCGTCACCGTCGTCGCGGGTGAGCGCGAGCGCGGGAGACGTCATGAGCAGCATCATCAGCGTCGTACCGGCCACCAGGGCACCGGCGCGCAGGGCGTTCGTCTTGTCCACGGTGCAAAAGTAGCGAACGCCCGCCGGGGCCGCGCGCCCGGGGTGCCGTACGAGGGGGTCGGCGCCCCGCGAAGGGCGGCCCGACGCGGTCACCCCCCGTCCCGCAACACCCCCATCAGCGCCCACAGCCGCGCCGACCCCGCCAGCTCCTCCAGCGTCACCGGGCGGCCCTCCGCGTCGGCGACGGGCAGCCGCCAGTTCGGGTACTGGTCCCACGTGCCCGGCAGGTTCTGCGGGCGCCGGTCGCCGACGCAGTCCGGGAGCCAGACGCCGATCATGCGGGCGGGCGTGCGCAGCAGATAGCGGTGTACGGCCTGGATCTCGGCCTCCTCCGCCGTCCCCGAGAGACCGCCGCCGCCCCCCTGGAGCAGGCCGAGGCGGGCCAGCAGGGTCAGCCACTCGTTCGTGTCGGCGGCGGCGACGGCCCGCTCCTGGGCCAGTGGGCTGGTCAACAGGCCCAGCCGGTCGCGGAGTTCGACGTGCTCGCCGGTGAGACGGGCGGCGGTCGGCGGCAGGTCGTGGGTGGTGACGGTGGCGAGACAGTCGGCGCGCCAGTGGTCGGGGGGCAGGGGGCGTCCGTCGCCGTCCCAGTCCCGTTCGAACCACAGCACGGACGTGCCGAGCACCCCGCGTTCGTGCAGCGTCTCCCGGACGCCCGGTTCGACGGTCCCCAGGTCCTCGCCGATCACCACCGCCCCGGCCCGCGAGGCCTCCAGCGCGAGGACGGCGAGCATGGCCTCGGCGTCGTAACGGACGTACGCCCCCTCCGTCGGCGCCAGCCCCTGAGGCACCCACCAGAGCCGGAACAGGCCCATGACGTGGTCGATGCGCAGGGCGCCCGCGTAGCCGAAGAGGGAGCGCAGCAGCTGGCGGTACGGGGCGTAGCCGGACTCGGCCAGCCGGTCCGGTCGCCAGGGCGGCAGGCCCCAGTCCTGGCCGCGCGCGTTGAACGCGTCCGGGGGTGCGCCGACCGACATGCCTGCCGCGAAGTACTCCTGCTGCGCCCAGGCGTCGGCACCCCCGGGATGCACCCCGACCGCGAGGTCGTGCACGATCCCGACCGGCATGCCCGCCTCGCGTGCCGCCCGCTGGGCGTCGGCGAGTTGGGTGTAGGTGAGCCAGGCGAGCCGGGAGTGGAAGTCGACGCGGTCCATCAACTCGCCCCGGACGCGGGCGGTTTCGGCCGACCGGGGGTCCTGGAGGCCGGCCGGCCAGCGCGACCAGTCCGAGCCGTGCGTCTCGGCCAGCGCGCACCAGGTGGCGTGGTCCTCCAGCGGCTCGCCGGCCCGGGCGAGGAAGTCGGAGTACGCGGCCTGCCGTCCGGGCCCGAGCGGTACGGCGCACACCAGTTCCAGGGCCTCGCGCTTGAGTTCCCACACGGCGTCCCGGTCGATCAGCTCGCCCTTGTCCAGCACCGACTCCCGCAGCCGCCCGGCCCGCTCCAGCAGCCCGCGCACCCGCTCACGGTCCTCGGCCGTCCGGAGGTAGGCGAACTCCGGTACGGCCTCGACCCGCAGATGCACGGGATCGGGGAAGCGACGGGAGGACGGCCGGTACGGGGACGGATCGGTCGGCGCCCCGGGGACAGCCGCGTGCAAGGGGTTGACCTGCACGAATCCGGCACCGAGCGCCCGTCCGGCCCAGGCGCTCAGCTCGCCGAGATCACCGAGGTCACCCATGCCCCAGGAGCGACGGGACAGGAGGGAGTACAGCTGGACGAGGAGTCCGTACGAGCGTCCGGTGGGCGTGGGCAGCCGGGCCGGGGCGACGACGAGATGGGCGCGGGCGGCCCGGCCGTCGGGCGCCTCGGCGTCCAGCTCGTGGATGCCGGGCGGGAGCTGGTCGACCGAGTCGCGGATCTCGCCCTGCTCGGTGCGGATGCGCAGTCGGGTGCCCTCGGGCAGAAGGGCCAGCGCGGCCGCCGTACCGTCGGCGCCGCACACCACCGTGGGTGGCAGCAGCCGCGCCGCCACTTCCCGTTCGCGAGCGGCGAGGGCGGCCCGGACGGTCTCCGGGGTGGTCGCGTCGACGCCGAGGGCGGCCAGTACGGCGACGAGCGCGGCGTCGGAGGCGGCGACCGTACGCTCCGGTGAGGGGCTGAAGGAGGGGGCGACGCCGTGCAGCTCGGCGAGGCGGGCGAGCGCGAGGCGTTCCTCGGCCCGGCTCTCCCCGCTCTCGTGGGCCTCGACGGGTTCGGCCGACCCGGGTACGGACATCTACAGCCCCGCGAGGTCCGACAGCGCCGGGACCGGACCCTCGTACAGCCCCGTGGGGTCCGCCTCGGCGTCGGCGTGCTCGCTCGTCATCGCCTCCGCGTCGGCGAGCGGGGGCTCGCTGGTGAGGGGCTCGGCGGCGGGCAGCGGCGGCTCGCTGGTGAGCGGCGCCTCGGCGGCGGCGCTCTCGGCACTGAAGATGTGGGCCGGTACGGCCACGGAGGCCTCCTTGTCGCGTACGACGGCTGACGGCGGATGGCGGGTTTCATCCGCAGCCCTACCCAGTGGACGCGACCGCAGACGTGTATGAAAGGACGAACCACGGTACCGCCGGTCACATTCCGCGATTCTTCCGTCGCCCGCCTGTCGGCATCCGGCGCCTTTCGCCATCTCCCCCTATCCCTTCCGCCTCTCTCCTGGGCACGCCAGGCTGACTGGGCGACTTACCTGACACGAAAGCTTGACTAGTTAAAGTAGTCAAAAGACGGCTACGGTGACTACATGAAGCAGTCATCGCACATCGATCTCTACACGGCCCCCTCCCTGACCGGCGAGGACAAAGCCGTGCTGGGCGAGATCCACCGGATGCGCATGGACATGCGACACGCCCTGCGCACCCCCCGGCGCTGGGAAGGCGGCCTGCGCCGTTCTGTCCTCGCCAAGGCCATCCAGGGCTCCAACAGCATCGAGGGCTACGTCGTTGAAGAGGATGACGCTCTCGCGGCACTCGATGATGACGAGCCCATGAGCGCCGATGAGAAAACCTTTGAGGAGATCAAGGGCTACCAGCGAGCCATGAGCTACGTGCTCGCGGTAGGCGGCGACAGCCTTGCCACGTATGACACCACTGAGCTGCGGGCCATGCACTTCATGATGCTGCAGCATGAGCCGTCCAAGTCTCCAGGGCGATTTCGCAAGGGACCGATCTACGTCCATAACGAGGCCACCGATGAGCAGGTGTACGAAGGACCCGACCATGAGCTCGTGCCCGACCTCATGGAGAAGCTGGTCGAACATCTCCGCACTGACCACGATCACGACCCCGTTGTCCGCTCTGCGATGGCGCACCTCAACCTGGTCATGATCCATCCGTTTCGAGACGGCAACGGACGTATGGCTCGCGCCGTCGCGACCCTGGCGCTGACCCGTTCGGACATCGGCGACCCGGCCTTTTCCTCCATCGAAGAGTGGCTCGGCGTCACTGCCAACACACTCGACTACTACGCCGCACTCGGCCACACCGGGCATGGCGTATGGGCGCCGCGGCCTGACGCTCACCTGTGGCTTTCGTTCTGCCTGCGCGCCCATCACATGCAGGCTCAGACGATGGCTCGGCGTTTCGAGGATGCCAGCCGTTATTGGGCCCATCTCGACGGCCTGGTCGAGCGCCACTCGCTTCCGGAGCGCGTAATGGACCTACTGTTCGACGCGGTCCTCGGCTACCGGATCCGACGCAGCGGGTACATGAAACGCGCCGAGATCGAAGGACAGATGGCCACCCGAGACCTTGCTCACCTGGTTGCTCTCGGTCTCCTGGCCGCACACGGGTCGGGACGTGGAAGGCACTACACGGCTGCCGGCTCGATTCTGGCAGCGCGCGCCGATGTCCGCGCAAAGCGTTCCGCGATCATCGATCCGTACCCGTGGATGCGTCCCAAGTTGGCCGAGCCTGTTGTGTTGACCAAGTGAGCGGCGCGACAAAGACCTGTACGGCCGGAACTCATACGGTGATTGTCCCCGCCGGGGTCACGGGGACAGCCACCTTTCCACTAGATGCGCCGGCTGTTCTGTCCACGGAGGTTGGTGCCAGGGTTCACGGCGAGGACAGCCTTGGGAAAAATCGGTCCGGACGCCGACTCTGGGTCGATCCTGGCTCCGAGGCCCCTGAGCCGAGCCTGAACGTCGGGTCCCGCGAGGTATCCGCACCTCCAGCAGTCCAGGACCCCCTAGCAGGATGCCGGCGAGGTCGGTAAAGATGCGGGGCCTACTTCTTGAGCCGTCCAACTGTTCGCGTCATGACCGTAGGACCGGAGCGATCCGCCCGGCGGCCTGAGCCGACACCAGCGTGAGCACCTGCACGGACGACCGCGATCGGTTACACGTCCTCGCCTGCTCGCCGCCGCCACCGCACTGCCGTTCTGTGCCGTTCGGTGCGCCCCGCGGAGCTCAGGTACGGCTGAGCGGCCGGGCATGAGTGATCCGGCCCTGGGGAACGGGGGTTCCCTGGGCCGGATCGCATCCGTGCCGTACAGACAGCCCGAACGGGTGTGCGGGTACTCCGCTGTCAGGCTGTGTTCGGTTCCGTATTCAGGTAGACGAAAGCCCGGAGGTCAGGCTGAGATGCCGTCGATCCGGGCCATCGCGTCGTCCGCGCCGTACGGCTGCAGGTACGGCAGCCAGCGCGGGTCCCTGTGCCCGGTACCGATGATGCGCCAGGCGAGACCTGTGGGCGGGGCGGGTTTGTGGCGCAGCCGCCAGCCGATCTCGAAGAGATGGCGGTCGGCCTTGGTGTGGTTGCAGCGACGGCACGACGCCACCACGTTGTCCCAGCGGTGCTGACCGCCACGGGACTTCGGGATGACATGATCGACGCTGGTCGCGGCGGCGCCGCAGTACATGCACCGGCCGCCGTCGCGGGCGAACAGCGCCCTACGGGTCAGTGGAACGGGCCCCCGGTAAGGGACCCGTACGAACCTCTTCAGCCGGACCACGCTGGGTGCGGGGACAGTAACGGTCGCGCTGTGCAGGAAGGCGCCCGATTCCTCGAGGGAGACAGCCTTGTTCTCCAGGACGAGGACGAGCGCGCGGCGGAGCGGTACGACGCCGAGTGGCTCGTACGACGCGTTGAGTACCAGGACATGCGGCACGGATGCCTCCTTGGGCGTCGGCGGCGCGTGGCTCGCGCCGGGACGATCTGTAGTCAGTCTCCCCTCTCGCCCGGCGGCTGCGCCACCACGTCCCGGTAACGGGCTGGGAGTGTTTTCGACCACACCTTGCGTTCATGCCCCGGGACCACACCCTCTTCATCCCCAGGTGAGCACGGTCTCTCCCTCGAACATGGCGCCGATCCGCACACGTTGCCCCGTTAGTGTGGTGGTTCTGCCCTTCCGGTGACCTTTCCGTGACCTGAATGACGAGCTCACCGTCGAGCCGAACGCCGTAACCATCCGTACCGGGGGCAGGCCGCTTTGGAGGTACCCCCCGTGTCCTTGCCCGCCGTCCTACTCGCCGCCGGTACGTCGCCGTCACCGACTCCCTCGGAGTCACCGACCGCGTTGGTCCCGTCGCTCCAGGACGCCCAGGAGAGCGCGACGAACGCCGCCAGCTGGGTCGAGCAGAACTGGTCCACCTGGCTGGCCATCGGCCTCAAGGTCCTGCTGATCGTGGTGATCGCGGTCGTGCTGAGAGCGGTGGTGCGGCGGGCCATCACCAAGCTGATAGACCGGATGAACCGTACGGTCCAGGGGGCCGACGGCCCGTCCGGCGGCACGGCCCTCGGCAGCCTGCTGGTCAATGTCGAGCGGCGCCGTCAGCGTTCCCAGGCGATCGGCTCGGTGCTGCGCTCGGTGGCCAGCTTCATCATCCTGGGCACCGCGGCCCTGATGGTGCTCTCCGCGTTCCAGATCAACCTGGCCCCGCTGCTCGCCTCCGCCGGTGTCGCGGGCGTGGCGATCGGTTTCGGCGCCCGCAACCTGGTGACGGACTTCCTCTCCGGCGTGTTCATGATCCTTGAGGACCAGTACGGCGTCGGGGACACGATCGACGCGGGGGTGGCGTCGGGCGAGGTGATCGAGGTGGGCCTGCGGGTGACGAAGCTGCGCGGCGACCAGGGTGAGATCTGGTACGTCCGCAACGGCGAGGTCAAGCGCATCGGCAACCTCTCCCAGGGCTGGGCCACGGCCGGCGTGGACGTGACCGTCAGCGCGGACGTGGACCTGGAGCGGCTGAAGGCGACGCTCGCCGAGGTCGGCGAGAAGATGAGCCGGGAAGAGCCCTGGAACGAGCTGCTGTGGGGCCCGATCGAGAGCCTGGGCCTGGACAGCGTGCTGCTGGACTCGATGGTCGTCCGCCTCACGGCGAAGACGATGCCGGGCAAGTCCCTGACGGTGGAGCGCGAACTGCGCTGGCGCGTCAAGCGGGCCCTGGACGCTGCGGGCATCCGCGTCGTCGGCGGCACCACGGTCATCCCGGAGGAGGACCCGGACGCGGACCCGACAGCGGCGGTCGCGGCCCCCTCGGTGTACTCGAACGCCGCCTCTCCCCAGACGGAGGCGGCGTCCCCGATAGCCCCGATCGCGCCCGCACGGCCCGGCCGGTAGGCCGTACGAGGTATCCGGCAGCCTGTATCGGAGAGGCGGCGTTCCCGAATCGGGGGCGCCGCCTCTCTCATTGCCCCTTGACGTCCCCCTTGGTCCGGTTCTATCTTCTCGCCATCCGATAGGAAACCTTCCTAACAGTCATCGGGGTTGTGAAAAGCTAGGCACGGAAAGGCAGGTGCAGATACCAGTGGCAGGTAGCGCAGGAACCTCAGGCACGCCCGGCACCCCCCGCGTCCTGCGCGCCATGAACGACCGGGCGGCCCTGGACCTCCTTCTGGAGCACGGCCCCCTGTCCCGCACCCGGATCGGCAAACTCACCGGTCTCTCCAAGCCGACCGCCTCACAGCTGCTCGCCCGCCTGGAAGCGGCCGGACTCGTCCTGGCGACCGGCACCACCGAGGGCCGGCCCGGCCCGAACGCCCAGCTGTACGAGGTCAACGCGACCGCCGCGTACGCCGCCGGGCTCGACGTCACCCCCGAACGCGTCCTCGCCGCGGTCGCCGACATCACCGGCCGGACCGTGAGCGAGTACGAACTGCCCACCCCCGGCAAGCGCCCCGCCCGGCCCGTCGTCCAGCAGGTCACCGACGCCCTGGACGGTGCCGTCAAGGCGGCCGGGCTGGCCCGCGCCGATCTCCGGCGGCTCGTCATCGGGACGCCTGGCGCCTTCGACCCGGGCACCGGGCGGCTGCGCTACGCCTCCCACCTCCCGGGCTGGCACTCCCCGGCCCTCCTCGACGAACTCGCCGCCGCGCTCCCGATGCCGGTGGAGTACGAGAACGACGTGAACCTCGTCGCCATCGCCGAGCAGCGCCTCGGCGCCGCCAGAGGGCACGACGACTTCGTGCTCCTGTGGAACGAGGGCGGCCTCGGCGCCGCGCTCGTCCTCGGCGGCCGGCTGCACCGCGGCTGGACCGGCGGCGCCGGCGAGGTCGGCTTCCTGCCCGTGCCGGGCACACCCCTCGTCCGGCAGGTCAGCAGAGCCGGCAGCGGCGGCTACCAGGAGCTGGCCGGCTCACAGGTCATCCCCCGGCTCGCCCGCGAGCTGGGCATCAGCCCCGTCCCCGAGGGCCCGTACGCCGAGGTCGCCGCCGCCCTCGTCGCCCAGGCCGCCGACATCGACGCGGGCCCGCACCGGCGGCTCCTCGAAACGTACGCGACCGGCCTGGCCACCGGTCTGGCCTCGCTCGTCTCCGTCCTCGACCCCGAACTCGTCGTCCTCAGCGGCGCCTCCCTGACCGCGGGCGGCGAACCCCTGCGCGGTCTGGTCCAGGCCGAGCTGGAGGAACTGGCCGCGACCCGGCCCCGGCTGGTCGTGGGTGACGTACACGAACACCCCGTGCTGCGGGGCGCGCTGGAGAGCGCCCTCGCGACCACCCGCGACGAGGTCTTCGACACCTCCCGCTGAACAACCCCCCCGCAGTTCTCCGCTTCACGCACGCTCTCACCTTCACCCTCAAGTCCCGTGCCCTGCTTCGCCCTTCCCTGGGAGACCTCGCCATGCCCGGAATATCGAGAAAAGTCGCCGTCGCACTCGCCGTGACCGCCTCCACAGCCCTCCTCGCCACGGCCTGTACCGGCCAGTCCTCATCCGGCACCCAGGACGACGCCTCCAAGGACACGACCATCACCTTCTGGCACGCCTGGAGCGCGCCGAACGAGGTGGCGGGCGTGAAGGCGCTCATCGCCGGCTTCGAGAAGGCCCACCCGAACATCCACGTCAACGTCGTCGGCAACATGACCGACGACAAGATGAACCAGGCGCTGCGCGCGGGCGGCAGCAAGGCCCCCGACGTCATCTCGTCGTTCACCACCAACGGCGTCGGCAAGTTCTGCTCGTCGGGCGCGCTGGTCGACCTGAACCCGTTCTTCAAGAAGGCGAACATCGACCCGGCGGCGACCTTCCCGAAGGCGATGAGCGAGTACACGCAGTACGACGGCAACCGCTGCGCCGTCCCGCTGCTGGGCGACGCCTACGGCCTCTACTACAACAAGACCGCCTTCAAGAAGGCCGGGATCACCACTCCGCCGAAGACCTGGTCCGAGTTCGAGGCCGACGCCAAGAAACTGACGATCGCCAAGGGCGACACCTACTCCCAGCTCGGCTTCATGCCGAACTACCACGGCTGGGAGACGACCACCGAGCACTACATGGGCCAGTTCGGGCCGACGTACTTCGACGCGTCCGGGAAGTCGACGATCGCCACCGACCCGGCCGTGGCCGGTGCCTTCGCCGTGCAGAAGAAGCTGGTCGACGAACTCGGCGGCTTCAAGAAGCTGGAGAAGTACCGCTCCGGGCTCGGTGACGAGTGGGGCCCCAAGCACCCCTTCCAGACCGGCCAGGTGGCCATGCAGCTGGACGGCGAGTGGCGCCTCGGTATGGCGCTGGACGCGAAGCCCGACTTCGAGATCGGCGTCGCCCCGCTGCCCGTGCCCGACAACCAGGCCGACCAGTACGGCAAGGGCTACATCACCGGCACCATCGCCGGCATCGCCGCCACCAGCAAGAAGCAGAACGCGGCCTGGGAACTGGTCAAGTACATCACCACGGACACGGACGCGGTCGTCGGCTTCTCCAACGCGATCCACAACGTGCCCTCCACGCTGGCGGCCCTCAAGTCCCCGAAGCTGAAGTACGACCCGCGCTTCAAGACCTTCCTCGACATCGCCGCGAACCCCGAATCGACCACCTCACCGGCCTCGATCAACGGCGGCGTCTACCTCACCACCATCCAGGAGCTCGGCTACGACTACGAGAGCGGCAAGGTCACCGACCTCCAGGCGGGCCTGAAGAAGGCGGCGGCGCAGATCGACACGGACATCGCGCAGGCGAAGTGACCATGGCCGCCACCTACACCCTGCGCGCCAAGCACCGGCGTTCGAGGCTGCGTACCCTCGCCTTCCTCTCGCCCTGGATCATCGGCTTCACGGTCTTCTTCGCGTACCCGATGATCTCGACGGTCTACTTCTCGTTCATGCACTACGACGGCTTCAAGCCGCCGACCTGGAGCGGAACGAAGAACTGGAAGTACGTCTTCGAGTCCTACCCCTTCTTCTGGCCCGCCCTGCGCAACACCCTGTGGCTGGTCGTGATCATGGTGACCCTCCGTGTCCTGTTCGGACTCGGGATCGGCATGCTCATCACGAAGATCAAGACGGGTACGGGCGTCTTCCGCACCCTCTTCTACCTGCCCTACCTCGCCCCGCCGGTCGCCGCGACCATGGCGTTCGCGTTCCTCCTCAACCCCGGTACGGGACCGGTCAACTCCATCCTGGAGAAGATCGGCATCCCGGCGCCGGGCTGGTTCAACGACCCGAACTGGTCGAAGCCGGCGCTCACCATGCTGGCCCTGTGGGGCATCGGCGACCTGATGGTGATCTTCATGGCGGCGCTGCTCGACGTACCGAGGGAGCAGTACGAGGCGGCCGAGCTGGACGGCGCGACGCCCTGGCAGCGCTTCCGGTACGTCACGCTGCCGAACATCTCCCCGATCATCATGTTCGCCGTCGTCACCGGCGTCATCGGGGCGATGCAGTACTACACGCAGCCACTGGTGGCCGGGAAGGTCGCCTCGGGTGTGATCCAGGGCGCGGGCACCTCGTTCCAGCCCGGCTATCCCGAGCACTCCACGCTCACCCTCCCCCAACTCGTCTACAACCTCGGCTTCCAGCGCTTCGACTACGGCTCCGCGTGTGTCGTCGCCCTGGTGCTGTTCGCCCTGTCGATGGCGTTCACCGCGCTGTTGATGCGGCGCCGGGGCGGTCTCATCCAGGCAGGTGACTGACATGACCCAACTACTGGAGCGGCCGGTGGAGTTGAAAGTCCCCGCCACGCCCGCCGAGCGCACGGCCCGCCGCAAGGCGTTCCTGGAATGGATCGCGGTCCACTCCCTCGGCGTCGCCGCGGCCCTCTTCTTCACCCTGCCCTTCGTGTTCGTGTTCCTGACCTCGCTGATGAGCGACTCGCAGGCACTCAGCCGGGACCTGATCCCGCACACCTGGGAATGGTCCAACTACCGCAAGGTCTTCGACACCCCGGGCTTCCTCACCTGGTGGAAGAACACCCTGATCTACGCCGGCCTGGGCACAGTACTTACTGTCGTCTCCTCCGTCCCCGTGGCGTACGCGCTCGCCAAGTTCCGCTTCCGGGGCCGGAATCTGACGCTCATGCTGGTCATCTCGATGATGATGCTGCCGCCCCAGGTGGTGGTCATCCCGATGTACCTGTTCTGGGCGAAGCAGCTCGACCTGTCCGGCACGCTGTGGCCGATGATCATCCCGCTGGCGTTCGGCGACGCGTTCTCGATCTTCCTGCTGCGCCAGTTCCTGATGACCATCCCCAACGAGTACGTGGACGCGGCGAAGGTGGACGGCTGCGGTGATCTGCGCACCCTGCTGCGGGTCATCCTGCCGATGGCTAAGCCCGGGATCGCCGCCATCGCCCTCTTCCAGTTCTTCAACGCCTGGAACGACTACTTCGGCCCCCAGATCTACGCCTCCGAGAACCCGGGCGCGTGGACCCTGTCCTACGGCCTGGAGTCCTTCAAGGGCGCCCACCACACCGACTGGAACCTCACCATGGCCGCGACCGTGCTGGTCCTGGCCCCCGTGCTCCTCGTGTTCTTCTTCGCGCAGAAGGCGTTCGTCGAGGGCGTCACTCTCACCGGCGTAAAGGGTTGATCCTCGTATGAAACTCACCGTGGTCGGCGGCGGATCGACCTACACCCCCGAACTCATCGACGGTTTCGCCCGGTTGCGGGACACCCTGCCCATAGAGGAGCTGGTGCTGGTCGATCCGGCCGCCGAACGGCTTGAGCTGGTCGGCGGCCTGGCCCGGCGGATCTTCGCCAAGCAGGGGCACACCGGGAAGATCGTCACCACCGACGACCTCGACGCGGGTGTCGAGGACGCCGACGCCGTCCTGCTGCAACTGCGCGTCGGCGGCCAGGCGGCCAGGCAGCAGGACGAGACCTGGCCGCTGGAGTGCGGCTGCGTCGGCCAGGAGACGACCGGCGCGGGCGGCCTCGCCAAGGCGCTGCGCACGGTCCCGGTGGTCCTGGACATCGCCGAGCGGGTCCGGCGGACCAACCCGGACGCGTGGATCATCGACTTCACCAACCCGGTGGGCATCGTCACCCGCGCGCTGCTGGAGGCCGGCCACAAGGCGGTGGGCCTGTGCAACGTGGCGATCGGCTTCCAGCGGAAGTTCGCCGCCCTGCTGGGGGTGACCCCGGCCGACATCCACCTGGACCACGTGGGCCTCAACCACCTCACCTGGGAGACGGGCGTCCGCCTGGGCGGCCCCGAGGGCGAGGACGTCCTTCCCCGGCTGCTCGGCGAGTACGGCGACCGGATCGCCGACGACCTCCGTCTTCCGCGTACGGTCCTCGACCGTCTGGAGACGGTCCCGTCCTACTACCTGCGCTACTACTACGCCCACGACAGCGTCGTACGCGAACTGCGCACCAAGCCCTCGCGGGCGGCCGAGGTGGCCGCCATGGAGGAGGAACTGCTGCGGATGTACGGCGATCCGGCCCTGGACGAGAAGCCGGAGCTGCTCGCCAAACGCGGGGGCGCCTTCTACTCGGAGGCGGCGGTGGATCTCGCCGCGTCCCTGCTGGGCGGGGGCGGCAGTCCCTATCAGGTGGTGAACACGTACAACAGGGGAACGCTGCCCTTCCTGCCGGACGACGCGGTCATCGAGACACAGGCGGCGGTGGGCCGGACGGGGGCCACTCCCCTGGCCGTCCCGGCTGTCGACCCCCTGTACGCGGGGCTGATCGCCAACGTCACCGCCTACGAGGAACTGGCTCTGGAGGCCGCGCTGCACGGCGGACGCAACCGGGTCTTCCGGGCGCTGCTCGCGCATCCGCTGGTCGGCCAGTACGACTACGCCGACACCCTGACCGACACCCTGATCGCGCACAACCGGGAGCATCTCGCGTGGGCATGACCGCACACGTCCTCGCCGTCGACGCCGGCAACAGCAAGACCGACGTGGCGGTGGTCGCGGCCGACGGGGAGGTGCTGGCCACGGCGCGGGGCGGGGGGTTCCGACCGCCGACCGACGGACTGGACGTCGCGGTCTCGGGGCTGGCCGCCGCCGTCGCCGAGGCCTTCACCGCCGCCGGGGTCAGCGCCGTCGACCGGGTCTCGGCGTGTCTGGCGAACGCCGACTTCCCCGTGGAGGAACGGCAGTTCGCCGACGCGCTGCACGCGCGCGCGTGGGGCGCGAGTGTCGACGTACGCAACGACACCTTCGCGATCCTGCGGGCCGGGATCACCGAGCCGCGCGGGGTCGCCGTCGTCTGCGGCGCCGGCATCAACTGCGTGGGGATGACCCCGGACGGCCGCACCGCCCGCTTCCCCGCGCTGGGCCGGGTCTCCGGCGACTGGGGCGGGGGCTGGGGTCTGGCGGAGGAGGCCATGTGGCACGCGGCGCGGGCGGAGGACGGCCGGGGCGGTCCGACGGCCCTGATGTCCGCCCTGCCCGCCCACTTCGGGCTCACCTCCATGTACGCGCTCATCGAGGCCCTGCATCTGGGGGGCGTCGACAACGCGCGGCGCCACGAGCTGACGCCGGTGCTGTTCGCCACGGCGGCGGACGGTGACCCGGTGGCGTGCGCGCTGGTGGACCGGCTGGCCGACGAGGTGGTGGCCATGGCCGCGGTCGCGCTCGGCCGCCTCGGTCTCCTCGAAGAGGAGACCCCGGTACTGCTCGGCGGGGGTGTACTGGCGGCCCGGCACGCCCGGTTGACGGACCGCATCACCGAGCTGCTCGCCGCCCGGGCGCCCAAGGCGGTCGCCCAGGTGGTGACGGCACGCCCGGTGCTGGGGGCGGCGCTGCTGGGCCTCGATCACACGGACGCCCCGGCGGAGGCGCATGCGCGCGTACGACGCTTCTACGAGGTCTGACCGGCTTCGTACGGGAACCGAACAGATTCCTCCGGCGTATTCATGGGCAGAGGGGTGGTGCGGGGAGCGCGTGTATGTCCGAATACGGGGCAGCGCGTCCCGGCACCACACCACCGCACTGCGACACAACCCTGCCGCTTTGCGATCCGATCAAGATCCAGTCAAGGTCGGTGCGGATTGTCAGTGCCGGGGGCGATACTGGCGGTGACGGATGACCATGGGGGAGGTCACAGTGACAGCTACGAGCAGTGCGGCACCACCTGCGCCCGAATCGCCGGGCGGACCCGGCACGTCAGGCGTGCCCGGGACGCCCGCGGCCTCGGCCCTGCCCGCCATCCCCGCGCAGGGTGGCAGGGGTGCCGCTCCAGGTGTCCCCCAGCCTCCGCGCCGCACGGCCTTCGCCGAGGGTGTCGACCAGTTGCGGGCCGCCGCGACCACCGAGCCCGGGCGGCTGCGGATCATCGGCGCCCTGCTCGCCGCGCTCGTCGTCGCGTTCGGTGCCGTCACCGCCTGGCAGATGACCGACCGGTCGTCCGCCGCGGACGACGTGCTGCACAACAGCCAGCCCCTCAGTTCCGCGGCGGCGGACATCTACAGCTCCCTCGCGGACGCCAACACCGCCGCCTCCAGCGGTTTCCTGGCCGGCGGTGACGAGACGGCGACCTCCCGCGAGCGCTACCAGCAGGACATCCGCAACGCCGCCGCCAAGCTCTCCGCCGCCGCGACCAACTCCGAGCCGGACTCCGAGGCCGCGACGACGATCGCCAACCTCAACAAGCTCCTGTCGGAGTACACGGGCTACATCGAGCGGGCCCGCGCCAACAACCGGCTGGGCTTCCCGGTCGGCGGCTCGTACCTGCGGCTGGCGAACGAGACGATGCAGGACCGGATGCTCCCGCAGGCGGAGAAGCTCTACGCCAAGGAGAACCAGCGGCTCGGCTCGGACTACGCGGACGCGACCTCGTACCCCTGGGCGGCGATCGGTCTCGGCGCCGTCGTGCTCGGCGCCCTCGTGTGGACCCAGCGGCGCAACTACCGACGTACGAACCGGGTGCTGAACCACGGCCTGGTCGCGGCGACGGCCACCGCGACGATCGTCCTGCTGTGGCTGGTCGCCGGGCAGAGTCTCGCCCGCTCGGGCCTCAACGACTCCTACAACCACGGCATCCGCTCACTGAACGTGCTGCACGACGCCCGGATCGCCTCCCTCAAGGCGCGCGGCAACGAGAACCTGACGCTGGTGGCGCGCGGCGCGGAGACGGTCGAACTGGCCGACGGCGAGGTCGTCGACGCGTACGACCACGACTTCGAGGGCGACATGAGCGCCCTCGGCAAGGGTCTGGCCGAGGCCGAGCGCCTCGCCGACGACCAGGCGGGCAGGACGCCGGTCACGTCGGCCGTCGGCGGTATGAAGGAGTGGAAGACCCGCCACGACGAGGCGCAGGCGGAGTACGAGTCGGGTGACTTCCAGCAGGCGCTCGCCCGCGTCATAGGGGACAAGAAGGACAAGCCGACCGGTGAGTGCTTCGACAGCGTGGACAAGGCGCTGAGGACCGCCATCGGACATGAGCAGACCGAGTTCCAGCAGGCGGCCGTGAACGGCCGGGACGCGATGACCGGCCTCCCGGTGGGCGCCGCGGGCCTCGCCGTACTGGGCGCGGCGGGCGCGGTGCTCGGCATCGGGCGCAGGCTGTCGGAGTACCGCTGATGCGGTACGAAGCGGTACAGGGGAGTGCGGCGGCAAGGGAGTTCGGGCGATGAGGGCGACGAGAGGGGGCGTGACGATGAACGCACAGGGGCGTGCGCGCGGTCCGCGCACCGGCCTCCAGGCCTTGCGGGCCGGTCTCCGGGCTCTGCGGGCCGGACTGCGGGGCTGGGGCGGTGTGGGGGCGATGGCGACTGCCTGCGCCCTCGCGGTGGCCTTCGCGCTGCTGCTCCCGTTGACGCAGTCGCACGGCGACGGCGGGCCTGGGGTAGGCGGCCAGGGGGTGGCCGAGGGCATTCAGGCGAGGGCCGCGGCGGACTGCGTGAACCCGCAGGACCAGAGCCCGGCGCCGTCCTCGCTGGACGGGACGACGATCGAGAAGATCAAGGCCCGTAAGGACCGGCGGCTGATCGTCGGCGTCGACCAGAACAGCTACCGCTGGGGCTACCGCGATCCGAACGGCGGCCCGGAGGCGGAGCTGGAGGGCTTCGACATCGATCTGGTCCACCGGATCGCCAAGGACATCCTCGGCGACGAGAACGCGGTCCAGTTCAAGGCCATCCCGACCAACCAGCGCATCCCGGCCATCAAGAACGGCCGCGTCGACATGATCGTCCGCACGATGACGATCACCTGCAAGCGGCTGGCCGACGTGTCGTTCTCCGCGCCGTACTTCCTCACCGGGCAGCAGGTCCTCGCGCCCAAGACCTCCACGATCAAGGGGTACGACAAGACGCTCGCCGGCAAGCGGATCTGCTCGGCGGAGGGCTCCACCGCGCTGGAGAAGCTGACGGCGGACAAAGAGGCGAAGAAGGCGGCGGTCGCCACCGCCGACATCAGGACGACCGTTCCCAGCCAGCTCGACTGCCTCGTCCGTCTCCAACTCGGCCAGGTGGACGCGGTGGTGACCGACGGTGCGCTCGCCGCGAGCCAGGCGGCACAGGACCCGACGGTGGAGCTGAAGGGCGGCACGTTCACCACCGACTACTACGGCGTGGCGGTGAAGAAGGGCGCGAACGACCTGGCGGCACGGGTCAATCGCATACTGGAGCAGTACCGCCAGGACGGCGGCTGGCAGGCGTCGTACGACAAGTGGCTGTCCCCGACCCTGGGCAGCGGCTCGGAGTCGGCGAAGCCGCCGGTGCCCCGCTACAAGTGACGTTCACCGACCGACAGACAGACCGAGAAGCTGACCGAAAAGCCGACCGAACGAGCAACCACACGAGTAGTCGAGGTGATCGATGGGCGTCACGGGAGCCACCGGGCCGGTGATGGACCGGGACGAGGTGGACCGTGCGCTGGCGCGGCTCGGCGCGGAGCACGAGGCGATCGAGACCTCGCTCCTCGCCCTTCAGGACCACGCGGGCCGCAGACTCCTCGAAGGCGCCGAGCTCACCGGCACGACCAAGGAGCGCTGGACGGCGGCCGACGCGTCGATCACGCTGCTGTGGGCGTACTTCGACGCGTACTCGGACACGTTCCGCTCCGCCCGTGACATCCGTTCGCGTCGCCGCTGGTCCAGCCGCGAGGACCTGGTGGAGCTGACGGAACTGCTGCGCGGCGAGTGCGTCACGGTCGCGGGCAGCGCCACGGCGACGGCCAACGCGCCCACCCTGCACGGCACCGGGAAGCTCAGCCAGCTGTACTCCCTGGCCGACCTGGTGGAGCGGATGAACGAGCTGTACGCGACGTCGCTGGACATGGTCGTCACCTCCGACGCGGTCTGGTCGGCCCTGCCCGCGCGGATAGATTTACTGGCCGCGGAGCTGCAGCGCACCCGCCAGTTGGCGCACTCCGTGGGCGTACGCCCCGGCGAGCACCCGGCGGGCGACGACCTGGAGCGCATCACACGCACCCTGACCGCCCTGCGCGAGCGGGTGATCTCCGACCCCCTGGCGTTCTGGCTGCCCGCGCAGGGCAGTTCGGCGCCCGGCGGCGGCCGTCCGGACACCACGGTGTACGACCGTGAGGCGCGCGCCCTGGAGGACGTACGCCGGGAGATCGACGCCGTGCTGACGGTCCGCCAGGACGCGGAGGCGCGGCTCGTGAAGCTGCGCGACGTGCTGTCCCGGGCGGACCGCACCCTCGCCGAGGCGCGCAGCGCGCGCGGTGAGGTGCTGGCGAAGATCGCCGCGTCGGAGGTGCCGGCCGTGAGTGGGCCGCCCACCGCGTTGCAGGAGCAGTTGTCGATGGCCTCCGAGTACCGCAGACATGCCCAGTGGCACCGTCTCTCGCCGCTCCTGGAGTCGCTGGAGGCCAAGGCGGAGGACGAACTGATGCGTGCCCGCGAGTCGTTGACGGCTGTCACCCAGCCGCTGGCGGTCCGCGCGGAGCTGCGCGGCCGGCTCGACGCGTACAAGGCGAAGGTCGCCCGGCACGGTCTCGCGGAGGATCCGCTGCTGATCGAGCGGTACGACGCCGCGCGCCGCATGCTGTGGAGCGCGCCCTGTGACCTGCGGGTCGCGGAGCAGGCCGTGCAGCGTTACCAGCAGGCCGCCGCCGAGTTCTTCGGCGGCCCGCGGGTGCCCGGCCAGGCCGGACCCAGTGACCGGAGGGGGGACTACTGATGACCGAGTCCGAACAGCAGAAGTGCCAGCGGCCCGACTGTGAGGGCAGTTACGAGGACATGGGCGGCGGTGAGCTGTACTGCGACACGTGCGGACTCGCGCCCGTCGTGTCCAGCGGCATGGTGGGTTCACCGTCCACCGGGGTCGCCGGGAGTGCCAGACGGGGCTCGGGGGGCGGGAGTTCGTCCTCGAACAGCTCGCGTGCCTCCGCCCGTACCTCCCGCACATCCCGTTCCTCGCAGTCCCGTCGCTCGGTCTCCGGCCGGTTGTCGCGGTCCCTGTCGGGGAAGTCGACGGGCCGCTCGGTGTCGGTGCGCAGCTCGGGTTCGACCGCCGGGTCGACCGGGCGCGGCCGGCTCGGCGCGGGCCTGGTCGAGGTGCCGGGGGTGCCTCGGCCCGACCCTCGGGCGATGGTGCTGGAGAACCCTGAGGTACCCGAGCGCAAGCGGTTCTGCTCGCGCTCCGACTGCGGGGTGCCGGTGGGACGGGCACGCGGCGAGGGGCGGCCGGGGCGCACGGAGGGCTTCTGCACGAAGTGCGGGCACCCGTATTCGTTCGCGCCCAAGCTGCACACCGGTGACATCGTGCGCGGCCAGTACGAGGTGGTGGGCTGTCTGGCGCACGGCGGCCTCGGCTGGGTCTATCTCGCCGTGGACCGCGCGGTGTCGGACCAGTGGGTGGTCCTGAAGGGGCTGCTGGACACCGGTGACCAGGACGCGATGGCGGCGGCGATCTCCGAGCGGCGTTTCCTCGCGGAGACCGTGCACGCCAACATCGTGCGGATCTACAACTTCGTCGAGCACCTGGACCAGCGCACGGGCTCGCTCGACGGCTACATCGTCATGGAGTACGTCGGCGGCAAGTCGCTGAAGGAGATCGCCAACGACCGCCGTACCCCGGACGGGAAGCGGGACCCGCTGCCGGTGGAGCAGGCGTGCGCGTACGGCATCGAGGCGCTTGAGGCGCTCGGTTATCTGCACAGCCGCAACCTGCTGTACTGCGACTTCAAGGTCGACAACGCGATCCAGACCGAGGACCAGCTGAAGCTGATCGACATGGGCGCGGTCCGCAGGGTGGACGACGACGAGTCGGCCATCTACGGCACGGTCGGCTACCAGGCGCCGGAGGTCGCGGAGGTCGGCCCGTCGGTGGCGTCCGACCTGTACACGGTCGCGCGCACGCTCGCCGTCATGACGTTCGACTTCCAGGGCTACACGAACGTGTTCGTGGACTCCCTGCCCGACCCCGACCACATCGAGGTCTTCCGCCAGTACGAGTCGTTCTACCGGCTCCTGGTCCGCGCCACCGATCCCGACCCGGCCCGCCGGTTCGCGTCCGCGCAGGAGATGTCCGAGCAGCTGACGGGCGTACTGCGCGAGGTCGTGTCGCTCCAGACGGGCCGGGCCAGGCCCGCGCTGTCGACCCTGTTCGGGCCGGAGGTGAAGGTCACGGACGCGGAGTTGTTCGGAGCGCTGGACGGGGAGGTGTCGCGGCTGGGAGCCCGGGTGGCAGCGCCCCGGAGGAAGTCCTCGGCGCAGGCCGCTCCCGCCCTCACCGGCGCCACCAGGGCGCTCGGCGGGACCCCGCGTCTCGTCAAGGCCATCGACGCCGGTGCGGCCGCGCTCGCGCTGCCCGTGCCCCGCGTCGACCCGACCGACCCCAACGCGGGTTTCCTGGCGGGTCTGTTGGCGTCGGCGGCCGGGGAGCTGATCGCCGCCCTCGCGCTGGCGCCGGCGCAGTCGACGGAGACCCGGCTCCGGGAGGTGCGGGCCCGGCTGGAGAACGGGGACGCGGCGACCGCCCTGGAGTCGCTGGTCCGGCTGGAGGAGGAGCGCCCCGACGACTGGCGGGTGGTCTGGTACCAGGGCGTGGCCGCGCTGGTGACGGGCGATCACGAGAGTGCCGCGCTGTCGTTCGACGCGATCTACGACGCCTTCCCGGGCGAGAGTCCGCCCAAGCTGGCCCTCGGGCTGTGCGCGGAGGTGCTGGGGCAGCTCGACAACGCCGCCGAGTACTACCGGCTGGTGTGGACGACCGACCCGAGCTATGTGAGCGCGGCGTTCGGGCTGGCCCGCGTCCAGCTGGCGGCCGGCGACCGCCGTAGCGCCGTGAAGACGCTGGAGTCCGTTCCGGAGGCCTCGATCCACTACACGGCGGCCCGTGTGGCCGCCGTACGGGCGCGGCTGCGGCAGCGGACGGCCGTCGCGGCGGACGCGCCGTTCCTGGACGATCTGATCGCGTCCGCCGGGCAGGTGGAGGCGCTCGCCGGATACGGCCTGGACGCGGTCCGGCGGGAGCAGCTGTCGGCGGAAGTCCTCGGCTGCGCGCTGGACTGGATACTCTCCCAGGACCAGGTTTCCGCCCCTCCGGCCGTCGGGGGGCGGGTGCTGCTCGGCAGTGACCTGGACGAGCGTGGTCTGCGTTTCGGGCTGGAGCGCTCGTACCGGACGCTTGCCCGGCTCGCGCAGGGCGGCGAGGAGAGGATCGACCTGGTGGAACGAGCCAACCGTTACCGCCCCCGGACGTGGGTGTAGTTGATGTCCCAGATGCCCGAGCCACCCCGGCCGACCGCTCTGTCCCGGTGCCCGAGCTGCGAGGAGCCGATCGAATCGGGCGACCGGTTCTGTGGCGCGTGCGGGTACGACCTGTCTGCCGTGCCCCCGCGCCCCGGTGACTTTCCGACGCTCACCCTGAGCGGCGCCCTCGCGTCCGCGCCGCACCCGCCTCCGGAGGCCGCTTCCGTGGACTGGCCCCACGCTCCCGAGTCCAGCAGTTCCGGCACCCCGGCGCCGGTTCACCTGGCGACCGATCTCCGGGGCACCGACTCGGGCGAGATCCCGCTTCCGCCGGTTCCGGGCCGGCCGCCGATGCCGGGGGCGCCGCCCACCGGTTCGCCGGTCTCGCCGGCCACGGGCGTCCGGTTCGACCGGGCCGCCGGCGGTGAGCCCGACGAGTACCCGCTCCAGGCGCCCGCCCCGCGCGCCGCCGAGACCTCGACGCCCCCGGCCGGCACCAAGGTGTGCGTGGCGTGCCGGGCGGGGCGGGTCGACAACGACGGCTACTGCGAGAACTGCGGGCACGCCCAGCCGCGCGAGCGCGACCACATGGAGGACGAGGTCGGCCCGCTCGCCGCGGTCACCGACCGGGGTCTGCGCCACCATCGCAACGAGGACGCGTACGCGATCTCGCACACCACGCTGCCGAGCCGCACGCCCGCGCTGGTCGCGATCGTCTGCGACGGCGTCTCCTCGGCGACCCGCCCCGACGAGGCCTCGCTGGCCGCGTCCCGGGCGGCCGGCGACTCGCTGATGGCCGCCCTGCCCCAGGGCGCCCATCCGCAGCAGGCGATGCACGACGCGATCCTCGCCGCCTCGCACGCCGTGAACGCGCTGGCGGACGAGCCCGCGGGTGCCCGCGAGCACGCTCCGCACCAGAACTCGCCGGCCTGCACCCTGGTGGGCTGCGTCGTCACCCCGTCCCTGCTGGTCGTCGGCTGGGTCGGTGACAGCCGCGCCTACTGGGTCCCGGTGGACCGCTCCACCGCCCCGGCCCGGCTCACCGAGGACGACTCGTGGGCCGCGCAGATGGTCGCGGCGGGCCTGATGAACGAGGCGGAGGCCTACGCCGACGAGCGTGCCCACGCCATCACGGGCTGGCTCGGCGCGGACGCGTACGAACTGGAGCCGCACACCGCCTCCTTCAAGCCGGACCGGCCCGGTGTGGTGGTGGTGTGCACGGACGGGCTGTGGAACTACGCGGAGGCCGCGGACGAGTTGGCCGAGGTTCTCCCGCCGGACGCCGCGTCGCGTCCGCTGCACGCCGCCCGGGTTCTGCTCGGGCACGCCCTGGACGGTGGGGGCCACGACAACGTAACAGTGGCCGTCGTGCCGTTCCCCGCCCCCTCGCAGGGGGCAGGATCGGCCTGAGGGCACTGACACGGGGGTGCCCCCAGGAGGACCGGAGGGGACCGGTCCGCATACAGTCACAGCTCCACGGACGTGGGGTTTTCGAGGGGGAGCGAAGCACGCATGGCCAATTTCTCGAAGTCGAACGTGCCGCAGTTCTCGGTGGACGTCTACCAGAACGAGTACCTGCCCGACGGTGGGCGTGAGGTCAGCGCGATCGTGACGGTCACCGCGACCGGTGGCGGCACGGTCGGCACCGCGTCCGCGGCACCCCATGTCTACGCACCGGGCCGGGGCCCGGACGCGGCTGTGGCGATCATGGTCGACTGTTCCGGCTCGATGGACTACCCGCCGACCAAGATGCGGGGCGCCCGGGAGGCGACGGCCGCCGCGATCGACGCGGTGCGCGACGGTGTGCACTTCACGGTGATCGGCGGCACGCACGTCGCCAAGGAGGTCTACCCGGGCGGCGGACGCCTCGCGGTCGCCGACGCCACCACCCGTGAGCAGGCCAAGCAGGCGCTGCGCCGGCTGACCGCGGGCGGCGGCACGGCCATCGGCACCTGGCTGCGTCTCGCCGACCGGCTGCTGTCCTCGTCCGAGGTCACCATCCGGCACGGCATCCTCCTCACCGACGGCCGCAACGAGCACGAGTCGCCGGAGGACCTGAAGGCCGCCCTGGACTCCTGCGCCGGCCGTTTCACCTGTGACGCACGCGGTGTGGGCACCGACTGGGAGGTCAAGGAGGTCACGGCGATCGCCTCCGGACTGCTCGGGACCTCCGACATCGTCGCCGACCCGGCCGGCCTCGCCGCCGACTTCACGCAGATGATGGAGACGGCGATGGGCAAGGAGGTCGCGGACGTCGCCCTCCGGCTGTGGACCCCGGTCGGCACGGAGATCAAGTTCGTCAAGCAGGTGGCGCCCACCGTCGAGGAGTTGACCGACCGCCGCACGGAGGCCGGTCCGCGCGCCGGTGACTACCCCACCGGTTCCTGGGGCGACGAGTCGCGCGACTACCACGTGTGCGTCCAGGTGCCCTCCGCCGGCCTGGGCCAGGAGATGCTGGCCGCCCGTGTCTCCCTGGTGGTCCCGCAGCCCGACGGCAGCGCCCAGAACCTCGGCGCACAGGGCCTCGTACGGGCCGTGTGGACCGACGACATGGCGGCCTCGACGTCGATCAATCCGCAGGTCGCGCACTACACGGGTCAGGCCGAACTGGCACAGGTCATCCAGCAGGGGCTGGATGCCCGCAAAGCGGGCGATGTCGACGGTGCCACGGCCAAGCTGGGACGAGCCGTTCAGCTCGCCAGCGCCTCCGGAAACGCGGATACTGCGAAACTGCTTGCGAAGGTGGTGGACGTGGTCGACGCCGCGGCAGGTACTGTGCGACTGAAGGCGAAGGTCGAAGAGGCCGACGAGATGACACTCGAAACACGGTCCACAAAGACTGTTCGTGTAAAGAAGTAACCGCACGAAACGCTGCGAAGAAGAAGCGAAGAGGAGAGGGGGAAGAGCCGACATGCCGACCTGCCCGAACGGACACCAGTCGGGTTCCGACGACTGGTGCGAGGTCTGCGGTCACCGCATGGCCGGTGCCGTGCCCCCGCCCCCGCCGCCACCCCCGGCGCCCGGTTACGCCTACCCGCCGCCCGGTTCCGCCACCGGGGCGCCCGGCAGCCGCTCGCACCTGTCCGCCGTGCCGGACGCCGAGCAGGAGCTGTGCCCGCAGTGCCGCACCCCACGTGAGGGGGGCGCTCCGTTCTGCGAGGAGTGCCGGTGGAACTTCCTGACGAACACGGCGACCTCGTACACCCCGGCCGCCCCGCGCCCGTCGGCGCCCGGACCGGGCCAGGGGTACGGAGGGGGCCCCGGCGGCGCGGGCCCCGGCCAGCGCTTCCAGCCTCCGCCGCCCAGCCCGTCGGGACCGTCCTACGGCGGCGGTGACGGGTACGACTACCAGAGCTCGCGCCCGTCGCAGATCAACCGCCCCGCCGAACCGATCCCGCCCTTCGGCGGCGACCCGTCCCGCCCGGTCCCCCCGCCGCCCGGCCCGACCCCCGGCGGTCCCGGGGGCCCCGGCGGCACGTCCCCGGGTGGCCCGCAGGGTTACCAGCCCAATGGACCCGGCGGATCGCAGGGGTACCCCCCGCCCGGTCCCGCCGTCACCTCCGGCGGGCCCCAGGGATACCAGCCGCCCGGTGGTGCTCCGCAGGCCTTCCAGCAGTCCGGTTCGCCCTTCCCGCCCGCGTTCCCGCAGGAGACGGGCCGGCCCGGTGGCCCGCAGTCCGGTCCCGGTGGCGGTTTCGGCGGCGGTGACGACGACTGGGTGATCTCCCCGCCCTCCGGCGGCCCGGGTGGGCAGTCCGGCCCGCCCGCACCGCCCGGCGGCGGCTACGGCTATCCGCAGCCCGGTCCCACCCAGGCCCCGCCCTCTCCGGGCGGCGGCTACGGCTACGGACAGCAGCAACAACAGCGGCCGCTGACCTGGTCCGCGACGATCGGCCCGGACCGCGAGTACTTCATGGCGATGATGCAGCGCTCCGGTCCCGAGGCCGCGGGGCTGAACCTGCCCGCGTACTCGCCCGAGCAGCAGCGCCCGCTCACCGGCAACCAGATCACCATCGGCCGCCGCCGTCACTCCACGGGCGAGTCCCCCGACATCGATCTGGCGGTGCCGCCGGAGGACCCGGGCGTCTCGCACCAGCACGCGGTGCTGGTCCAGCAGCCCGACGGGAGCTGGGCGGTCGTCGACCAGAACTCGACCAACGGCACGACGGTCAACAACTCCGAGGAGCCCATCCAGCCCTTCGTCCCCGTACCGCTGCAGGACGGCGACCGGGTGCACGTGGGCGCGTGGACGACGATCACGATCCGCCGGGGATAGGCCAGGAGCAGCAGGCCGGAACAGGGCGGGGCAGGGCAGCGGTCAGACGGGAAGGGGCCAGGCGTACGGACCCGTGGGTTCGTCGAGCCAGGCCCACTCCCGGTCGCCGCTGACGGTGATCCCGTACCGCTCCCGTACCGGACGGTCCTCGCGCTCCCACAGCGCGTAGGCCTCCTGCGGGTCCAGGCTGCCCCGGGTGAGTGCCAGCAGGAACCGGAACAGTTCGTGCTCGCGCGTCCGGGCCGGGAGCGCGCCCAGGTGCGGGGTGTCCGGCTCGGGCCGGCTCTCGCCTCGCAACGGCACGAAGTAGGCGGACGTGTGCAGGAAGCGGCCCTCGGCGTGCTCCCCGTCGATGACCGTGAGGGCGGCCAGACCGGTGGCGAACGGCGTCAGGACGCGGGCGCCGGGACGGCACTGGGCGAGCCACGCGCGCGGGACCGAGGTGAGTGTGCAGGTCGCGATGATCCGGTCGAAGGGAGCCCGCTCGGGCACTCCGCGGGCGCCGTCGCCGGTGACGACGACCGGATGGTGGCCGGCGGCGGCCAGATGCCGGCGGGCCGACTCGGTGATCTCCGGGTCCAGATCAACCGTCGTGACGTACTCGTCACCGAGGCGGTGGGCGAGCAACGCCGCGTTGTATCCCGTACCGGCGCCGATCTCCAGGACACGGTGCCCGTCCTCGACCTCCAGTTCGGTGAGCATCATGGCCATGAGCGAGGGCTGACTGCTGGAGGAGACCAGCTCGCCGTCTCGGATCCGGGTCGCGAGCGGCGCGTCCGTGTAGGCGCCGCGCATCCAGCGCTCACGGCTGCGCGGGTCGGGACTCTCGCCCCACAGCCGCTGCCGTCCGGACACGGCACCGGCGTAGTAGTACGGCACGAACAGATGCCGCGGCACCGCCTCGAACGCCTCCCGCCAGGCCGGATCACCGTCCCAGGCCCCACTCGCCTCGATCACCCGCACGAGTTCCGCCCGGGCCGAGACGGCGAGATCACCGAGCTCGTCCCGATCGCCGAGGCCGTCGTCCCCGCCCTCGTGGACAGCGTGCACGCTCATACGTCCACTGTCCTGCGCCCGGCGCCGGGGCGCGAGCGCCCATCCCGGCCGAAGCGGAACCGGGCGCCCGGTGTGGCCCGGAGGGGGTGGTCCTAGGTCTTGAGTCCTCGGTCGGTCAGTCTGAGACCATGGGTGACGTGAAAGAGATTCCGCGCGGCACGCTTCAGGAGCAGACCTTCTACGAGCAGGTCGGCGGCGACGAGACCTTCCGTCGCCTCGTGCACCGGTTCTACGAGGGTGTCGCCGAGGACCCGCTGCTGCGGCCCATGTATCCGGAGGAGGACCTGGGCCCGGCCGAGGAGCGGTTCACGCTGTTCCTGATCCAGTACTGGGGCGGGCCCACGACGTACAGCGAGAACCGCGGCCATCCCCGGCTGCGGATGCGCCACGCCCCCTTCGCCGTCGACCGGGCGGCGCACGACGCGTGGCTCAGGCACATGCGCGTCGCCGTCGAGGAGCTCGGCCTCTCCGAGGAGCACGAGCGGACGCTGTGGAACTACCTGACGTACGCGGCGGCCTCGATGGTGAACACGGACGGCTGAGGACGGCTGAGGGGCCGGGCGAGCCGTCAGCGGACGCTGACGTCCAGCGACCCGAGTCCCGCCCTGCGTACGGCGATCGAGCCGTAGGGGGTGCGCAGGCGCAGCCATGCCCCGGCCGAGACCAGCGCGAGCGGCGCCTCCGCAGCTGTCCGACCGGCCTGCGCCGGCCGTAGGAAGCCCAGGGACTGTGCCGCGTGGACGGCCCGCACCGGCAGGGGGGTGTCCCCCACCGTCCGGGTCCAGATCTCGCGTCCGATCCGGTCGAGTTCGGCGCGGGTACGCAGTTCGGCCGCCAACTCCTGCGTACGGGACCGGAATTCGGCGACCGCAGCGGCGACCATGGCGCGCAGCGCGTCCGGTTCGGGCAGGCCGGGCTCCGGCCGCCAGCCACCGCGCGGGGGCAGCACCCCGGCCCAGGGCGGACCGGTCACGGATCCGGGGACGGTGAGGGTGGCGGCCGACTCGTCCACCGTCTCCAGGAGTTCACCGGCCGACACGGTGACGTCGAGGGCGACGTCCAGTCCGTTCTCGTAGGGCTTGGTGAGCCGGGCCGTCCGGATCGCGAGGACCTCGAAGGACGGGGGCCGCCCGAACACGGCGAGTGTGGTCCCGGCCGCCTGGAGGCGCACCGCTGCCCCACGGTCGTAGTGGAGCAGCCGGGCGAGGAAGGCGGCGAGGTCCGCCGTCTCCCCCTCGTCGGCGAGGTGCAGGACCGTCATGCGGCGACGGCCCCGCCCTCATCGTCGGCCTTGACCTTGGCTTCGGCCTTGTCCGAGTCCATGTACTCCTCCAGGAACTCCCGTTCCTCGGAGGTGATGCGGCGCGGACGCTGCGTCGCGAAGTCGAACGGCACCACGACGGTCGAGGCCCGGACGTACACCTGGTCCGGGTCCTTGACCTCGTAGGTGAGCGTGAACGACGCCGCTCTTATCCGCGTGACCCACAACTCGATGTCCACGGGCGAGTGCCGGTGGACCAGTTGCCGCTTGTAGTCGATCTCATGGCGTGCCACCACGGACCCCTGCTGGAAATCCTTGTCCGGGCGGAACAGGAAATCGATACGGGCTTCCTCCAGGTAGCGGAGGAAGACCACGTTGTTGACGTGGCCGTACGCGTCCATGTCCGCCCAGCGCAGCGGGCAGCGGTAGATGTGCCGCAAGATCAGCCCCGGGTCAGCTTCTTGTAGGTGGCACGGTGCGGACGGGCCGCGTCGGCGCCGAGCCGCTCCACCTTGTTCTTCTCGTACGACTCGAAGTTGCCCTCGAACCAGTACCACTTGGAGTCACCCTCGTAGGCGAGGATGTGGGTCGCGACCCGGTCCAGGAACCAGCGGTCGTGGGAGATGACCACGGCCGCGCCCGGGAACTCGAGCAGGGCGTTCTCGAGCGAGGACAGGGTCTCGACGTCGAGGTCGTTGGTGGGCTCGTCGAGGAGCAGCAGGTTGCCGCCCTCCTTGAGCGTGAGCGCCAGGTTCAGACGGTTGCGCTCACCACCGGACAGGACACCGGCCGGCTTCTGCTGGTCCGGGCCCTTGAAGCCGAAGGCGGAGACGTAGGCTCGCGACGGCATCTCGACCTGGCCCACGTTGATGTAGTCCAGCTCGTCCGACACCACGGCCCAGAGGGTCTTCTTGGGGTCGATGTTGGCGCGGCTCTGGTCGACGTAGCTGATCTTGACCGTGTCACCGATCTTGACCGTGCCGGAGTCCGCGGGCTCAAGACCCTGGATCATCTTGAACAGCGTGGTCTTGCCCGCGCCGTTCGGGCCGATGATGCCGACGATGCCGTTGCGCGGCAGCGTGAACGAGAGGTCGTCGACCAGGACCTTGTCGCCGAACGCCTTCGACAGGTTGCTGACCTCGACGACGATGGAGCCCAGACGCGGGCCCGGCGGGATCTGGATCTCCTCGAAGTCCAGCTTCCGCATCTTGTCGGCCTCAGCTGCCATCTCCTCGTAACGGGCGAGGCGCGCCTTGGACTTGGTCTGTCGGCCCTTGGCGTTGGACCGGACCCACTCCAGCTCTTCCTTGAGGCGCTTCTGCCGCTTCTCGTCCTTGCGGCCCTCGACCTTGAGGCGGGTGGACTTCTTCTCCAGGTACGTGGAGTAGTTGCCCTCGTAGGGGATCGCGCGACCGCGGTCGAGCTCGAGGATCCACTCGGCGACGTTGTTCAGGAAGTACCGGTCGTGAGTGACGGCGACGACAGCGCCCGCGTACTTCGAGAGGTGCTGCTCCAGCCAGTTCACCGACTCGGCGTCGAGGTGGTTGGTGGGCTCGTCGAGGAGGAGCAGGTCCGGGGCCTCGATCAGCAGCTTGCAGAGCGCGACCCGGCGCTTCTCGCCACCGGAGAGGTTGGTGACGGGCCAGTCGCCGGGCGGGCAGCCCAGCGCCTCCATGGCCTGCTCCAGCTGCGCGTCCAGGTCCCAGGCGTTGGCGTGGTCCAGGTCCTCCTGGAGCTTGCCCATCTCGTCCAGCAGCGCGTCGGAGTAGTCCGTCGCCATGAGCTCGGCGACCTCGTTGAAGCGCTTGAGCTTGCCCATGATGTCGGCGGCGCCGTCCTGGACGTTCTCCAGGACCGTCTTGGACTCGTCGAGCTTCGGCTCCTGCATGAGGATGCCGACGCTGAAGCCGGGCGACAGGAACGCGTCACCGTTGGACGGCTGCTCCAGGCCCGCCATGATCTTGAGAACGGTGGACTTACCGGCACCGTTCGGGCCGACCACACCGATCTTCGCGCCGGGCAGGAAGCTCAGCGTCACGTCGTCAAGGATGACCTTGTCGCCGTGAGCCTTACGCGTCTTGCGCATGGTGTAGATGTACTCAGCCAAGAGAAACCGTCCGGCAGCTTGAATTCTGGCAGTGGGCAGATACTCACCATCTTGCCGTACTGCAACCCCTCGGCGAAAACCAGTACGTCAGCGGCCCCGGGCGCCCGGCGGGCGGGCCGGGGCCGGCGTGACCCAGTGGGTCACCGTGCGGTCACACACTGTTGAGTTGTCAAGGTGCGATATCTCTCGCGCTCACTTCCGGTGGCCTGCCCCGTGCTCCTTCTTACCGACGAGGAGCACCACGCCGCCGCCGATCGCCAGCAGGACGATCGCCAGGCCGGCGATCATCGGCGTCGCGCCGGAGCTGCCGGTCTCGGCCAGGTTGACGCCGTCGGCGGAGGTGTCGCCCGCCAGGGCCGGGCTCGGTTCACTGAGCGTCTGGACCTCGTCCCCACCGGCGCCGCTCTGGGTCGCGCAGTCGAGGACGCCCGCGAACCGCTGCCCGAAGCCGTTCGGCCCCAGAATCGTGAAGTCGTACGGCTGGTCCTCCTGCAAGGGGATCGTCACCGTTCGTGACTCCCCGGCCGCGATGGTGTGCTCGAAGCCCATCAGCTGGAAGGTGAACGCCTCGTCGCCCTTGTTGGCGGCCGTGATGTCCACACCGTTCTTCGCGCAGTTCTTCCGCGCCGACAGCGCGGGGACGGGACCCGTGGCGGCCCAGTTCGCGGTCGCCGTCGCCGAGACCGTGGACTCGCTGGAGCCGGCGAGGATCTGGGTCTGGCTTCTGCTGTCGGAGGTGAAGGCGCGGCCGACCGGCACACTGGTCGACGCCTGGACACTCAGCGCGGCCGAACCGTCCAGCGCCTTGCCCGGCACCTCGAAGAACACCTTGCCGCCGTCGACCACCGACGTGACGGCCCGGCCGTCCTCGTCGACGACCCGTACCCCGCTCGTCGCGGCGTCGGCGGGCGGTATCACCGTGACGCTGTCCGCGTCGGTGTGCACCGTGACCGGCCCGAGCCGCTCCCCGGGGTGGCCGGAGACCGCGGGCGGGTCGAGGGTCAGCGAAGCGTCGGGCTCCGCGAGGTTCTGCGCGCTCTTCTCCAGGTAGTCCGCGAGCTTCTCGGCCTGTGGGTCGACCGCGTCCACGTCGGCGCCGTCCGAGTAGCGCCAGATGGCCACCTGGGTGCCGGCCGCCGCGTCCTGCTCGCTGAGTCCGGCGGCGCCCGCCCGGGCGGCCAGCTCGGCGAGGTCGTTCACCTGCGGATAGGAGTTCTGCAGGATCCAGCGAATCCGGCCGGCGTCCTTGTTGCCGCTCAGCGAGGTGCCGCTCCAGGACGTCTCCTGGTACTTGGCGTCCTTCTGTGTCGGGTTGTTCAGGTCGACGCAGTACGTCTGCAGCGTGCCCCCGTTGTCGACGGACATCTCGAACAGGCCGGCGGACAGCTGCTGGTCACCGTCGTCCCCGTGGACGACGGCCGTGCCGTACGTCTTCAGCCCGCCTATGGTGGCGGTCGCCCCGCCCTGCTGCTGCGGAGTCGCGTCCGCGACGGCGGTACCCGCGGTGACCAACGCGCCGGTGACGGCGAGACCGGACACCATGGTCGCGGCGGCGAGCCGGGCCACCGCCGCTCGCCCGCGCCCGGACAGCGCGGAGAACGAAGAAAACACAGAATTCCCCTTCGAACAGGACCCGTTGACGTGGGGGTGCGGTCCCACCAGCAGCATCAGAAGCCCCGTGAGCTATGCCGGGCATCCTAGGGACGTGGCGGACCGCACTTTCCAGTCCTGTCATCGAATAACCGATCCGACTCGGAATCGTTATCGCCAAGATCATCCGGATGCCGGTCAGTTCACCGATAAGCCTCAGTTCGGTCGGCGCCCACCGCGGCCCGGTGTCACGTCACCGCGGCGGGCTCCCGCCGTCGCGCCCCGCCACCGCCCTCGTCGGCCACGGGTGTCTCCCAACTGGGTTCGGGACTGGGTTCGGGACTGAGTCCGGGACTGGGTGTCGCCGAGGCCTCGCCCCTGAGCGGACCGGCGGAGCGCCGGAAGGCCGACGTACCCCGCGCGAGATCGTGACCGATCGCCACGGCGTCGATGTCCGCCGACGTCCAGCTCTGCCCGTCGCGCATCTCCGTGCGCACCTTCAACCGGCCCTGCACGATCACCGGTTCGCCCACCGACAGCGATGCCCCGACGTTCGTCGCGAGGGCCCGATTCGCCCACACCGTGAAGAAGTTGGTGTGTCCGTCCGTCCACGTGTTCTTCTCGCGGTCCCAGTAGCGCGAGGTCACCGCCAGGCGGAACCTCGCCGACGCCCCCGACGCCAGGTCGCGGTACACCGGCTGCGTCGCCACATTCCCCACCGCGCACACCATCGTCTCGTTCACGCGAACCACCCCTCCCGGCTCCGGCGCACTCGCGCCGGGCGGATACCCGTACGGGCCCGTCCCGTACGGCTGTCTCCGACACGGCGACCGCGAGAACCGCTCCGGTCGCCGCTGCGCGCCGATCGCGTCCGTCGTGATCGCCGCGAAGCCAGAATGCATCCGTCGATCCGAGCCCGCTGAGCCCTGTGGACTACCGGCCGGTTGTGGAAAACTCCGTCACCCGACCGAGGGACCTCCGCCCCGTTCGCCCGTCACTCCTCCGGGGTTCAGCCCTTGCGACCTGCCGGTTCCCCGCGCCTCCGGCAGAAACCGTCAAGCCGAAACTTCTCGGGTCGAAACCCCTCCCCTCGAAACCCCTCCGGTCGGCATCGGTCCCGCACTCACCCGACCACCGCCCGAGCGCCCGTGACCCGCCCGTACTGCTCCCGCACCTCGCGATACCGCAGCAGTTCCGCCGCCACCGGATCCAGGACCCGGGCCCGGCCGCAGCCGGCCGCCGCTTCCCGCAGCCGCCGTTCCGCCTCCAGGCCGTACCGGCGGGCCGGGCCGCGAGCCGCCAGTCTGCAGCTCCACTCCACGCCGGGCCCGCCGACGATGCCCACCGACATCAGCAGCACCGGCACGCCCAGGTTCGGCGCCATGACTCCGGCGATCTGACCCATCAGCCACAGCCCGCCCACGATCTGAAGGATCGTCATGGAGGCCTGCGCGAGCACCGCGACCGGCCACCAGCCCGGCCGGGGCGGCCGTCCCGACGGGGTCCCGGCGCGCGTCGCCAGCTCGTCCAGCGCCTCGGACAGCCCCTGTGCCCCCCGTACGGCCGCCTCGCGCACCGCCAGCGCCCACGGCGCGGGAAGTCCGGCCGACGCGCGCTCCGCGACCGTACGCACCGCCTGCTCGACGCGCTGGCGGGCCGTGGCCTCCTCGTCCGGTTGCTCGCGTACGGCGAAACGGCCGGTGGAGGGTTCACGCCGGTCCTGGCACCACCGCCACAGCCGCAGCCAGGGGGTGCCGCAGGCGCGGTTGGCGTTGCGCAGCCAGACCCGTTCGGCGGCCTGGCCGGCGGCGGTGGCGCCCACCGCGTCGGCGAGCCGGTCGGAGAACTCGTCCCGGGCCCGTTCGCTGAGCCCTGCGCGCCGCCCGGTGGCGTAGACGGGCCGCAGTTGCCACGCGGCGGCGTCGAGGTCGGCCGAGATCCGGCGTGCGGCGGCCCCGCGCTCGCCCACGAACTGTCCGAGCGCCTCGCGCAGTTCGCCGATGCCGTGCCCGGTGAGCGCGGACAGCGCCAGTACGGTGGCGCCCGGTTCGCCGTACTCCCCCAGGGCGATGCCGTCCTCGTCGAGCAGTCGACGCAGGTCGTCGAGGACCTGGTGGGCGGCCTCTCCGGGGAGGCGGTCCACCTGGTTGAGGACGACGAACATGACCTCCGCGTGCCCGGCCATGGGCCGCAGATAGCGCTCGTGGAGCACGGCGTCCGCGTACTTCTCCGGATCGACGACCCAGATGACCGCGTCGACCAGGGCCAGTACGCGGTCCACCTGTTCGCGGTGCTGAACGGCCGCCGAGTCGTGGTCGGGCAGATCGACCAGGACCAGGCCGCGCAGCTGGGCCTCCGCCTCCGCGCTCTGCAGGGGGCGCCGACGCAGCCGTCCGGGGATGCCGAGCCGGTCGATGAGGGTGGCCGCGCCGTCGCTCCAGCTGCAGGCGATGGGCGCGCTGGTGGTCGGCCGGCGTACTCCGGTCTCCGAAATGGCTACTCCGGCGAGGGCGTTGAACAGCTGGGACTTGCCGCTGCCGGTGGCGCCCGCGATGGCGACGACGGTGTGCTGCCCGGAGAGCCTGCGCCGGGCCGCCGCCTCGTCGAGCACCCGGCCGGCCTCGGCGAGGGTTCCGCTGTCCAGCCGGGTACGGGACAGCCCCACGAGTTCGCGGAGCGCGTCGAGCCGGGAGCGCAGCGGCCCGTCGTACGCCAGGGGCATCACGGGCTGCGGGACGCTGCTGGAGACCCGGGACTCGACGACCGTCTCGCGCACGGGCGGGGGGTCCGTCTCGGACACGCGGCGCGCGATCAGCCCGTCGTCCCAGGCACCGGAGGGCTCGGATTCCGGGCGGGGGTCCGGGCGGGCGTTCTTGGGGGTGTCCTCAGGGGGGCGCCTGTGGGTGGAGGGAGAGCTGGAGGCGGAGGCGGGGACGGAGGTGGAGGCAGGGTCGGAATCGCCGTCACCACTGGCGGAAAGGGCCTCCCCGGGGGCGTCCCTTTCGGGCGCCTCACCCTCACTGCCCTTCTCCGCACCGTCGTCCTGCTTCTCGTCCTTCTCCTCGTTCTCCTTCTCGGTCTCCTTCTGCTCTACCTCTCCCTCTTCCTGCTTTACCTCTTTGGCCTGGTCGGTGTCGGAAAGGCTCTCCTGTGGAGGTGCGTTTTCGGCCGAGGCGTCGTGGTGGTCGTGGTCAGTGACGGCGGTCACCGCGGTCACCTCTCCTTCTGCAGTACGGACAGCGCGGCGATGAGTTCGGCCTGGGGCTCCGGGTGGACTTCGAGTGCGTCGAGCGGGGCGAGGCGGCGCTCGCGTTCGGTGTGCATGACCCGGTCCAGGTGATCGGCGAGCAGTCGTCCGCCGCGGTCGCGCAGTCGCAGGGCGCCGTGGGCACCGATGCGCTCGGCGAGCCCCTCACCGGCTGACCGGGCCCGTCGGCCGCCCAGCAGTGCGGTGGCGACCAGCGCGGCGACCGCCTCGACGTCCGTGGCGGCGCTCCGGTCGAGGTCGCGCAGTTCCTCCTCGGCGTACTCCTCCAGCTCGCGCCGCCATCGCCGTACGGCCATCCCGACACGGTGTTCGACGCTCTCCTGGGACGGGTCGCGACCCGTCAGTCCCGGGGCGTCGGCGGCGGGTTCGCGGCGCCAGGCGTCGTCCACGCGTTCGTCGGCGGCGGTGACGGAGCAGAGCAGGAGGGCGCAGAGGCTCTCCACGAGGGCGTCGAGGAGTTCGCCCGCGGAGCAGTCGAGCGGGAAGGCGCGCCACCTCTTCAACGCGTCACCGGCGAGGACAGCGCCGGCCTGCAAACGCCCCCGCACGCGCGCGTGCTCGCTGTCGTAGGCCCCGTCGACGGCCGCAGTGAGCCGCAGGGAGGCCGAGTACTGCGCGGCGGCGGCGCCGGCCAGCTCGGGCATGCGGGACTTGAGGGAGTCGAGGACGCCGTACGCCGTACGGGCCATGGCCTGCTGCCGACTGGCGGGGTCCTGTGCCTGCTGGGTGAGCCAGGCCCGTAGCGGCGCCACCGCGGTGGCCGGAAGTAGCCCACCGCCCCAGGCGGACTCGGGCAGTTCGGGCACGGTGAAGCGCGGTACGTCTCCGAGGCCGGCCTTGGTGAGGAGGGCGCCGTACTGCCGGGACACCTCGGACACCACCTGGTGGGGCACCCGGTCGAGGACGGTGACCAGAGAGGCCTGGTAGTCCTTGGCGGTGCGCAGGAGATGCCAGGGGACGGCGTCGGCGTACCGGGCGGCCGTGGTGACCATGATCCAGATGTCGGCGGCGCAGATCAGTTCGGCGGCGAGGACGCGGTTGTCGGCGACGAGGGAGTCCACGTCGGGGGCGTCGAGGAGGGCGAGTCCGCGCGGCAGGCTCTCGGCGGTCTCGACCCGCAGGACCCGTGCCCCGTCCTCGCCGGGAAGCAGCAGATCGTCGCCGGAGTCCTGCCCCGGATCGGGTTGGGGCGCCCACACGCGTGTGAGGTCGGGCAGCACCCGCATCCCGCTGAACCAGTGATGGTCCTCGGGATGGCAGACCAGCACCGGTGTCCGGGTCGTGGGCCGCAGTACGCCGGCCTCACTGACCCGGCGCCCCACAAGGGAGTTGACGAGGGTCGACTTGCCGGCCCCTGTGGACCCGCCCACAACGGCGAGCAAGGGCGCTTCGGGTTCTCTCAGTCGGGGCACCAAGTAGTCGTCGAGTTGCGCGAGCAGTTCGTCGCGGTTGGCACGCGCGCGTGGCGCTCCCGGCAGGGGCAGCGGGAAGCGTGCGGCGGCGACACGGTCGCGCAGGGCGGAGAGTGCGTCGAGCAGCTGAGGCCGTACGTCCAAGGTCACCACATGTGAAGAATGCCCAATTTTAGGGGAATTCTGAAGCATATGAGCATGTCTGCGCGCCGACAGAACACAAGGGACGGAAGGGACGACTAGGACGTAGGCGCAGTCCAGGCATAACGAGTGCACAACACCCGATGCGCGAGACGGCAAAAGCGGTGCACGATTCGTACCTGCCTGCGATTATCAGGACCGCTTCACTGAACCTCCACATTGAGCCACGGAGGTGAAGCAACCAGGACAAGGCCGCAGGAGCCCTATCCTTGTCCCCGGCAACGTCAAGGACCAGCCCACACCCGGGCCCACCACGACCGAGGCCACCACACCCGGCCCCCGTAGCTCAGTGGATAGAGCAGGCGCCTTCTAAGCGCTTGGCCGCAGGTTCGAGTCCTGCCGGGGGCGCAAACACCCTCTGACCAGCGGAAACGCTGGTCTTTTTCTTTTCCCGACCTACGCAC
>NZ_JARAZV010000034.1:0-96797 GCF_033795085.1 Streptomyces sp. AK08-02
CGCCCAACCGGTCCAGCAGCGCGCAGCGCCACCGCTCCGTCTCCTCCACCTGGTTGAACGTGAACAGGTGGAGCCCCGCCACCCCCGCCCCGGGCGCCGTCAACGCCCCCTCCGCCCGCGAAAGCAGCCGCTCCGGCGCATACCCACCAGGCGCCGCGAACCGCAGGAACCACAACGGGTGCCGGGCCAGGAACCGCGTCGACTCACCCACCCCGATCTTCGTCGCCATCGACAACAGCTTCGCCCGCTGCACAGGCCCAGCCACACCCACGTACACGGGCAGCGCGACCTCCCTGCGCCGCACCCGACCGACCCACTCCCCCAGCACGCGCGCGTCGAAGCACAGGTTGCTGACGATGTACGTGGCGTGCTCCCGCTTGTCCCACATCGCCTGGACGGTGATGTCGTCGTGGATGAGCGGGTGGCTCTCGGGGTATCCGGTGACACCGACGTGCGTGAACGGGCTGCCCAGCTCGCCGAGCCTGCGCAGCACCGGCAGGGCACCCTCGTAGGACCCGGCGGGTGGATCCGCGTCGCCCGCCGGTACGAAGACGTCGTCCACGCCGGCCTCCCGCATCCGGTCGACGACGTCCTTGAGGTGGGCGTCGTCCCGCAGCAGCCGGGCCGGTACGTGAGGGACGACGCGGTATCCGTGCGACGCCAGTCGGCCGACCAGGTCGAGGGTCGGCTCCAGGCCCTTGACCGGCGATGCCGTCACCGTGACGACGGCATCGCGCGGAAGGTGGGCGAGGACCTTCTCCTCGGTCGCCTTCGCGGGCAGCACCTCGTAGCGGACGTGCTCCAGCAGCGCCCTCAGTCCCGTGGCGCCCACCCGCTACCCGGCCTGCTGGGCGTCGGCGTCGCCGTGGCGGTAGTACGCGGCCTTGGAGGCGGGCAACGGCTCCTTGCCGAGGATGAGGTCGGCGGCCTTCTCGGCGATCATCATCACCGGCGCGTAGATGTTGCCGTTGGTGACGTAGGGCATGACGGATGCGTCCACGACCCGCAGACCCTCCACACCGTGCACCCGCAGACTCTCCGGGTCGACGACAGCCATCTCGTCCGCCGAGGGTCCCATCTTGCAGGTGCAGGACGGGTGCAGGGCCGTCTCGCCCTCCTTGGCGACCCATTCGAGGATCTCCTCGTCCGTCGCCACCCCGGCTCCCGGGGAGACCTCGCCGTTGTTGTAGGGGGCCAGGGCGGGCTGGTTGAGGAGCTTGCGCGCCACGCGGATCGCCTCGACCCACTCCCGCCGGTCCTGCTCGGTGGAGAGGTAGTTGAAGCGCAGCGCCGGGTGTTCACGCGGGTCCTTGCTCTTGATCTTCACCGAGCCGATGGCGTCGGAGTACATGGGGCCCACGTGCACCTGGTAGCCGTGGCCGCCGGCCGGGGACGAGCCGTCGTAGCGGACGGCGATGGGCAGGAAGTGGAACATCAGGTTGGGGTAGGCGACGTCCTCGTTGCTGCGGGCGAAGCCCCCGGCCTCGAAGTGGTTCGTGGACGCCGGTCCCTTGCGGAACAGCCACTGCAGGCCGATGAAGGGGGCCCGCCACTTCGCCAGGTACGGCTGCATGGACACGGGCTGCTTGCAGGCGTACTGGATGTACACCTCCAGGTGGTCCTGCATGTTCTCGCCGACGCCCGGGAGATCGTGGACGACGTCGACACCGAGGGCGCTCAGCTCCTCGGCGTTGCCCACGCCCGACAACTGGAGCAGTTGCGGGGAGTTGATGGCGCCGCCGCAGAGGATGACCTCCTTGGCGCGGACCTGCTGGAGCGCGCCCTTGCCGCGCTGGTACTCGACACCGACGGCCTTCTTGCCCTCGAAGAGGACCCGGGTGACCAGCGCGCGGGTCTTCACCGTGAGGTTGGGCCGCTTGCGGACGGGCTTGAGGTACGCCTTGGAGGCCGAGAGCCGGCGTCCCCGGCTGACGTTGCGGTCGAACTTGGCGAAGCCCTCCTGCCGGTACCCGTTGACGTCGTCGGTGGGCGGGTACCCCGCTTCCTCGGTGGCCTTGAGGAAGGCGCCGAAGAGGGGGTTGGTGGCCGGGCCGCGTTCGAGGACGAGGGGACCGTCGTGGCCGCGGAACTCGTCGTCCGGGTCGGCGGCGAGACAGTTCTCCATGCGCCGGAAGTACGGCAGACAGTGCGCGTAGTCCCACTTGTCCATGCCGGGGTCGGCGGCCCAGCGTTCGTAGTCCATGGGGTTTCCGCGCTGGAAGATCATGCCGTTGATGCTGCTGGAGCCGCCGAGCACCTTGCCGCGGGCGTGGTAGACGCGCCGGCCGCCCATGTGGGGCTCGGGCTCGGACTCGTACTTCCAGTCGTAGAAGCGGCTGCCGATGGGATAGGTCAGGGCCGCGGGCATGTGGATGAAGACGTCCCACGGGTAGTCGGGCCGGCCGGCCTCCAGGACGAGCACCTGGTTCGCCGGGTCCGCGGAGAGCCTGTTTGCCAGTGCGCTGCCGGCCGATCCGCCGCCGACGATGACGAAGTCGTATTGCAGGGGAGCCATGATCTCTCGTCTCGCTCGCGCCGTAGATACGCCAGGCATCGTAATCGAGTAGCGCTATACGCACCAGGTTGCGGGACGCGCAACATGCAAGGTCTTGGTTTCAGGGTTGTTACTTGCAATGGTGTTGTTTACTGCGCGTATAGTTTCGCTGTGAGCAACCACAGCACAGACACCGAAACGTCCAGTACACAGGCCGGCGGAGTGCAGTCGGTCGACCGCGCGATCAGCGTTCTGGAGATTCTCGCCCAGCGCGGCGAGGCAGGCGTCAGCGAGGTCGCGGCCGAGATCGATGTTCACAAATCCACCGCTTTCCGGCTGCTCGGCGCGCTGGAGGCACGCGGACTGGTGGAACAGGCGGGCGAGCGCGGCAAGTACCGCCTCGGCTTCGGCATCGTCCGCCTCGCCGGCGCTGTCACCGGCAGTATCGACATCACGCAGCAGGGCCGCCCGGTCTGTGAGCAGCTCGCCGAGGAGATCGGCGAGACCGTCAACATCGCCGTGATGCAGGAGCACTACGCGGTCAACCTGTACGAGGTACGGGGGCCCGGCGCCGTCAGCGCGTACAACTGGGTCGGCCAGCTGACCCCGCTGCACGCCACCTCCAGCGGCAAGATCCTGCTGGCCCACCTGCCCGCGAAGGAGCGGGGCGCGTTGCTGAACGGGGCGGGTCTGAAGAAGGTCACCCCGCACACCATCACGGCGAAGACGAAGCTGGAGAACAACCTCGCGGAGGCCCGGGAGCGGGGGTACGCGTGGACGCAGGAGGAGCTGGAGATCGGCCTGCACGCGATGGCCGCGCCGATCCGCGACCACACCGGGACGGTCGTCGCGGCGGTGAGCGCGTCTGGTCCCTCCTACCGCTTCACCACCGAGCGCCTGCACGAGCTGGCGCCGATCCTGGTCAAGGGGGCTGCGGAGATCAGCCATCGGATGGGGTATCTGGGGTGAGTTCGTCGGGCGCGGGCCCGGTGGGGGCTGGTCGCGCCCCGCGGCGGAGCCGCAGACAGATACAGCCCCGCGCCCCCGAGGGGCGCTACCGCGCCCCCAGGCGCTCGTTGACCCAGTCGTGGAAGGCGCCTATGTGGTGCTCGCTCGGCACCAGCACACCGCCCTTCGCGTACAGCCGGGAGCTCATACCGGGCTGGGTGCGCTCGCAGGCCTCGAAGTCCTGGCGGTTGACCCGGTCGAAGAGTTCCACGGACCGGCTGACGTCCTTGCCGCTCTCGACGACGTGCGGGAGATACAGCCAGTCGCACTCGACGATCGTGCGGTCGGCGGCCACCGGGTACATACGGTGGAAGATCACGTGGTCGGGCACGAGGTTGATGAACACCTGCGGCCTGATGGTGATCGCGTAGTAGCGGCGGTCCTGGTCCTCGGCGACGCCCGGGATACGGTCCAGGCCCTCGGAGCCGTCGATGGTGAACCCCTGGACCTCCCCGCCGAACTCGGCGCCGTGGCCGACGTAGTACTGGGCGGCGTAGCCGTCGGCGAACTCCGGGAGCACCTCGGTGAGTTCGGGGTGGATCGTGGCGCAGTGGTAGCACTCCATGAAGTTCTCGATGATGAGCTTCCAGTTGGCCTTCACGTCGTAGACGATCCGCTTGCCGACCGAGAGGTTGTCGATGTCGTAGTGCTCGATCGACTCGACGTCACCGAGCCTGCCGATGACCTCGCCGATGACGTCCTCCTCGAAGGAGGGCGGGTTCTCCGCGAGGCAGACCCAGACATAGCCGAGCCATTCCCGGACGGCCACCGGCACCAGGCCGTACTCGGTGCGGCCGACGTCGGGCATCTTGGTGAGGTTGGGCGCTGCCACGAGCTTGCCGTCCAGGCCGTAAGTCCAGGCGTGGTACGGACATTGGAAGGCCCGCTTGACCTCGCCGGTCTCCTCCGTGCAGAGCTTGGCGCCACGGTGCCGGCAGACGTTGAAGTAGGCGCGGATCGAGTTGTCACGCGCGCGGGTGACGAGGATGCTCTCGCGGCCCACGTCGACGGTCCTGAAGGCGCCGGGCTTCGCCAGCTCGGAGGCGCGCGCGACACAGAACCACATGGTCTCGAATATGCGCTCCTGCTCCTGCGCGAAGATCCCCGCGTCCGTGTAGGAGGAGCCGGGCAGGGTGGCGATCAGACTGTCGGGCAGGCCGGTCGAGGTCACAGTGCACTCCTCGGAGAAACGTCGTCGGTCTGGATGGGTCAAGGTCAACTAGTTATCGCGTAGCGCCCCGCAGGGGCGCACGCCAGGGGCGCGGGGAACTGCGCGACCAGCCCCCACCGGGCCCGCAGACGAATCACCGCACAGCCGGCGCAGCCAACTGCTTGCGCCACCGCACGAAAAGCCGAGGCTGGTTCATCCCAAGAGCGGCAACCGGCACCCCGCCCCGCCGATAAACAGCAAGGACGTTACGGTCACCAACCGCACCCTCCTCCACCGTCACACTGTCAGCGACCCCCGCATGGCCGACGAACTGGATCTTCACCCCGTACTGGTCGGACCAGAAATACGGCGGCCGGGGCACCCCCGGCTCCACCGCCCCGCCGGCCAGCAGCGCGGCCACGGCGGCGGCGGGACGCTCCAGCGCCCCCGTCCAGTGCTCGACGCGTCGGTGCGCGTCCACCCGGGGGTCGTACCAGTTGGCGCAGTCGCCGACCGCGACCACACCGGCCAGGCTGGTGCGGCCGTCGGCGCCGCACTTGACGCCGTTCTCCAGGGCCACGCCGGACCCGGCCAGCCAGTCGACGCAGGGCCGGGCGCCCACCCCGACGACCACGATGTCGGCGGGCACGCTGCGTCCGTCCGCCAGCAGCACGGCCTCGACCCGGTGCTCCCCGCTGAGCCCCTTGACGCCGACCCCGCACAGCAGCCGTACGCCGTGGTCCGCGTGCAGGCCGGAGACGACGGCGCCCATGGTCTCGCCGAGTGGTCCGGCGAGCGGTGTCGGCGCGGCCTCGACAACCGTCACGTCGAGGCCGAGGGCGTACGCGGTGGAGGCGACCTCGGCGCCGATGAAGCCGCCGCCGATCACCACCAGCCGTCCGCCGCGGGCCAGTTCGTCGCGCAGGGCGCGGGCGTCGTCGAGGGTGCGCAGCGTGTGCACGCCGGTCAGGCCGTCGGCGCCGGGGAGGGTGCGGGCGGCGGCGCCGGTCGCGATGACGATTCCGTCGGCGCGGATGCCCCGGCCGTCGGCGAGGCGGACGGACCGGTCGGTGCGGTCGAGGCCGATCGCGCGGGTGCCCAGCAGCCACTCCGCGCGCAGGTCCTCGCCGTCCGTCTCCAGTCCGAGCTCCGCCTCGCCGAGGGTTCCGGCCAGGAACTCCTTGGACAACGGCGGTCTGTCGTACGGGCGATGGGCCTCGTCGCCGATCAGAACCAGCCGTCCGTCATAGCCCTGCTTGCGCAGGGAGCGCGCCGCCGACAGTCCGGCCAGCGAGGCGCCCACCACGGCCACCGTCCTCACGCGGGACCCCCGGCGAGCCGGGACGCGATACAGGGCGGCAGGTTGGGGGCGTCCGTGGACACCTGCACGTAGATCATGCCGTCCTCGACGACGACCTCGTGCGTCCGCACCGGCAGCTTGGCCGGCGGGGAGTCGACGGCGCCGGTGCGCAGGTCGAACTTCGAGGCGTGCAGCGGGCATTCCACCTCGCAGCCCTCCAGCCAGCCGTCGGCGAGCGAGGCATCCTGGTGGGTGCAGGTGTCGTCGATGGCGAAGACCTCGCCGTCGTCGGTGTGGAACACCGAGACGGGCGGGTCGATGTCGAGCCGGAGAGCCTCACCTCGCGGGAGATCCGCGAGACGGCACGCGGGAATCATCATGACACCTCGGTGCGTATAGCGAAACGGATTGCGGTAAGCGCAACGTCAGTTTGCGGGCGCCCAGAACCCTTGTCAAGAAGTCCAGGGACCCGGATGAGCCATCGCACGAGTTGCGCCATGAACAACTTCGCGCACATTGCACAACGAGAAACCAAGCAAGCCCGATGCCGGAACGAGCGCTCAGGAGCAGCTCGGACAGACATCGGGCAGGCATCGCCACAGGGGACCGCCGTGGGGAACCCCCATTGAAACCGGACGGTCAGAAGCCGCGGTCGATCCACTCCTGGAGGTGCGGGGCCTCGGCGGCGACGGTGGTGGTGTCCCCGTGCCCCGTGTATACGACGGTGTCTGCGGGCAGGGTCAGCAGCCGGTCCCGGATCGAGTCGACGATGGTCGGGAAGTGGGAGTAGGAACGGCCGGTGGCTCCGGGGCCGCCCGCGAAGAGCGTGTCGCCGCCGAAGAGGGCGCCCAGGGCGGGCGCGTACAGGCAGACCGCGCCCGGGGCGTGGCCGGGCGTGTGCAGCACGGTCAGCTCGATCCCGGCGACGGCGAGGACCTGGCCCTCGGCCAGCTCGCCGTCGGGCGCACGCTCCGGGTGGGTCTGCTTCCACAGCGGCAGATCGTCGCCGTGGAGCAGGATCGGGGCGCCGGTGCGCGCGGCGAGGGCGGGGGCCGCGTCGATGTGGTCGTTGTGCGCGTGGGTGCACACGATGGCCCGCAGGGCGCGCCCGCCGAGAGCCGCCGCGATGGCGTCGGCGTCGTGGGCGGCGTCGATGACGACCGCCTCGCTCTCGTCCCCGATGATCCACACGTTGTTGTCGACGTCCCAGGTGCCGCCGTCGAGCGAGAACGTGCCCGAGGTGACCAGCCGGTCGATACGAGCGCCGTCGGCCGTCACAGCACGACCACCGAACGCAGTACGTCGCCGCCGTGCATCCGCTCGAACGCCTTCTCGACCTCGTCGAGCGCGATGGTCTCGGTCACGAAGGCGTCCAGGGGAAGACGGCCCTGGAGATAGAGGTCGATGAGCATCGGGAAGTCACGGGAGGGCAGGCAGTCGCCGTACCAGGACGACTTCAGCGAGCCCCCGCGTCCGAAGACGTCGATCAGCGGAAGCTCCAGCTTCATCTCCGGCGTCGGCACGCCCACCAGCACCACGGTTCCGGCGAGGTCACGGGCGTAGAAGGCCTGCTTGTACGTCTCCGGGCGGCCGACCGCCTCGATGACGACGTCGGCGCCGTTGCCGCCGGTCAGCTCACGGATCGCCTCGACGGCGTCGGTCTCCCTGGAGTTGACCGTGTGGGTCGCCCCCAGTTTGCGGGCCGTCGCGAGCTTGTTGTCGTCGATGTCTACGGCGATGATCTTCGCGGCGCCGGCCAGGTTCGACCCGACGACGGCCGCGTCCCCGACCCCGCCGCAGCCGATGACCGCGACGGAGTCGCCGCGTCCCACGTTCCCGGTGTTGATGGCGGCGCCGATACCGGCCATGACGCCACACCCGAGCAGCCCTGCGACGGCGGCCGAGGCGGCCGGGTCGACCTTGGTGCACTGTCCGGCCGCGACCAGGGTCTTCTCGGCGAAGGCTCCGATACCGAGCGCGGGCGACAGCTCGGTACCGTCGAGCAGGGTCATCTTCTGCCCGGCGTTGTGCGTGTTGAAGCAGTACCAGGGGCGACCGCGCAGACAGGCCCGGCAACTCCCGCACACGGCACGCCAGTTGAGGATCACGAAGTCGCCGGGGGCGACGTCCGTGACCCCTTCGCCCACCGACTCCACGACCCCGGCGGCCTCGTGGCCGAGCAGGAAGGGGAAGTCGTCGTTGATCCCGCCCTCGCGGTAGTGCAGGTCGGTGTGACAGACCCCGCAGGCCTGGATCCGTACCAGCGCCTCGCCCGGACCGGGGTCCGGCACGAGGATCGTCTCCAGGCTGACGGGGGCACCCTTGCCCCGCGCGACGACAGCACGGACCTGGTGAGTCATGACCACTCCTCGGCTGGTACGAAAACTGATGCGAGAAACTGATGCGAGATCCAAGCCGGATGTTGCTCATTACGGCACGCATCTCATGTGTCGCAACACAGCATCGGGGAGCGCCGAGCCACGGTCAAGGAGCTGGAGGCCGCTCAGACGTTCCTCCGGTACTGGCCCCCGATCTCGAAGAAGGCCTCGGTGACCTGGCGCAGCGTGCACACCCTGGCCGCCGCCATCAGCGCCTCGAAGGCGTTGTCGCCGCCCACGGCGGCCTCCTTCAGCCGGGCGAGCGCCTGTGTGGCCTCCGCTCCGTGCGCGTTCTGGAAGTCGCGGACACGCGCGAGCTGGGACTCCTTCTCCGTCTCCGTGGCGCGGGCGAGCTCGACCTCGTGGGGTGCCCCCTCGCCGCCGGGCCGGCGGAAGGTGTTGACGCCGATGATCGGCAGCGTGCCGTCGTGCTTGCGCTGTTCGTACAGCATCGACTCGTCCTGGATACGACCGCGCTGGTAGCCGGTCTCCATGGCCCCGAGCACCCCACCCCTCTCATTGATGCGGTCGAACTCGGCGAGCACGGCCTCCTCGACCAGGTCGGTGAGCTGGTCGATGATGAACGACCCCTGGAGCGGGTTCTCGTTCATGGCGAGTCCCCACTCGCGGTTGATGATCAGCTGGATCGCCAGCGCCCGCCGCACCGACTCCTCGGACGGGGTGGTGACGGCCTCGTCGTAGGCGTTGGTGTGCAGGGAGTTGGCGTTGTCGTAGATGGCGATGAGCCCCTGCAGAGTGGTGCGGATGTCGTTGAAGTCCATCTCCTGGGCGTGCAGGGACCGCCCGGAGGTCTGCACGTGGTACTTCAGCTTCTGGCTGCGCTCCCCCGCGCCGTACCGCTCCTTCATCGCGACGGCCCAGATCCGGCGGGCGACCCGGCCCAGCACCGAGTACTCCGGGTCCATGCCGTTGGAGAAGAAGAAGGACAGATTGGGCGCGAAGTCGTCGATCCGCATGCCCCTCGCCAGATAGGCCTCGACATAGGTGAACCCGTTGGCGAGAGTGAAGGCGAGCTGGCTGATCGGGTTCGCCCCGGCCTCGGCGATGTGGTAGCCGGAGATGGAGACCGAGTAGAAGTTGCGGACCTTCTGCTCGATGAACCACTCCTGGATGTCGGCCATCATCCGCAGCGAGAACTCGGTGGAGAAGAGACAGGTGTTCTGCCCCTGGTCCTCCTTGAGGATGTCGGCCTGCACGGTGCCGCGCACGTTCGCGAGAGCGCGCGCCCGCAGCTCACCGGCCTCCTCCGCCGACGGTTCCCGCCCCTCCGCCGCCCGGAACCTCTCCACCTGCTGGTCGATGACGGTGTTGAGGAAGAACGCCAGGACGGTCGGCGCCGGCCCGTTGATGGTCATCGACACGGAGGTGGTCGGCGCGACGAGATCGAACCCGTCGTACAGCGCCTTCATGTCCTCCAGGGTGGCCACCGAGACTCCGGACGTGCCGACCTTGCCGTAGATGTCGGGGCGTTCGTCGGGGTCACGGCCGTAGAGGGTGACGGAGTCGAACGCGGTGGACAGCCGGGTGGCCGGCTGCCCCTCCGACAACAGCTTGAAGCGCCGGTTCGTACGGAACGGGTCGCCCTCCCCGGCGAACATCCGCGCCGGGTCCTCGCCGTCGCGCTTGAAGGGGAACACCCCGGCGGTGAACGGGAACAGCCCGGGCAGGTTCTCCCGGCGCCAGAAGCGCACCAGCTCGCCGTGGTCGGTGAAGGCGGGCAGCGCGACGCGCGGAATCCGGTTCCCCGAAAGGGACTCGCAGTTCAGCTTCGTACGGATCTCCCGGTCCCGTACCTTCACCACCTGCTCGTCCCCGGAGTACGACGCCACGACAGCGGGCCAGTTCAGGATCTGGTCCCCGATCTCATGGGGCAGGCCCCGGCGCGCCTCGGCGAGCAGCGACTCGACACCCCCCGCCTCCGCTCCGGCCTCGACGAGCTCGCCCAGGACGGCGTCCAGCCGCTGCACCCGCCGGGCCGCGTCGGCGAGCGACTCGGTCCGCGCGTGATACGCCCGTACCGCCTCCGTGATCTCGGCGAGGTAGCGCACCCGCTCGGCGGGCACCACCCGCCGGATGCCGGAGGAGTGCCGTACGGCGACCGGCGCCAGAGCGCCTTCGGCCAGCGGCAGCCCCCGCTCGGCCAGACCGTCCCGCAGGTGCTGATAAAGCGCGGTGACCCCGTCGTCATTGAACGTGGCCGCCGACGTCCCGAACACAGGCATGTCCTCGGGCTTCTGGCCGAAGGCCTCACGATTACGGACCAGTTGCCGGCCCACGTCACGCATGGCGTCCTTGGCGCCGCGCCGCTCGAACTTGTTGATGGCGACGACGTCGGCGAAGTCGAGCATGTCGATCTTCTCCAGCTGCGAGGCGGCGCCGAACTCCGGCGTCATCACGTACAGCGACGTGTCGACGAACGGCACGATGGCCGCGTCGCCCTGCCCGATGCCGGGCGTCTCCACGATCACCAGATCGAACCCGGCCGCCTTGACGACATCGATCACGTCGGCCAGGTGCTCGGGCAGCTCATGACTGCCACGGGTGGCGAGGCTCCGGAAGAAGACACGGGTCCCGTCCAGGGAGTTCATCCGGATACGGTCACCGAGCAACGCCCCGCCACCCCGGCGCCGGGTCGGGTCGACGGCGATCACGGCGATCCGCAGCTTGTCCTGCTGGTCGACCCGGAAGCGCCGCACCAGTTCGTCGGTGAGCGACGACTTCCCGGAGCCGCCGGTCCCGGTGATCCCGAGCACGGGCGTGACCCGCGCGGCAGCGGCGGCACGCACCTGGTCCAGCAACTCCTGCGGCAGCTTGCCCAGTTCGGCACCGGTGATGGCGCGGGCGATGGCGAACCGATCACCGGTGAGCACGGCGGAGGCGTCAACGGGCTTGCTGTCCCAGAGGTCGAAGTCGCAGTCCCGCACCACCGAGTTGACCATCCCGGCCAGCCCCATCCGCTGCCCGTCCTCGGGCGAGAAGATGGTCACGCCACTGCGGCGCAACCGGGCGATCTCCTCGGGCACGATGACCCCGCCACCGCCCCCGACCACCTGGATGTGTTCGGCGCCCTGCCCGCGCAGCGACTCGACCAGATACTCGAAATACTCGACATGCCCACCCTGGTACGACGAGACGGCCACACCGTGCGCGTCCTCCTCCAACGCCGCGTCCACGACCTCCCGCACCGACCGGTTGTGCCCCAGGTGGATCACCTCGGCGCCCTGGGACTGGAAGATCCGCCGCATGATGTTGATCGACGCATCGTGCCCGTCGAACAGCGCGGAGGCTGTGACCAGGCGAACGGGATGCACGGGCCGGTGAAGATCGTTCACGGTCATGGGGACCTTCCCAGAACGCGCCCGGGAGCGCGACATGGATTTACTTGGACGTCCTAGTAAAGAGGATACTAGGACGTCCAAGTAAATCCCGGGAGAGCCACACCCCACTCCGGCACCCCTCCAGCCCCGGCCCGCACCCCCAGCCCGTCCGGCGCTTGAGGACAAGGCCCGTTCAGGGCCGGAGGGGGGTCTGGGGGCGCAGCCCCCAGGAACGCGATGGGACGGGTAGGGGCGGCAGGGGCGGCAGGGGCGGCAGGGGCGGCAGGGGCGGCAGGGGCGAAGAAAACACCCCCATGTGCCGCACGCCATTATGCAACTAGTTGCAAAACCCCTCTCCCGTCCTCTACAAAGACAGGACAGGCCCACGACCCACCACCACCCACCCCCCTCCACCCTCGGAGACCCCATGAGCCGCTACCCCCACCTCCTCACCCCCCTGAACCTCGGCTTCACCACCCTCCCCAACCGCGTCCTCATGGGCTCCATGCACATAGGCCTGGAAGAAGCCGACCACGGCTTCGAACGCATGGCCGAGTTCTACGCAGCCCGCGCCCGAGGCGGCGTAGGCCTCATCGTCACCGGCGGCATCTCCCCCAACGACGCCGGCCGCCCGGCCGAGGGCGGAGCCAAACTCACCACCGACACCGAATCCGACCAGCACCGCACGATCACCGACGCCGTGCACCGCGAGGGCGGCAGGATCGCGATGCAGATCCTGCACTTCGGCCGGTACGCCTACCACCAGGACCTGGTCGCCCCCAGCCCCCTCCAGGCCCCGATCAGCCCCTTCACCCCACACGAACTCACCGACGCCGAGGTCGAGCAGACCATCGACGACTACGCCCGCGCCGCCCTCCTCGCCCGCCGGGCCGGCTACGACGGCGTGGAGATCATGGGCTCCGAGGGCTATCTGATCAACGAGTTCATCGCCGCCGGGACCAACCACCGCACCGACCGCTGGGGCGGCTCCTACGAGAACCGCACCCGCTTCCCGCTCGAAACAGTCCGCCGCGTACGCGAAGCGGTGGGCGAGGACTTCATCCTCATCTACCGCCTGTCGATGCTGGACCTGGTCCCCGGCGGCTCGTCGCTCGACGAGGTGATCATCCTCGCCAAGGCCGTCGAGGCGGCCGGCGCGACCATCATCAACACCGGCATCGGCTGGCACGAGGCCCGCATCCCGACCATCGCCACCTCGGTCCCGCGCGGCGCGTACACCTGGGTCACAAAGAGACTGATGGGCGAGGTCGGCATCCCCCTCGTGACCACCAACCGCATCAACACCCCCGAAGTCGCCGAGGAGTTGCTCGCAGGCGGCTTCGCGGACATGGTGTCGATGGCCCGCCCGATGCTCGCCGACCCCGACTTCGTCGCCAAGGCGCGCGAGGGGCGTCCCGAGGCGATCAACACCTGCATCGGCTGCAACCAGGCCTGCCTGGACCACACCTTCAGCGGGAAGATCACCTCCTGCCTGGTCAACCCGCGCGCCTGCCACGAGACGGAGCTGCTCCTCACCCCCACCCGCCTCCGCAAGCGGGTCGCCGTCGTCGGCGCCGGCCCCGCCGGCCTCGCCTGTGCCGTCTCCGCCGCCGAACGCGGCCACGAGGTCACCCTCTTCGACGCGGCGCCCGAGATCGGCGGCCAGCTGAACGTGGCCCGCAAGGTGCCGGGCAAGCAGGAGTTCGACGAGACCCTGCGCTACTTCCGCCACCAGCTCGACGCCCACGGCGTGGACGTACGCCTCGACACACACGTGACCGCGGCCGATCTGACCACCTACGACGAGATCGTGGTCGCCACCGGCGTCACCCCCCGCACCCCCGACATCCCCGGCATCGACCACCCGAGCGTCGTCGGCTACCTCGACGTACTGCGCGACAACGCGCCCGTCGGCGACCGCGTCGCGATCCTCGGCGCGGGCGGCATCGGCTTCGACGTCGCCGAGTTCCTCACCGACGGCGGCGACAAGGCGAGCGAGGACCCGGCCGCGTACTTCCGCGCCTGGGGCGTCGACACGGACTACCGCGCCCCGGGCGGACTGGCCGCACCCGAACGTCCCACCCCTCCCCGCAGCGTCCACCTGCTCCAGCGCAAGGCGACCAAGGTCGGCGCCGGACTCGGCAGGACCACGGGCTGGATCCACCGCACCGAGCTCAAGCACCGGGGCGTCACCATGGTCCCGGGCGTCCGGTACGACCGGATCGACGACGCCGGTCTGCATGTCACCGTCGACGGCACCTCGACCGTCCTGCCGGTCGACACCGTCGTCCTGTGCACCGGCCAGGACCCGCGCCGCGACCTGTACGACGCGCTGCTCGCAGCCGGCCGCAGCGTGCACCTGATCGGCGGCGCCGACGTGGCGGCGGAACTGGACGCCAAACGCGCCATCAAGCAGGGCACCGAGGTGGCGGCGGCACTCTGACGGCCACCCCTCCGCTCCCTAGGATTGAGCCATGTCACTCCCGCACGCGATCCTCACCGCCCTGCTCGAAAAGCCGTCCTCGGGGCTGGAGTTGACCCGCCGGTTCGACAAGTCGATCGGCTACTTCTGGTCGGCGACGCACCAGCAGATCTACCGTGAGCTGGGAAAACTGGAATCCGAGGGACACATCCGCGCCCTGCCCGCCCCCGAGCAGCCGACCCGCGGGCAGAAGAAGAGCTACGAGGTCCTGCCCGCGGGCCGCGCCGAACTGGCCCGCTGGACCTCCGCGTCCCAGGACCCGAAGCCGTACCGCGACACGATGCTGCTGCGGCTGCGCGCCTCGGCGGTCGTCGGCACCGAGGGCATCGAGACCGACCTGCGCCGTCATCTCGCCCTGCACCAGAGCCAGTTGGCCGAGTACGAGGAGATCGAGAAGCGCGATTTCCAGGCCGCCCACGACACCCCTCAGGACCGCCTGCAACACCTGGTCCTGCGTGCGGGCATCGACCTGGAGACCTTCTGGACCCAGTGGCTCACGCACGCCCTGGCCGAGTTCGAGCAACTGCCCGGCGAAAACGGCTGAGCGCCCGGTGTCCGAGGCCGGCCTCGGACACCGGGCGCTCAGCCCGCAAAGCACCCCGCGCACTCAGGCACTCAGAGCCGGAACACATCCAGGAAGGAGCTCCAGAAGCCCTTCTTGCGCTGTTCCTGACGGGCCGCCGGAGCCGGGGCCTGCTGCGCAGCCGGACGGGGGGCCGGTTCGGCGGCCGGCATCGGCGCCAGGTTGCGCAGGGCCGCGGCCATGCGGGTGGCCGCCGTCGGGCTGAACCGGACCGGGAGTGCGGCGAGCGCGCGGTGGAAGGGGCCCGGGCGCCACAGCAGGCTCTCCTGCGGGACCGCGAGGGTCAGGTCGGGCAGCGCGTTGAGGATCCGCTCGATCGCCGTGAGCGCGATGACCTGGGCCGGGTCCTTGGCGGGGCAGGCGTGGGGGCCCGCGCCGAAGGCCAGGTGCGCGCCCTTGCTGGCCAGCTGGCGGGCCTCGCTGAGCGCCGGGTCGCTGTTGGCGGCGGCGAAGCTGATGACGACCGGGCTGTTCGCGTCGACCGGTACGCCGCCGAGGTCGACGTCCTGCAGCGCGTAGTGCGTCGCGTAGTTGGCGATGGGCGGGTTGTTCCACAGCACGTGCTCGATGGCTTCCTCGACCAGCATGCCGCTGCCCCGCTCGGAGGGGCCGTCGGACAGCAGCAGGAGCAGGGCGCTGGCTATCAGGTTGCGCTGGGGTTCCAGACCCGCGCCCATCGTCACGATCAGCTGGTCCCGCAGCTCCTCGTCGTTGAGGCCGGCGGGGTGCTGGATGAGCCAGGAGGTCACGTCGTCGCCGGGCTCGCGGCGCTTGAGCGTGATCAGCTCCTGGAGGCAGGTGGCGACCTGCTCCAGGCCCTTGATGGCGTCGTCCTGGCCGTCGAACATGGCCGACATGCCGGAGGTGAGACGGTCGCCGATGTCCGCCGGGCAGCCGAAGATCTTGTTGAACAGCAGGAGCGGGATCAGCTTGGCGTAGTCGTTGAGGAGGTCGGCCCGGCCCCGCTCGCTGAACTGGTCGATCAGGTAGTCGGCGATGGGCTCGACATCCCGCCGGACGCGGCTGATGCTCAGCTTGGCCAGGCTCTCGGTGACGGCCTTGCGCAGCCGCAGGTGCACCGCGCCGTCCGTGAACAGGACGTTGGGCCGGTACATCATCATCGGCAGGACCGGGCTGTCGAGGGAGATCCGGCCCTCGTTGAGCGCGGCCCAGCGGCGTGAGTCGCGGGAGAACAGGGTGGTGTTCTGGAGCACCCTGAGGGCCATCTCGTGCTGGACGACGAGCGTGGCGTCCACACCGGGGGCGAGCTCGACGGGTGCCGCCGGGCCGTTGGTGCGCAACTGGTCGTAGACCCGGTGCGGTGCGGCGGCGAAGTCGGCGCCGTGCATGGGGCATCTGGCGGGCGTGCTCGGCGTGGCACCCGCGTGCTGTGTGTCCATGGAGGTTCCTTAGGGTTCCCCGCGCCCGGGGGCGGGGGACGGGGGTGAGGAAAAAGCTTGTACGGGGCTCTGTTCCGGATGGTCCGGGCCCCTGGCCGGACCCTCTGTCCGGACCCCCCGTGCGGGGAGGGGACCGACAGAGAGGAACCGGGGCTCAGGCCGCGCGGGTGAGCAGGTGCTGGACGAGGGCGATCAGCGCTCTCGCCGAGGACGTCTGGTCCCGGGCGTCGCAGTAGACGACCGGGGTGTCGGGCAGCAGATCGAGCGCCTCGCGGATCTCGTCCTCGTCGAACTCGCCGCCCGCCGGGTCGAAGGTGTTGACGGCGATGGCGTACTCCAGGCCGTACTTCTCGACCAGGTCGATCACCGGAAACGTTTCAGCCAGCCGTGACGGGTCGACCAGGAGCAGGGCTCCGAGCGCGCCGCGGGCCATGTCCTCCCACAGCTGCATGAAGCGCTGCTGACCGGGCGTACCGAACAGGTACAGCACCAGTTCGTCGCTCAGCGTGAGCCGGCCGAAGTCCAGCGCGACCGTGGTCGTCTGCTTGTCCGGCGCACCCTTCAGGTCGTCCACGTGGGCGGACGCCTGGGTCATCTTCTCCTCGGTGCGCAGCGGGGCGATCTCCGACAGCGAGCCGATGTACGTGGTCTTGCCCACGGCGAAGTGCCCTACGACAAGGATCTTCGCGGTGGTGGTGACCGCGTCTGAGACGTAGATCGTCTCAGCCGTAGAGCGATTCGAGTCCATGCAGCACCTTTTCGATGATTCCTCTGTCGACGGACTGGGCGCGTGGGGGCGCGGCACGGCGCAGGAGTTGGCCCTGTTCGAATAAATCGGTGAGGAGAAGCCTGGCGACTCCCACCGGCAGCGACAGGTGTGCGGCGACCTCCGCGACGGACAGGTAGCCACCGCCGCACAGGTCCCAGATGGCCCGTACCTCGGGGCTGGCGCCGAGCGGCACCTCCCGGTCGGGAGCCAGCGTGACCAGGGTGTGCAGGGACAGGTCGTCGGCGGTCGGCAGCCGCCGCCCGCCCGTGATGACGTACGAGCGGACGAAGTCGCTGGTGACCGTGACCGGAGCTTCCTCGCCGTGCGCGTTCATGCGTCCGCACCGGCGTTCTGACGCGGCGGGGTGGTCATCGCCTTGCCGAGCGCCCCGACCTGCTGCTGCATCCGGAACGACATGGCCTCCATGTCGACGTCCAGCGCCGCCGACACGGCGAGGTAGGCGCCGCTGCCGGCGGCTATCAGGAAGATCCAGCCGCCGTCGTACTCGATGAGCGTCTGCTTCCACAGACCGAGTCCGAAGCCGACGAAGGGGGCGACGGCCCGGCTGAGGGACTGCATCGAGCTCATCGCGGCGGCGTTGGTCTCCGCCGCGTCGCGCTCGATGTCACTGGACCGCTCCAGCAGGAGGCCGTCGGCCGAGACGAGGATCGCGTGACGGGCGCCGCGCACCTGCAGCACGTCGTTCAGCACCCACGACAGATCGGGATTCACTGGTCCTGTGGTCCTTCCATGGTCGTCGTGTCCCGCCCGAGCAGCGTTCCGCGCTGGAACGCACCGATACGTGAGGCCGTCACCTCTGTGTTGTGCTCCGGCTGGGCCGGTTCCGCCGGTGGTGGCACCACCGCGACGGGGCTGCCGCGTCGCCGCCGCTTGGGCAGGCCACCCGCCGTCGTCCCGATCGGACGCGGCGGCCCGCCGGGTGTGGCGACCGGGGTCAGCCGCTGCGGGGCGACCGGGACCTCGGCCCTGGGCTCGGCCTCGGTGGCCCTGCCCTCGGGCTCGGGAACGTCCGTCGTCAACAGGTTCTCCGGCAAGAGAATCACCGCCCGTACGCCGCCGTAGGGGGACACCGAATCGACCGACACCTTGAAGCCGTACCGGGTGGCGAGCATCCCGGACACGGCGAAGCCGAACTTCGGCGGGTCGCCGAGGCTCGTGATGTCGACCGGTGCCTGCGGGGAGAGAAGGACGGTGGCCCGCGCCTTCTCCTCCGTGTTCATACCGAGTCCGGCGTCGTCGACGATCAGACAGACACCGGTGGGAACTGCCTGGATGTTGACGTCGACGCGGGTGCCGGGCGCGCTGTAGTTGGTGGCGTTGGCCAGCAGTTCGGCGAGGACGACCGCGATGGGCTCGACGGCCCGGCTGGCCACCGTGACGTTCACCTGGGTGTTGATGGTGACGCGGTCGAAGTGCTTGATGCGGCCCTGGGCGCTGCGGGCCACGTCGTACACGGAGGCGGTGGTCTCGCGTCGGCCGAGCCAGCCGCCGCACAGCACGGCGATGCCCTGTGCACGCCGGCCGAACTGGCTGTTGGTGTGGTCGATCATCATCAGGTCGCCGAGGACCTGTTCGTCGTCGCCGTAACGGCGCTGCGACTTCTCGATGATGAGCTGCTGTTCGTCGGCGAGCACCTGGAGGGTCCGCATGGCGGACTTCAGGACTGCCTTGGTGTCTACCTCCGCGTCCTTGCGCACGGCCGCGAGGTCGCCGGCGTGCTGTGCGTTCAGTTGGGTGTATTCCGCATAGAGGCGGTCGCGTTCGCTCTGTGCGGCATCGCGGGCGCTCTGCAGGTCGTTGCTCTTCCTGCGGAGCGCCATGTTGGTTCTCCGGGCCCGCATCACTGCGACGACCGCAGCGACCAGGACCACGAGCAAGATCCACAGCAGTGGATCCTGGATCAATGACGTCATGAGACTCTCTTCAAGTCGCCTTGCGACAGGAGCAGTTGCAGTCCGATGGGTCCTGGCCCGTAACTCGGGCCCCGCCCGGTGGCGAACCTTACCGGCGGACCAACTCAGCTACTCCTTCGCGATGGGGGCCCTTAGAGACTGCCCCCGTGCGCGTGGCGCGCCTCAGCCTACTGAAAGTGGGATGATCTTATCAGTCAAGTGACCGTCAAAAAGGTTCCGCTTGCGCTTACTTGGAGACCTTCACACAGGATTCGCGAACTGGCCCACGGCCGTTAGGACCCCGCCGGCGCCCGGACGCACGGAGGGCCCGCTTCCCGGTTTCCCGAGCGCGGGCCCTCCGTACGGACTCTCAGGCGGCGTCGGCGACGCCGTAAGCGCCCTCGGCGGGCCGCCAGTAGACGCCCTCGCTGCGCCGCAGGTGCTGCAGGTCCACCAGATAGCGGCGCAGCGTCACATGGTCGATACGGCTCGCGCCCTCGCACCACACCCGCAGCCGCTCGTCGACGAGCCGCTCCGCGTACTCGATCCCGGGCTCGAAGGTCTCCTCGGCGATGTGCCGGAGCACGATCAGCTTCCGGCTCCAGCGGGCGGGCAGCCGCACGAGTGAGCCGTCCTCCCGTACGAAGGTCCGCAACACGTTCTCGATCTGCTGCCGCTCGTTCTGCTCGGCTTGCTCGGATGCCATGCCCGCGAGGCTAACTCCTGCGCGGACGGCCTCCCACCACTTTTCCCGTCACCTTTTCCCGCCCGCGCTCCGGACCGGTCTCCTGATCGCTCTTCGAAAAGGGTGACGCCGGGCCGGACGCCGTTACCAGGCGTGAGCGGGCGCGTTGTAGGGGAAGTGCGGGCGCGAGTCGAGCGTCCGCACTCATCGAACCAAAGGAGAACGTGATGTCTCGCATCGCGAAGGCAGCCGTCGCCGCGCTCGGCACCGGTGCCGTGGTGCTCGGCGGTGCCGGTATGGCCACGGCTGACGCGGGTGCCCAGGCCGCGGCCGTCGGCTCGCCCGGCGTCCTGTCCGGCAACGTCGTGCAGGTCCCGGTCCACGTGCCCGTCAACGTGTGCGGCAACTCGATCAGCGTGATCGGTCTGCTGAACCCGGCCTTCGGCAACACCTGCGCCAACGTCAGCGGCGACCACCACGAGGGCAACCCCGGCCCCGGCGGATACGGCAGCTGACACGCCGTACGGCACACACCGGAAGAGCCCCGACGGACCCACCGTCGGGGCTCTTCCGCATCCGTACTCGTGACGCGCACCGAACCGCGTGCACGGAACCACACGCACCGAACCGCCTGTACCGGACTACGCGTACCGGTAGACGTCGCTGTGGTCCTCCAGCTGGTCCGGCGTCAGGTCCCACGGCGGCAGTTTCTCGTGCCGGGCGACGACCCGGCCGCGCTGGGCGTCGCCGGCCTTCGGCGGCCGGTCGGGCAGATAGCGGGTTCCTGCCCCGTGCCGGAGCTGCCAGCGCGACCAGCACAGGTCGATGAAGGCGTGGTGCAGCCAGAAGACGGGGTCGTTGACGGAGGCACCGCCGACCATGTGCCCGCCGACCCAGCGGTGGACGCGGTTGTGGTTGCGCCACGAGCCGGGGCCCCGCCCGCTCCCCCACCCTTCGAGCCTGTTGCGGAACCCCTTCGTGGATGTCGAGTCCCACGGCGACACGTCGTACACGGGGTCGGCGAGGGCCGCCTCCAGGTCCTGCCGGGTCGGCAGCGAGAGCGGCTCCCGGACCCGGCCGAGATCCCGGGTGAGGAACTCGCCGTCGGTGACGCTCTCCGTGATGGTCCAGTCACCCTGGTCGTAGGCGAACGGCCCGGTCATCACCCGCTGGTCCGAGAAGCGCCCGGTTCCGCCCAGCAGATCCTCGCTCCAGGGGGACCCGGCGGTCGTCCGGTCCCGGGTCCAGTCCCAGTAGGGCAGCGTCACCGACGGATCCACGCGCTGCAACGCCTGCTCCAGGTCCAGCAGGAACTGCCGGTGCCAGGGCAGGAAGGACGGCGCCATGTGGGCCGTACGCAGGCCCCTCTCGCCGTCGGAGACGTAGTACTCGATGTGCGTGCGCACGAATTCGTCGTACTCGCCCCGCCGTTTGATCTCCATCAGCGCGCCGACGAACCGCCGCCGCTCACCGCGCGTCAGCGTGCTGACGTCCTTACGCGTGTACGCCATGACCGCCTTCTCCCCCGCCGGCGACCGTCAACCGCCGCCCGGGCCCCAGCTCGTCGACGGCGGCGCGGGCCGCCTCCAGGGCCGTGGGGTACGAGCGGTAGTGGTCGATCATGCTCAGATACGTCCCGTCCGCGCGCCGCATCAGATGCAGTGGCCGCCCGTCCACGGTGACGTGCCACTGCCCCTCGCCCGACGCGCGCATCGCCTGCGCCATGTGGTCGAGGTGATCCGCGCTCCCGGCGTCGGTCCTCAGACCGCGCAGTCGGCGGCCCCGGTACGTCTCGTCGAACGACGACGCCTCGTCGCCGCCCCGCTCCCCGCGGGGCCACGCGGCGGCGACGACCGGGACGACGGCCAGGGCGAGGGCCGACACGCACAGGGCACGCAGCGCCTCCCGCCTTGTCCCGGAACAGGCACGGGGCCCTGCCGGGCCCCGTGGTTGCCTTCTGACGAACAACAATCTCTCCCCATCTCCTCGTTCGGGTTCGTTCGGTGGCGGCGACCGCCCGGAGACCGGGCCCGGGTGTCAACCCCGGGCCCACAGGGTCCAGTTCGTCAGGTTCCGTGACCGCCCGGACTACATGGAGCCGAGCCCCAGGACGCCCGTGGGGGCCGTCTGCAGCAGCGGGGTCAGCACGGCGGCCTGCGGCTCCTTGAGCATGGGCAGGCCGAACACCTCGGAGTTGGGCGCGGTCAGCGGGGTGTCGACGGACAGGCCGGGGGTCAGGGTCCGCAGGTCGGCCGCGGGGACGCTGACGCCGGCCTCGTCGAAGCCCTTGCCGAGCACCTGCGGCAGCGGCGCCTGGGCCGACAGACCGGGCAGCGCGGCACCCATCGGCACCTGCGGCAGCGCGCTGGCCGGGATCATCTGCCCCTCGACGTACCGCGGTCCCTCGGGTACGCCCGGCGTCAGCAGCGGCAGTTCGCCGCCGACCTTGGGCAGGCTCACGTTGAGGGACTTCTCGACGCCGTCCAGCGGTACGGGCACGGGGACCGTGCCGGCCGCGACGGCGGGGGCCGCGGAGCCCACCGCCGCCGCCACGCCGGTGAGAACAGCGGCGGCAAGGATTCGAGTGGTCGACTTCATGGCAGGTGCGGTCCTTTACAGGAATCGGGGGTGTACGTCCGTATCGCGTAACGATCCTGGGAACCGCATCAGCTCAAGATTCCCCCGAGTGGTGCATTAGTCGTCCGATCAGCCCGGAGGAGCGAACCGGCTCGAACAGCCGACCCGCCCGCCCGGGCCCCGGACTTGGCCGACCGTCAGCGCAGGCTGCGGGCCGGGAGGATGACGTGGGCCGCGGCCGTCAGGGTCTCGTCGGCGCCCGCGAAGGCGGCCAGCGCCTCCGGCTCGATGGGCTTGCCGGGCTGGGCCTCGGGCCAGGGGCGGGTGGTGAACACCAGGTAGGCGAAGCCCCGTTCGGCGACCGCGGTGAGCCACTCCGGGGGCGGCGTGCACTGGGCGTTGAGCTGCGGCATGTTGACGACGGCCGAACCGGCCTGGACGAGCAGGCTGACCGGCAGGCTCGGGCGGGTGGAACCGTCGACGATGTCGCCGCCGACCGGCAGACCGGTGTTGGCGAGGAGCTGCTCGACGGCGACGGCCGAGGCCTCCGGGCCGCCCTCGCCGTCCCCGAGGGAGTAGGCGAGGAGGTAGGGCATGTCGCCGTCGGGGGCCTCACCGCTCCAGGCCATCACGACGAGCGTGCCCAGGTCGGCGATGCGGAAAGGGCGCGTTTCGCTTGAGGTTGAGGTCACCGCGGAACCCTATCGGCGGAATTCGACGGGTCCGGCCGCATTCTCACTCGACCGGGGGATTTCCCGCCGGTATCCACACGAAAGAGGGACAGGCTTCGAACAGCACGAAGGACCGATTCCGCGCGGCGGAATCGGTCCTTTCGACACTCGTGTCAGCCCTGGAGGGGGAGGCCGCCGAGCAGCCCGCCGTTCGAGTTGAGGGCCGTCGTCGCGCCCTTCACCGTGTTGAGCACCGAGTCCTTGTTCTCGGTGTCGAGCGCGTTCGACTGGTGCTGCAGCGGCTGCAGCTGCTCTACGTCGAGGGGGCCCTTGGTGAGCGTGTTGACGGCGCCGTTGAGGCTGGTGGGCGTGAGGTCGGCGGTCTCGTAGGCGAACGCGGGCGCGGCGACCCCGGCGATAACCATGGAACCGGCAACAACAGCGGCAGCCTTCAGGGACTTCATCGTGTTCCTTTCTTCGGCAACTCATGTCACCAGAGCGAATTCTGTCGCCGTGCCTAACGATCCCCGGTCGCGACGGAAACTCCATAAGCAGAAAATTTCTGCGGGGCACGCGATGGCGAACACGAACGTGTCTCGGAAGATTGACGCACAAATGGAATTGACGCCCCGGCGGAGGGACGGAAGAACAGCCGTTGTGCCGGCCGGTGAGGTCGGCACAACGACCGGGAGGGCCGCGCTAGCGGGCCGGCAGCGGCAGGGGCGGCACCGCTGCCGGTAGCGGCGGTACCGCCGCCGGGAGCTTGGGCAGCGGCGGCAGGCCCGCCAGTTCCGGTGCCGGCAGCCCGCCGCCGAGCAGGGTGGCGGCGACGAAACCGACGAGGCTCGTCAACACACCGGTGACAGCCGGGACGACGTTGGCGACATCGCCGGACGTGACCGCCGTGAGCAGCGTGTCGACCGACTTCTGCAGCGCGGTGAGCGCGTCCCCCTTGATGTCGAGGGGGCCCTTGGCGCCCTTGCCGTCCTTGAGGCTCAGCGGAAGGGCCGGCGCGGGCGGCAGCGCGGGCGTCGTCGGGAGGGCCGGGGTCGTGGGGAGGGCGGGTGCGGCGGGAGCGGTCGGCAGTGCCGGCGCTGCCGGGACCGGCGGGGTCACCGGCAACGCCACCGGCGGAGTGGCCGGGACCGGGGCCGCCGCCGTGGCCGCGGTGATGGCCGCCTTCACCCCGTCGCCCAGCTTCGTCGCCTCGTCCAGCGGCAACTGGCCGTTGTCCGCCTTGAGTACGGCGGTCAGGAGATCGGTGACGGGTTTCAGTACGCCGCCCAGGTCGCCCAGCGAGTCCACCTGCGCGAGGAGCGCGTCGGCGTTGGGGACGGGCGCCTGGGAAGCCGCGTGACCGCGCTCGCGGGCCGCGTCGCCGTCCGCCGCCAGGGCGGCCGGTGCGCCTGTGCCGAGCAGGAGGGTGGCGCAGAGTGCGGTCGACGCGAGACGCCGTGCGGGCAGAGCGCGCATGGAGGGTTTCCTTTCGGTGAGCGGTGAGGCGGTGGGTGCTGGGGGGGTGGGGTGCGGCGAACGTGTGTCCGCTGTCGGATCCACCGTCAGATCCACCGTCGCCGCCCGCAACCGGTCGCGCGCGCGAAGTGACGGTCCGTCGGCAGGGTCCCGTACGTCATCGCTGGTGAGGGCATGTGTCAAGGCCCGCCTCGCGAGTTGGCCGCCCGGCCCGCCATTCGGGGCAGCCACCCGGCAAACGCGAACCGGCCGCCCTCCCCGAAGGGAGAGCGGCCGGCAGAAGGGTCCGCGCCGACTTACGTCAGTCGTTGACGCAGGTGTTGCCGAACGCCGGGTTCAGCAGACCGATGACGTTGACGGTGTTGCCGCAGACGTTGACCGGAACGTGGACCGGGACCTGGAGGACGTTGCCCGACAGGACGCCCGGGGAGTGGGCAGCGGCGCCGTGCGCGTCGCTGTCGGCGGCGGCGACACCGGCGGTACCCGCCACGGCGGCGACGGCAACGGTGGAAAGGGCGAGGCCCTTCGCGATACGCGACATGGAGAAGTGCTCCTTGGGAGTTGTCACAAACAACCGGGCGGAAATGCCCAGCGCTGTGTCAACGCGTGGCGCGCGCCCTGGTTGTGCCGCCAATGGGGTGATCCTTCGGATCGCTCGACTGCACGATTCCGACACAGATGTCATTTATCACCAATAAATACTCATAGCGGCTAGAGTTACCCACCTTCTGACAGCCGCCCCAGACCCACCCAAAAGGTCCTCCGCCTCCCCGTCCGGCGGTCCACGACCTCTTTCCCGAAAGGGCAACGCCGGTCATGCGTATTTCCCCGGGTCTTCTGCTGCGCCGTGCGATGGTGGGCGTCTTTGCCCTCGCCGTGATCTGGACTCCGGGGGGTACGTCGACAGCCGCGCCACCCGTCGGCGGGGAATCCGGGGAGCCCGCCAAGGAGGCTGCGCGACTCGCGTTCGCCCAGCGCTACCGCGTGCTCCAGCACGGCGGGATCGTCCGCGCGGCCAACGCGTCCATCAGCTGCCGCGCCACCCTCGGGACCTGCGCGGGCATCCGCGAGGGCGGGAACCTCACGACGGGAACGGGCGGCGGCCGGGCGGCGGTCAACGGTGACCTCGACATGTTCTACGTCGATGTCGACAGCGACCCGAACACGTACAACTCCAGCCGGGCCGAGGTCCGGGTGCCGAAGGGCGGCCGGGCCACCTACGCGCGGCTGTACTGGGGCGGCAATCTCAAGGTCGGTGAGCAGAAGCCCCCGAAGGACAACGGGCGGGTGCTGATCGCCGAACCCGGCGGCCAGTACAAGGAGCTGCTCGCGGACACGGTCGTCGGGCACCGGGTGGCGCACGGCGCCGACGCGTACCAGGCCTCCGCCGATGTCACGAAGCTGGTCCGGGAGAGCGGTTCGGGGCTGTACACCGTCGCGCAGATCAACGTGGCGATGGGGAAGTCGGCGGCCGGGGCATGGGGCGGCTGGACGCTGGTCGTGGCGTACGAGAACGCGGCGGAGCCGCTGCGGCACCTCGCCGTGTGGGACGGGTTCGACGCGCTGCGGGACCGGACGGGTGAAACCCCGTTGGTCCGGTTGGCCGAACTGCCGTTCCCCGCCGGCGCGAACGGACGCGCGGGTCTGGTCGCCTACGACGGGGACCGCGGCAGCGCCGGAGACTCCCTGACGGTGTCGGTCGCGGGGCGCACGACGGCGCTGGGAGACACGGCCAACCCCCTCGACGACGTGCTGAATTCGACCATCGGCAAGCCCGTCACGGAGCGCGTTCCGGCGTACGCGAACACCCTCGGCTACGACTCGGACGTGTTCGAACTGGATACGGCGCTGCGGCGCGGTGGTGACCAGCTGGCCTTCCGGCTCGTTTCCCAGCGGGACGCGGCGTGGGCCGGCGCACTTTTCGTGGCCGTCGACGCCCGGCAGTAGCCGAGGTGCGTCCGGCACCGCCATCCGTGAGCGAGGAAACCGCGCATGCAACTGATCGCACCGGACCCCCGGCCACGGGTCCTGCACGTCACCCAGCCGGTGGACGGCGGGGTGGCCCGGGTCGTGACGGACCTGGCGCGGGCCCAGCTCGCCGCCGGTCTGCACGTCACGGTCGCCTGCCCGGACGGCGGTGACCTGGCCGCGCGGCTGAGGGCGCTCGGCGCCGACGTACGCCCCTGGCACGCGACGCGCGCTCCGGGGCCCTCGCTCGTCGGGGAGGTGCGGCGGCTTCGGCGGGTGGTCGAGGAGGCGCGGCCGGATGTCGTGCACGCGCACAGCGCGAAGGCCGGGCTCGCCGCCCGGACGGCGCTGCGGGGGCGGGTGGCGACGGTGTTCCAGCCGCACGCCTGGTCGTTCGAGGCGGTCGGCGGTCCCACCGCGGCGCTGGCCCTGAAGTGGGAGCGGTGGGGGGCCCGTTGGGCCTCCCGGGTGGTGTGCGTGAGCGACGCCGAACGGGCGACCGGGGTCCGTGCCGGGATCGCCGGCCAGTGGCGGGTGATCCCGAACGGGATCGACACCGAGCGTTTCCACCCCGCGCCGGCGGCCTCCGTACGCGCCGGGGTCCCGTTGCTCGCGGAGGTCGATCCGGCCGCCCCGCTGGTCGTGTGCGTGGGGCGGCTGTGCCGGCAGAAGGGGCAGGACGTGCTGCTCCGGGCGTGGGGCGAGATCGCGCGGCGGGTGCCGGGGGCACGGCTCGTGCTCGTCGGTGACGGGCCGGACGCCGGCCGGCTGCGGGCGCTCGCCCCCGACTCCGTGCTGTTCGCGGGGGCCGTCGCCGATGCCGTCCCCTGGCACCGGGCCGCCGATCTGGTCGTCCTGCCCTCGCGGTGGGAGGGCATGGCGCTGGCGCCGCTGGAGGCGATGGCCTGCGGGCGCCCGGTCGTCGTCACCGACGTGGACGGCGGGCGCGAGAGTCTGCCCGCCGCTCTCGCACCGCGCTGTCTGGTGCCGGCCGAGAACCCCGCCGCGCTCGCCGGGACCGTCTCCGAACTGCTGCTCGATCCCCCGCTGCGTGAGTCGCTGGGGCAGCTGGGGCGTCGGCACGTCCTGTCCGCGCACGACGTACGGCACACCGCCGAGGCCGTCGCGGGCGTGTACCGCGAGCTGATCACCGCGCACGCCGTGCGGCCCGTGCGCGCCGAGTACAGGGAGTCCATCCACTCGTGACTGCGGAAAGTACCGTCCCCTCCCCCGGCGGAGGGCCGCGGGAGCACAGGTTCTCGACAGTGTCGGCCGTCTCGGTCATCCCGCCCCGCGAGTCGGTCGGCGGCTTCAGATTCCCGGCTGGCCGGCGTCCCGCGCTCCGGCCGGCCTCCCCGCTGCCGCTGCTCGCCGCGGACGGCATCGCCGCTCTGCTCGGCGTCCTGGCGCTCACCGGACCCCAGCGCCACCCCGTGCTCGTCGGCGCGCTGCTGATCGGCGTGGTCGCGCTGAACGCGCGGGCCTCGCTGTACCGGCCGGAGTCCGTGCCGGCGTTCCTCGACGAACTGCCCGCCGTCTGTGGCCGGATCGCGCTGGGCTGGCTGGCCCTCGCGGCCCTGGTCGGGGCGATCGAACCCGTCGACGCGCTGTCCGCGCACACCCTCGTCATGGGCTGCGCGGTACAGACGGTGGCGAGCGCGGTGGGCCGCGCGACCATCCACTGGCGGCGGCGCCGGGCACTGCTGCGCCGCCCGCACACCGCCCTCGTCATCGGACCGGCCGGCACCGCCCGGCGGGTGGCCACCGCGTTCCTGCGCCACCCGGCGTGCGGAGTACGGCCGGTGGGACTGGTCACCGACCACCCGGACGGCGTGGCGGGCCTGCCCGTGCTGACCACCGGCGAGGAGGTCCAGCGGGCGCTGATCCAGAACGGCGTACGCGCCGTGCTCACCGTCCATCCCTCCGTACGGGCCGAACAGGGGCCCCTGCTCCGGGCGTTGGCGGAGTCGGGCTGCACGTTGTGGGAGATCGACGCCGAGTCGCCCTCGTACGAGAGCGCGGAGCGGCTCGCCGGATTCTCCTGCCGGCGGCTCGCCATGGGCCCCGACCGGCCGGGCAGCCTCGGCAAGCGGCTGCTCGACGTGACGGTCTCCGGGACCCTCCTGCTGCTGTTCTCGCCGCTGCTGCTGCTCTGCGCGGTGGTGCTGCGGCTGACCGGCGGGCGGGGCGTCGTCTTCCGGCAGGAGCGCATCGGCAAGGACGGGCGGCCCTTCACCCTCCTGAAGTTCCGCACCCACCGCCCGGTGAACGAGATGGAGGCGGCGACCCGTTGGAGCGTCGCCGACGAGCGGCGCATGAACTGGTTCTGCCGTTTCCTGCGCCGCACCTCGATGGACGAGCTCCTCCAGCTGTGGAACGTCCTCTGGGGCGATATGAGCCTGGTCGGGCCGAGGCCCGAACGCCCGTATTTCGTAGGCAAGTTCAGCCAGACCTACCCCGGCTACGCGGCCCGCCACCGGATGCAGACCGGGATCACCGGGCTCGCCCAGATCCACGGGCTGCGCGGGGACACCTCGATCGAGGACCGCTGCCGGTTCGACAACGCCTACATCGACAACTGGTCGCTGTGGCAGGACATCTGCATCCTGCTGCGCACCGCCGCCACGCTCGTCCGCCCGACAGGAAGCTGAGCGCAGTGAGCCACAGCCCCGCATGGCCGTTGCCGCGCCGAGTGCCCTTCGCGCACCTCGCGTCGTTCGCTCCGCTCCTGCCCGTGCTCCTGGTGGTCGCCCTGCTCGCCCTGCCGGCCGCGCAGGGCACCGACGGCGGGGCGACCCCGGCCGACGCCGTCTCCGGGCTGGTGGTCCTGTACTGCGCGATCCGGCTCGTACGGGAGCGGCGGCGACCCCTGTCCCGTACGGCGGCCGTGGTGCTCGGGCTGCCGGTGCTCGGGCTCGCGGTCGCGGCCGTCGGGGCCTCCTCGCCGGCGGCCGGGATCGGGGGCCTGGGGCGCTACCTCCAGATCTTCGTCCTGGTCCCGGCGTCCGTGGTGCTGCTCATCCGGGACAAGCGCGACTTCCGGGTGCTGGCCTGGGTGTTCGTCGCCTTCGCCCTGTTCCAGGGGGCGGTCGGGGTGCACCAGTTCGTGACCGGGACCGGCGCCTCCTACCAGGGCGAGGAGATCCGGGCGGTGGGCACCTTCGGGCCCGCCGACGTGATGGGCATGGCGACCGTGGTGGCCTTCGGGCTGATGTGCGCGCTGGCACTGGCTCTGGGGTCGGCCGCCGCCCGGCAGCGGGCCGTGGCCGCCGGCTGCGCCCTGGCGCTCCTCGCCCCGCTCGCCGTCTCCTTCAGCCGGGGCGCCTGGATCGCCACGGCGGCGGCCTGCGCGCTGCAGCTGATGCTGGCCGGGATGCGGCGCGCACTGAAGGTGGGCGCCGTGGTGGCCGCCTCGGCCGTGATCCTGGTCGGCGGCCTCGGCCTCGGCTCGGCGATGCTCCAGGAGCGGATCAGCAGCATCACCCAAGTCACCGACGCGCCCGACCAGTCGGTCACCGACCGGTACACGATGTGGGCGGCGGCGACCGACATGTGGAGCGAACACCCGCTCACCGGAGTCGGGTTGAAGGGTTTCCCCGAACACCGCGACGGACACGCCTCGTTGGCCCTGTCCTCGGGCAGCGACACGGAGGGCGCGGGCGCCGCGTTCCGCAGGCAGCCGCTGCTGTCCCCGCACAACATGTACCTGCTGGTGCTCAGCGAGCAGGGGCTGATCGGGCTGCTGACCGTCGGGGGCAGCTGGCTGGCGCTGCTGGTGTGCGGCCTGCGGGGGCTGGTGCGGACCCGGCGGTCGGCGTCCGGCGGCGGGCTCGACTGCGCCCTCGTCGCCTGCGGGCTGCTGATCTGGCAGTTGATCGACTTCCTGTACGCCGACATCGGCGGACCCGCGACCGTACTGACCGCCGTCCTCTTCGGGCTCGTCGCCTGGTGGGCCCTCGTCGGCGCCGACGACGTCCCCGAGACCTCCGCGCGATGAACGCGACGCCGCCTCGGACCGAGGGAGAGACCAGGGTGACGCTGCCCGCGGCACGCGCCGCTTCGCCGGCCGCGAAGGAAAGCGGGGACGGAGGGGACCACGACGACGGCGACGACGGCAACCCCTCCGGAGATCCCGCCGAACTCGCCCCCGTTTCACGGAAGTTCCTCGCCCAGGCCACGCTCATCACCGCCGTGCTCTCGGTCGCGGGCGCCCTGCTCGGGCTGGTCCGGGACCAGTCGCTGGCCCGGCTGTTCGGGGCCGGCAGTGACACGGACGCCTTCCTGGTCGCGTGGACCGTGCCTGAGTTCGCGGCGACGCTGCTCATCGAGGACGGGCTGGCCTTCATCCTCATCCCGGCGTTCAGCGTGGCGCTGGCCCGGCGCGCCCACGGTGCCCCGGGCGACCCGGTGCGGGCGTTGGTCGCCACGACGCTGCCCCGGCTCACGCTCGCCTTCGCGGCGGTCGGCGCGCTGCTCGTCGCCACGGCTCCCTACCTGGTGGAGGCGCTCGCCCCCGGCCTGCCCGACCCGTCGCTCGCCGTGGACTGCACCCGCCTCACCGCCACCTGCGTCTTCAGCTTCGGCCTCGCCGGGTACTGCAGCGCGGCCCTGCGCGCACACCGGCGGTTCCTGGCCCCGGCGGCGATCTACGTGGCCTACAACACCGGGATCATCGCGGCGATGTTCGTGCTGGGCCCCAGCGTGGGGGTGCGCTCGGCGGCGGTCGGGGTGGCGGTGGGCGGCGCACTGATGGTCGTCACCCAACTTCCCTCTGTGCTACGGCAGTTGCGGCGACGCGGGTCGGCCGTGGCGGACGAGGTCGTGGTGGAGGAGACGTCCGCGGCGCCGATGGCGTTCGCGCTCGTCGCGCCGGTGCTGCTCTTCGCGCTGACCCGGCAGTCACAGGTGCTCGTCGAGCGGTTCCTCGCCTCCACCCTCCCCGCCGGGGCCATCTCGCACCTGAACTACGCGCAGAAGGTGGCGCAGATCCCGATGACGCTGTCGCTGATGCTGTGCACGGTCACCTTCCCGGTGGTCGCGCGGGCCATCGCGGAGGGCGACACCGAGCGGGCCCGCAGCCGGGTGGAGCGGGACATCGCGCTGGCCGCCTGGGTGGTGCTGCTGGGCGCGGGCACGGTGATCGCCTGTGCGCCGCAGATCATCGAAGTCCTTTTCCAGCGGGGCGCGTTCACCGCCGCGGACACCGAGGCGACCGCCTCCGTGATGCGGGTGTACGCGCTCGGGCTGCTCGGACACACCCTGGTCGGCGCGCTCATCCGCTCGTACTTCTCCTCCAACCGGCCCACCTGGTATCCGTTGGCCGCGATGACGGCGGGCATCGTCACGACCTCGTGGATCGGGGCCTGGACGGTCGGTCCGTGGGGTGTCTGCGGGATCGCCGCCGCCAACGCCGCCGGGATCACGCTGTCGGCGGCGCTGCTGCTGTACGGGATGGGTCCGCGCAGTGTGCCGATCCGGACCCGGCAGGTGGTCGTCGAACTGAGCAAGCCCGTGCGTGCGGCGCTGTGCGCGACGGCCGCCGGGGCGTTCGTGACCAACCGGATCGACGGCCCGGTGACGGGACTCGCCGCCGGCACGGCGACCGTGACCGTCGTCTACTTCCTGCTCGGCCGGCTCATGCGGGCCCAGGCCGTGCAGAGCTTCGTCCTCGCACTCCGTTCCGCACGCTCCCTGACCCGGAGGCTTCCGTATGTCCGCAAGCGCACCCGCGCCCACGCCCGCCCCCGTCCCCGCCGTCGCGACCGGGTCCGTTGACCGCGCCCGAAGAGCCGCCCGCGCCGGTTCCGTCCCCTGGGTGGCGATGTACCACTCGGTGGGCGACTGCTCGGACGACCCGTACCGCGTCACGGTCACGCCCGAGCGTCTCGACGCCCAGCTGGGGTGGCTGCACCGGCGCGGGCTGCGGGGTGTGGGTGTGGCGGAGCTGCTCGCCGCCCGTTCCCGGGGCGAGGGGCGCGGGCTCGTCGGGCTCACCTTCGACGACGGGTACGCCGACTTCGTCACCAACGCCCTTCCCGTGCTGAGTCGTTGGGAGTGCGGCGCGACCCTCTTCGTGCTGCCGGGACGGCTCGGCGGGGAGAACGCCTGGGACCCGCTGGGCCCGCGCAGGCCGCTGCTCACCGCGGACGGCATCCGTGCCGTCGCCGGGGCCGGGATCGAGATCGGTTCGCACGGGCTGACGCACGTCGACCTGACGAAGGCGGACGACGAGCTGCTGCGCGCCGAGGTCTCCGAGAGCAGAGCGCTGCTCTCGGAGTTGAGCGGTGCTCCGGTCGCGGGGTTCTGCTACCCGTACGGGACTGTCGACCAGCGGGCCGCGGATGCCGTACGGGCGGCCGGGTACGCCTACGGCTGCGCGATCGACCCGGGCCCGCTGGGCGGCGTCCATGTCCTGCCCCGCGTCCACGTCGGCGAGAACGACACCGCCGTACGCCTCCATCTCAAGTACCGGCTGCACCGGCTGCGGCGCCGGCCGGTCGAGGGGGTGTGACGGCGGTGAAGGCCCTGCACATCATCACCGGCCTCGGAGTCGGCGGCGCCGAACAGCAACTGCGGCTGCTGCTGCGGCACCTGCCGGTCGACTGCGATGTCGTGACGCTCACCAACCCGGGCTCGGTCGCCGACGGTCTGGTCGCCGACGGCGTCCGGGTCGTCCACCTCGGTATGGCCGGCAACCGGGACCTCGCCGCCCTGCCCCGGCTGGTGAACGTCATCCGCTCGGGCGGCTACGACCTGGTGCACACCCACCTCTACCGGGCCTGTGTGTACGGCAGGATCGCCGCGCGGCTCGCGGGCGTACGCGCGATCGTCGCCACCGAACACTCCCTGGGCGACTCCCAGATGGAGGGGCGGCGGCTCACCGCCGGGGTCCGTGCGCTGTACCTCGCCGGCGAACGGCTCGGCCGCACCACCGTCGCCGTGTCCCCCACGGTCGCCGAGCGGCTCCGCCGCTGGGGTGTACCCGCGCCGCGGATCGAGGTCGTCCCCAACGGCATCGACCTGGCCCGCTTCCGCTTCGACCCGGTCGCCCGGCAGCGCACCCGCGAACGTCTCGGGCTGCCCGAGGATGCGTACGTCGTCGGCGGCATCGGCCGGCTCGCGCCGGGCAAGCGCTTCGGTGACGTCATCGAGGCGCTGGCACAACTACCGGACGACTACTGGCTGTTGCTCGTCGGAGGCGGCCCCGAGGAGCACATCCTGCGGCGCACCGCGCGCGAGGCGGGCGTGGCCGACCGGGTGCTGTTCACCGGTGAACGGCCCGCCGTACCGGACGGCACCCCCGGCCCCGATCTGCCTTCCCTCACCTCCGCGATGGACCTGCTCGCCTCCCCCTGCCCGGAGGAGGCCTTCGGCCTCGCGGTCGTGGAGGCGCTGGCCGCCGGGCTGCCCGTCCGGTACGTCTCCTGCCCGGCGGTCGAGGACCTGCCCCCGGAGGCCGCCGAGAACGCCCGCCGCGTACCCGGCGGCGCGGACTCCTTCGCGCGCGCCCTCGCCGAGGCCCGCGCGCTGGGCCCACGGGACCGCACGCCTCCCGCGGCGGCCCACCACTACGACATCACCCGCAGCGCCGCCCAGCTCATGAACGTGTACGCGGCGACCGCTCCTGCCCTCAACCAGTCCCCGTCATCCCAGGGAGCCCCATCCTCATGACCGAGAACGCCAGCAGAGTCCCCCACCCCACCGCCCGCACCCGTACCCGCGCCCTGCCCCCCTGGTCCCTCCTCGTGGCCGGCGCGGTACTCGGCGGCCTCCTCGGCGGCGCGTACGGCACCCTCAAGGCGCCCACCTACACGGCCACCAGCTACGTCGTCGCCGTACCGACCGAGAAGTCCGACCCGGCGGCCGCGCTCGGTTTCGCCCAGGCCTACGGCCGGGTCGCCACGCAGCTCGCGGTGCTCGGGGACGCCCAGGTGTGGGCGGGCGTGCCGGTGTCGACGCTGCGCTCCAGCGTGCAGACGGCGACCTCACCGGACGCCCCCATGGTCGCCGTGTCGGCCACCTCGACTCGCCGCGACCTCGCCGCCGACATGGCGAACGCCGTCGCCCGTTCACTGACCCGGCACGCCAACGACACCAAGCAGTCCACGCACGTGGAGCTGCTCCAGTTCTCGCGCGCGGTCAAGCCGGCCGAGCCGTCCTCGGCCCCGGCCGCGGTGACCGGCCTGGTCGGCGCGAGCGCGGGCGGACTGCTCGGCGGACTGGTGCTGCTGGTACGGCCCCGGCGACGCACGGAGGAACCGGCACTCGCGGCCTCCGTACCGGGCCCGGCCGTCGCCGCCGACGCACATGGCCAGCTGTGACGGTCACGGCCACCGGCGCCCTGCGCGCCGAAGTCGTCAGCGACGAGACCGCCTTCGCCGAACTCGCCCCGGCCTGGGGGCGGTTGTACCGGCGGTGCGGCGCGGCGACCCCGTTCCAGAGCCATGCCTGGCTGCACTCGTGGTGGCTGTCGTACGGCGTCCCGGGCCGGCTGCGGATCGTCGTCGTCCGCGATCCGGAGGGCGAACTCCTCGCCGCCGCCCCGCTGATGCGCGTCAACCGCCCACTGCCCGCGCTCGTGCCGCTCGGCGGCGCGATCTCCGACTACGGTGACGTGCTCCTCGACGACGACACGGCCGACGAGGCCGCCGCCGCCCTCGCCGACGGCCTCTCCGACGCCGCCCGTACCGCGCTGATCGATCTCCGCGAGGTCCGGCCGGGCGGCGCGGCGGAACGCGTGTACGAGCGCTGGCGTGGCCCGCGCCGCCAGGTCAGGGACTCCGTGTGTCTGGAGCTGCCCGCGGTCTCGATGGACGGCCTGGTCTCCCGCCTCCCCTCCTCGAAGGCCCAGCGGGTCCGCGCCAAGCTGCGCAAGCTGACCGCGCTCGGCGTCGAGCGTCGCGTCGTACGCCCCGACGAGGTCGACGCGGCCCTGGCCCGCCTGCTCGAACTGCACCAACTCCAGTGGCAGGGACGGAAGGTGACGTCCGAGCATCTCCAGCCCCGGTTCCGTGAGCACCTCGCCCGGTCGGTCGGGCCGATGGTGCGCTCCGGGGACGCCGTGGTCACCGAGTTCCGCCTCGACGACAGCGTGGTCGCCGTCGATCTGACCCTGCTGTCCGGACGCCTCGCGGGCGGCTATCTGTACGGCGCCCATCCGGGCCTGCGGAAACGGAAGGCGGACGTCGCAGTGATGCTCCTCGACGCCTGCGCCCAGCACACGGGGTCCGGCGCACACGCCACCCTGAGCCTGCTGCGCGGTGACGAGCCGTACAAGCACCACTGGCGCCCCGAACCCGTCGTCAACCAGCGGCTGTTGCTGGCCCGGCGGCTGACGGCACCGCTGATGTCGGCGGTCGTGTGCGATGTCGCCGCCCGCAGCCGGGGCAAGAAACTCCTGCGCCGGCTGCGGGAACGCGACGGAACCGGAAGCGGAAACGGCGGCGACGACGGCGGCGACGGATCGTGAACGACCCACCGCCACCGGGCGGTCACCGGTTGCGCGACCACCAGTCGAACTTCAGGCAGAGCTTCCCGCCCATCCAGTACTCCACCCAGTCGCCCAGGTCCAGCGGCGAGCAGTTCGGCGGCGGCAGCGGCACGGGCGGGGTGACCGGGTCCGTGGGCTTCGGTGGCTCGGGGGTCGGTTCCGGCGTCGGCACCGGCGGCACCGGTGTCGGCACGGTCGGCCCGGTGTCCTTACGGCCCGTCAGGATCTGGCGGTACACCTCGGACGCCTTCGGATTGCTCCCGCACTGCCACACGCCGTGCGGGCAGTAGTCGGTCAGCGTGTTGTACAGCGGCTTGTGCTCGTCCATCCACGCGAGCATGCGCCGCACGTACTCCGGATTGTCGCCGTTACGGAACAGTCCCCATTCCGGATAGGAAATGGGCTTTCCGTGCGCCTTGGCGAAATCCACATGCGCCTGAAGTCCGTAGGGCTCGCTCACCTGCTCGTCGAATGAGAGTCCCCGGGGCTGGTCATAGGCGTCCATGCCGATGATGTCGACCGTGTCGTCCCCCGGATAGCACTGCGGCCACGGAATGGCGTCCTTGCCCCGGGTCGGATTGAAATCGAACCGGAATTTCTGGCCCGGCACCGCCCGCATGGTGGTGACGATCCTGTTCCAGTACCTCTTCCAGGCCTCCGGGTCCGGCCCGCAGCGATGGGTGTACGTGATGCCGTTCATTTCCCAGCCGAGCACGATGACCGTGTCCGGGATGTTCAGCGCGACCAGCCGCTCGGCCAGGGCGCGGAAGTGGTGATCGTAGAGACCGGCCGCGCCGCGCCTCAACTGCACCTGCACCTGCCGGTCGGAGACGCCCTCCTCGTTGCGCTCCAGCATGGGCACGTTGAGGACGAACAGCCGGTCCTCCTCGGCCCGCCGCCAGTCCGCCCACACGTCGAGGAACCCGGGCGCCCCCTCGATGTTGCTCCACCGGTCACCCGGCAGGTAGGTGTGCCCGACCGTGAGATCGGCACCGCCCAGCCAGCGGCTGAGCTCGGCGATCCTGGCCGTGCCACGTTCGCCGTCGTAGTCGACGTACGCGCCGAAGGCGGGGAGCTTGGGCGGCTCCGGTGGCTCGGGGGGTTCCGGCGGTTCGACCTTGGGCGGCTCGGGAGCCACCGGGGGTTCGGGGGTCACGGGCGCGACCGGCGCCACGACCCCGGTGGGCGGTGCCGGCTGCGTGACCGTGCCAGGTACGGGGACGGGAGGATCGGCCACCCCCGCGCCCACGGCGTGTCCCGGCCCCGTCGCCAGGACGGCCGACGCGGCGACCGCGGCCGCCAGGAACGCCAGCCGTCCGGTGCGGGCCCGTCGCTTGTGTGGGGCCATGCCTGCTCCTTCCTCCACGCGCGTACTCCCTGTTCTCACACTGCCTGTTTTCGCACTGCTTTCCGCACTGCCTGTTCTCGTCCTGCCTTTTCACCTACTGACACTCAGTCATATGAGTATGAATTCCGCCACCGCGCTTGAGACTTTCGAGTGTTCCGCTCGCCCGCACGAGTGAACCGACCCGAAGGAAACCCGAAAACACATGTCCGTGTCGCTGCTCGACACCCGCGTCCCCGCCGTCCTCGTGCGGACCGACCGGAATCCCTTTCACCACGGAACACTGGGCGCCGTGCGCTCGCTCGGCCGGGCGGGCGTCGACGTCCACCTGATCGCCGACGTCGCCGGAAGTCCCGTACGCAGATCACGCTTCGTACGCCAACTGCATCCGCCGCCGCGGCCCGGCGCCGCCCCCGCCGACATCGCCCGCACCCTGCTGCGGGTCGCCTCCCAGATCGCGCGGCCCGCCGTGCTGATCCCGCTCGACGACGCGAGCGCCGTCGCGGTGGGCCGGGCGCGGGCCGAGCTGGCGCCCGCCTTTCTGCTGCCGCAGCAGCCCGGCGCGCTGGCCGAACGGGTGGCCGACAAGGCCGAACTGGCCGCCCTGTGCGCGGCCTTGGACATGCCTCACCCGCCGACACTGATCCCGGACAGCGCGGCCGACGCCGCCGCCACGGCGTGGCATCTCGGCCTTCCGGCCGTGGCGAAGTGGAGCCGTCCCTGGCTGCTCCCGGCCGACAGCGACCTGCGCAGCACGGTCGTCGTGCGCTCGGCCCGGCAGGCACGCGAGCTGTATCTGCGGACGGAGGAGGCGGGCAGCCGACTGCTGCTCCAGGCGTTCCTGCCCCCGGGCCCCGACCTCGACTGGTTCTGCCACGGCTACGCCGACCGCACCGGGACCGTGCGCGGCGGCGGCCCCGGCCGCAAGCTGCACGCCTGGCCGCGCGGCGCCGGGCTGACCGCGGTGGGCCACTGGACGCCGAACGCGTCGGTGCAGGCGCTCACCGAACGCCTGATCGGCGAACTCGGCTACCGGGGCATCTTCGACCTCGACTTCCGCCGCTGCGCGACGACCGGCGCCTACCACCTGCTCGACTTCAACCCGCGCCCCGGCGCCCAGTTCCGGCTCTTCACCGACTCGGCCGGGCTGGACGTCGTACGCGCCCAGCACCTCGACCTGACCCACCGTCCGCTGCCCGAGGGGGTGGCGCGGCCCGGGCGGGCGTTCGTGGTCGAGAACTACGCGCCGCTCAGCGCGCTGCGTCCGGCCCCGGCCGGCCGCGAACTGGCCTGGCACGCCCCGGACGACCTCGCGCCCGGCTGGGCGATGTGGGCCCTGTGGGCCCGGCACGCCGCCCGCCGTCTGCCGACCCGGCTGCGCCGGCTGTGCGAGCGGCCCGGACCGGACGACACCCGGGCACGCGTCGTCCGGCAGGCGGTGCCCGAGGCGCCGCAGCCACCGGCCGACGGTTCCCCGGCCGACGACTCCCTGACCGATGGCTCCCTGGCCAACAACTCCCTGACCGACGACGAGAAAGCGAACAGCTACTGATGTACGACCTGCTGGTGGTGGGCGCGGGCCCCTACGGCCTGTCCATCGCCTCCCACGCCGCCGGAGCCGGGCTGCGCCTGCGTGTCCTCGGCCGGCCCATGGCCTCCTGGCGCGACAACATGCCCCGGGGCATGTACCTCAAGTCGGAGCCGTGGGCGTCGAACCTGTCCGACCCCGACGACCGCTGGCGCCTCGACACGTACTGCGCCGGTCAGGCCGTCGAGGCACGGCACGGACAGCCGATCCCGCTGGAGATGTTCGCCGAGTACGGCCAGTGGTTCGCCCGCAACGCCGTCCCCGAGGTCGACGAACGGACGGTGACCCGGGTGACGCCCGTCGCCGGGGGCTTCGAGGCGGTGACGGAGGACGGCGAGACGGTACGCGCCCGGACCGTCGCCCTGGCCATCGGTGTCCTGCCCTTCGTCGAGATCCCCGGCGCGCTGCGCGGCCTCGGCCCCGACCTGGTCTCGCACAGCAGCCACCACAGTGACCTCGACCGCTTCCGGGGCCGGGACGTCACGGTGATCGGCGGTGGCCAGGCAGCCCTGGAGACAGCTGCCCTGCTCGCCGAACAGGGCACGCGCGTAAGGGTGTTGGCCCGTGCGGAGCAACTGAACTGGAATGACGTACCGCCCCCGTGGGAGCGCCCCTGGTGGCGCTCGGCCCGCGCCCCGCACAGCGGCCTGGGCTGCGGCTGGCGCAACTGGTTCTACTCGGAACGCCCTGGCCTCTTCCACCGCCTCTCGGAACCGACCCGTGCCCGGATCGCCGCCACGGCCCTGGGCCCGGCGGGCGCTTGGTGGGTACGCGACCGCGTGGAACCGGCGGTGGAGGTGCTCCTCGGCCAAGAGGTGACGGAGGCAGCGGAGTTGACGGGCGCCGGCGGCGGAGTACGGCTGGACACGGTCACCCGGTCCGGCGAGCGGCACTCCCTGGAGACCGAACACGTCATCGCGGCAACGGGGTTCAGGGCGACCTGCGACCGACTGAGCCTGCTGGACCCCCGACTCGGCGGCGGCCTGGGCGCGTTGGAGGACGGTTCCCCGGCGGTCGGACGGCACTTCGAGTCGTCGTACCCCGGTCTGTTCATGGCGGGCCTGGTGACAGCGTCCGGGTTCGGCCCGGCGATGCGCTTCGTACACGGCGCGACGTTCACCGCGGAGACGCTCGTACGAGGGGTACGGCGCCGGCTGCGGGCGGGAACCCCGACCGGTAGCGCGACGGTGCCGGGGCAGGGGCGGCGCGAGGGGGTTCGCTCCGCGAGGTAGCGGTTCGTCAGCTCCGGACCGGCGCGGCCCGGCCGCGCCCACGGTACGGCCACGCGCCCCTCGCGGGGCGCGTGGCTCGTCCGGGTGCCCGGGGGTCCTACCCGCGCCTCACTCGTGGGCGCCGGGCTCCCCGCGCCTGCCCCGGCGGTACAGGACGACACCACCGGCGATCAGCGCGACGCTGACGGCCGAGGCCGCGATCAACTCCTCATGACTACCGGTCGGCGGCAGATGCGGCGGCTTCGTCGGCGGCGTGACGGGGGGCGTGGTCGTCGACGGGCCTGTGGGGGGCTTGGTCGGGGGCTTCGTCGGCGGCTTGGTGGGGGGCTTGGTGGGGGGCTTGGTGGGGGGCTTCGTCGGCGGGGTCGTCGGCGGCTTGGTCGGAGGGGTCGTCGGCGGCTTAGTGGGGGGCTTCGTCGGAGGCTTGGTCGGCGGCTTCGTCGGCGGCTTGGTGGGCGGGGTCGTGGGCGGCTTGGTGGGCGGGGTCGTCGGAGGCTTCGTCGGCGGCTTGGTCGGAGGCTTCGTGGGCGGCTTCGTGGGCGGCTTGGTCGGCGGCTTCGTGGGCGGCTTGGTGGGCGGGGTCGTCGGGGGCTTCGTGGGGGGCTTGGTCGGCGGCTTCGTCGGGGGTTTGGTGGGGGGCTTGGTCGGCGGCTTGGTCGGAGGGGTCGTCGGAGGCTTCGTCGGCGGGGTCGTCGGAGGCTTCGTGGGGGGCTTGGTCGGCGGCTTCGTCGGGGGTTTGGTCGGCGGCTTCGTCGGCGGCTTCGTCGGGGGTTTGGTCGGCGGCTTAGTGGGCGGCTTCGTCGGCGGAGTATCGCCGTACCCGCCAGGCGGTGTGTCGCCGTAGCCGTGCCCGTGACCTTGGCCGTTGCCGTTGCCGTGCCCGTAACCGGGGTCGTCGTGTCGGGTGCCCGGGGCTCCGTGTGCGCCGGAGCCCTTGGCCGTCCCGCCCGCGTCCGCGTCCGCGAGGGCGGTGATGCCGTACAGGGACAAGATGCTCGTCGCGGCGGCCGCCACGACCATCCCCCTGCTCAGAGGCTGTCGCATTCTGATTATCTTCCTGCTGGGAGAGGTGAGAAAAAGCCGGCCTTGGCACCGAAAGGTTTTCCAAGACCGGCCCAGACACCGCCGAACGGCTGGTGCTATACGTCAGTCGTTGACGCAGGTGTTGCCGAACGCCGGGTTCAGCAGCGCGATGACGTTGATCGAGTTGCCGCACACGTTGATCGGAACGTGGACGGGAACCTGGATCACGTTGCCGGACAGCACACCCGGGGAGTTGGCGGCGAAGCCCTCCGCCTCGGCGTCCGCGAAGGCCGGGGCGGCCATTCCGAGCGCCATGATGGCGCCGGCGATGACAGCAACGCTCTTCTTCATGAGGTTTCCCTTCTCTGCGGTCATGCCCCTATGTCGGCCTGAGACCGAGCGAGCACAGCATGGACGGCTCGCACCATGACCGGCAGTTGTAAAACGAGGGATAGACAGCCGAAGAAACTACGGAACGTGGTCCCACGGTTAATTCACTCGAACGCCCCGAAGCAGGGAAAAACACAATGCACACGAACGGCTGAATGAAATCAGGGAGAGCACAGAACGCGGACAGCCCCCGCACAGTGTGCGGAGGCTGTCCGAGCTGCGTTCATGTGCGACCGGACGACTGTCGACGGCCGGTCGGCCGACCGCGACGGGTCAGCTGTTGCCGATGCCGTTCCCGGACAGGACCGGAATGTCGCTGAGAACGCCGGCCAGCGGCTCGTCGCCCTTGGCCTGCGTCGAGTTCTCGGCGCACTGCTGGTTCTGCGGGGCGGACAGGATCGGGATGTCCTGGACGGCGACCGGGACGAGGACGCCGACGAGAGAGCCCACGTTGCCCTTGACGGGCAGACCGACGCAGAGCTTGTTCAGCGTGCCCTGCGCGAGGCTCATCTGCGGGCTCATGTCGCCCTTGGTCACGGAGTTGCCGAACTTCGAGACCGCGCCGTTCCCGCTGACGGACGTGGTGCCGCCGTCGTCCGCAGTGGCAAGCGCCTGGGGGGCGGTCGCCGCCGAGACTCCGACGACGGATGCGGCTACCGCCGCCGCGGCCATTGCCTTCTTCAGCATTTCGCTTTCCTTTCCTGCAGAGACGCACGTTCCTGCTCCCGCATCAACCGGATGGGGGGCGATTGGTTTCGCCGTTTCACCCGAATGGCCCGTTCCCGGCCCGGCAATTCATGGAACACGCCCCACCCGCCGCCCGCCCCGAACAGTCTTCGATGTGGGCCATCAGAGTGAATCGGAGCAACCACGTACGCCGAAGGGCAGTTGATCAGAACGGCTCCGGTGGACGGGGTTTCTTTCGAAGGGATTTGCAAGTGATCAAGAAGGTTATGGCTGCTGCGGCGATCGCCGCTTCCGTCGTCGGTGCCACCGCTGCGGTCGCCACCCCGGCGATGGCGATTGCGAACGACGGTGGCACGACGTCCACCAGCGGCAACGGCGCCATCCAGAAGTACGGCAACTCGGCCACGTACGGCAACATGAGCCCCCAGATGGCGCTCATCCAGGGCTCCCTCAACAAGCCCTGCATCGGCCTGCCGGCCAAGGTCAACGCCGGTTCGCTCGTCGGCCTCGTGCCGATCGCCGTCCAGGACATCAGCGTGCTGTCCGCCCCGCAGAACCAGCAGTGTGTCGAGAACTCGACGCAGGCCAAGGGCGACGAGCCCCTGTCGCACATCCTCAGCGACATCCCGGTCCTGTCCGGCAACGGCGTGGGCAACAACTGACCGGCAGCACCAGCACCAGTACCAGTACCACCGGCGACGATTGAGCCGGGCGTACGTCCGGGCTCACTTTCGAGCCTTCACCAGCGGGCCGTCGAACTCTCGGCGGCCCGCTGGCCTACGTTGCGTCACGTGACGACGAGACACCCTTTGTTCCGGTTTTCCCGTCCTGCCCGCCTCTCCCGACTGTGCGGGGTCGCTCTGCTGTGCGCGGCGACCGCGATCGGCTGTGGGACGCCACGGGCGCCCCAGCTGAGACCCGCGGGTGGCGCCGCCGCCGCCAAGGGCACCGACATCCTGCTGCTGGGCACGGACGGCCGCGGCACCATCACCGAGCAGGAGCGCCGCAAGTTCCACGCGGGCGGCTTCGCCTGCAACTGCGCGGACGTGATGATGCTCGTCCATGTGTCGGCCAAGCGTGACCGCGTCAGCGTGGTCAGCCTGCCCCGCGACTCCCTGGCCACGGTCCCGGCGTACAAACCCAAGGGGTCGACGAAACAGCGCCCCGCGCATCCCGTGAAGCTCAACGGCGCGTACGCGGAGGGCGGCGCGACGCTCCTGGAGCGGACGGTGGAGGCGGCGACGGGGGTGAGTGTCGAGCAGTACCTGCAGCTCGACTTCCGGCGGTTCATCGACGCCGTCAACCAGGTCGGCGGGGTCGAGGTGTGCACGAACCGGCGCCTCAAGGACTCCAAGACCAAGCTGAACCTGGCGCCGGGACGCCATCTGCTCAAGGGCGGCCAGTCCCTGCAGTACGTCCGCTCGCGGCATGTCGACCAGAGCGCCGACCTGGGGCGGATCCAGCGGCAGCAGCGGTTCCTGGTCGCGGCCCTGCGGCAGTTGACCGCCCGGAAGGTGCTCACCGACCCCGTCCTCATGGGCCGGGTGGCCCGGACGCTGCTCGGTCCGGCCAAGGTCGAGCAGGGCTTCGGGAAGGACGGCGTGCAGGCGCTCGTCACGCTCGCCTCGGCGCTGAGCAAGGTGCCGGCCACCCGGACGGAGTTCGCCACCGTGCCGATCGCCGGGTTCAACCCGCCGATGAAGGACGTCGGTTCGACGCTGCGCTGGGACGCCACGAAGGCGAAGGCGATGTTCACCAAGGTGCGCGAGGACCGGCCGCTGATCGCCGCGGGCACGGATCCCAAGCCCGGTGATCCGCCGGTGTTCGGGAAGGACGTACCGGTACGCGGCAACCGGCTGGCGTGCCCTTGAACGCCCCCGAACACCCCTGAGCGCCTCTGAACAGGGCCGTCGTACGGGAGGCAAGCGGTCCCGTTTCCCTCGTACGGCCGCCTGTACACCTCACTCACTGGGCCAAACGGGGCAATCATCGCAACCTCACCGGGGGTTGGACCGTTGACGATCACGCAGCTCCTCACCGGAGTCCGCTTTTCGAAGGGAATGAACATGAAGAAGCTGTGGGCTACCGCGGCCATCGCCGCCTCCGTCGCCGGTGTCACGGCGACGGCAGCACCCCAGGCCCTTGCGATCGCCAACGACGGTGGCACCACCTCCGTCAGCGGCAATGGCGCCGAGCAGGAGTTCGGCAACTCGGCCACGTTCGGTGACATGAGCCCGCAGCTCTCGCTGGTCCAGGGTTCGCTGAACAAGCCGTGCATCGGCCTCCCGGCCAAGCTCAACGTCGGTTCTCTCGTCGGCGTCGTGCCGATCGCCGTCCAGGACATCCCGATCCTGTCGGCCCCGCAGAACCAGCAGTGTGTCGAGAACTCGACGCAGGCCAAGGGCGACGAGCCGCTGTCGCACATCCTCAGCGACATCCCCGTGCTGTCCGGCAACGGCGCCGGCAACAGCTGAGCCTCCCCGCTCGGTTGCGGCGGCGGGTCACCGGTTCTCCGGTGGCCCGCCGTTCGGCGTTCGGGGCACCACCACCCCGGACTCACTTGCTGTACAGCGCCTCGATCTCTGCCGCGTACGCCTCTCTCACGGCGTGGCGCTTGACCTTGAGGGACGGCGTGAGCTGACCGTTGTCCTCGGTGAACTCGCCCTCGACCAGGGTGAAGGCGCGGATCGACTCGGCCCGGGAGACCGCCGCGTTGGCATGGTCCACGGCCCGCTGGACGTCGGCGCGCATCCGGGGGTCGCCGATCACCTCGGACATCGGGGTGTCGGCGGGCATCCCCCGAACCGTGAGCCAGTGGGCGACGGAGTCGGGGGCGAGGGTGATCAGGGCGGCGACGAAGGGCCGGTTGTCGCCGACGACCATGCACTGGCCGACCGGCGCGCGGCTGCGCAGCCGGTCCTCCAGGACGGCCGGGGCGACGTTCTTGCCGCCGGAGGTGACGATGATGTCCTTCTTGCGGCCGGTGATGGTGAGGTAGCCGTCGTCGTCGAGGGCGCCGAGGTCGCCGGTCGCGAACCAGCCGTCGCTCAGTACCGCGTCCGTCGCCGCCGGGTTGTTCCAGTAGCCGTCGAAGACGACCTCGCCCTTGAGGAGAACCTCGCCGTCGTCGGCGATCCGGACGGCCGTCCCGGGGACGGGCTGGCCGACCGTGCCGGGGCGGGGGGCCAGGGGCGGCACGAGGGTGGCGGCGGAGGTCGTCTCCGTCAGACCGTAGCCCTCGTAGACGATGATTCCGGCGGCGTAGAAGAAGAGGCTGAGGTCGCGGTCGAGCGGGGAGCCGCCGCTGATGGCGTAGTGCATGCGCCCGCCCAGCTCCTTGCGGACACGGCGGTACACGAGCAGGTCGTACAGAGCCCAGGCGGCGTAGAGACCGAGCCCCGGGCCCTTGCCACTACCGCTACCGCTACCGCTACCGCTACCGCTTCCGGTTCCGGTTCCGAGGAACTTCTCCAGGTACGCCTCGGCGAAGCGGACGCCGATGCGGTGGGCGCGGTCGAAGGAGGCGGCGCGGCCCATCTTCTCGGCGGTCGCGCGGCCGGTGGCGTGGATCCGCTCGAAGAGGTACGGGACCCCGACCAGGAACGTCGGTCTGAACTCCCGCAGCATCGGGCGGAGTTCGTCGGGCTTGATGCTCGGGAAGTGGCCGATCTCGATACGGGCCATCAGACAGCCGACCTGAAGGGCCCGGCCCATGATGTGGGCGAGGGGGAGGAAGAGGAGGGTCGAGGCGGTCTGACCGGTGACCTCCTTGAAGATCGGGTGCAGCAGTTCGACCACGTTCGCCGCCTCGGCGTGCAGGTTCGCGTGAGTGAGGACGCAGCCCTTCGGCCGGCCCGTCGTACCGGAGGTGTAGCAGATCGTCGCGGTGGTGCCGGGGGTCAGGGCGGTGCGCCGCTTGGTCACCTCCTCGTCCGACACCTCCCGGCCCAGGGTGGTGAGCTCGGCCATCGCGCCCTCGTCCAGGGTGAGGACGCGCGGCGGTTCCGGGTGGGCGGCCGTGCCGGTGAGCACGGTGGCCGTGTTGTCCGGCGTCTCCGTGACGACCAGACGGGCCCCCGAGTCCATGACGATCCAGTCCACCTGGGCGGCGGACGAGGTGGCGTAGACGGGGACGGTCTGGCCGCCCGCCGCCCAGATCGCGAAGTCCAGCACCGTCCACTCGTAGCGGGTACGGGACATCACCGCGACCCGGCCGCCCGGTTCGAGGCCCGCGGCAATCAACCCCTTCGCCGTGGCGGTGACTTCGGCCGCGAAGGCGGCGGCGGTGATCGGACGCCAGGTGCCGTCGTCCGTACGGCGGCGCAGGATCACCGCGTCGGGGGCCTCGGCCGCGTTGGTGTAGGGCAGGTCGGCGGTGCTGCCCGTGGTGGGGGGCGTCACGACGGGCGCGGTGCGGGCCTCGCGGACGGTGCCGCTCTTCTCGTCGCGGATCAGCTCGATCCGGTGGCGGGCCGCCAGATCGGTGCGCCGCTTCGCCTGCTTCAGATCCCTGCGTACACCCATGACACTCGCTCCCGGTGACTGGTCCCGCTCGTGATTCCGAGTCAAATTACCGGTGCGTAGCGGAAGTTCAATGGGTCGCGCACAAGCAGATCATCCGGGGCGGATATTTTGCTGACCGGCGCGGGGCTTCGGTCCGGCGTCGGCTTGACCTCCCCCCACCGAAAGGAACCCCGTGCGGTCCGTTCTTCTCGCCGTGTGCGCGTCGGCCGTCCTCGCCGCCTCCGGCGCGGCGCCTGCCGTGGCCCACACGTCAACTCCGGTACGAGTGAGCAGTGTCGCCCTCTCCCCCAGCTCCTCCCTGAACTCCCTGACCCCGCTGACCGACCTGTTCGCCGAGCGGCTGCTGGTCGCCGACAAGGTCGCCGCCGCCAAGTACGGCACCGACAAGCCGATCGACGACCCGGTGCGCGAGCAGCAGATCCTGGACGATGTCTCGGCGCGGGCCGTCGGGCTCGGCCTCGACCCGGCGGCGGTGGCTGCCGTGTTCCGGGACCAGATCGAGGCGAACAAGGTGGTCCAGCGTGGGCTGTACGCCCGCTGGGACGCGCATCCCGAGCTTCGGCCGACCGAGCGGCCCGATCTGGTGAAGGAGGTACGGCCGATCCTGGACCGGATCACCACCGAGTTGCTGGACACGCTGAAGGAGACGGCGGGGGTTCGGGCGGGGGACTTGTGCGAGGTGCGGCTTGTGCTTGCTGCGGGGCGCTCCGCTTGGGGGTACCGGTTGGATGGGTTGCATGTGGAGGGGCTTGGGAGGGCGGTTCCGTCTGTGTGCGGTTAGTGGGGCTCGGGTTGTGTGTTGGCCGCAGGTCCGCGGGGGCTGGTCGCGCAGTTCCCCGCGGACCTGAAAGCGGGGCGCTCGTCGCATCCGGCGTTCACCCGCGCCGCCTAGTCCTGATAGCGGCCTGCCTGGTCTATTGCCTCGGCCAGTTGGCGGACCGCCTTGTCCTCGGTTGTGTTCGCCAACTCGTGCGCCTTGTCGGCCAGTTCGCTAAGAGACGGGGCGCCCGGGAGGGTGGTCCAGTCGTCGGCGCCCTTGCGTAGCGCGTCGGCGAAGTAGGCGGCCACCGCTGTGACCTGGAGGCGGGACGGGGCGTTCCAGAGCGCCTCGTCCACCGCCTTCGCCTCCAACTGGCCCGATTCCTCGTGGGGTTCGCGGGTCTCGGGGTCGAGCCAGCGGACCGTGGCCGTGGCCAGGTGGCCCGAGGCGGACTGCTTGGTGCGGACCGCGTAGAGAGCGGTGACCGTGTGTCCGGGGCCCACCTCTCCTCCGTCCACCCGGTCGTCGCGGAAGTCGTCGTCGGCGACGCGGCGGTTGTCGTAGCCGATCAGGCGGAACTCGGCGACCGTCTCCGGGTCGAAGGCGACCTGGGCCTTGGCGTCGCGGGCGGTGAGGTCGACGTTGCGCGGGAGCTGCTCGCAGAACACCTTGCGGGCGTCGCTCTCGTTCGAGACGTAGGTGGTGTTGCCGTCGCCCTTGTCGGCGAGTTGTTCCATCAGGGCGTCGCCGTAGTCGCTGCCGACACCGACGCCGAAGAGGGTGATGCCGTGTTCGCGGCGGGCGTCGGAGATGCGGTCGAGGATCGAGTCGGCTTCGGTGTCGCCCGTGTTGGCCAGGGCGTCCGAGACGAGCACGACCCGGTTGGTGGCGCCCTCGCGCAGGCCCTTCACGGCGGTGGCGTAGCCGGTGCGTACGCCTGCGCCGAGGTTGGTCGAGTCGGTCGGTTCCAGTTCGTCGATCGCGTCGTGGACGCGGTCTCTGTGGTCGTCGAGGCGGGTCATCGGCAGGACGGTCTCGGCCTCGTCGCTGAAGGTGACGATCGCCACCGAGTCGTCGTCGCGCAGTCGGTCCGTCATCACGCCGAGGGAGTCCTTGGCAAGGTCGAGGCGGCCGGGCTCGGCCATCGAACCGGAGATGTCGATGACGAAGGTGAGGGCGGCCGGCGGGCGTTCGCCGTCCTGCTCGGCGGTGCGGGTGGCGAGGCCCACGCGGACCAGGGACCAGTCCTCGCGGTCGGTGCGGGCGCCGTCGACGGTGACCGAGAAGCCGTTGCCGTCAGGGCGTTCGTAGTCCTGGCGGAAGCTGTTGACGAACTCCTCGGGCCGGACCGTGGACGGGTCGGGGCGGTGTCCGTCGGCGAGGGTGCGGCGGGCGTAGCCGTACGAGGCGGTGTCGACGTCGAGGGCGAAGGTGGAGAGGTAGTCGGGGGGCGGGGCGAAGTCGCCTTCGGCGTCGTCCTGTTCGCCTTCGCTCCGGTCGCCGTCCCGTTGTTCGCCTGAGCCGTTGCTCTGGGCGGGCGCGGGGGCGTAGCCCGAGCCGCCGCCGGAGTTCTGCCCGCTGTCCGCCTTGCTGCTCTGGCCGCTGTCACCGGCGTCGCCGCTGCAGCCGGTGAGCAGCAGGCCGCTCGCGGCCGTCAGCGCGATCAGCGTGCCTCGCAGGCGTCGTGTTCGGTGGATCCGGGTCCGCTCCATCTGCCGTGCCCCCTCCGTCCGTTGACGCCGGACGACGTCAACTTCTGTGACTGTGACGGCGGAGGGGGCCGGAATGTGCGGTACGGGGTGTTGCGGATGGATCTCGAAGTGGCCACGGGAGGCGGCCGTCGAGACCGGTAGGTGATCCTCCGGTGACCTAGGAGACGACGTCCTTGCGGGCGAAACCCCGGAAGGCCAGGGCGAACAGGATGAGGGCGTACGTTATCGAGACGGCCGTCCCCTGGATCATGCCACCCCACTCCGGGCGGGGTTGGATGGCGTCCGCCCAGGCGAACTGCCAGTGCGCGGGCAGGAAGTCGCGCCAGTCGCCGAGGGCCGTCACGGCGTCCAGGACGTTGCCGACGATGGTCAGGCCGACGGCGCCGCCGACCGCTCCCAGCGGGGCGTCCGTCCTCGTCGACAGCCAGAACGCCAGTCCCGCGGTGACCAGTTGGGACACGAAGAGATATCCCACGACCACGACCAGGCGTTGGGCCGCCGTGCCCGCGGCGAGCGATCCGCCGGTGGGGATCTCCAGCGGGCCCCAGCCGTAGGCCGCCGTGCCGACCACGAGGGCCACGACCGGCAGCAGCACCATCGCGGCCAGGCTCATGCCGAGGGCGACGGAGAGCTTGGACCACAGCAGGCGGGCGCGCGGCACGGGGGCGGCGAGCAGATAGCGCAGGGAGGACCAGCTCGCCTCCGAGGCGACCGTGTCCCCGCAGAACAGGGCGACGGGGATGACCAGCAGGAAGCCCGCGGAGACGAAGAGGTTGACGGCGACGAAGTTGGCGCCGGACGCGGTGGCCGTGTCCATCAGGGTGACCTGGCCGTTGCGCCCGCCGGGCTCGCCGCCGATCGCGAACGCGATGACGAGGATGAACGGCAGCGCGGCGAGGATGCCGCCCATGACGAGCGTACGGCGGCGCTTGAGCTGGCGGACCAGCTCGACGCGCAGGGGCAGTGTCCGCCGGGCGCGGTACCCGTCGGCCGTCTCCGCCCGCTCGACGAGCGTGGCCGTCGTACTCGTCGCACTCGTTGTGTTCGTCTTGCTCGCCGTGTTCGTCTTGCTCGTCGTGGTCATGCGGAACCTCCGATCAGGGTGAGGAAGGCGTCTTCGAGGCGGCGGTGGGGGCCCACCGACTCCACGGGCACTTCGAGGCGGACGAGTTCGACGACGAGGCGCTGGGCGCTGCCGTCGTCGGGGGCGAGCCGGACCAGAAGGCCGTCGTCGGTGCGTACGGCGGAGACGATGCCCGGCAGGGCGGCCACCTTCTCGACAACCGGTTCCTCCACGGGGGTGGTGGTGCCGACGAGCAGGGTGTCGCCGGAGCCGATGATCTCGCTGACCGGGCCCGCCTGGACCAGCTTGCCGCGGTCCATGACGACGAGGTGGGTGCAGGACTGCTCGACCTCGGCCAGCAGATGGCTGGAGACGATCACCGTGCGGCCGGCCTCCGCGTACCGGATCATGACCCCGCGCATCTCGCGGATCTGGGGCGGGTCGAGGCCGTTGGTGGGTTCGTCGAGGATGAGGAGGTCGGGCAGGCCGAGCATGGCCTGGGCGATGGCGAGGCGCTGGCGCATGCCCTGGGAGTACGTGCGTACGGCGCGCGCGAGTGCGTCGCCGAGGCCCGCGATCTCCAGGGCCTCCTCCATGTGGGCGTCCTCGACCGGGCGGCCCGTCGCCTGCCAGTACAGCTCCAGGTTCTCGCGGCCGGAGAGGTGCGGGAGGAAGCCCGAGCCCTCGACGAAGGCACCGACACGGGACAGGACCGGGGCGCCGGGGCGGATTGCGTGCCCGAAGACGCGGATCTCGCCGGCGTCCGGCTTGATGAGGCCCATGAGCATACGGAGGGTGGTCGTCTTGCCGGCGCCGTTGGGGCCGAGGAGTCCGAGGACCTGGCCCTTCTCGACGCGGAACGACACGTCCCGTACGGCGTAGCGGTCCGACGACTTCGCGTACCGCTTGCTCAAGTCGGTGATCTGGAGCGGGACTTCGGCCAGTTCCGGGTCCGGGGCGGACGGCGCCGCCGTACGCCGGCGTCCCGACAGGAGCAGGGCCAGCGCGATCGCGGCGCCCGCGAGGGGCAGCCACCACACCCAGGCGGGCAGCCCGGCCGAGGCCGTGGTGACGCCGGGCGCGGTGGGGACCTTCAGGTCACCTTTCACGGAGACGGTGTACGTGGCCGGGGCGACCGGTGAGGCGTACCCGAGGTCCGTGGAGGCGAGGACCAGGCGGAGTCGGTGGCCCTGTTCGACCTCGTGGTCGATGGCCGGGAGGGTGATCGTGACGTCCTTGCCCGCCTTGGCGTCCTCGATGCTGAGGGGGGTGACGAGCTGGCCGGGGAGCACCTGCTGCCTGCCGTCGGCGGAGACGTCGTACACCTTGGCGAAGAGGACTGCGTCCTCGCTGGTCGACTTCACGTGGACGGTGACGGTGGGGGTACCGGTGATCCGTAGGTCGTCGGCGACCGGCGCCGACTCGAAGCGTGCGTTCTGACCCGGGAAGTCGAGCGAGACGCCGACTCCGAGGGAGGAGAGCTGGGAGAGGCCGCCCGCCGCGCCCAGGCCGGGCAGGGCGGAGACGGCGGGCGGTGCGGCACCGGCCGGGTTGTCGAACGTCTGCTCCCTGCCGGTCAGGGCGATGGCGCGCTGCCCGCTCTCCAGGCCCGGGTAGGTGTTCGAGGTGGCGCCGCGCAGGGTGGCCGCGCCGTCGGTGGAGTCGATGCCGCCGGTGCGGGTGACGCGGAAGGCGGGGCCGGTGTCGGTGGCCTTGTCGTCCTTCAGATACCGGTCGAACCAGGAGGTGATCCGGGACTCGACGCGGCTGGTCTCCATGTCGCCGCCGTCATGGCCGCCCGCGATCCAGTCGACGTCCACGGGGGCGCCGTTGGCTCGGATCGCCTTCGCCGCGGCGTCGGCCTGGCCGAGCGGGAAGAGGGAGTCGGTCTGGCCCTGGAGCAGCAGGGTCGGCACCCTGATGCGGTTGCCGACGGCGGACGGCGACCGTTCGGTGAGGAGGTCGGTGGCCGCCGTGTCCGGTTTACCGGCCTCGGCGACCCGGTCGTACATGCTGCACAGCGTGGCCTCGAAGTTCTCGCAGCCGCCGCCGGTGTTGATGAAGATGCCGGCCCACTGCTTCTTGAAGACACCATTGGGGAAGAGGGCGTCCGCGAGGTTCCAGTACGTGATCGCGGGCGCGATGGCGTCGACCCGGTCGTCGTACCCGGCGGCGAGGAGGGAGATCGCGCCGCCGTAGCTGCCGCCGGCCATGCCCACGCGCGGGTCGCCGCTCTTGTCGAGCTGGACCTCGGGGCGCGTGGCGAGCCAGTCGATGAGTTTCGAGACGTCGGCGACCTCGGCCTTCGGGTCGTTCAGCCCGATCCTGCCGGTCGATCTGCCGAAGCCACGGGCGGACCAGGTCAGCACCGCGTACCCGTCGCGGGCGAGGTCCTGGGCCTGGGACCGTACGTCGTCCTTGCTGCCGCCGAAGCCGTGGGCGAGGAGAACAGCGGGGCGGCGGGACGTGTCGGTCCCCGCCGTGAAGAACGAGGTGTCGATACGCACCCCGCCTCCGACGTCCATGACCCGGTCGGCGCGGTGCACCGCGGGCGCGTCGTCCGAGGCGACAGCCGTCCACGTACCGGCGCCCGCGAGCACGACGACGGCGACGGCCACGCCGGCGATCAGCCGACGTGACCGCCGGGGCCACGCTCCCCGCAGTCCGGGCATTCGAAGATCCATGTGTCAACGGTACGGGCCCCTACTGACATCCGGGGCAGCCACCGGTCGGAACCTCTCGCCATCCCGCAGGCGTACGGCACAGGGCGGGCGTACTCCAGCCGTGGTACGAACGTGCCCCCGGAGATACGGACAGGAGTACGAGGGTCGCACTCACGTGTGGCGCCTCACAATCGAGTCGGCCAGGCAACTCTCCGGCGCCGTAGGTCCTCTCCCTGAGCGTGAATTTCCTGAAGAGACGGCTTCGCCTGCTCATACCCCTGACCGTGGCCCTGGTGGCGGCTGTGACCGTGACCGTCGTCATGGTCATCCAGGCATACAAGATGGAGACCCTCTCCCCGCGCGCGGAACGCCACCAGGCCGCGTCGGAAGCAGGCGTAACGGCAGGGCAGGTGGACTGCGAGAAGGCCAAGTGCATCGCACTCACCTTCGACGGCAACCCGGGCGAACCCACCGACCGGCTGCTGGACCTCCTGAAGGAGTACAAGGCGCCCTCGACGTTCTTCCTGGAGGGCCGGCGCATCCACAAGTTCCCGGATGTGGTGCGGCGGATCGCCACGGACGGCCACGAGATCGGGAACCACACCTGGACCCACCCCGTACTGAAGGACGTCTCCGACGCGCGGATCCGAGCCGAGCTGGAACGCACGGAGCGGGCGATCACCGACCTCACCGGCAGCAAGCCGACGCTGATGCGTCCGCCCGGGGGCGCCACCGACGACCGCGTGTCCAAGGTCGCCAAGGAGCTGGGCCTGGCGCAGGTCCTGTGGACGGTGACCGCGAAGGACTACGCGACGGACGACTCCGCGCTGATCACCAAGCGCATCCTCGACGGCGCCGGCCGCGACGGAATCATCCTGCTCCACCCCCTGCACAAGGGCACCGTCCCCGCCATGCCCGCCATTCTGAAGGCGCTCAGCGAGCAGCACTACACCTTCGTGACCGTCAGCCAGCTCCTCGCTCCGGCCAAGGCCGAGCCGGGCAAGATCTACCGGTGAGTGTCTGAACCGGGCGACGGGACGTTGCAGCCCGCCGACCGGATGAATCCAGGCCAGCGGTGGCTGCTTCCACGTGTCCAGGTGGCTGTCTCCAGAGCTCGGAGTGCGGGAACGAGCTGGCCGACGCACCCTGAAGCCATGAACAGCAGGAACCCATCGGGCCCTCCGGATGGGCCACTGAAGGGCTCGGATGGTGACCGGACAGCCCCCTCGACACCTCGCTCCGTGCATTCTCGCCGGAGCGTCCTGACCCATGCGGGCATGGCCCTCGTCGGTGTCTTCGTGGGTGTGCTGATCGGTGTCAAAGGCGGCCCCAGCACCGACAAGGCCGCCCCTTCCGCCACGGTCACCACAGCAGTGACCGCCACGCAGACCGTCCTCTCCGCCACCGGCACGGCGATGGCACCTGCCACATCCTTGTCCCCCGGACCCTTCGCCTTCGGGGACACCTGGAAGCCCAAGAACGACGACCCGGCCAAGCCCTTCGAAGGCACTCTGACCGTTCTCGACTACAAACAGGGCTTCACCTCGGTCGGCAGCGCCAGCAAGGAGTCCGGTGGCCCCGGCTACATGTGGGCATACACAGACCTCAAACTGTGCACAAGGAAGGGCTCGTACACCGACAGCTCCTTCAACTGGACGCTGTACTACAGCAACGGCAGCCGCATCAAAACGTCCGGCACCACGTACGGCGACTTCCCGAAGCCGGAGTATCCGTTCGAAGTCACAGTGACCGCGGGCAAGTGCGCTCGGGGAAAGCTGGTGTTCGCGGTTCCCGGCAACGACCGTCCCCAGTCCGTGCTGTACCAGCTCGAAGGCTTGGCTGAGCCGGTGGAGTGGACAGTCCCGAAGGCGTAGCTGTCAGCCTCACTCTCACCAGTAACACCCTCACCTGCGAGCCCGAGGGGCGTGCTACCTCCGACGCAAAGCCCCAGGTAACCGTCAACACAGCGCGTCCTCTACGCGGTTGGGAGTTCACTCGTTCGGTGTCACAGCACGGACACACCGGCCACACATCCACCCAGCGGCGAGCATGATGCCCTCTTGACACGCACGCCCAGGGGGAATCATGCGTCGTACCGTCATCCTGTTCACTGCCGCCTGTCTCGGACTGGCGGGGTGTTCCAGCTCGGGAAACAGCAAGAAACCGGCTCCAGCCGCGAGGGTCACGGTATCCGCGTCACCGAGCCTGTCTGAAGCCGAAGCGCGGCAATCGTGCGTGGATGCGTGGGGCAGGTGGCTGGACGGGCAACCGGACGACTACGACCCGGACACTGATCCGGCCCCGGCACTTCCTGCGTGTGAGGGGCGGTCGGACAGCGCAACGCTGAGCTTCGAGGCACTGCGGGAGCGGAACGCGGCAAACCGGGAGCGGCTGGACGCCTGTCTGGCGGACCCCGCGTGTACGGAGTTCCCGCTGCCGTAGCCGTGCGGGCACCCGTTCCATTCCCGGGTGGGTACGGCAGACTCCTCGCTGATTGCACGCAATCTCAACACCCATCAGCGCAGGGGCAATCTGCCGCAATCGTCGGGCGTACTCCGCCGATCCTGCGCATGCTGGACCTCCGACCAGCGCAGATGGAGGGCGACATGACGCTCAGGTTCATCGGCACGACCAGCGACGACGGAGACTGCCCCACCCTCTACGACATCGAGGGGACGGATGAGATCCTCGTTCAGGGCGAGCGCGAGACCGACCCCGAGCACCTTGCCCAACTCCGGGACGTCAAGCCGTCCGAGACATTCGTCCGCGTTCCGCGCAGCCTCCTCACCCGCTACGCACCCCGCACCGAGGCCCCCGAGCGGCGGCCGTTCGCCGCGATCGCCCACCTGTTCCGGGAGTTCCGACACACCGCCTGGCGGCTGGAGACGCGCCGCGGCTACGCCTCCGACCGCAACAGCCCGAAGTGGCAGCGCTGGCAAGCCGGAGAGGACATCGCCGGCGGGCCCGGCAACGACTGGCGCGAGAACGTGGCCGCACAGACCGCGCTCGGGAAGCGGTTCGAGCGGGTACGCCTGGTCGACGAGCCTGCGGCCGAGGGGCAGCGGTTCCTCCTCGCCAGCGCGCCCGGCAACGTGGCCGCCGGGGAGGACATCCGCAACCTCACCCGTGCCCGCGCCGAGGAACTGCGTCTGCCGGACTACGACTTCTGGCTCTTCGACTCCAAGACCGTGGCCCGGTTCGCGTTCGACGACGAGGACACCACTCTCGGCGTGTACGTCACCGAAGACCCGGCCGAAGTCCTCACCGCCTGCCAGGCCCGCGACGCCGCCTGGCATCACGCCATCCGTACCGAGGAGTTCGCCAGGCGGGTACGTTCGACCGTGTGAGCACGGACTTCCAGACCGCCCGAGAGGCTCTCGGCGCGCGCCTGCGAGAACTGCGCGTCGAGGCTGGTCTCGAAGGCAAGGACCTCGCCGCCGCACTCGGCTGGCAGGCGTCGAAGATCTCCCGACTCCAGAACGGGAAGCAGACCCCCAGCGCCGGCGACCTGACCGCGTGGGCCCAGGGCATCGGCCGACCGGACGTCGAGCCGGAACTTCGGGGGCTGCTCGCCGGGCTGGAGTTGAAGCAGCGCCACCGGTCCTGGCGTCGGCAACTGGCCGGCGGACACCGTGGCCGCCAGGAGATCGCCGTCCGGCAGACAGACGCCACCAGCCTGATCCGCGGACTTGAGGTGTCTCGCGTCCCTGGCCTGTTCCAGACGCCCGAGTACGCGCGCGTCGTCTTCGACTCCAACGCCGAGTTCCGCGGCATCCCACCGACGACCGAGGCCGCGGTCGAAGCACGCATGCGACGGCAGGAAGCGCTGTACGACCCGGAGAAGACGTTCCGGTTCCTCGTGTGCGAGGCCGCGCTGTATCACCGGTCGTGCCCCGTGGACGTCATGGCGGAGCAACTGGACCGCCTGTACAACCTCGTCGGGCAGCGCAGGATCGAACTCGGCATCCTGCCGTTCGGTGCGCAGCTGCGGCGTACGGCCCCACACGCTTTCTGGATCTACGACCGGCGGCTGGTCATCGTCGAGACGATCAGCGAAGAACTCTGGCTCACCGGCGAGGACGATGTCCAGCTGTACGAGAGGGCTTGGGACTGGCTCGGGGAGTCCGCCGAGTACGGGGCGCCTGCCCGCCGTCTGATCGGCCGTGCACGGGCCGCTCTGGACCTTGCGTAAGCAATCCGTGGCAAGCACGCGGTGGCTTCACGCAATCGCTCGCAATCGCCGCACAGGCGCGCAACCGGAGTCCTTAGGGTCCTGGTCATGGCTCCACGAATGCGGTTCACCGCGCTCCACGAGGCCGGGGACGCGTGGCTCGCCAACTGCTCCGCGCACCCGGACCTCGTACGCCAAGCCTGGCATCTGGAAGCCCTGGCCCCCATCGCCAGCGGCCTGCGGTGGCTCGCCGCTCAGACACCTCTTCTGACCGCCATGCAGGTTCTTGCCCGGCTCCCCGGCGAGGACCGGGGTCCGCTCCTCGCCGATCCGGGTGTCGACACGGCGTGGTGGCTGGTGCCCCTCGACGCCGCCGACGAACTGGCCGACCTGCGGCAGGTGTTCGTGCGGGACCCGGGATGGCCGCTGCACTGCCCGCCGACGGGCCGGCAGGCGTGCGGACGGCTGTGACTGTCCCGGCCTGACGGGTCGGGCCGACTCAACGACCCCGTACTCCTCGGGGCCGCCTACGAATCCGGTGGCACTCGACTCTCCACGGAGGCAACCCGATGACCGCGACAACGACAGCCCCGTTCCTCAGGCAGGAGGACCAGGACGACGTCCACTCCCCGCCGTTCGAGGAGGTGCTCCTGAAAGCGGCCGGAACAACCCGCGAGAAGGCCGCTATCCGGGCGCTGGTCGACGAGAAGCAGATCCTCGCCCGTCCCGCTTTCCGCAGGGCTCTTGTGTGGGAGACCGACGACGGGATGTCGTTCTCATTCTCCTGGCAGAACCTTGCCGGCTACCTGTACGGACTCCAACTGAACGACGCCGAGCGGGGGTTCGTCGACCTCATCCTGTCCATCGCATCACCGCACCAGACCACCCTCACCCGGGTCATGGACCTCGACGAGCGGCGCCTCGCGATCATCCTGCGCGCCGTGATCAGCCTGTCGGGTGTCGACACCCTCGCCGTGGGCACACGACTCTGAACTCCCACCCGCCTCGCGTTCACGGCCCCTCTTCAAGATCATGCGGTCCCTGTGCGCAACGACAGTGCCCGCCGCCCCGGAAATTCCAGGTCGGCGGGCATGTGTGCGCGAGGAACTACCTCAGTGGTTGCGCGGGAACCCGAGGTCCACGCCCGACGGGCCGTCGGCCGGGTCCGGCCAGCGGGTCGTGATGACCTTGCCGCGGGTGTAGAAGTGGGTGCCGTCGTTGCCGTAGATGTGGTGGTCTCCGAAGAGGGAGTCCTTCCAGCCGCCGAACGAGTGGTAGCCCACCGGGACCGGGATCGGGACGTTGACGCCGACCATGCCGGCCTCGACCTCCAGCTGGAAGCGGCGGGCCGCTCCGCCGTCACGGGTGAAGATCGCGGTGCCGTTGCCGAAGGGGGAGGCGTTGATGAGGGCCAGGCCCTCCTCGTACGTGTCCACGCGCAGGACCGTCAGGACCGGGCCGAAGATCTCGTCCTGGTAGGCCTTCGCCGTAGTGGGCACCTTGTCGAGGAGGGAGATGCCGATCCAGTGGCCGTCCTCGAAGCCGTCGACCGTGAAGCCGCTGCCGTCGAGGACGACCTCGGAGCCCTCGGCCGCCGCGCCGGTGACGTACGAGGCCACCTTGTCGCGGTGGACCTTCGTGATCAGCGGGCCCATCTCCGAGGTGGGGTCGTTGCCGGGGCCGATCTTGATCTTCTCGGCGCGCTCGCGGATCTTGTCCACCAGCTCGTCGCCGATCGCGCCGACCGCCACGACCGCCGAGATCGCCATGCAGCGCTCACCCGCCGAGCCGTAGGCGGCGGAGACGGCGGCGTCGGCCGCCGCGTCCAGGTCCGCGTCCGGGAGGACCAGCATGTGGTTCTTCGCGCCGCCCAGTGCCTGGACGCGCTTGCCGTTCGCCGAGGCCGTGGTGTGGATGTAGCGGGCGATGGGAGTCGAACCGACGAACGACACCGCCTTGACGTCCGGGTGCTCCAGGAGGCGGTCGACCGCCACCTTGTCGCCGTGGACGACGTTGAAGACGCCGTCCGGCAGGCCGGCCTCGGAGAGGAGTTCGGCCAGCTTCATCGCCGCCGACGGGTCCTTCTCGGACGGCTTCAGCACGAAGGTGTTGCCGCACGCGATGGCGATGGGGAACATCCACATCGGCACCATGGCCGGGAAGTTGAACGGCGTGATGCCCGCCACGACGCCGAGGGGCTGGCGGATCGACGAGACGTCCACGCGGCTCGCCACCTCCGTCGACAGCTCGCCCTTCAGCTGCACGGTGATGCCACAGGCCAGTTCCACGATCTCCAGGCCGCGGGCGACCTCGCCGAGCGCGTCCGAGTGGACCTTGCCGTGCTCCGCCGTGATCAGCTCGGCGATGGCGTCGCGGTTGGCGTCCAGCAGCGCGCGGAACTTGAAGAGGATGGTGCTGCGCTTGGCCAGGGACGACTTGCCCCAGGTCGCGTACGCGTCCTTGGCCGACGCCACCGCGGCGTCGACCTCGTCGACGGTCGCGAAGGCGACGTTCGTGGTGACCGCGCCGGTCGCGGGGTCGGTGACCGGCCCGAACGTGCCCGACGCGCCTTCGACGGTCTTGCCGCCGATCCAGTGGTTGACGATCTTCGTCATGCCCAGGTTCTCCTTCACAGATGGCGGCGTCGGGTAGAGACGTGCCGTTCGTACAGCTCACGTGCCTTGACCGCTGACGGGCGGGTCGCGGTCTCGGCCACAGGAACATCCCACCAGGCCTGCGCCGGAGGCGCGCCCGACACTGTGTCTGCCGTTTGGGTCTCGACGTAGACACAAGTGGGAGTGTCGGCGGCCCGGGCCTCGGCGAGCGCCGCCCGCAGCTCCCGTACCGTCTTCGCGCGCAGGACGCGCATGCCCAGGCTCGCCACGTTGGCGGCCAGGTCCACGGGCAGGGGGGCGCCCGTGTACGTACCGTCGTCCGCCTGGTAGCGGTAGGCGGTGCCGAAGCGTTCGCCGCCCACCGACTCCGACAGACCGCCGATGGACGCGTAGCCGTGGTTCTGGATCAGGAGGAGCTTGATGGCGATCCCCTCCTGTACGGCCGTCACGATCTCCGTCGGCATCATCAGGTACGTGCCGTCGCCCACCAGCGCCCATACGGGACGCTCGGGCGCCGCCAGTTTCACACCGATCGCGGCCGGTATCTCGTATCCCATGCAGGAATAGCCGTATTCGAGGTGGTACTGGTCCTGAGACCGCGCGCGCCAGAGTTTGTGCAGGTCGCCGGGGAGCGAGCCGGCCGCGTTGATGACGATGTCCGACTCGTCGGCGATCTCGTCCAGCGCGCCCAGTACCTGCGGCTGCGTCGGGCGTACGTCCGGTTCGTCGGCCTCGTAGGCGGCGTCGACGCGCTGTTCCCAGCGTTCCTTGTCCTCGGTGTACTCGGACGCGTAGGCGTCCGTGACCCGGTGGTCGTGGAGCGCGAGCGCCTCCGTCAGCTGCTCCAGGGCGCTGCGGGCGTCCGCGACCAGCGGGGTGGCGGACAGCTTGTGGCCGTCGTACGGGGCGATGTTGAGGTTCAGGAAACGGACGTCCGGCGCCGCGAACAGGGTGTTGGAGGCTGTCGTGAAGTCCGTGTAGCGGGTGCCCACGCCTATCACCAGGTCTGCCAGGCGCGCGAGTTCGTCCGCCGTCGCCGTTCCCGTGTGGCCGATGCCGCCCACGTCCTGGGCGTGGTCGTGGCGCAGGGAGCCCTTGCCCGCCTGGGTGGAGGCGACGGGGATGCGGGTCGCCGAGGCGAACTGGGCCAGCGCCTCCTCCGCGCGGCTGTGGTGGACTCCGCCGCCCGCGACGATCAGGGGCCGGCGGGCGGTACGGATCAGCCGTACCGCTTCCGTCAGTTCGGCGGGGTCGGCCACCGGGCGGCGTACGTGCCACACCCGGTCGGCGAAGAACTCGTCGGGCCAGTCGTACGCCTCGGCCTGAACGTCCTGCGGGAGAGCGAGAGTTACGGCGCCCGTCTCGACGGGGTCGGTGAGGACCCGCATCGCCTGCAGCGCCGCCGGGATCAGCGCCTCGGGGCGGGTGACGCGGTCGAAGTACCTCGACACCGGGCGCAGACAGTCGTTGACCGACACGTCACCCGCGTACGGGACTTCGAGCTGCTGGAGGACCGGGTCCGCCGGGCGGGTCGCGAAGGTGTCGCCGGGGAGGAGCAGTACCGGGAGGTGATTGATCGTGGCGAGCGCGGCGCCGGTGACGAGGTTGGTCGCGCCCGGGCCGATCGACGTCGTCACCGCGTGGGTGGAGAGGCGGTTCGACTGACGGGCGTAGCCAACTGCCGCGTGCACCATGGACTGTTCGTTGCGGCCCTGGTGGAACGGCATCTCGTCGCCGTACTCGACAAGCGCCTGACCGAGTCCGGCGACGTTCCCGTGGCCGAAGATGCCCCAGGTCGACTGGATCAACCGGCGGCGGACGCCGTCCCGTTCGGTGTGCTGGGCGGCCAGGAAGCGGACGAGCGCCTGCGCGACCGTGAGCCTCGTCGTGGAGGCGGGTGGGGTGGTGGGCGGGGTCATCGGTGTCCCCCCATGGTGTGCGGGTGTGCCAAGTGGACCTCCGGCGCGGGGCCGTAGCGAGCGGGGAGTCGTCGCCCACACTTCGCTCCTGCCAGGGCGAAGCGGCCTCCCGCGCCGGAGGCGATCAGTGCCCGGGCGGCCCGGGGTGCGTGCGCCAGGTCGACGACCGACGCGAACACCCTTTCCCCACCCAGGAGTTGGAACTCGTCGTGCGCAGCGGTGCCGTACTCCGCTCGCACGGTACAGCCGCCGTGCCCCTCGGTCATCGGGTCGGCCGTCAGGTCGGTCATCGCGCGCCTCACAGCAGCCCTACGGCGGTGTCCACGGCGGCGGACACATCGCCGTCCGCCGGGTACAGCAGCGAGCGGCCGACCACGAGGCCCTGGACGGTGGGGAGTTGGAGCGCGCCGCGCCACTTCTCGTACGCGCCGTCCTGGTCGTCGCCGACCTCGCCGCCGAGCAGTACGGCGGGCAGGGTGGAGGTCTGCATGACCTCGGCCATGTCGTCCGGGTTCTCGGTGACGGGCACCTTGAGCCAGGTGTACGCCGAACTGCCGCCCAAGCCCGACGCGATGGCGATGGACTTGGTGACGGCCTCGGCGGAGAGGTCGTTGCGGAGCTTGCCGTCGGGGCCGCGCTTGCTGATGAACGGCTCGACGAACAGGGGGAGTCGCCGCTCGGCCATCGCGTCGATGGCGTGGGCCGTGGACTCCAGGGTGGTGAGGGAGCCCGGGTCGTCGTAGTCGATGCGCACGAGCAGCTTGCCGGCGTCGAAGCCGAGGCGGGCCATGTCCTCGGGGCGGTGGCCGGTGAAGCGGTCGTCGAGTTCGAAGGTGGCGCCGGAGAGGCCGCCGCGGTTCATCGACCCCATGACGACCTTGCCGTCCAGGGCGCCGAGCAGGAGCAGGTCGTCGAGGATGTCGGCGGTCGCGAGGACGCCGTCGACACCGGGACGGGAGAGGGCGAGGCACAGCCGTTCGAGCAGGTCGGCCCGGTTGGCCATGGCCAGCTTGCGGTTGCCGACGCCGAGGGCGCCCCGGGCGGGGTGGTCGGCGGCGACGATCATCAGCCGGCCGGAGTCCCCGAGGAGGGGCCGTCGCGGCCGGCGGGCGGCGGCTTCCGCGACCGCCTCCGGGTGCCGGGCGCGGGTGGCGGCGAGGACGGAGATGTCGACGGGGGCGAGGGGGGCGACGGGGCTGGTGTCGTCGCCGGTCAGGGCGGCGGAGGTCACAGAGGTCATCGCACCGCTCCCGCCGCGAGTGCCGCCTCGACCTCGGCCGGGGTGGGCATCGCCGACGAGCACTCCAGGCGGGAGGCGACGATCGCGCCGGCCGCGTTGGCGTGCCGCATGATGCGCTCCAGGTCCCAGCCTTCGATCAGGCCGTGGCAGAGGGAGCCGCCGAAGGCGTCACCGGCGCCGAGGCCGTTGAGGACGTTCACGGGGAGCGGGGGCACCTCGGCCGTCTCGCCCTTGCTGTTGACGGCGAGGACGCCCTTCGGGCCCTGCTTGACGACCGCCAGTTCGACTCCGGCGTCCAGGAGGGCGCGGGCGGCGGCGTGCGGCTCGCGTACGCCGGTCGCCACCTCCACCTCGTCGAGGTTGCCGACGGCGACGGTGGTGTGGCGCAGGGCCTCGGTGTAGAAGGGGCGCGCCGACTCGGGGTCCCGCCAGAACATGGGGCGCCAGTCGAGGTCGAAGACCGTCGTACCGGACTTGGCGCGGTGGGTGAGGGCGGCCAGGGTCGCCGTGCGGCTGGGCTCCTCGCTCAGGCCGGTGCCCGTGACCCAGAAGATGCCCGCCTCGCGGACCGCGTCCAGGTCCAGTTCGTGGGCGTCGATCTCAAGATCCGGCGCCTTGGGCTGCCGGTAGAAGTACAGCGGGAAGTCGTCCGGCGGGAACACCTCGCAGAACGTGACCGGGGTGTTGAGGCCGGGGACCGACGTGACCCAGCGGTCGTCGACACCGAAGTCGCGCAGGGCGTCGTGCAGATAGCGCCCGAAGGCGTCGTCACCGGTCCGCGTGATCACCGCGGTGCTGCGCCCGAGGCGGGACGCGGCGACCGCGACGTTGGTCGCCGAGCCGCCGAGGAACTTTCCGAAGGACGTCACCTGGGCGAGTGGCACACCGGTCTGCAGTGGATACAGGTCCACTCCGATCCGCCCCATGGTGATCAGGTCGTACGGCATCGAGTTCCCTTCGCTTTTCTTCGGCTCACGCGGCTCGCACGACGACTCGCACAGCGGCTCGCCCTCAGGTCTAGCCCGCCTCACGGAGCCCTGTCAATAGTTTGTCCGGACATTCGGACCAGAGCTTGACACGCGTCCCGGCGTGAGCTGAAGCTGACGCTCATGACTACGTCGTCCCCTTCCTCCGACTCCTCCCGGTCCGGGTCCCCGCTGTCACGCATCCGAGTCGGGTCGGCGCCCGACTCCTGGGGCGTGTGGTTCCCGGACGACCCCAAGCAGGTTCCCTGGCAGCGCTTCCTCGACGAGGTCTCGCAGTCCGGCTACGAGTGGATCGAGCTGGGCCCGTACGGGTACCTGCCGACCGACCCGGCCGTCCTCACCGAGGAGACCGCCAAGCGCGGCCTGAAGGTGTCCGCCGGCACCGTCTTCACCGGGCTTCACCACGGCGAATCCGTCTGGGAGAAGACCTGGGCGCATGTCGCGGACAACGCGGTGCTGGCCCAGGCCATGGGCGCGTCCCACCTGGTGGTCATCCCGTCCTTCTGGCGGGACGACAAGACCGGTGAGGTGCTGGAGTCCGACACCCTCACGCCCGAGCAGTGGCGCAACCTCACCACGCTGACCGAGCGGCTCGGCCACGAGGTGCGGGAGCGGTACGGCCTCCAGATCGTCGTCCACCCGCACGCCGACACGCACATCGACAGCGAGACGAACGTCACCCGCTTCCTCGACGGCACCGACTCCTCGCTCGTCTCGCTGTGCCTGGACACGGGTCACTACGCCTACTGCGGCGGCGACAGCGTCAAGCTGATCGAGACCTACGGCGAGCGGATCGGCTACCTGCACCTCAAGCAGGTCGACCCCGAGATCCTCGCCGACGTACGGGCGAACGAGGTCCCGTTCGGCCCGGCGGTGGCCCGTGGCGTCATGTGCGAACCCCCGGCCGGTGTACCGGAGTTGGGGCCGGTGCTGGCCGCCGCCCAGAAGCTGGACGTGGATCTGTTCGCGATCGTCGAGCAGGACATGTACCCGTGCGAGCCGGACAAGCCGCTGCCGATCGCGCAGCGGACGCGGGCGTTCCTGCGGTCCTGCGGGGCGTAGCGCTCCACGGGTCGGGCGGCTCCTTGTCCGCAGGTTGAGTGGGGGCCGGGCGCGCCCCGCGGCGGAGCCGCAGATCGAATACAGCCCCGCGCCCCTGTGGAACGCCGCCTATCGGCGTGCGTTCCACAGGGCAACTCGCCACTCCGGGCCGCGGGGCGTACGCCTCTGCGTCACTCGTGTCACAAAAGCTCCCCTCGTGTCACAAGTGTCGCGCATACGCGGGTTATGGGTCACGTCGTGTCAACAGACACTTACCCAGGGTCACGAAGAGTCGTTCGACGGGCAATGGCTTTGTGATCGCCAAGCGCAGCGTCCGGCTCCCCCGACGGCCCACCCTGGCCGCCCCCGTGACGCACGCGCAGGGAGGTGCACCTATGACCGACCGACGGCTCTGGTCGTACAAAGAGATCGCCGCACACATCCGTGTCCAGCCGGACACCGTGCGCTCGTACCGCAAACACGGTCTGCTGCCCGCACCCGACCACGTGGAGAGCGGCAAGCCCTACTGGTACGCCGACACCGTACGAGCGTGGGTCGCGGCCCGGCCGGGCAACCGTGGCCGGAGAGACGGCTGATCCGTTCGAGTCCCGGCCGCGCCCCGCCCCACCACGCCCCTCGCGAGCGGGGCGCGGTCCTTGTCGGTCCGGCCCGTATCGGCCCGGGATTTATTGGTTTGCCGGTGCGGGCGGCGGGCGTTCAGGATCCCGGGATGGACTTCTCCGTCAAACCCATCCTCACCGGCGAGCGGGCCGTACTGCGGCCGTTCACCGAGGACGACGTCCCCGTGATGGCCGGGATCCTGACCGATCCCGAGGTGACCAGGCTCACCGGCAGCCCCGCCGAACCCCTCGACCCGGACCGGCTGCGCTCCTGGTACACCACCCGCAGCGCCCAGACAGACCGGCTCGACCTGGGCATAGTGGACCGGGCGAGCGGGGAACTCGTCGGCGAGGCGGTCCTGAACCAGTGGGACAAGGACAACCAGAACTGCAGCTTCCGCATCCTGATCGGCCCGGGTGGCCGCGACCGGGGTCTCGGCACCGAGGCCGTCCGGCTGATCGTCGGGCACGCCTTCGAGCAACTGGGCCTGCACCGCGTGTCGTTGCACGTCTTCGCCTTCAACCCCCGGGCGCGCCGCGCCTACGAGAAGGCCGGCTTCGTGGCCGAGGGCGTCGAACGCCAGACCCTGCTGCACGCGGGCGAATGGATCGACGCCGTACGCATGTCCGTCCTTGCCCCCGAATGGGCCGCCCACCAGGGGTACCCCGACCTCGCCGGGATCAGCGCCACGGCTCGATGACCGTCACCCCCACCCCCGGCGCCGCGCCCATCGCCGCCAGCGCGGGCGGGGACTCCGTCAGCGGGATGGTGGACGTGACCAGCAGGTCCGGTCGCAGGACGCCCGCCCGTACCAGTTCGAGCATCGGCGGGTAGGTGTGGGCGGCCATGCCGTGGCTGCCGAGGAGTTCGAGTTCCAGGGCGATGACGCGGGCCATCGGGACGGGCGTCGAACCGGTGGACGACGGGAGCAGACCGACCTGGACGTGCCGGCCCCGGCGGCCCAGGCCGTTCAGCGAGGCCGCGCAGGTGACCGGTGAGCCGAGCGCGTCCAGCGACAACTGGGCGCCGCCGCCGGTCAGTTCACGTACGGCCGCGGCCGTGTCGTCGGTCGTGGCCGCGTTCACGCACGCCGCCGCGCCGAACTTCCGCGCCAGTTCCAGTGCTCCGGGGGACACGTCGACCGCGACGACCCGGGCGCCGGAGGCCGCCGCGATCATCACCGCGGAGAGGCCCACCCCGCCGCAACCGTGCACCGCGACCCACTCCCCCGCCGCCACCCGCCCCTGCTGGACCACCGCACGGTACGCCGTCGCGAACCGGCAGCCCAGGGAGGCCGCCGTGCCGAAGGACATCCCCTCCGGCACGGCGACGAGGTTCACGTCGGCGTGGTCCAGCGCCACGAACTCCGCGAACGAACCCCAGTGCGTGAACCCCGGCTGGGTCTGCCGCTCGCACACCTGCTGGTCACCGGCCATACAGGACGGGCAGCTCCCGCAGGCGCAGACGAAGGGCACCGTGACCCGGTCCCCGGCCCGCCAGCCGTCCACCCCGGCGCCGACCGCCTCGACGACACCGGCGAGTTCATGGCCGGGCACGTGCGGCAGGGCGATGTCGGGGTCGTGGCCCATCCAGCCGTGCCAGTCGCTCCGGCACAGGCCGGTGGCCTCGACGCGCACCACGACGCCGTGCGGCGCGGGCACGGGGTCCGGTACCTCCCGCACCTCGGCCGGCTTCCCGTACCGCTCGAACACCACCGCACGCATACGTCCTCGCCCTCACCGTCGCTGTAGCTGTAGCTGGTAGCCCGCCGTCCGTAGCGGAGATCTTGTCACGATCACCGGCCAAGTACCCCCCAGGGGTATAGTAGTGTGAGACTCAGAGGGCTCGTCCGTCACGGCGACGCCCGACGACAGACGCCTCGAAGATCCGAAGAGGAGCAACGACATGACCGCGCAGACCGACACCCCGGGTTCCGTCACCGCCGTCTACCAGGTGACCGGCATGAGTTGCGGACACTGCGAGGGCTCGGTCTCGGCCGAGATCTCCGAGCTCGCCGGGGTCACCTCCGTGAAGGCCGTCGCCGCCACCGGCGAGGTCACCGTCGTGTCCGAGGCCCCGCTCGACGAGGCCGCCGTACGCGCCGCGGTCGACGAAGCGGGCTTCGAACTGGCCGACCAGGCCTGACCAGAGGGACGCGGCGACCATGACCAGCACCGGAACCAGCACCGAGACCCCGACAGTCACGCCCCACGAGGTCGAGCTGACCATCGGCGGGATGACGTGCGCCAGCTGCGCGTCCCGCGTCGAGAAGAAGCTCAACCGGATGGACGGCGTCTTCGCCACGGTCAACTACGCGACGGAGAAGGCGAAGGTCTCGTACGCGGACGGGGTCGGGGTCGACGACCTCATCGCCACCGTCGTGAAGACCGGGTACACGGCCGAGGAGCCGCCCCCGCCGGCCGTGGCAGAGGCACCCGCCACCGAGCGGGACGCCGACCCCGAGCTGGTCGCGCTGCGGCAGCGGCTCGTCGTCTCCGTGCTGCTCGCCGCACCCGTCGTCCTGATGTCCATGGTTCCCGCGCTCCAGTTCGACAACTGGCGATGGCTCGCGCTGACGCTCGCCTCCCCGGTCGTCGTCTGGGGCGGACTGCCGTTCCACCGGGCCGCGTTCACCAACGCCCGGCACGGCGCGGCCACCATGGACACCCTGGTGTCGGTCGGCACGCTCGCCGCGTACGGCTGGTCCCTGTGGGCCCTGTTCTGGGGCGACGCGGGCAGGCCCGCCATGCCGGGGATGGACGGGATGGGCATACGGGAGAGCTTCTCGTTCACCGCCTCCCGTACGGGCGACACCTCCGAGATCTACCTCGAGGTCGCCGCCGGGGTCATCGCGTTCATCCTCCTCGGGCGCTATCTGGAGGCCCGCGCCAAGCGCCGCTCGGGCGCGGCACTGCGGGCCCTCATGGAGTTGGGCGCCAAGGACGTCTCCGTGCTGCGCGGAGGGCGTGAAGTGCGCGTTCCCGTGGGCGAGTTGGCGATCGGGGACCGGTTCGTTGTGCGTCCCGGGGAGAAGATCGCCACCGACGGCACCGTCATCGAGGGCGCCTCGGCGGTCGACGCGTCGATGCTGACCGGCGAGTCCGTGCCGGTCGACGTGGGGGCCGGGGACGCCGTCACGGGCGCGACCGTGAACGCGGGAGGCCGGCTGGTCGTCGAGGCCACCCGGGTCGGCGCGGACACCCAGCTCGCGCGGATGGCTCGGCTGGTGGAGGACGCGCAGAACGGCAAGGCCGAGGTGCAGCGGCTCGCCGACCGGATCTCCGGGATCTTCGTGCCTGCGGTGCTGCTGATCGCGCTCGGTACGTTCGGCGTCTGGCTCGGCGTCACGGGCGACACGGTCGCCGCCTTCACCGCCGCCGTCGCCGTCCTGATCATCGCCTGCCCCTGTGCGCTGGGCCTGGCCACCCCGACCGCGCTGATGGTCGGCACCGGGCGCGGGGCGCAGCTGGGCATCCTCATCAAGGGCCCCGAGGTCCTGGAGTCCACGCGCCGCGTCGACACGATCGTCCTGGACAAGACGGGCACGGTCACCACGGGCCGTATGACCCTCCAGGAGGTGTACGTCGCCGAGGGCGAGGACGAGAAGCAGGTGCTGCGGCTCGCGGGCGCCCTCGAACACGCCTCCGAGCATCCGGTAGCCCGCGCTGTCGCCGCCGGGGCGGTGGAGCGGGTCGGGACGCTGCCGGAGGCCGAGGCCTTCGAGAACGTGGCCGGGAGGGGCGTACGCGGGCGCGTGGAAGGGCACGAGGTGACCGTCGGACGGCTCACGGACGGGCTGTCGGAGCCGCTGCCACAGGAGTTGGCCCACGCGAAGGCCGAGGCCGAGAGCGGCGGACGTACGGCCGTCGTGGTCGCCTGGGACGGGATGGCACGCGGTGTCGTCACCGTCGCCGACGCGGTCAAGGAGACCAGCGCCGAGGCCGTGCGCGAACTGCGCGCGCTGGGGCTGACTCCGGTGCTGCTGACCGGGGACAACCGGGCGGTGGCTGACGCGGTGGCGGCTGCCGTCGGGATCGACCAAGTGATCGCGGACGTCCTGCCCGAGGAGAAGGTCGACGCCGTACGGCGGCTCCAGGGCGAGGGGCGGACCGTCGCGATGGTCGGCGACGGCGTGAACGACGCGGCGGCGCTGGCCACCGCCGATCTGGGCCTGGCGATGGGTACCGGCACGGACGCGGCCATCGAGGCAAGCGATCTGACGCTGGTGCGCGGGGATCTGCGCGTGGCCGCCGACGCCATCCGGCTGTCCCGGAAGACGCTCGCGACCATCAAGGGCAACCTGGTGTGGGCCTTCGGCTACAACGTGGCCGCGCTGCCGCTGGCCGCGGCCGGACTGCTGAATCCGATGATCGCGGGGGCCGCGATGGCCTTCTCCTCCGTGTTCGTCGTCACCAACAGCCTCCGACTGCGCACGTTCCGCTGAGATCGGCCCCTGACCGGCCGAAGTTACCGCCAGTACGCACAAGTCGGTGTCATAGTCCCTATGGAGTCCGACGCGAGCCTCACATAAGCTCTTCACAAGGCTCCCGCATCATCCTTACGCTGGGGTCCCGGTCGCGACAACCGGGATCTGCCGCATCTTGGGGACATATGCGAGAGACGCAGATCACAGTGCTGTGAAGGTAACCATCGAAGGGCTTCGAAGGTCTAAGTTGGCGATGTCAGACCAGCGTCTTGGGGGGCGCCGGCTGGCGTCTGAGGATGTCTTGGGGGACGTCCTCGGAGATGCGTTGCCGGGACACGTACACCGGGAAGCTTGAGCGGCCCACCCCAGCGTGCGCGTCCCGGCAGACCGCACACAGCAGGAGTACGACGAGTTTTGCTCGTTTTGCTCAACACAACGGCCACTTCGGTGGCCTGCATACCAGTGATAGCGAATTCAGGCGCTGTCCTCCGAAACGCCCGGCCGGATCCCGTGGGGGGAATCCGCACCGGGACATGGGAAGGCGCCCTGTACGCCGGCCCGTGGGGGGACCGTCGGCAGGGCGCCTTCCGCTTTTTGCTCAACGACTGGTCCGCGAAGCCGGGGCGCCGGGTTCACCCGCGCCCCGAAGGGGCGCGGGGAACTGCGCGACCAGCCACATCGAACCCGCAGCTACAGTCCGTCCCGCGCGGAGCGCTACCGCTGCTCGACCGGCACGAAGTCCCGCTCGACAACGCCCGTGTAGATCTGGCGCGGGCGGCCGATACGCGATCCCGGCTCCTTGATCATCTCGTGCCACTGGGCGATCCAGCCCGGGAGACGGCCGAGGGCGAAGAGGACCGTGAACATCTCGGTCGGGAAGCCCATCGCGCGGTAGATGAGGCCGGTGTAGAAGTCGACGTTCGGGTAGAGGTTGCGCGAGACGAAGTAGTCGTCGGAGAGCGCGTGCTCCTCCAGCTTCAGCGCGATGTCCAGCAGCTCGTCGGACTTGCCGAGGGCCGAGAGGACGTCGTGCGCGGCAGCCTTGATGATCTTCGCGCGCGGGTCGAAGGACTTGTACACCCGGTGGCCGAAGCCCATCAGGCGGACGCCGTCCTCCTTGTTCTTCACCTTGCGGATGAAGGCGTCGACATCGCCGCCGTTCGTCTTGATGCCCTCCAGCATCTCCAGCACGGACTGGTTGGCGCCGCCGTGCAGCGGGCCCCAGAGCGCGGAGATGCCGGCCGAGATCGACGCGAACATGTTGGCCTGCGAGGAGCCGACCAGACGGACCGTCGACGTCGAACAGTTCTGCTCGTGGTCGGCGTGCAGAATCAGCAGCTTGTCGAGGGCGGAGACGACGACCGGGTCGAGGTCGTACTCCTGCGCCGGCACCGAGAACGTCATACGGAGGAAGTTCTCGACGTAACCGAGGTCGTTGCGCGGGTAGACGAACGGGTGACCGATCGACTTCTTGTACGCGTACGCGGCGATGGTCGGAAGCTTGGCGAGCAGCCGGATCGTCGAGAGGTTGCGCTGCTTCTCGTCGAACGGGTTGTGGCTGTCCTGGTAGAAGGTCGACAGCGCGGAGACGACCGACGACAGCATCGCCATCGGGTGCGCGTCGCGCGGGAAGCCACGGTAGAAGTTCTTGACGTCCTCGTGCAGCAGGGTGTGCTGCGTGATCTCGTTCTTGAAGACGGAGAGCTCGTCCACGGTCGGAAGCTCACCGTTGATCAGCAGGAACGCCACCTCGAGGAAGGTGGAGCGCTCGGCGAGCTGCTCGATCGGGTACCCGCGGTACCGAAGGATGCCCTGCTCACCATCGAGGTAGGTGATGGCGGATTTATAGGCGGCGGTGTTTCCGTAGCCGCTGTCCAGCGTGACCAGACCGGTATGAGCGCGGAGCTTCCCGATGTCGAAGCCCTTGTCGCCGACGGTGCTGTCGATCACCGGGTAGGTGTACTCGCCGTCGCCGAACCGCAGTACTACAGCGTTGTTGGTGTGCTCGCTCACGTCATCCCTCACCGACGTTGTGCCTCTTCTTCGAGGTGCCCTGACTGTCTCTACCATCCCCCATTTGGCGCAGGAGAGTGCACTCGGGGTCGACCATTGGGCCTATTGGCGGCACTGAGTGCCGCCAAGTTACTCATCCTGCCCCCCTTCGCCCTGGTTCCGGAAGTGCCCTGTGAGCTTTGTGACTCATTTGATCGATCATTTTTCTGCCATCGTCGCGACGGCACGACGCTCCTGCCGGTCACGACCGCAGTCTGTGGTCCAGCGCCGTGCAGCGCCGCCCCGCCGACACCGTGCGCACCGCCTGGCCGATCGCCTTGCGTGAACCGACCAGGACGACCAGCTTCTTCGCCCGGGTGACGGCCGTATACAAAAGGTTGCGCTGGAGCATCATCCACGCGCCCGTGGTGACCGGGATGACCACCGCCGGGTACTCGCTGCCCTGGGAGCGGTGGATGGTCACCGCGTACGCGTGGGCGAGTTCGTCCAGCTCATCGAAGTCGTACGGCACTTCCTCGTCCTCGTCCGTCAGCACGGTGAGGCGCTGTTCCACCTCGTCGAGTGAGGTGACGACGCCGACGGTGCCGTTGAAGACGCCGTTCTCGCCCTTGTCGTAGTTGTTGCGGATCTGCGTGACCTTGTCGCCGATCCGGAAGACCCGGCCGCCGAACCGCTTCTCGGGGAGGTCCGGGCGCCCCGGTGTGATCGCCTGCTGCAGCAGCCCGTTGAGGTTTCCGGCGCCGGCCGGGCCCCGGTGCATCGGCGCGAGCACCTGGACGTCCCGCCGGGGGTCCAGGCCGAACTTGGCCGGAATTCGCCGTGCGGCCACATCGACGGTGAGGCGGCCGGCCTCCTCCGTGTCGTCCTCGACGAAGAGGAAGAAGTCCTTCATGCCGTCGGTGACCGGATGCTGCCCGGAGTTGATCCGGTGCGCGTTCGTCACGACACCCGACTGCTGGGCCTGCCGGAAGACCTTGGTGAGCCGGACGGCGGGGACCGGGCTGCCGTCGGCCAGCAGGTCCCGCAGGACCTCCCCCGCGCCGACGCTGGGGAGTTGGTCCACGTCCCCGACGAACAGCAGATGCGCGCCCGGCGCCACCGCCTTCGCCAGCTTGTTGGCGAGCAGCAGGTCCAGCATCGAGGCCTCGTCCACGACGACCAGGTCGGCGTCCAGGGGGCGGTCCCTGTCGTAGGCCGCGTCGCCGCCGGGCTTCAGTTCCAGGAGGCGGTGGACGGTGGAGGCCTCGGCGCCGGTGAGTTCGGCGAGGCGCTTGGCGGCGCGGCCGGTCGGGGCGGCGAGGACGACCTTGGCCTTCTTGGCGCGCGCCAGCTCCACGATGGAGCGGACCGTGAAGGACTTGCCGCAGCCGGGTCCGCCGGTGAGGACGGCGACCTTCTGCGTCAGCGCGAGCCGGACGGCCGCCTCCTGCTCGGGGGCGAGATCGGCCCCCGTACGCCCCTGGAGCCAGCTCAGCGCCTTGTCCCAGGCCACGTCGTGGAAGACGGGCATCCGGTCCTCGCCGGTGCGCAGGAGGCGCAACAGCTGCGCGGAGAGGGAGAGTTCCGCGCGGTGGAAGGGGACCAGGTAGACCGCTGTCACGGGTTCGGAGTCTCCGTCGGGGCCGGGGACCTTCTCCCGTACGACACCCGGGTCCTCCCCTTCCTCCGGGGGCGCCGCGAGTTCGGCGAGGCACTCGATGACGAGGCCCGTGTCGACCTGGAGGAGCTTCACCGCGTCCGCGATCAGCCGTTCCTCGGGGAGGTAGCAGTGCCCCTGGTCGGTGGACTGCGAAAGGGCGTACTGGAGGCCCGCCTTGACGCGCTCGGGGCTGTCGTGCGGGATGCCGACGGACTGGGCGATCTTGTCGGCGGTGAGGAAGCCGATGCCCCAGACGTCCGAGGCGAGGCGGTAGGGCTGGTTCCTGACGACGGAGATCGAGGCGTCGCCGTACTTCTTGTAGATGCGTACGGCGATGGAGGTGGACACCTCGACGCTCTGGAGGAAGAGCATGACCTCCTTGATCGCCTTCTGTTCCTCCCAGGCCTCGGCGATCTTCTTCGTCCGCTTGGGGCCGAGGCCCGGCACCTCGATGAGGCGCTTGATCTCCTCCTCGATGATCCGGAGGGTGTCCAGGCCGAAGTGCTGGGTGATCCGGTCGGCGAAGACCGGGCCGATGCCCTTGACCAGGCCCGAGCCGAGATAGCGGCGGATGCCCTGGACGGTGGCGGGCAGGACCGTCGTGTAGTTCTCGACCGTGAACTGCTTGCCGTACTGCTGGTGCGAGCCCCAGCGGCCCTCCATGCGCAGCGACTCGCCGACCTGGGCGCCGAGCAGCGCGCCCACGACGGTGAGCAGGTCGCCGGCGCCACGGCCGGTGTCGACGCGGGCGACCGTGTAGCCGTTCTCCTCGTTGGCGTACGTGATCCGTTCCAGCACGCCTTCGAGTACGGCCAGTTGCCGCTCGCCCGTGGACTTCCCCGCCTGGTTGGACATGATCCGACGGTACCGGGCGGGTGTGACAGCCCCGGCCTCCTGGACGCGGCCCGGGGCTGTCACCCGGGTTCACCTCAGGGGAAGTACGGGGTGTGGGTGATGGAGGAGACCTTGAGGTAGCGGGCACCGTCGGCGGTGGCCCAGGTGGAGGAGTCCGGGTTGCCGGGCCAGTCGCCGCCGACCGCGATGTTGGCGATGAACCGCAGGCCGGTCCCGGACGGGGTCCGGTACCAGGTGGTGCCCGTGATGACGCCGTCGACGGCGTAGTCGATGTGGTCCGGGAACCAGCTGAACGAGTACCGGTGGTACGCGTTCGTCCAGCCCGACGAGTTCGTCTTCGAGAACTGCTGCTGGTTGTTGTTCATGTCGTGGGACGTCTGGTGGACGACATTGGGGTTCTGTCCCACGATCTCCGCGGCGTCGAACTCCGGGAGCCAGGGGTTGAGGGCCGCCGCCCAGACCGCCGGCAGCAGGCCCCGCCCGTTGGGCATGTTCGCGGTGAAGCTGTACGTGCCGTACCCGTACCGCGCCGTCGACTCCACGCGGCCCGAGTAGTAGACCCCGCCCCCGGCGTTGTACGCCTTGATCACCAGAGTGTTGCCCTCGTACCAGACGCAGTCCGGCCGGTACGTCTCCAGCTCGTTGTTGGGCGTCCACCTGGCGTTGATCTTGTTCCAGGAGTTGACGTTCACCGGGCTTCCCCAGGAGGCGGCCCGCGCGGTCTGCGCACCCAGCACGAGTGCCGGTGGTACGGCCAGGCCGGCGCCGAGTATGCGTCTGCGGCTCGGCCTGCGCGGTGTGGAGGTCATCGCAGCTCCATTGCTTGGATGAACGAGGGGGGTTGGGAGCGCTTCCACGCTCCACCTGTCGGTGGACAGTAAGGATCCGTTCGTTCATTGACAAGATGTGCGGCGATGATCGATATGCACCTTCGGGAATTGAACACACCTTGATCACTCCCTGGGGCTGCCCGCGGAAGCGCTCCCCATCACGATCCGGTATCGGGAATCGGCCAGGGGCTTGTTTCCTTCCGTGTAATCGATTCCAATCTGACTCCAGTCAGTCGTGGAAACGATTCCACGGCTGCGGAGCCACAAGGAGGTGGTCCGGCGATGGCGAGCATCAAGGACGTCGCCGCCGAGGCGGGCGTGTCCGTCGCCACGGTGTCGCGGGTCCTGAACGACCATCCGTCGGTCAGCACGGACGCACGCGCACGCGTGCTGGCCGCCGTGGAGGCGCTGGGCTACCGCCCGAACGCCGTCGCCCGCTCCCTGCGCACCGATCAGACCCGCACCCTCGGCCTGGTCATCAGCGACGTGCTGAACCCCTACTTCGCGACCCTGGCCCGCTCGGTCGAGGAGGAGGCCCGCGCCCTCGGCTACAGCGTGATCATCGGCAACGCCGACGAACGGCCCGACCTCCAGGACCACCACGTACGGACCCTGCTGGACCGCCGTATCGACGGCCTCCTCGTCTCCCCCACCGACGGCGGCTCCCCGCTGATGCTGGACACCGCGCGCGGGGGCACCCCGATGGTCTTCGTGGACCGCTGGATCCCGGGCGTGGACGTGCCGGTCGTACGGGCGGACGGGCGCGCGGCGGTCCGGGACCTCGTCTCCCACCTGTACGGGCTCGGGCACCGGCGGCTCGCGATCATCGCGGGTCCGGCGGCCACCACCACCGGCAGTGAGCGCGTCGAGGCCTTCAGGGAGGCCCTGGCCGAGTACGGACTGCCGCTACCCGACGCCTGCATCGGGCAGGGCGACTTCCAGGCCGAGAGCGGGCGCCGGGTGACGGACGCCTTCCTCGATCTGGCCGAGCCGCCCGAGGTCGTCTTCGCGGCCGACAACCTGATGGCGCTGGGCGCGCTGGACGCCGTACGCGCGCGTGGGATGCGTGTTCCGCGGGACATCGCGCTCGCGGCCTTCGACGACATCCCGTGGTTCGTGCACACGGATCCGCCCGTCACGGCCATCGCGCAGCCGACCGGCGAGCTGGGGCGGGCCGCCGTCCGGGCGCTGGTCGACATGATCGAGGGCCGCCCTCCGCAGTCCGTGACGCTGGCCGCGCACCTCGTCGTGCGGCGGTCGTGCGGTGAGCCGGAATCGACGCCCTCAGAAGAGCCCCCCGTGACGAACAGGAGTCTGTCGTGAGCAACCAGGACGAGTTGCTGCGCATCGAAGGCATACGGAAGTCCTTCCCCGGCGTGGTCGCGCTCGACGGCGTCGACTTCGAGCTGCGCCGCGGCGAGGTGCACGTACTGCTCGGCGAGAACGGCGCGGGCAAGAGCACCCTCATCAAGATGCTCTCCGGCGCCTACCGCCCCGACGCCGGCCGGATCCTCGTCGACGGCGAGGAGACCCGTATCCACGGGGCGCAGGATTCCGAGCGTCTCGGGATCGCCACCATCTACCAGGAGTTCAACCTCGTCCCCGATCTGACGGTCGCCGAGAACATCTTCCTGGGGCGGCAGCCGCGCCGCTACGGGATGATCGACCGGGGGCGGATGGAGGCCGACGCCGCCGTGCTCCTTGAGCGCGTGGGTGTGAACGTGTCCCCACGCGCGCGGGTGCGTGAACTCGGTATCGCGCGGCTCCAGATGGTCGAGATCGCGAAGGCACTGAGCCTGGACGCGCGCGTGCTGATCATGGACGAGCCGACCGCGGTCCTCACCTCCGAAGAGGTCGAGAAGCTGTTCGCGATCGTGCGCTCACTGCGCGAGGACGGTGTCGGGATCGTCTTCATCACCCATCACCTGGACGAGATCGCCGCCCTCGGGGACCGGGTGACGGTGATCCGGGACGGCAAGAGCGTCGGGCAGGTGCCCGCCGACACACCCGAGGACGAGCTCGTACGGCTCATGGTCGGGCGGTCGATCGAACAGCAGTACCCGAGAGAGGCCACCGAGGCGGGCACCGCGCTTCTCTCGGTGCGGGGGCTCACCCGGGACGGCGTCTTCCACGACGTGAGCTTCGAGGTGCGGTCCGGTGAGGTCGTCGGCATCGCGGGGCTGGTCGGGGCAGGGCGTACGGAGGTCGCGCGCGCGGTGTTCGGCGCCGATCCGTACGACCAGGGGTCCGTGTCCGTCGCGGGCGCCGAGGTGCGCGGGAGTGATGTCGGGGCCGCCATGGCCGCCGGGATCGGGCTCGTGCCCGAGGACCGCAAGGGGCAGGGGCTGGTGCTCGACGCCTCCGTGGCGGAGAACCTCGGCCTGGTCACCCTGCGGGCCGCCACCAGGGGTGGCCTGGTCGATCTCAAGGGGCAGCGGGCCGCCGCCGCGAAGGTCGCCGAGCGGCTGGGCGTACGGATGGCCGGGCTCGGCCAGCAGGTGCGCACCCTCTCCGGGGGCAACCAGCAGAAGGTCGTCATCGGCAAGTGGCTGCTCGCCGACACCCGGGTGCTGATCCTCGACGAGCCGACCCGGGGTATCGACGTCGGTGCCAAGGTCGAGATCTACCAGCTGATCAACGAACTGACGGCCGCCGGTGCCGCCGTACTGATGATCTCCAGCGATCTGCCCGAGGTGCTCGGTATGAGCGACCGGGTGCTGGTGATGGCGCAGGGCCGGATCGCCGGTGAACTCACGGCCGCCGAGGCCACCCAGGACTCCGTGATGGCGCTCGCCGTCAGCACACCCATCTCTGTTGGAACTACCGGAACTACTGCTGTGGAGGGCTCTCGTGGCCACTGACACGCTCAAGAGCACGACGGGCGCGAGTGGCGCCACGAGCGGCCTGCGCCGCGTTCTGCTCGACAACGGGGCGCTGACCGCGCTCATCGTCCTCGTCATCGCGATGTCGGCGCTGTCCGGCGACTTCCTGACGACGGACAACCTGCTCAACGTGGGCGTCCAGGCGGCCGTGACCGCCGTCCTCGCCTTCGGTGTCACCTTCGTGATCGTCTCGGCGGGCATCGATCTGTCGGTCGGTTCCGTGGCCGCCCTGTCGGCCACCGTCCTTGCCTGGGCGGCGACTTCGGAGGGCGTACCGGTCGTGATAGCGGTCGTCCTGGCCGTCCTCACCGGCATCGCCTGCGGCCTGGTCAACGGCTTCCTGATCTCGTACGGCAAACTGCCACCGTTCATCGCGACGCTCGCCATGCTGTCGGTGGGGCGCGGGCTCTCCCTGGTGATCTCGCAGGGTTCGCCGATCGCGTTCCCCGACTCGGTCTCGCACCTCGGGGACACGCTGGGCGGCTGGCTGCCGGTGCCCGTGCTGGTGATGGTGGCCATGGGGCTGATCACCGCGTTCGTTCTGGGCCGTACATACCTGGGTCGCTCCATGTACGCGATCGGCGGCAACGAGGAGGCGGCCCGGCTGTCCGGGCTGCGGGTGAAGAAGCAGAAGCTGGCGATCTACGCGCTGTCCGGGCTGTTCGCCGCCGCCGCGGGCATCGTGCTCGCGTCGCGGCTGTCCTCCGCGCAGCCGCAGGCCGCACAGGGGTACGAGCTGGACGCCATCGCGGCGGTGGTCATCGGTGGGGCGAGCCTGGCGGGCGGTACCGGCAAGGCGTCGGGGACGCTGATCGGGGCGCTGATCCTGGCGGTGCTCAGGAACGGTCTCAACCTGCTCTCGGTGTCCGCGTTCTGGCAGCAGGTCGTCATCGGTGTCGTGATCGCGCTGGCGGTGCTGTTCGACACCGTGCGCAGGAAGAGCGGCGCGACGGTGGCGCCCGCCGGGGCGGCCGGTGGCGGGGACCGGCGCAGGCAGGCACTGACGTACGTCCTGGCCGCTGTGGTCGCGACGGCGGTCGTGGGTGCGACCTCGCTGCTGCACAACGACTCGTCGTCCGCGACGAACCGGAAGGTGGGTCTGTCCCTGTCGACGCTGAACAACCCGTTCTTCGTGCAGATCCGGGCCGGTGCCCAGGCCGAGGCCAGGAAGCTGGGCGTGGACCTGACCGTGACGGACGCCCAGAACGACGCCTCGCAGCAGGCCAACCAGTTGCAGAACTTCACCAGTTCGGGTCTCGGGGCGATCATCGTCAACCCGGTGGACTCGGACGCGACGGGTCCCGCCGCGCGGGCCGTCAACAAGTCCGGTATCCCGCTCGTCGCGGTCGACCGCTCCGTCAACAACGCGGACACGGCGACCCTCGTCGCCTCCGACAACACGGCCGGCGGCGAACTGGCCGCGAAGGCGCTCGCCGAGAAGCTGGGCGGCACGGGCACGATCGTCGTCCTCCAGGGCCAGGCGGGCACCTCCGCGAGCCGTGAGCGCGGCGCCGGCTTCACCCAGGGGCTGAAGGCCTACCCGGGCATCAAGGTCGTCGCCGAGCAGCCCGCCGACTGGGACCGCACCAAGGGCCTCGACGTCATGACCAACCTCCTCCAGGCCAACCCCGGCATCAGCGGTGTCTTCGCCGAGAACGACGAGATGGCGCTCGGCGCGATCAAGGCGCTGGGCGGCAAGGCCGGCACGTCGGTGCAGGTCATCGGCTTCGACGGCACGCCCGACGGTCTGAAGGCGGTCGCGGACGGTTCGCTGTACGCGTCGGTCGCCCAGCAGCCCAAGGAGCTCGGGCGGATCGCGGTGCGGAACGCGCTGCGGGTCGCCGAGGGCAAGGGCGTCGAGAAGACGGTGATGGTGCCGGTGAAGGTGGTCACCAAGGAGAACGTGGCGGCGTTCGGCGGCTGAGCGGGCTCTCTGCGGGAGGCTGAGCGGGCTCACGGTTGGAGAGCGGACGGGCCGGGCGCCTCCAGTCCACTCAAGGCCGCCCGGCCCGCGGACCGACCGAACTGGGCAATCAGCCGTCTGACCGCCCGTCAGCCGGTACAACTGATCTGTATGGGGAGACTGTTCATGTACGACTACGACCTGCTGGTCGTGGGATCGGCCAACGCCGACCTGGTCACCGTGGTCGAGCGGCGGCCCGCGGCCGGTGAGACGGTCCTCGGATCCGACCTGGTCGTCCACCCGGGGGGCAAGGGCGCCAACCAGGCGGTCGCCGCGGCCCGGTTGGGAGCCCGTACGGCGCTGCTGGCGCGGGTCGGCAACGACGGCCACGGCCGCCTGCTGCTCGACTCGCTGATGGACGCCGGTGTCGACACGGTGGGCGTCCTGGTCGGCGGGGCGCCGACTGGGGTCGCGCTGATCACGGTGGACCCGTCAGGCGACAACAGCATCGTGGTGTCGCCGGGCGCCAACGGGCGGCTGGTACCCGAGGACGTCCAGGCCGCGGGGAGCCTGTTCCAGGCTGCGCGGGTGGTGTCGGCGCAGCTGGAGATTCCGCTGGAGTCGGTCGTGGAGGTCGTACGGAACCTGGCTCCCGAGAGCCGGTTCGTCCTCAACCCGTCCCCTCCTCGTCCGTTGCCGCGTGAGGTCCTGGCGGCCTGCGATCCGTTGATCGTGAACGAGCACGAGGCCCGGGTGATCGCCGGTGCGGACGCCGAGCTGGGTGACTCGCCGGAGGACTGGGCGAAGACGCTGCTCGCGCTCGGGCCGCGCTCGGTCGTCATCACCCTGGGCGCCGAGGGCGCGCTGGTCGCCGTACGGGCCGGGGAGCGGGTGCGGGTGCCGTCGGTGCCGGTGGACGCCGTGGACACGACGGGGGCGGGCGACGCGTTCACCGCCGCGCTGGCGTGGCGGCTGGGCACGGGCGAGCCGCTGGCGCGGGCGGCGGCATACGCGGCGCGGGTGGGCGCGGCCGCGGTCACCCGGGCGGGGGCTCAGGACTCCTTCCCCACCGCCGAGGAGGTCGAGGCGCTGGACGGCACAACCGGCGCGACCCCGCGAGGTGGGTCCCGGTGAGGCGGGGCGGGATCCTGAACCGTCATCTCGCGGGCGCGCTGGCCGAGTTGGGCCACGGCCACGGGGTGCTGGTCTGTGACGCCGGGATGCCGATCCCGGCCGGGCCGCGCGTCGTCGACCTGGCCTTCCGGGCCGGGGTGCCCTCGTTCGCCGAGGTCGTCGAGGGGCTGCTCGCCGAGCTGGTCGTGGAGGGTGCCACGGCGGCGACGGAGGTGCGGGAGGCCAATCCGGGGGCCGCGGAGCTGCTGGACGGGCACTTTCCCGGCCCCGGCCTCACGCTCGTCCCGCACGAGCGGCTCAAGGAGCTGTCGGCGGGGGCGCGGCTGGTCGTGCGCACCGGGGAGGCCAGGCCGTACGCGAACGTGCTGCTGCGGTGCGGGGTCTTCTTCTGAGCCGCGCTCGGCGGGCGCGGCGGGCTCGGGGCTTCAGAGACCCTTACGGGTGAACGTCACATGGGTGACTCCGGTGGGTGAGGAGGTCGCCTCGACGGCGTAGTCCTTCTCCACGCCCTCCAGTCCCTCCCAGAGCCGTACGCCTCGGCCGAGCAGGATCGGGACGACCACGGTGTGCAGGTGGTCGACGAGTCCGGCGGCGAGGAAGTCGCGGACCACGGTGGGTCCACCGCCGATGCGGATGTCCTGGTCGCCCGCTGCCTCGCGAGCCGCGTCGAGGGCCTTGGCGGGCGACGTGTCGAGGAAGTGGAACGTCGTGCCGCCCTCCATCTCGATCGACGGGCGCGGGTGGTGGGTGAGGACGAACGTCGGTGTGTGGAAAGGCGGGTTGGGCCCCCACCACCCCTTCCACTCCGGGTCCTCGTGCCAGCCGGGCGGGCCGAACTTCCCGGCGCCCATGATCTCGGCGCCGATCCCCGGCGTGAACTGCCGCGCGAACGCGTCGTCGAGGCCGCCGGTGCCGCCCGTCCCGCCGGTCATCTCGTGCCAGAACCGGGTGGTGAACATCCACTGGTGCAGCCTCTCGCCGGCGTGGCCGAACGGCGCTTCCAGAGTCAGCTCCTCACCGGTGCCGAAGCCGTCGAGCGAGATCGAGAAGTTGTGGACGCGGACGAGTGACATGGCCGACGGCTCCGTTCCTGCGGCTGCTGTTTTCCGCAGCTGCTGTTTTCGCGGCTGGTAGGACGGCGGGGCGGGCTTCGCCAGGTCGTCCCGCTCGTCCCGGGACCTTCAAGGTAGCCGGAGGTGGTGTCGCCCGCCGGTCGAACACAGCATCGAGGGGACCAGTCCGTCGACCGGCCCCCTCGATGCTGCCCTCCGCAGAGATTTTCCTACGGTCCCTACGCCGCGTGTTCCACGAACCGTGCCGCGGTCTCCGCGAGCACCTCGCGTCCGTCCCTGGCCCACAGCGCGTCGTTGAACAGCTCGACCTCGATGGGGCCGGCGTAGCCTGCCGCCTCGACGTACGTCCGCCACTCACGCATGTCGATCGAACCGTCACCGATCTGACCGCGTCCGTTGAGCACGCCCTCCGGCAACGGGGTTGTCCAGTCGGCGAGTTGGAAGGTGTGGATCCGGCCGCCGGCACCGGCGCGGGCGATCTGCGCGGGCGCGTTGTCGTCCCACCAGATGTGGTACGTGTCCACCGCGACGCCGACCTGGTGGGAGGGGAAGCGTTCCGCCAGGTCGAGGGCCTGGGTGAGCGTCGAGACCACACAGCGGTCGGCGGCGTACATGGGGTGCAGCGGCTCGATGGCCAGCCGTACGCCGTTCCGCTCGGCGTACGGGCCCAGCTCGGTGAGCGCGTCGGCGATGCGCTCCCGGGCGCCGTACAGGTCCTTCGAGCCGGCCGGCAGGCCGCCCGACACCAGGACGAGGGTGTCCGTGCCGAGCGTGGCCGCCTCGTCGATCGCCCGGCGGTTGTCGGCCAGGGCCTCCGCGCGTTCCGCCGGGTCGATCGCGGTGAAGAAGCCGCCCCGGCAGAGGGTGGTGACGGCGAGGCCCGCGTCGCGGAGCAGTTTCGCCGTCGCCTCGACGCCGTACTCCTGTACCGGAGCGCGCCAGAGGCCGATACCGGGGACACCCAATTCCAGGCAGGCGTCGGCCAGTTCGGGCAGGCTGAGCTGCTTGACCGTCATCTGGTTGATGCTGAAGCGCGAGAGGTCGGCGGTGCTGGTGCTGGTCACTGGGCCACTCCGTACAGGGACAGCAGATTCCTCATCCGCTCCTCCGCGAGCTTCGGGTCCGGGAACAGGCCCAGTCCGTCGGCGAGTTGGTAGGCGCGGGCGAAGTGCGGGAGGGAGCGGGCCGACTGCAGCCCGCCGACCATGGTGAAGTGCGACTGGTGACCGGCCAGCCAGGCCAGGAACACCACGCCCGTCTTGTAGAAGCGGGTGGGTGTCTGGAAGAGGTGGCGGGACAACTCGACCGTGGGATCGAGGAGTTCGCGGAAGCCTGCCGTGTCCCCGGTGTCGAGGACGCGCACCGCCTGCGCCGCCAGCGGGCCCAGCGGGTCGAAGATGCCGAGGAGGGCGTGGCTGAAGCCCTGCTCGTCGCCCGCGATCAGCTCGGGGTAGTTGAAGTCGTCGCCCGTGTAGCAGCGCACGCCCTGCGGGAGACGCCGGCGGATGTCGATCTCGCGCTGGGCGTCGAGGAGGGACACCTTGATGCCGTCGACCTTGTCGGGGTGGGCGGCGATGACGTCGAGGAAGGTGTCGGTCGCCGCGTCGAGGTCGCTCGACCCCCAGTAGCCCTCCAGCGCCGGGTCGAACATCGGGCCGAGCCAGTGCAGGATCACCGGCTCGGCGGCCTGGCGCAGGAGGTGGCCGTAGATGTCGAGGTAGTCCTCGGGGCCCTTCGCGGCGGCGGCGAGAGCGCGGGACGCCATCAGGATCGTCTTGGCGCCCGCCTCCTCGACGAGGGCGAGCTGCTCCTCGTACGCCTTGCGGATGTCGGCCAAGGAGGCGCCGGGGGTGGTGAGTTGGTCGGTGCCGACACCGCAGGCGATGAGACCGCCCACGGACCTGGCCTCGGCGGCCGACCGGCGGATCAGCTCCGCCGCGCCCGCCCAGTCGAGGCCCATGCCGCGCTGGGCGGTGTCCATGGCCTCCGCGACGCCGAGCCCGTGGGACCACAGGTGGCGACGGAAGGCGAGGGTCGCGTCCCAGTCGACGACCGCCGGGGAGTCGGGCGACACGTCCGCGTACGGGTCGGCGACGACATGGGCCGCCGAGTAGACCGTACGGGAGGTGAAGGGGGTGCCGGGGGCGACGGCGAGGGGGGTCGCGCGAGGTTCGTAGGCCCGCAGCGACCCCGTGGCGTCCGGGAGTTGGATGGTCACAGCGAGATCTCCGGTACGTCGAGACGGACACCCTCCGCCGAGGACTTCAGGCCCAGTTCGGCGAGCTGGACACCGCGGGCGCCGGCCAGCAGGTCCCACTGGTAGGGCGCGTCGGCGTAGACGTGCTTCAGGAACAGCTCCCACTGCGCCTTGAAGCCGTTGTCGAACTCGGTGTTGTCCGGGATCTCCTGCCACTGGTCACGGAAGGAGTAGGTCGCCGGGATGTCCGGGTTCCAGACCGGCTTCGGCGTCGAACTGCGGTGCTGGACGCGGCAGTTGCGCAGACCGGCGACCGCCGAGCCCTCGGTGCCGTCGACCTGGAACTCCACCAGTTCGTCGCGGTTGACCCGTACGGTCCAGGACGAGTTGAACTGGGCGATGGCGCCGCCCTCCAGCTCGAAGATGCCGTAGGCGGCGTCGTCGGCCGTGGCGTCGTACGGCTTGCCGTTCTCGTCCCAGCGCTGCGGGATGTGGGTGGCGGTGAGGGCCTGGACGGACTTCACCCGGCCGAACAGCTCGTGCAGCACGTACTCCCAGTGCGGGAACATGTCGACAACGATGCCACCGCCGTCCTCGGCGCGGTAGTTCCAGCTCGGGCGCTGGGCGGCCTGCCAGTCGCCCTCGAAGACCCAGTAGCCGAACTCGCCCCGGACGGAGAGGATGCGGCCGAAGAAGCCGCCGTCGATGAGGCGCTTGAGCTTCAGCAGGCCCGGGAGGAACAGCTTGTCCTGGACGACGCCGTGGCGCACACCGGCCGCGTTCGCGAGGCGGGCCAGCTCCAGGGCGCCTTCGAGGCTGGTGGAGGTGGGCTTCTCCGTGTAGATGTGCTTGCCGGCCGCGATGGCCTTCCTGATCGACTCCTCGCGGGCCGAGGTGACCTGCGCGTCGAAGTAGATGTCCACGGTCGGGTCGGCGAGGACCTCGTCGACGTCCGTGGAGACGTTCTCCGGGTCGAGGCCGTGCTGCTCGGCGAGCGCCTTCAGCGCGTGCTCGCGGCGGCCGACCAGGATCGGCTCCGGCCACAGCACGGTGCCGTCGCCGAGGTCGAGACCACCCTGTTCGCGCAGCGCGAGGATCGAGCGGACCAGGTGCTGGCGATAGCCCATGCGCCCGGTCACGCCGTTCATGGCGATACGCACCGTCTTGCGTGTCACGTCTTTCCCTTCGTAGGTGCCACAGGGGCGGGGTACGCGGTTCCGCGCCGCGTACGCCCGGCTGGAGAGCTGCCTCCGGCGGCCCTACTGGCAAGCGATGCAGCAAGCGCTTTCTATCTAGGGAGAAGCTAGCCTCTGTGCAGCGGTCTGGACAAGAGCACAGAGACGCCGAATTGTTCGAGGGGGCGAACAGTGGGGGCCAAAGGTCATAGGGTCTGCATGGGCTCTGCGCAGGTATGGACCTGAAGACGCAAATTACGACAACTTACAGCAACGCGATGGACGACAAGGTACTGGACAGCCTGTCGATGGACGGCTTGTCGCTCGACGACACGATGCGCGACCGGAGGACAACGAGATGACGGTGACCCTGGCGGACGTGGCGGCCCGCGCGCAGGTCTCGCCCGCGACGGTGTCGCGCGTACTGAACGGGAACTATCCCGTGGCCGCAACGACCCGCGAGCGGGTGCTGCGTGCCGTGGACGACCTGGACTACGTGCTCAACGGCCCCGCGAGCGCGCTGGCGGCGGCCACCTCCGACCTGGTCGGGATTCTCGTGAACGACATCGCCGACCCCTTCTTCGGGATCATGGCGAGCGCGATCCAGTCGGAGGTCTCGGGCCCGGGCGGGCGCGCGGGCGGCGAACGGCTGGCGGTCGTGTGCAACACGGGCGGCTCCCCGGAGCGCGAGCTGACGTACCTCACCCTGTTGCAGCGGCAGCGCGCGGCGGCGGTCGTACTGACCGGCGGGGCGGTGGAGAACCCGCCGCACCTCGCGGCCGTCTCGGCCAAGCTGCGGCGGCTCGTGGACGCGGGTACGAGGGTGGTGCTGTGCGGGCGTCCGCCGGCGCCGGACACCTCGGCGATCGCGCTGACCTTCGACAACCGCGGGGGCGGGCAGGAGCTGACCGAGCACCTGATCGGGCTCGGGCACCGGCGGCTGGGGTACATCGCGGGGCCGGAGGAACGGACGACGACCCGGCACCGGCTGGAGGGGCACCGGGCGGCGCTGGCGGTCCACGGGATCGAGGAGGACCCCCGGTGGACCGTCCACGGTCGGTACGACCGGCGGTCGGGGTACGAGGCCACGCTGGAGCTGCTGCGCCGGGACCCTTCGCTGACGGCCGTGGTCGCCGCGAACGACTCCGTCGCGATCGGGGCGTGTGCGGCGCTGCGGGAGTCGGGGCGGCGGATTCCGGACGACGTGTCCGTCGCCGGGTTCGACGATCTGCCGTTCAGCGTGGACGCGGTGCCTTCGCTGACGACCGTGCGGTTGCCGTTGTCGGAGGCGGGGGCTCGGGCGGGGCGGATCGCGATGGGGCGGGAGGAGCCGCCGCCCGGGGGGATCGCCACGGTTCGGGGGGAGTTGATGGTCCGGGGGTCTTCGGGGGTGCCCCGGGGGTAGGGGTGGGGGCGAGGCGCCGAGTTGTACCATTGGCCCGATTCGCCCCTGCCAGCGTGACACCTTGAGGGCAGGCCGCCTCGTAACAACCGCAACATATCCAGCAAGCGGTTGCACGAACGGTTGTCGTTCTGGTTTCTACTCGGGTAGCTTGGCGTCATGGGGCACCGTGAGATCTATTCGAATGCGCCGTTGGCGCTCACAGTCGTTGAGCTCCGCCACACAGCCAGTCCGTCGCTTTCCGAAGCCAACAAGGCGGGGTTGAAGTCGCTGCTCGCGAGTACGTTCCCGATCTACAAGCCAGCCCAGCAGGTGAGCATCACCGTCACAAACGCAGGCGCCTCGGAGGACCGGGCACAGTACCCCCGCTACATGACGCGGGACTCCACTGAGTCCATCAGCTTCCGCGACAACGCGATCGTCGTCGAGACGACCCGATACAAGAGGCGAAGCTCGTTGCGGGAGCTCCTACACCAGGCTGTGGAGGCTCGTCAGAAGGTCTCTCCTGTCGACGGTGTCGAACGTCTGGGCATCCGGTACGTCAACGAAGTCCGCGTCCCCAACATCGAGCACCCGTCCGACTGGGAGCGCTGGATCTCCGCACCTTTGACCAGCATCGCCAGCCTTCGCACGGAAGACTTGGGGGCCCACACCTGGCAGGGCGTAACAGTCTTCGGTACTCCGGCCGAGGGAGTCGTACTTCGGCACGGCAACTTCGAGGGCTATGCCGTCGAACCATCTGGCGACCTCCGCCGCCAGACCCCCCCGCCAGGTCCCTTCTACCTCCTCGACTTGGACTCCTATTGGACGCCCGACGGCGACGTTCCCCAGCTCGACTGGGCCAGCGTTGAAGAACGGTTCAACGCTGTCGGCCTGTCCGCGTACGAGCTGTTCGAGCAACTGATCACGGACCACTACCGCACGGAGGTGCTCAAGCGTGAGCAATGAGACACAGCGGCCGATGGGCGTGGCCACTGCACCTACTGGCAGCAGCCTTGTGATTCAGCAGCAGGAACCCACGGCAACCACGTCAAACCAGCTGTCAGACCTCACCGAGGCTGCTGGATCGCTCCGATACCAAGCAAAGTTCGTCTCCGAGGACACGGCCGAGGTCCACATGGAGTTCCTCTTCCGCGATTGGCGCAAGGGGGCCGTCGAACGCGGGAAACAGTCGCCGACCGTGCTCCTTGAGGAGCTCTCTGACCTTGGATTCTCCTGGAGGCACATCGCTCGCATGCTCGGCGTGAGTGTTCCCGCCGTACAGAAGTGGCGACGCTCCGGTGGCGTAAGCGGCGACAATCGCATGCAGCTGGCAAGCTTGCTCGCCCTGTGCGACATGGTCCAGCAGCCCGTCATCCACGACGTTGCGTCCTGGTTCGAGATGCCGCTCACGCCGGGCATCCCCGTGACTCCGATCGACCTTTTCACTGAGCGCCGGCCAGACCTTGTGCTGGAACATGCACTCGGCCCGAACGATGTTGAGGAGATCCTCACGGCCTACGCGCCGAACTGGCGCGAGCGCTACCAGTCCGACTTCGAGGTCTATCGCGACATGGATGGGGCCATGTCGATCCGTCAGAAGGAAGCGTGACGAGTGCCCGCTGAGATGGAACGCCCGCAAGACCCGCGCGATCTGTACCACGCGTGTGGCGACGACATCGCCGCCGCACGTCCTGTTCTCACAGGCGACGTCTACGAAGGCATCACGGTCATCGAGACCAACGGCTCCAAGCGCGAGATCACGGCCATGGTTCTCCAGCACCCGTGCTCGCTACGCGCGGACGGGGTGAACCTTGCACCGCGCTTGAACGTAGGCGAGGTGACGCCCGTCGAGGGAGCCCAGTGGAATGGCGCCTTCAACCGAATGTTCCTTCCCCCGCCGTTTCCGCAGGCGAACAATGGGGTGAAGGCTTGCGCAGCATTCTTCGATCAGGGGTACTACGTCTCCCCCGAACAACTTCAGGCCGGAACCCGGATCGCCTGCCTCAGCCCCTTCGGGATCAACCTCTTCCTTCAGCGCTGGGTGAAGGGGTACCGGTAAGAACGCTGTCACCAGCCGCAAACGGCGGTGATCAGTCCTCTGACCTGGTGGGTTGGGGCAGTTCCGGCGTGCTCGTCGCCTCAGCGAGTGCGAGGCGACCACCCTTGAGTTCGGGCACGTAGTTGTAGATGGTGTTGCGGGAGACGCCGAGGAGCTTGGCGATCGAGGTGACGGTGTTCTCCGGGCGGGCGAGCAGGTCGCGGGCGTGACGCACCTGCTCCTCGGTCATCGCCGGCGGGCGGCCGAGTCGGGCGCCGCGGGCGCGGGCGGCGTCCAGGCCCTCGTTGGTGCCCTGCACGATGAGTTCGCGGATGAACTCCGCCAGGGCCGCGAACACGTGGAAGACCAGGCGCCCGCCGGGCGTGGTCGTGTCGAGCGCCTCGTGTAGCGAGGTGAACCCGATGCCGCGCTTGCGCAGGCCGGACACGATCGCGATGAGGTCCTGGATGGAGCGGCCGAGCCGGTCCAGCGACGGGACGACGAGGGTGTCGCCCTCGCGCAGGTAGTCGAGGGCCTTCCACAGTTCCTCGCGTTCGGCGTTCTTGCCGGACTTCTTGTCGGAGAAGATCCGGATGCACCTTGCTTCGGTGAGTGCGTGGATCTGCCGGTCGAGCAACTGTCCCTTGGTGGACACGCGTGCGTATCCCACGAAGCTGCCGGTCCGTACGGCCGGAACGGGGACGAGGAGATCGGCGGCGTCGTCATCCTGGGGTGGCTGCACCTGCCAGATCGTACAGAAAAGGGTGCTCCTCAAGTTCTTGAGCACATCGACTTTCTGACACCGTTTTATGGGCATGATCCGGCGTCGATCCGGTCGCGCGCCGCCACTTGCCGATCTTGCTCATCAATCGGTCGATAGATGGGCAGTGGCACCTCGCGAACGAGCTGAACCGCAAAGGATTCTTCGCGAAGGACTCTTTGCGAAGAACTCTTTGTGGACTACCGTGCGTCGTATGACTGATGCAGTGGAGAGGCCGGATGGCCCGAACGTTGAAGAGGACTCCGTTGTTCTGGATGCCAAGGGGTTGCGTGCCATGGCGCATCCGGTGCGTGTCCACCTGGTTGGGCTGCTGCGGAAGTACGGCCCGTCGACAGCTACCCGTCTCGCGGAGCGGCTGGGCGTGAATTCAGGGACGGCCAGCTACCACCTGCGCCAGCTCGGCGCGGCCGGTTTCGTCGAGGAGGACACCGAGCGCGGCAACGCGCGCGAGCGCTGGTGGCGTTCGGTACATCAGATGACGGAGCTCAACGACCGGGAGCTGGTCGATCGAGAGCCCGAGGCCATCTTGGCCTTCCTGCAATCCGTCGCCACCACTTACACCTTGCGCACTCAGCAGACGCTGAACGAGTTGCAGACGATGCCCCGCACGTGGCGCAACACCTTCGACATGAGCGACTTCGCCTTGCGGCTTACGCCCGAAGAGGCCATCGCCTTGCGCCAGGAGTTGAGGGCCGTCATCGCCCAGTACAGGAGAGATACGCCCGAGGCGGCGGCCAGTGCCCCGGAGGGAGCGGAGCGGGTCGGCGTCATCACGCAGATCCTGCCCGAACTGGATACGCCCGCCCCGTCGTCGCTCCCTTCCGGCCCTCAGGAAGCGGAAGGAAGCCCGACGTCATGACCGACGACGCCTCGGAGGCCGGCGGCATACCCGGCAAGAGGTCCTTACGGCCGCTGGGCGGGGTGCTGGCGGCCATGGCGGTGTCGCTGACCGGCACGCGCATCTCCGTTGTGGCACTGCCCTGGTTCGTCCTGGTCACCACCGGCAGCGCCACCCAGACCGGACTGGTCGCCTTCTGCGAGATGACTCCCTACGTGGTGGTCAAGGCGTTCACCGGACCGCTGGTGGACCGGATCGGCCCGCGGGCCGTTTCCTGGACCACCGATCTGGCCAGCGCGACCGCCGCCGCCTCGGTTCCCCTGCTCCACGCCCTGGACCTGCTCTCCTATCCCCTGCTGCTCATTCTGGTCGCGCTGATCGGCGCGGCCCGGGGACCCGGCGACCTGGCCAAGGAGGTGATGGTCCCGGAGGCGGCCGAGCTCGGCCGGATACCGCTGGAGCGGGCCACCGGTCTGGCCGGTGTGATTGAGCGGCTCGCCTCCACCGTCGGTCTGGCGGTCGGCGGATCCCTAGTCGCGCTGCTCGGTCCCCTGACCGGACTCGCCGTCAACGCGGGCTGCTTCGCCCTCGGATCGGTGATCATCAAACTCGCGCTGCCCCGCGGCATGGGGCACGCGGCCGAGGCAGCCCCCTCCCCCGCCGGGGAGACGGAACCGGGCTACTGGCGGCAGTTCGGCGAGGGCTTCACCTTCCTGCGCGGCGAGCCGCTGCTGCTCACCGTCATCGTCATGGCCAGCATCACCAACCTGCTGGACGCGGCGTTCACCTCGGTACTCGTACCCGTCTGGGCCAGGGAGTCCGGCAACGGGCCGACCGCGATCGGCCTGATGGGCAGCGTGATGGGGGCCGCGGCAGTCGGCGGGAGCCTGATCGCCGCAGTGGTCGCACACCGGCTGCGGCGGCGGGTGGTGGTTCTCACCGGGTTCCTGCTGGCCGGGGCACCGAGGTTCCTGATCCTCGCCTTCGATGCCCCGCTGGGGGTGGTACTGGCCGTCTTCGCGGTCAGTGGGTTCGGTGCCGGCTTCATCAACCCGGTGATGGGGGCCGTCCTCGTCGAGCGGGTGCCGCGCCGGATGCTGGGCCGGGTCAACGCGCTCGGTGACTCGCTGGCCTGGGCCGGTATCCCTCTCGGCGGCCTGCTCGCCGGGGCGGCGGTGACCGCCGTCGGACTCGTGCCGGTGCTGCTCACCTGCGGCGCCGCGTACTTCCTCACCACGAATCTGGCCGGACTGCGGCCGGAATGGCGCGAGATGGACCGTACGCGTGGGCGGGGCGTCGTGAAGACACATTCCAAGGAAGACGCCGCACAAAGCAGTGCGAACACAGCGACATGACGTTTACGGAGGGAGGTGGACCATCTGGCTTCCTTCTCCCTCCTACCGCTCCTTCTTGCCTCGCCCACGCTTCACGCACGCGCAGATGGCTGCTGGTCGGCGGCGTCCGTCGGAACTCGCGGGCCCGGAAGTTTGACCGCAGCAAGGTCGAGGCGGGTGTCCATGTCGAGGTTGACCTCCCCGTACGGACGCACGTGCGACCAGAACAGCGGGGTCAGGCCGCGCCTATCGGCGGGCGTGAGAAGCCCGGCCCACTCCGGTTCGCCGAGGATGTCCTGGAGCATCAGGGTGTTCACGTAGACCAGGGCTGATTGCAGAATCCGCAGGCACAGAACGAACATCTCCTGCTCGTCGCGCCTATTCGAGGCGATCTCCCCGCCCTTGCCGTAGGCGATGACGGAGTTCGCGCCGTTGGAGGACTCCATGACGTTCAGGCCCTCCTCGATCTCCCGCTGGAGGTCCCGTAGCCGCAGGTAGCGGGCCACGAAGATGGTCTTCTGGGCACGGCCGACCTCCAGCATGGCCGCGTAGGTGGGGTGGGAGGCGTTGCGGGTGAAGCGGCGCAGGATCGCCTCGGTGGAGGCTGTGCGGGTACGGATCGCGGTGGCGTACTTGATCATCTGGTCGTACTGCTGGGCGATGAGTTCCCAGCGGATCGGGCGGGGCAGCGCCGGGGTCAGCTGCGGGTAGGCGTCCGGCTCACCGGCCACCGGCCGGTACAGCTTCACCTTGTTGATCCGCTTGATCCTCGGCAGCAGGTCGAAGTTCAGCAGCCTCGTGATGCCGAACCCGATTTCCGACTGGCCGTGCGAGTCCGTGTAGTTGGCCTCCACATCCATCGTGGTGCCGTGCCGCATCGCGCCCTCGATCATCGCGGCGACCTCGGACGCGGTGCAGTTGATCAGCTGGGAGTGGATGGCCAGCGACTTCTTCTCCACGTGCCAATAGATGAGCACCCCACGGCCGCCGTAGCGCGAGTGCCACTCGGTGAAGAGGTTCTGGTCGTAGGCGCGGACGTGGGTGGAGTCGGAGGCGACCGCGGTCGAGCCCTGGCCCCACAGCTCGGTGCTGCGGGCGGCGAAGGTGGCGTTCGCGATCTGGATGGCGATGGCGCGGGCGGCCTCGGCGGACAGGTACCGGCGCCGTACGTAGCGCAGTTCGTCCTCGGTGTGGCCGTGGCCGCCGGACGCCACGGCCTTGATCCCGGTGTTCGTCCCGTACGCGTAGATGACCAGCAGCAGGCGTTCGGCCAGCACCTCCGGCGAGAGGCTGCCTCCGCCGGAGACAGAGGTGACCGCGTCCAGGCAGCCGGTCCGCAGCACCGCTTCCTTCAGCATGTCGACGAGCGGCACGATGCCCCAACGCCTCTGTACCTCGGCCTTGATCCTGCGCAGGTTGCGCGGCTCGGGCTGGGCCTCAGCCGCCGTGAGCCGGATCGCGCCGGACTTCCGCTCGGCGATGTCCAGCCAGGACAGCTTCGGCATCCCGTCGTTGAGCAGGGTCAGTTCGGCCGTCATCTGCTCGCGCAGCTCGTCGACGAACACCGCGGCGTCCAGCGGCTTGCGCAGCTCCCGGTAGTTCTCCGCCCGCCTGGCCTCGAAGTCCTGCGGCAAATCCTCGTCCGGGTTGCGCCACTTGTCGGCGCCCACCACCCAGATCTCCTTGCACTTGAGCTGATCGCGCAGGGCCTGGAAGGCGATGACCTCGTAGACCATGCGCACCACCCGGCGCCGGCTCCGCTTGTCGGCACGGTGCACGACCTCCGCCCAGTCACCGCCCATCGCCTTGTGGACCGGCACCGTCTCGCCCAGCGGGTAGTACGTCGTGTTCCCCGCGTTCGCGTACCGCGCCACCAGCACCAACGCCTCGATCACCGGCCGGTGGGCATGGTTGGACGAGCGGAACTCCAGCACGTCCAGCAGCTTGATCAGCCCGCGCCGGTAGTGGTTGGTGTACGACGCCTTCAGCGTCGTCTGCACCGTGCGCCGGTAGACCGGCCCCCGGGTCTTGAACTCGTGCACTAGCTCTCGCAGCGTCGCCTCGCCCCCGGACACCGCCGGGAACACGACCTGGCGGACCGTCCCCTCCGGGGCGCCGAGCGACGCCTCCGCGAGCTTGAAGAGGATGTTCTCCTTACCCGACACCTTCTTGAACGCGTTGATGAGCTGCTCGGTGACCTTCTTCTCCGCCCGCGCCCCGATCCGGTGCACCGTGGAGATCAGCAGCTCCACCAACGTGTCGGTGATCTCCCGCTCCCGCTCGTGCAACAGCGCGGCCAGCAAGGTCACCCGCAGCGCCACCGGGTGCGTCCGCAGATGGGAAGGCGACTCCACCGCGGCCCGCGCCCGCCAGCCCGCCACGACCTTCGGCGCGACGTCGATGAACAGATCCCGTGGCAGGCCGATCGCCCGCACCGCCAGGAGCTTGTCGATCTCGGTGAGCATCGTCTCCAGGCTCACATTGCCCGGCGCTTCCTTGACCTTCGCCAGCACCGGCGGCGCGTCCTCGCCCTCCGTACCGCCACCCGCAGGTCCGGCGTCGTCCTGGTCGGCGCCGGCCACCAGAGCCACGATCCGCTCGATGCTCTCTACGGCCAGCCGCGAGGAGATCAGAGCAGTCAGTGACTCCTCGGCCGCCCGCAGAGCGGCCCCCACGATCCGGTCGCACCGGCCCGACGTGGGCGGCTCGATGCTCTCCTCGCGGCAGCGCACCAGCAGTTCCACCCGGACCTGCTCGGGCCTGCGCTCCTTGTGCGCGACGTGCTCAGCCAGATACGCCGTCAGTTTCTCCGCGTCCGCGACGCTGCATTCACGGAAGCCGAGGTGCTCCCGGATCTGCGCACGGTGGTACTCGACCGTGCGACCCGTCCAGTCGTAGGACTCCAGCTCAGAGGCGGGAACCTGTACCTGCCGGGCGACGAACTCCACGGCCTCACCGGGCAGCTCTGCCCGGTTTCGGGGAAACCGGCCGTACTGCGTGTAGAACTTCAGCAGCACAGCGAAGCCCAGTCGCGTCGCACCACGCTTGCCGGACACGAGCGCCTGCTCGTCCTTCAGCAGCGTCCAGTGCTCGACGAGTTCGTCCAGGTCCAGCGGAGTACGGGCCACGATCGACGATCGTCCCCGCAGAGCTTCACCCACCGCAGCCGTACGGCCCCGGACTCACCCACACGGGTGACGCCCTCTCAAGATCACTGCCGTTTGCGGCTGGTGACAGCATTCTTACCGGCACCCCGTGAAGCACTCCAGTCGCTTGACGGTTGAGACTTCCAAGTTTCAGGAGGCCAACGAAAGCCCCTACGAGGAAGCCGACCTGATCGAGGAGTGGTGCCTTGATCGCGAGGAGGACGGGATCAAGATCCCCGAGGCCCTGGCTGAGTGCATGGACTGGCTTCGGGAAAAGCTCCCCGACGGTCGGCGTCACCAGGATCTGCTCGGGGACCCGCAGACTCGAAGCACCGTTCGTCGGGACGCACGGGCCCACCTGAAGGCCCTACGACGGCCGCCTCAGTAGTCGTGGTACCTCTCTTCGCTCTACCAACAGAGTTGCTTGCAGGGCTCGTGTGCGAGGAGTGCCCGCCCAATTGATTGGCGACTCATCCAGAGTCGCAGGAAACACGTCGCCATCACCCCTGTTCTGGACGACCACGACCGCGTGCTCATGCTGTGGCGGGGTTGGGAGTTGCCCGGCGGCATCGTGGACGAAGAAGAGGACCAACCACGGCACTCTGGGGACACGGGGTCTTGGATTATTTTGAAGGCAACAGAGGCGTCGGCGTGGCCAGCCGAGCGCGTTCGTAGAGTTCCCGCGCCGCCGAGTTACCCAGGTGAGGACGAATCAGCTTGAACATGTTCCTTACCCGCTGATCCGCGCGCCCGGACTGGACGAACGGGTAGTCGTCCAGGGCGAGATTCCATGTGGCGCACGCTGCTTCCAGGTGGCCGACGGCGAGTTGGCGCTCGGCGAGAAGCCCACGGCGATGGACGCGCGTACGCCGATAAACGACGTGCCTCAACCTGTCGGCCTGCTGCAGTGCCTTTACGGCGCCCGCCCTGTCACCCAATTCGTACCGCACCTGACCTGTGTGGTAGTTCAGGGCAGAGGGGTCATACGTACCGAAGGTCTTTGCTCCGGATTCCGCCTTGTCCATGGCGACCTCGGCCTCCCGAAGATACCTGAGAGCCTTGTCGCGTTCGCCGGTCTGAGCAGCGGCGTGCGCCTGCTGACCGGCCAGGAAAGCCCGCATCCGAGGGCCGGCGGCAGGAGAGGCGGCGGCAGCGGCGTCGGCCAGGCGCAGCGCCTCTTGTCCATGCCCCAGTTCTACGGCCTGGACGCTCATTCCCCGTAGCGTTGTGCAGTACGTCAGGTGATCCTCCGACGCTCCGGCCAGCTCCAACGCCTTGAGGTAGTACTGCTGGGCCAGGCCGTGCACTCCTTCGTCCACGGCCATGTAACCGGTGAGGTAGCAGAGGCCGGAAGCCGCCGCCATCATGGCCTTGCGCACGTGATCGGGAGCATCCGCCCGAAGGTAAGGGGCCACCGTGTTCACGAGAAACGCGGCAGCCATGGGGCGCGCATGGCGTCCGCCGAACTGGTCATCGAGGTCGGACACCCGCTCGGTCATGGCGATGACCATGTCCACCTCGGACATCCCCACCCGCTGAGTACGGCCGTTCTGAACGGCCTCCATCCGACCGACGACGTCCGGCCAGTTGGGCACAGCGAGAGCGACGGAGAACAGACCTGCGCCTATCACGCTGCGACGGGACGGGTCCATGTCGTCGCTTCCAAGCTCGACAAGGCCTTCCACCGTGCTCGGCTCGGCGTTCGACTGATCCTGAGGGGTGGGAAATCCAACCTGGGCATGCGTGACGGGGCGGTGCAGTCGGCGTGACAGAGCCTCCAGGACCAGCGGCCTGGGCTTGATCCGCTTTGACGGACATCCGAGATCAGGGGTTCTGCCCCGGGAGGATGTCCATCATGGAGAGCATGGGGAAGAAGAAGCCACGCCCTCG
>NZ_JARAZV010000035.1:0-57097 GCF_033795085.1 Streptomyces sp. AK08-02
GTGGTGCGGTGAGCGTTACTGGGGGCAGGCGCCCCCAGCCGCCCACTTCGGCCCGCCTTGTCAGACGGTGCCGAACCCGCCGGCCTTGATGCCCGCCACGAACGTGACGAACGAGGCGGCTGGGATGTCGAGTACCGGACCGTCCGGGTTCTTGGAGTCACGGACGGGAACCACGCCGAGCGGGACGACGAGGTTTGCGGCGACAGCTATGCAGGCGCCGCCGTTGTTGCTGTACGAGGACGTGAACCAACGCGGGGATTCGGTCGTCACGGGGTGCCCTTTCGAAGCTGCTTGATCATGGCCACAGACGCAGTCTGGGAGGGTGCTTCGGCCCGTAGTTGATGGTAGGCCGTCAGCATGGGCAGTACGAAAGTGCTTTCTCGTTCGAGATGCCCCCGATGTGCGGACTCGGCGTAGGACATGAGTGAGCGGTCCGGCAGGGTCAGGATGTAGAGCGGCAGGTCGAAGGGGTGACGGGCACCCATCCGCCACCGCGCGAAAATCGGACGGTGACGAGACCGGGACGGGCCGCTATCCCGTGGTGGACGTGGCGAACGCGTGGGAACTGCGATCCATGCTGGAAGTCACGACACCGGGCGTGGAACTCGCCTACGAACAGAGAGACCGGATCCGCGCCGCCTACATGGTCCACGCGGACGGTTCATGGGCCCGGGCATCCGGCGAGTGGACTGACCCCCTGAGGTTCACCAGGGCGGACCGCAACGGCTCTGGACCGCACTGGAACGCATCAGGAACCGCCTCAACGCGGAAGGGTCGTTGCCGCTGCTCGGAGCAGATGTTCGTATCACTCCTGATGGGGTGTGCCATCTGTCGCGCGGGAACTGGAGCGCTGTCATGGGCGCCCGGTAGAACCCCCGGCACGAGTCAGTCACGCGATGTGGCACGAGGTGGAGCGTCGCGGTCGGCTTCCCGTGCCGCACGCTCAAGTCGGCTCCGATAGCTTTCCCACCACTCCCGGTCGCCCGGCGCCATGTTCGCGTTGTCCTTGCTCAGCCCCACGGCACCGTCAATGAGCTCCCGGACGATATCGGCGTGTCCGGCGTGCTGGTGCGTCTCGGCGATCATGCGCATCACGGCATGATGCAACGTCACCTCGTTCGCGTCGCTCGGCCACCACGGCACTCTGCCTGTCGAGTCCAGCGCCAGTTCGTCGATCGACGCGTCCGCGTGTGCCCTGGCCCGACGGTAGAGCCCCACGATGTACTCGCGTGACTCCTCGGCCGTGGCCCACATGTCCGCGTTGATCTCGGCATCGTCCTGGAGCCAGGGCAGCGGCTCGCCGGACGGCCGCCCGAAGGTATCGCCGAGGTAGCCCAGCTCCAGACCGGCCACGTGCTTCACCAGGCCCAGGAGGTTGGTGCCGGTCGGTGTCAGCGGGCGGCGGATGTCGTACTCCGAGAGCCCTTCGAGTTTCCACAGGAGGGCATCGCGGGCGGACTGCAGGTAGAAGCGAAGGTCGGCCTTGGGGTCCGATGTCATGGGGACAGTCTTCCTCTCACGGGTATCTTTTCCGCCGCCTGTGCCCACTGCCCGCGGCCTGTCCTAGAAGCCGAAGGAGTTGTGCGGTTCGGGGTCGGTGCGGAACAGCCGGGCCAGTTGCCCGATCGCGCCGTCTGAGTGCGGAGTGATGTGGCCCGCGTACGTCAGGTCGTGCGCCGACATGCCGCCGAAGTAGAGCGAACTGAGCGCCGGTACCGTGATGGTCAGGTCTGCCTCCTGGTCGGTGGCGACGCAGGTCGCCGTGGCACTGTCCGCGCGGAGAAGCCATGTCCGGTTGTTTGCCGGGCACATGCTGTCGTCCTCGATACTGAACGCCAACTCGCCGGCGGTGTCGTACGAACGTTGTGTCAGGGCGAGGGGAACGTCGAGCAGGCGTGCCCACAGGTTGTCCGACTGGCGGGTGATGCGCATCGCCCGTGGGTTCGCGAGCATCCACCGCAGGGGTTCGTCGCGCGGACGGCCGGGCGCCACGATGGTCCTCGTGAGGTCGAAGTCGACCAGCAAACTCCACAGGGCGCGATAGGCCACCGGGTCCGTAGCCTCCAACGCCTCGACGACGAGCGTTCCCGCGTTGCCGGCTGTCGAGGACCACGGCAGCCGAAAGTTGGCTATGCCGTCCACATCGCCGTGCTGGTCACGGTGGACGAGATACCGCAGTCGCCCGTTCGTACCGTCCGCGCTGTCGGACAGCCCGTCCCAGCGTCCGGGCAAGGGGGTGAGCTCACCGACACGGGCTGCACGAACCTCCGCGTGCACCAGGGGCCAGAACTTCCGCGCCTGCGTGGCGTCGACCAGCTCCAGCGAACCCGGATCGGGAGCTGCCGGCAGCAGGGCCGCCTCGTGACGGTCCAGCTCCCACCGCACGCGGTAGGTCGCCGGCGAGAAACCGAACCGGCCGTAGATGCTGCCCTCGCTCGCGCTGAGCATCGCCAACGGCTCGCCCCGGTCCAGGGCCGCCTCGAACATGGCCTGCATCATCCGCCGCAGGTAACCGCGTCGGCGGTGTGTGGCGATCACCGCGGTAGCCGTGACGCCGGCCATCTTGACCGTGCCCCCGCCGGGGACCGTCACATCGAAGGAGATCGTGGCCGATGCGCCGACACACGCACCGTCGGCGAATGTCGCGATCGGATGGAAGGCTTCGTCCTTGGAGTCAGCGTCGGCCCACTTCTCAAGCTGCTCGGCGGTCGCCGGAGTGCGCTGCGGAGGCCACGGCTCCGGACCACCGTGCCACGCGGCATCGGCGGGTTCCCAGTGCGGCAACCCGTTGGCGTAAGGCAAGGCCAGGTAGTACGCGTTCATCTCGTCGCGCCGTGGCGGGCGGATCTGAATAGCCATGCCGGATATTGCATCCACGGCCATCGCCTACGCACAACCGATTACTTGATCGCTTCGGCGAGCGGACACGCCAGGGCAGTGACCTCTTGTCACTCTGCGGGTGGCTGACGCAGGGCGTGCGCGATCACTGAGCTCACCGTGGCTACGCGGTGGGTCAGGTCGCCGGCGGGAATGTCGATGATCTCGTAGCCGAACGCGCGGTAGCTCTCTTCGTGGATCCTCTCGAAAACCAGTGACTCCTGGAAACTGATCCGCCGGGCCGCGGTCGGCTCGCAGAACCCCAGGTTGCGGACGAAGAGCACTTGCCGCTCGTAGACCCCTTCCGAGGTGATCCGGTCGAGCTCCGCGGCCAGCGCGGCAGACACCGGCCGTCCCAGGTAGGTGGCGAGGGCGTGGGTGCAGACCGGGGACCGGTCGAACACCCGAACAGAGCCGCTGGCCTCCAACTGCCGTTGTCGTTGCAGCGCGACGATCTCGTCGATGAAGGACGCCCGTGTCCATGGCTGGTCATCGCCCAGGGCCTGCGCCTGCGCGATGACCGCCGTTGCCGCCTCCTCGACCACGTCGTAGCCAAGTTCGTCCAGGCACCGCAGGATTGATGTCTTGCCCGCGCCCGGTGTGCCGGTGAGAACGTACCGCCGCATGATCCGAGAGCCCTTCTCGCAGGTTGAGGCAGGTCCATTGCCCGCCGATTTCTCCTCTGTCGGAGGCGCGATCGGCGGGCAATGGAGAAGGAGACGCTACGCGCCGGGCGAAAGATCGCACCACTCGGCTGCCTCCAGCCCACAGTGGTGGCCATGCTGAACCGAGTAGCGGTCCTGTCCGACATTCACGGAGTCCTGCCGGCTCTGGAGGCGGTGCTCGCCGAACCGGACGTCAGTACCGCCGAACACATCGTGCTCACCGGTGACATCGCCGCCGGCCCGCAACCGGCTCAGGTTCTCGACCTGCTGTCCGGCCTCGGCGACCGTGTCATCTGGATCAGCGGCAACGCCGACCGTGAACTCCTCGAATACCGCCGGGGGCAACGTGACACGATCCCCGATCCGATCGCCCCCTGGGCAGCCGAACAGCTCCGCGAGGACCATCTCGACCTTCTCGGCTCGCTGCCACGATCGCGCTCCCTGTCCGTGAACGGCCTGGGGCAGGTGCTGTTCTGCCATGCCACCCCTCGCGACGACGAGGAAGTCGTCCTGGTCGACTCCCGCCTCGACCGTTGGGCGGAAGTCTTCGACGGACTCGATGCCGACATTCGCACCGTGGTCTGCGGCCACACCCACATGCCGTTCGTCCGCCTCGCCCACGGCCGACTCGTGATCAACCCCGGCAGCATCGGCATGCCCTACGGACGAACCGGAGCACACTGGGCCCTCCTGGGCCCGGGCGTCGAACTCCGCACCACGCACTTCGACATCGAGGCCGCAGTCACCCGGCTCGGCCAGGACTCGTCCTACCCCGACATCACCGTATGGGCCGACTACTTCCTGCACGCTCGCGCGACCGACGCCGACGCCCTCGCGGCCTTCGCCCCACGGGACGGGCGCGACCACAGTTCGTGACACCCGCCCTCACCCAGGACAACGGACAGTCGGACACCGACTACCCGCCCGCTCTCACCGAGTTGTTCGCCACCGCACGAAAAGCGGAAGGCGACGAGACCGGCACGGGCCGCTATCCCGTGGTGGACGTGGCGAACGCGTGGGAACTGCGCTCCATGCTGGAAGTCACGACACCGGGAGTGGAACTCGCCTACGAGCAGCGCGCCCGGACCCGCACCGCCTGTCTCGTTCACGCCGACGGTTCATGGGCCCGGGCGTCCGCCGAGGGGACCGATCCGCCGGAGGTTCATCAGGGGGGACCGTAACGGCTCTGGAGTGCGCTGGAACGTATCCGCAACCGCCTCAACACGGAAGGGTCGTTGCCCCTGCTCGGCGCTCAAGTCCCTATCACTCCTGACTGGGTGTGCCATCTGTCCAGAGGGAAGTGGAGTGCTGCCATGGGCGCCCGACAGGGCCCCGGGGCTGCACCTGTTCACGTTCAACCAGGTCGCGGAGACGGAACGCTGGCGCTGTGCCTTGCTGGACCGGTTGGGCGGGTGAGGTTCGCTTCGGGGGTGCGCCGGGAGTGGTGAGCGGTACTGGGGGCTGCCGCCCCAGCCCCCCGCTTCGGCCCTTGAGGGGCCTCGTCCTCAAACTCCCCAGAGAGGGCACCCCCGGGCGGGTCGAGGGGCGGGCAGCCGGAGGCCCTTGGCGGTCTGGTCCTCGTCAGAACGAACCGGTGCGCGCGTACATTTCGTGAGGATCGTCGCCGATGTAGCTCCAGGCAGTGGCGTAGCTGGTCACGTCCTTGTCGTTGAGCATCATCGACATCATCTCGTTGGTGCCGGTCTTGTGCGAGCAGCCATAGCGCTTGCCGTCACTGTTGCGCCAGACGTTGCAGCCCATGCCGGACCAGTACTGCTCAGGAACGGTGTTGTCGACCATGGCCCACACTGTTCGACACGTGGGGCTGTACCACAGGGTCGCCTCGACGGTGACGGTCTTCTTGTATTTCGAGCTGTAGTAGCGGTCTGTATCCGACTTGGCCACGTAGGACCCATTCGCGCAGCCGCTGTATATGGGGTCCTGCCCGTCGTACGAGGCCGCGTGGGCGTTGCTGGTGAACAGAAGAGACGAACTGGCGGCCAGCAGCAGGGGGAGAACTGTTCTGAGCAGTCGTGAACTCACGGGAATCAGCCTTTCGGAAAGGACTACGGGGTGGTGGACTGTGGTGCGCGAATCAGAGGGCGCGAACGCTTCCTTCGCGCTTCGCCCTGAGTGCGAAGCGCTCTGGGACGACTGTTTTCCGGGGTCAAGCGCGCCAGGATCAGGACGGGCAGTTCGAACGCAACGCGCCCCATGTGTAGGGGCCGACGATGCCGTCGACCGCCAGTCCCGAATCGCACCACCGGTGGTAGGCGCTCTGGAAGTTACGGACCGCGGTCTCGGTTTGCGAGCCGAATATCCCGTCCACCTGGCCGGCGCTCAGATAGCCTCCGGCCTTCAGCAGGCACTGGACCTCGATGACCCGGTTGCCGGTGTCGCCGCGGGAGGTGAGCGCGGTGCCGGTGTAGTGGCTGCCCTGGTTGCCGCAGGTGTAGGTGGTGGCGGAGGCGGGCAGTGCGGTGGCGACGCCGCCCAGGAGGAGCGCGGCGGAGACGGTCAGGCTTCCGGCAAGCAGTCGGATGCGGCTCATCGTCTGGATTTCCTTTCGGAGGCGGACGGGTTGTATGTCAGGGAGCCTCGACGTGCGGAGTCCCCTTGTTTCCTGCGGTGCCGTGGCGATCGCAGCGCAGGCGGCCGAGGGTGAGCGGCCGGTCGTTGTCGCAGAGGAAAAGCTAGCCGGAAGGGCTTTCCCCTCGCGTCCCACAGTGGGTTGAACTCCCTCTGCAACCAGGGTGGTTGGCGGTCTACCACCTGGGGTGTAGCTGTGGTGGAAGGCGGGGTGGAGCGCTTGTTCGGGGCCTACGCTCGGACGATGTTCGTGCAGCGCACGTGGAGCCCGGCGGTTCGCAGGGTCTTCCCGCAGGTGGTAGACCTCGTCTATGCGGTGGTGTCGGTCTGGCTGTCGAGCACCGCGCTGCGCAACTGGTCCGACCCGCACGGCTACTGGCGGCAGACCGATGTGTGGGCCTACGTGCTGATCGCCCTGGTCTATATGCCGTTGGTCTTGCGCCGCCGGGCTCCCCTGACCGTGTTCATCGGCACGGTGGCCTGCGTGCTGTGTTACTTCACCCTGGCCTACTACCACGTGGTCGTTGTCAGCGGAATGTGCCTGGCGTTCTACACCGTCGCGGCGCGGTGCCCGCGCAGGGTCGCCGCGAAGTGTGCGGCCGTGTCGCTGTTCGTGCTGCTGTGGGGCGCGCGGCTCGCCCAGTCCGGGAGCGGCCCGTTCAGTGTGGCCTTCGTGATCGTGATGGTCGCCGTCACCTGGGTGACCGGCGACCGGTTCCGCAGGCTCGCGGAGCGCGGCGAACGGCTCGCGGTGCTGACCGAGCAACTGCGCCTGGAACAGGAGGAGAAGGCGCAGCGGGCCGTCATCGCCGAGCGGATGAAGATTGCCCGTGAACTGCACGACGTGGTCGCCCACCACGTGTCAGCGATCTCCGTCCAGACCGGCCTCGCCGACTACGTCTTCACCTCCGACTCCGGGACGGCCCGTGCGGCGCTGGAGACCATCTCGGGCAGTGCTCACGAGGCCATGGCGGAGATGCGCCGGATGCTGGTCGTCCTCAGGGAAGGGACCGAGCGTGCCCGGGAGGAAGAGGGGGGCGAGCACTCCGCGGCCCCAGGGCTCGGGCGACTGGACGAGCTGGCCCGGCGCGTCGAAGCCGCGGGTGTCTCCGTCGACGTGCGGATCACGGGTGCTCCGTTCGCGCTGCCGCCGGGCGCCGATCTGTGTGTCTTCCGGGTCGTCCAGGAAGCTCTCACCAACGTCATGAAGCACGCGCCGGCGGCGAGCGCGAGCGTGGTGGTGCACTTCGACGAGGCTGCGGTCCGTGTCCGGGTGGCCGACGACGGACAGGCAGTTCCCGTCGCCACCACCGGGGGGTCCACCGGCCATGGTTTGATCGGAATGCGTGAGCGGGCCGGTATCTACGGCGGGACGGTGACGGCAGGCCCTGGGCCGCAGGGCGGCTTCGAAGTCGTGCTGATGGTTCCGGTGTCCCGCGACAGGTGAACAAGCGTCTCGGCTCCCGGCCGGGCAGCCGCGAGGAAGGCGACACCGCGCATGCCCACAGTGCTTGTCGTAGACGACCAGGTCCTCATCCGCTCGGGACTCGTCGCACTCCTGCGGGCCGCACCGGGAATCGAGGTCGTCGGCGAGGCGCGGGACGGCGGGGAGGCCATCGAGATCGCCATGCGGACCAGACCCGACGTCATCCTGATGGACATTCGCATGCCGGGCATCAGCGGGATCACCGCCACCGAGCGCATCCTCGCCCAGGCCCCGCCCCCGCCCCCCAAGATCCTTGTCCTGACCACCTTCGACCTCGACGAGTACGTCTACGGCGCTCTCAAGGTCGGCGCCTGCGGCTTCCTGCTCAAAGACACTCCACCGGACCGGCTGCTCGCCGCCGTCGACACCGTGCACGCCGGCGACATGCTGTTCAGCGCCCCAGTGATCAAAGGACTCATCGAGACCTACACGACCCGCCCGGCCGCACCCGAGCCGCACTCCGCGCTGGACACCCTGACCCCCAGGGAGCTGGAGGTCCTCGGGCTCGTCGGCGCGGGCATGTCCAACTCCGACATCGCCCAGCAGCTCGTGCTCAGCACGGCGACCATCAAGACACACGTCCACCGCTGCATGAGCAAGCTCACCCTGAACAGCAGGGCACAGGCGGTGGTCTTCGCGTACGAGACCGGACTGATCTCCCGCAGCCCCGCCACCCGGGGCATGGACAACACCTGAGGTGTATGGACAACACCTGAGGTGTGGAAACCGCCATGTCGTCAAAGGCGCCCGGGAGCGACAAAGGAGCGCGAACGCCGCCCGGCCCTCGTGACCTGGCGCGGTGAACGGAAGACGATCGAAGCCGTCGCAGGGGCCCGGCGCCGTGAGGGCCCGACCGGGTGGGAAAGGCGCGCGACCCCGGCCGCACTCACCCGGCCTGTATATGAACTCAGCGGAACACCACCGTCCTGCTCTCCACCATCACCCGGCTTTCGCTGTGCCACTTCACCGCGTGGGCCAGGACCTGGGCCTCCACGTCCCGGCCCACCGTCACCAGCTCGCCGGGGTCGAGTGAGTGGTCCACCCGTACTACGTCCTGCTCGATGATCTGGCCCTCGTCCAGGTCCGATGCCAGGTCGTCCCGGTAGCAGGAGGCGGGGTCGTCCCAGTCGACGGGGTGCCCCAACTCCCCGGCGCAGGCGGTCCGCACCGCGACCAACTGCCCCTCCGCGAAAGCGTTGGCGGCCTTCGTCTCAAGGCCGTGCCAGGCGAGGGCCTTCATCCGCCGCCCGGGAGACCCGTAGCGTGCCTCGAAGGCGGTGGTCTCGTCGGCGTTCCGGTCTCCTTCGAGGTACATCCAGCGTCCAGCCTCGGCGGCGTCGCCGTAGAGCCGGTACACCTCGGCCAAGCGCCGGCGGAGCGTCAGGTCGTTCGGGAAGGACGACACCAGCCCGCGCAAGGGTCTCTCTCAGGGGCATGAACGCATGATCGGATACCGAACTGACCTACGTCGACCTGGTTTTGTCGCTCAGTACTCGGTTGCTCTTGACGGCATCGGCTGAACCTCACTGAGGCGAGACACCGCCAGTAATGGGACAGCCTTTGGCTACGAGAACACGGCTCTGCACCCGTCCCGCACCCGCAAGACGAGGCTCTCGGAGAGGTCGCCCTGCCCGTGTACGTGGGTGTGGCTGGGCCTGTGCAGCGGGCGAAGCTGTTGTCGATGGCGACGAAGATCGGGGTGGGTGAGTCGACGCGCTTCCTGACCCGGCACCCCCTGTGGTTCGCGGCGCCCGGGGCGGGGGTGGCGGGGCTCCACCTGTTCACGTTCAACCAGGTGGAGGAGACGGAGCGGTGGCGCTGCGCGCTGCTGGACCGGTTGGGCGGCTGAAGTCGCCTCGGGGGCGCGCCGGTTGTGGTGCGGTGAGCGTTACTGGGGGCAGGCGCCCCCAGCCGCCCACTTCGGCCCGCCTTGTCAGACGGTGCCGAACCCGCCGGCCTTGATGCCCGCCACGAACGTGACGAACGAGGCGGCTGGGATGTCGAGTACCGGACCGTCCGGGTTCTTGGAGTCACGGACGGGAACCACGCCGAGCGGGACGACGAGGTTTGCGGCAACCGCTGTTGAACAGCGGCTACTCGCATCGGGGCCCGCGCCCAGCTGATCACCCCTCCGCTTCCACAACCGCGGCCAACCGAAAGACGGCCGCCGGATCGGGCACGCTGCGCAGCGACGCGACGACCCTGCCGCCGGCGAACTCTCGCTGGGCGGCGGTCACGCTCGGGTCGATGGCGCACTCCGCCTGTACGTGGATGAAGTTCAGTTCCGTTGCGAAAAGCATCGAGAACGACTGCGGGCCCTTGACGGCGGCACGTCCTCCGGCGTTCCGATAGGACCGTGCCAGTCGCCGGGCCGCGTCGAGGTCGGTCCGGTCGCGGCCGGCCCATACGTAGACGGCGCTCGCGAGTTCTCGTTCCGCCGAAACAGGACCCGCGTTGTCCCAGTCGAGGAGGACCGGCCCGTTCGAGCCGACCAGGACGTTCTGGGGCTGCAGGTCGCGATGCGACGTCACCAGGTCGTCGGGGTCGCAGGGAGTCACCCACTGCGCCAGCTCAGGCGCGGAAGTGGCGATGAACCGGCCCAGTGCGTCCGCCCACGGGAGTCCCGCCTCGTGAACCTTCCTGTGCAGGTCCTGCCAGTCGGCGTCACGGGGGCACCGCTCGTACCAGGGGTGCGGTGCCTCACTCGCGCCCTCTCCCGCCTGGTGAAGGAGCGCCGTGGTCCGGCCGAACCAGTCCAGGATGTCCGGGTCGGACGCGTCCGCCGTGGTGCCGTCGATCCAGTCGTACAGCTTGACGTAGGACCCGCCGGCGGAGGGCGGGAGGTGAGAGACGTATGAGCCGTGGCGATTGGGGAGAAGCCGCGGTGATGCGATTCCCAGGCTTTCCGCGGCCTGCCGCAACGCCGCCTCCCGTTGGACCTGTTCCTCGTCGCAGCCGAAGAGGAGTTCCTTTATGGCCCAGGAGGAGCCTTCTCCGGACAACTTCCAGATCTGACCCAACGCGCCTCGGGTTACGGGTTTCGTGGTCCATGGCCCGGCGCCGAGGGTGTAGGTCTCCGCTATCAGGTCGGCCGCGTCGCGCATTCGGACACCTCTCCGGGGGCGAATGGTCAGCGCCGACTGTACGTCAGCATCAGCGCGGGCCAGGGGCACCTTTTCTCCTGTCGGTCCATCAGTTCACGGCCGAACGGGTCCCTGGTCATGGGGCGGCCATCGCGCAACTCCTCGAGTGGCGAAGCTCGTTGAGTGAGAGGTGACGTGCCCGTCCGGGCGGACCAGGACGGTGCCGTGCGACCCGAACGGCCACCCGAGCAGCCAGGTCGGGGGTTCAGGTGGGGCAGGGTTACCAGGGGTTCCGGGGCGTGTTTCTCGATCAGGCCAGACCTGTCAGCCGCTCGGGGAACGCCCCTGACCGGAGGAGGCCAGGTAGGCGGCAGACGCAGATGAGCGTTATGCGGACCAAGTGCCCTGCGCGGCAGTGGTCTTGGCGTAGTCGGTGAAGTCCCGGGGCACGCGGCCCAACGAACGCTGAACGCCGTCACTGAGTGTGGCAAGGCCACCGGAGCGGACGTACTCGTACAGGCTGACGGACAGCTGTACCCATTCCTCGGGTATGCCTTGGGTGCGCTGTTCGTCCGCGTACGCCTCGGGGGTGAGCGGCACGTAGCGGATGTCGCGGCCGGTGGCCCGGGCGATCTCCGCGACCGCCTCGCCGAAGGTCATCAGTCGTGGGCCGCTGAGTTCGTAGTGCCACCCGGTGTGTCCGTCCTCAGTGAGCGCGGCGACCGCTACCTCGGCGATGTCCTCGGCGTCGACGAACGCTTCCTTGCCGTCCCCGGCAGGCAGCCGTACCTCGCCGCTCAGTACGGGGCCGAGCAGGAAGTCCTCGCTGAAGTTCTGGAAGAACCACCGCGGCCGCAGCACGGTCCACTCCAGCCCCGCGTGCTCCAACGCCCGCTCCGCGGCGAGGACGTGCTCGTGGTCCGCCCCGCCCTCGGGTACGGACAGCAGCACCGCCCGCGGCGCCCCGGCCGCCCCGGCCGCCACGGCCTGCCGGGCGAACGCGGCAATCGTCCGGGCGGCCTGCGGGCTGCCGAGGTCGGGGACCACCAGGTACATCCCCGTCACATCCCGCAGCGCGGGCTCCCAGGTAGCGGGATCCGTCCACTCGAAGGACGGCAGACCGGACCGGGAGACCGCGCGGACCGCCACGCCCCGCTCCTCCAGCAGCCGCACAACTCTGCGACCCGTCTTTCCCGTGGCACCTGTCACCAGGATGATCTCTTCGCTCATGCCCTCGACTCAACCAGCCGCCAGGGTTCTCACCCATGCCACGCAGGCTCACGTCCATACGCGTTCGTCCACACGCGTTCGTCTACGCTGCCCGGCATGGATCCCTCGGGCCTGACCGGCATCGATCCCCTGACCGATCTCCTGAACGGGGTACGGACCAGTGGCTCGGTCTTCAACCAGTCTTCCGTGACCGGTGCCTGGGCGACCCGCTTCGAGGACGGCTCACCACTGTCCCTCGCGGTTCTTGTGCACGGCTCCGCGTGGATCACCCCCGAGGGCGGCACGCCGGTCCGGCTCGGCCCCGGTGACGTGGCGGTGCTGTGCGGGGGCGCGCCGTATGTGATCGCGGACGACCCGGGCACGGAACCGGACACGGTGATCCGGGCCGGAGGCCGCTGTACGACGCGACAGGGCGAGGAACCGCTTCCCGCACGGATCCCCGACGCGGGCGCCTGGAACACCGCGGAACCGGATCGCACCCTTCTGATCAACGGCCTGTACACCGTGGACGCCGGCACACCGGGCCGACTGCTCGCGGTGCTGCCGCCGCTTGCCCTCGTCGAAGCGTCCGTGGGGACCTGTCCGGTCAGCCACTCGGCCTTCGAAGAGATCATCCGTGAGGAACCCGGACAGCAGATCCTGCTGGACCGGACGATGGACCTGATGCTGATCACCGCCCTGCGCGCCTGGTTCACCCGCCCCGGCTCCCAGATCCCCGCCTGGTACCGGGCCCACAGTGACCCCGTGGTCGCCCCCGCACTGCGCCTACTGCACGCCGACCCCGCCCGCCCGTGGACCCTGTCCACCCTCGCGGCGAGAACCGGCGTTTCACGAGCGCACCTCGCCCGACGCTTCAACGCCCTGGTCGGACAACCACCCATGACCTACCTACGCCAACGCCGCCTGGCTCTCGCCGCCGACCTGCTGTGTGAGCCCGGCATGACACTCGCTGTGGTGGCCGACCGTGTCGGCTTCGCCAACGCCTTCGCCCTGAGCACCGCGTTCAAGAAGGAACACGGCATCAGCCCGAGTGAATACCGCACGCGCGCGATACGGGCGGAAATCTGACGCTTTGGACGTCATCAGCCCGGCGGACGGTCTCCAGCCGGACACCTGTCAGACGCGAGGAGTGTGCTGGTCCAGAATCGCCCGTAGCCGCTCAAGATCCCCAGCCTCGTGCAGGCCCCGTTTGGGCAGGACGTCGAGGCACAGGATGTTGGGATCCCGGCTGAGCAGGACAAAGTGACCTGCCGTTTCCCGGTACCCCTGGAAGGTGGACCATTTCTGGATCAGTGTGGCGTGGTCGGTACGGCAGGTGATCCCGGCCGGAGACACGGTGGCGCGGTACTCGCCCTGCCATTCGATGAGCCGCCGGACCTGGGCGGCTTGCAGCCGCGGGTAACCCCACACCAGCAGGACGACCAACAGGAACACAGCCGTTGAGAACACGTCGACACCGCCACGGATGACGGCGGAGAGCAGCCACTGTCCTAGCCCCAGGAGAAGGAGGACCCCCCGCAGTACCAGCCCGGTCCACTTGATCCGCTCACGGACCCGCAGGCCGACCAGGGTGTCGGCGGGCTGTGGCAGGTACGCCAGTTCGACTACGGTCCGCTCGTCCACGACATCGTCAGATGTTGCCGAATCGTTGGTGCCTTGGTCGCTGTGGCCTTCGGTCATGGTCCCTCCCCGTACGAGACATGCAGATCAGTCGAGTGGCTCGGTCACGGACTCCGTGTCGGAGTCGTGGATCAGTTCGGCGAGTTGGATGAGGAGACCGTGCGTCGCCATGCGCCCCTGGAGGCGGATGAAGTAGGACCGGCTGGAGACCTTGAAGATCTCACGGCGGCGCACCTTCCCGCCGCCGTGCCGGTACGTGTTCGCCGCCTCCAGCAGAGCCGTCTCCGCTTCCTCGGGGCTGCCTTCGAACTCCGCGACGGTACGCGCTTCGCTGTTGGCCTCTGCCACACCGGCGACAGGTATGGCGAGCACTATCCACCGGGGCATCTCGCGATCGGTTCCTCCCACTGGGTGCCGCCCTTCCGCGACACGCGCGGGGCCAGTGTGACAGGTGATCATCAAATGCCGGACGGGCCGGCAGCGCGAGGCGTGCCGTGCCAGCGCCACTTGGTGAGGCGGGGGTGGCCGGGGAGTTCCGTGCGGCCGGTGGCCCAGAGGAGGGTCGGCCAGCGGTCCGTGTCGGTCGGGGCGCCGGGGAAGAGGCGGGTCAGTACGCGGTCGCACAGGTCGGCGGGCGGTGTCCAGGTGACGCCCAGGCCCTCGGCGACGTCGTGGGTGTGGACCAGGGTCTCGACGATGCCCATCGCGGCGAACCCCTCGGGGTCGGCCTGGCCGAAGATGTGGTGTGCCCGGACCGTGGGTGGCGTCGTACGGACGATCGCCGTCAGCAGGGCGCCGCTGGCATCCAGTACTTGCAGCAGCCCGGCCGGGCCGGCCTCGCGGTCCGCGAAGACGGCGTTCGCCGGGCCGCCCGGCCTTTTGCGGCTCCAGGCGAAGGGGACGTGGGTGTCCGACGGCGGTTTCGCCGGGGCGAGTTGGACGGCGTAGGAGAACAGGTCGTCGGCGAGGTGCTCGACGGTCTCCCAGCAGTCCCACTCCAGGGAACCGGCCTTGGCACTCCAGTCCGCCGCGTTCGCCCCGCGCAGCGACGTGAGCGCCAGGCGGACGGCGTGTTCGACGTCGTCCGCGGTGACCGGGCCGGTCGTTGATCCCTGTGGTTCAGCCATGGCGGGACCGTATCAACGGGGGGCGGGGGCGAAGGGTGTCGAGGGTGCCTGGTGAACGTGCCGAGACGGGTGAGTGGGCGGGAGACCCCCGTATACGACCGCCTCAGCGGAAGATCACCGTCCGGCTGCCCTCCACCATCACCCTGCTCTCGCTGTGCCACTTCACCGCGTGGGCCAGGACCTGGGCCTCCACGTCCCGGCCCACCGTCACCAGTTCCCCGGGGTCGAGTGAGTGGTCCACCCGTACCACGTCCTGCTCGATGATCTGGCCCTCGTCCAGGTCGGACGTCACGTAGTGCGCCGTGGCGCCGACGAGCTTCACTCCGCGGTCGTAGGCCTGCTCGTAGGGGCGTGCGCCCTTGAAGCTGGGGAGGAAGGAGTGGTGGATGTTGATGGCCCGGCCCTCCAGCTCCTTGCACAGGTCGTCGGAGAGGACCTGCATGTAGCGGGCCAGTACCACCAGGTCTATGTCCAGGTCGCGGACGAGTTCCAGCAGCCGTGCCTCGGCCTCCGGCTTGGTGTCCCGGGTCACCGGGATGTGGTGGAAGGGGATGCCGTAGCTCTCCGCCAGGCTCTCGAAGTCGCGGTGGTTGGAGACGATCGCCGGGATCTCGATGTTCAGGCCACCGGTGCGGCGGCGGAACAGGAGGTCGTTCAGGCAGTGGCCGAACTTCGACACCATGATCAGGGTCCGGGTCGGGGTCGACGCGTCCCGCAGGGTCCAGGAGATGCCGTAGGCCTCGGCGACGGGGCCGAATCGGTAACGCAGGATTTCCAGGTCCGCGTTCGGATCGGAAACATCGAAGTGGACCCTCATGAAGAAACGGCCCTGGAGACGATCATCGAACTGCTGGCTCTCCAGGATGTTTCCCGAGTTCCGGACGAGAAAGCCGCTCACGGCGTGGACCAGCCCCGAGCTGTCGGGACACGAGAGGGTGAGGACGTACTCACTGCCAGCTACCGGGCGAGGAAACTTAGGGGACACGTCGGCCTCCGTTGGTGCGTATTGCACAACATGGTGAGCGATACGCAACATGGTCGGCTCGGCGGCCCCTCCGGTCAAGGGTGGAGTCCGGCGTCGGGGCGCTGCCGGGGCTGCCGGTGGGTGCCCGATGAGGCACTGTCGAAATCGTCATCCGCCAACCACTTGACGTATGTCCGCACATTCGCGAGGGTGTTCCACCACAAGCAATTGGGTGCACGATGCGCAACGAATTTCTGTTGAAAGGCTTGGCGCGTGGCAGACCTGTATGTGGACGGTGAATGGCGGGAGCCGGTGGCCGGTGGCCGCCGCGAAATCCGATGTCCCGCTGACGGCAGGCTCGCCGCCACCGTCTCGGAGGGGACACGCCCCGACGCCGAGGCCGCGATAGCCGCCGCCCGCCGTGCCTTCGACACAGGACCCTGGCCGCGTACCCCCGAACGGGAGCGCGGCCGACTGCTGCTGCGCACCGCCGACATCATGGAGCGCGACGCCAAGGAGTTCGCCCGCGCCGAGTCGCTCGACACCGGCAAGCGACTGGTGGAGAGCGAGTACGACATCGCCGACGTCGTCTCCTGTTTCCGCCACTACGGCGGGATCGGGGGCACGGACGCCGGCCGCGTCATCGACACCGGGCGCGACGATGCCGTGAGCCGGGTCGTGTACGAGCCCGTGGGAGTGTGCGGACTCATCACCCCCTGGAACTACCCCCTCCTGCAAGCCAGTTGGAAGGTCGCCCCGGCTCTGCTCGCCGGCAACACCTTCGTCCTCAAGCCCAGTGAACTCACCCCCTCCACCTCCATCCTGCTGATGAAGGCGCTGGCGGAGGCCGGGCTCCCCGCCGGCGCTGGCAACCTCGTGCTGGGGGCCGGGCCCGAGGTCGGGGCGCCGCTCTCCGAGGATCCCGCCGTCGACATGGTCTCCTTCACCGGCGGCCTGGAGACCGGCAAGCGCGTCATGGCCACCGCCGCCGCCGGCGTGAAGAAGGTGGCCCTGGAACTCGGCGGCAAGAACCCCAACGTCGTGTTCGCCGACGCCGACTTCGAGGCGGCCGTCGACTTCGCCCTCACCGCCGTCTTCCTGCACTCCGGACAGGTGTGCTCCGCCGGTGCCCGGCTCATCGTCGAGGACTCCCTCCATGACCGGTTCGTCGACGAGGTCGTACGGCGGGCGCGGCAGATCCGGCTCGGCGGGCCCTTCGACGCCGAGGCCGAGACCGGCGCGCTGATCTCCGCCCAGCACCTGGCGAAGGTCGAGGCGTACGTCGCCGCCGGGCTCGCCGAGGGTGCCGTACTGCGCTGCGGCGGTGAGCGGCCGGACGATCCCGCGCTCGCCGGCGGCCACTACTACCCGCCCACCGTGCTCGACGAGTGCACGCAGGACATGCGCGTGGTGCACGAGGAGTCCTTCGGGCCCGTGCTGACCGTCGAGCGCTTCCGGGACGGGGACGAGGACGATGCCGTACGCATCGCCAACGACACCGAGTACGGACTCGCCGGCGCCGTCTGGACGCAGGACGCCGGGAAGGCCCAGCGGGTCGCCCGGGCGCTGCGTCACGGCACCGTGTGGATCAACGACTACCACCCCTATGTGCCGCAGGCGGAGTGGGGTGGTTTCGGGCATTCGGGTGTGGGCCGGGAGCTGGGACCGAGCGGCCTGGACGAGTACCGAGAGCCCAAGCACATCTGGCAGAACATCCAACCCCGGCCGCAGCACTGGTTCCGCGGCTGAACGCCGAAAAGAGGTCGATCGTGACCCCAGTACAGACCGAGGTGCCGCAGCGGCGCGGCACGCCCCAGGACTCGGACGGCACGCCGGTCATCTCCGTGCGCGGCCTGTGGAAGGTGTTCGGGCCGAAGGCGGAGCGGGTCCCGGAGTCGGAGGAGCTGTGCGGGCTCACCCGGCGCGAGCTGATGGACCGTACGGGATGCACCGCCGCCGTACGCGACATCGACTTCGACGTGGCGCCCGGCGAGGTGTTCGTGGTCATGGGTCTGTCGGGTTCCGGCAAGTCGACCCTGGTGCGATGTCTCACCCGGCTGATCGAACCCACCGCCGGTGAGATCGTCTTCGAGGGCGAGAACATCCGCGACGCCGACGACAAGCGGCTGCGCGAGCTGCGCCGCGAGAAGTTCTCCATGGTGTTCCAGCACTTCGGGCTGCTGCCGCACCGGCGGGTCGTCGACAACGTCGCCTTCGGGCTCGAGATACGCGGGATGGGCCGGGCCGAGCGCATGAAGCGGGCGCTGGAGGTCGTGGAGCTCGTCGGGCTCTCCGGGTACGAGAACTCCTACCCCGACCAGCTCTCCGGCGGTATGCAGCAACGCGTGGGCCTGGCAAGGGCGTTGGCCGGTGACCCGGAGGTTCTCCTCTTCGACGAGCCGTTCTCGGCGCTCGACCCGCTGATCCGCCGCGACATGCAGAACGAGGTCATCCGGCTGCACCACGAGGTCGGCAAGACGATGGTCTTCATCACCCACGACCTCTCCGAGGCCCTCAAACTCGGCGACCGCATCCTCATCATGCGCGACGGCAGGATGGTGCAGTGCGGGACGGGCGACGAGCTGGTGGGCGCGCCCGCCGACGACTACGTACGCGAGTTCGTGAAGGACGTACCGCGCGCCGACGTCCTCACCCTGCGCTGGATCATGCGCCCGCCGGTGGACGGCGACGCCCTCGACGGCCCCGAGCTGGGTCCGGACGTCGTCGTACGGGAGGCCACCCGGGCCGTCCTCGCCGCCGAGAAGCCGGTCAAGGTCGTGGAGAACGGCAAGCTGCTCGGCATCGTCGGCGACGAGGAGATCCTCGCGGTGGTCGCCGGACAGGGACAGGAAGGCGACGCGCGATGACCGTCGCCATGGAGAAGCCCCCGACACCGGAGGCACCCGAGCCCGCGGACGCGGTGCCCGAGGCCGCCGCGCCCGTCGCCGCCGTACGCCGGATCAGCCGGCGCCTGGTGGTCGGGGCGATCCTGGTCGGCTGGCTGGTGCTGTTCGCCGTACTGCGCGGCACGAACACCCTCACCCTCGCGGCGGCGGACCTCACCGACCTGCACCGGTGGCTGAACGACGTCTACGACTCGATCGGCGCCAACCGCAACTCCAACCCGCTCTTCCTCTACTTCTTCAACGAGATCCGCCTGGTCATCGACAACCTGGCGACCTTCGTCCAGCATCTGATCTCCCAGCCGTCCGACTCGCGGCCGCTGCCGCAGATCGGATGGCTCGGGGTCGTCGGGATCGCCGGGTTCGTGTCGTGGGCCGTGGGCAACTGGCGGGTGGCGCTGCTGACCGTCGCCGGGTTCGTGTTCTTCGGGCTGCAGGGGCTGTGGCAGGAGAGCATGGACACGCTCGCCCTGACGCTGACGGCGGTGCTCGTGGCGCTGCTGTTCGCGATTCCGCTGGGTGTGTGGGTGGGGCTGTCCGACCGGGTCAACAAGGTCATGTCGCCCGTCCTGGACTTCATGCAGACGATGCCCACCTTCGTCTACCTCGCCCCGCTGACCCTGTTCTTCCTCATCGGTGGCGCCTCCGCGACCATCGCCACCGTCGTCTACGCGGCCCCGCCGGCGATCCGGATCACCGCGCACGCCATCCGGACCGTGCCGGAGACCACCGTGGAGGCGGCCGACTCGCTGGGCGCGACCCGGTGGCAGTCGCTGCTGAAGGTCCTGCTGCCGATGTCGAAGCGGACCGTCGTGATGGGCGTCAACCAGACCATCATGGCCGCCCTCGCCATGGTGACCATCGCCGCCCTGATCGACGCGCCCGGCCTCGGCAAGACCGTCATCCAGGCCCTGCAGTCGCTCGACGTGGGTACGGCCTTCAACGCGGGCCTCGCGATCGTCGTCATGGCGATCGTCCTCGACCGCGTCACGACCGCCGCGAGCGGGCGTGAGGAGGCGGCCCGGCGTTCGGGCGGTCGACTCCTCGCCTGGCGGCGGCAGTTGGTGGTGGCGGGAGCAGTGGTCGCCGCCGTCCTCGTCTATCTGTCGCACACCTACGTGTGGGCGGCGGAGTTCCCCGGCGAGGGCAGCGTCGGCAGTTCCGTCGCGAGCGGCGCCGACACCGCGAGCACCTGGGTGCAGGACAACCTGTCGGGTCTGACGAACGCGATCCGCGACGCCCTCACCAACGGCCTGCTGAACCCCTTCCAGACCCTGCTCACCGACTCGCCCTGGTGGCTCGTCGGCGCGGTCCTGGTCGGTGTCGGCGCGGTGCTCGGCGGCTGGCGGTCCGGGGTCACCACGGCCGTCTGCGTCGGGCTGCTGGTCGCCACCGGGGTGTGGTCGGACAGCATGACGACCCTGGCGTCCACGCTCGTCGCCACGGTGATGACGATGCTGCTGGCCGTCGTCGTCGGTGTCTGGATGGGGCGCAGCACGCTCGCCGACCGGCTGATCCGGCCCACCCTGGACGCGGCGCAGGTCATGCCGCCGTTCGTCTACCTCGTACCGTTCCTGGCGCTGTTCGGCGCGACCCGCTTCACCGCGATCGTCGCCGCCATCGTCTACGCGGCGCCCGTCGCCATGAAGATCATCGCGGACGGGATACGGAACGTGCCCGCGACCACCGTGGAAGCGGCCACCTCCGCCGGGTGCAACACCTGGCAGATCATCACCAAGGTCCAGCTGCCGATGGCACGCGGAGCCCTGAGCCTGGCCACCAACCAGGGTCTGATCTACGTGCTGTCGATGGTTGTTGTGGGCGGCCTGGTAGGCGCGGGCGCCCTCGGCTACGACGTCGTGGCCGGCTTCTCGCAGGGGCAGCTGTACGGGAAGGGGCTGGCGGCGGGGCTGGCCATCGTCCTTCTCGGAGTCATGTTCGACCGGATCACTCAGGCAGCGGCGCGGCGTGCAGGCGCGTAAGGAGCTAACCACCATGGCAAGGCAAGCAACACAGTGGAGAGTCGGCGCGGCCGGCATGGCCGTCCTCGCCCTCACCCTCACCGCCTGCGGCGGCGCGAAGGTCGGTGACGACTCCTCGGGCTCCGACAACTCCTCCGGGACCTCCGGTTCCTCGACGAAGTGCGGCACCTTCAACCTCGCGGTCAACCCGTGGGTCGGCTACGAGGCGAACGCGGCGGTCGTCGCGTACGTCGCGGAGCAGAACCTCGGGTGCAAGGTCACCAAGAAGGACCTGAAGGAGGAGATCGCCTGGCAGGGCTTCGGGACGGGCGAGGTGGACGCCGTCATCGAGAACTGGGGCCACGACGACCTGAAGAAGAAGTACATCACCGACCAGAAGACCGCTGTCGAGGTCGGCCCGACCGGCAACGAAGGTCTGATCGGCTGGTACGTGCCGCCGTGGCTCGCCAAGGCCCACCCGGACATCACCGACTGGAACAACCTCGACAAGTACGCGGCCAAGTTCAAGACCTCCGAGTCGGGCGGGAAGGGCCAGCTTCTCGACGGCGACCCGTCGTTCGTCACCAACGACGAGGCGCTGGTCAAGAACCTGAAGCTGGACTTCAAGGTGGTGTACGCGGGCAGCGAGACCGCCCTCATCCAGGCCTTCCGCAAGGCGGAGAAGGACAAGGAATGGGTGATCGGCTACTTCTACGAGCCCCAGTGGTTCATGTCCGAGGTGCCGCTCGTCAAGGTCAAGCTGCCCGAGTACAAGACGGGTTGTGACGCCGACGCGGAGAAGATCGCCTGCGACTACCCCGTGTACAAGCTGGACAAGATCGTCAGCGCGAAGTTCGCCAAGTCGGGCAGCCCCGCCTACAACCTGGTCAAGAACTTCACCTGGACGAACGACGACCAGAACCTCGTGGCCAAGTACATAGCCGAGGACAAGATGACGCCGGAGGCGGCGGCGAAGAAGTGGGTCGACGCCAACAAGGCGAAGGTCGACGCCTGGGTGAAGTAGTTCTGTCGAGTACGACTGCCCGGTGGGCGGCGCGCGAACGAGCGCGCCGCCTGCCGGGCATTGCCGTTTTTCGCCCCCGCCGCCCCTACCCGTCCCATCCCTGGGGGCTGCGCCCCCAGACCCCCGCCACGGCCCTGAACGGGCCTCGTCCTCAAACGCCGGACGGGCTGAATACCCAGCCCGTCCGGCGTTTGAGGACGAGCGCGTTCAGCGCGACAAAGGGGGTCTGGGGGCGCAGCCCCCAGGGATGGGACGGGTAGGGGCGGCGGGGGCGAGAACCTCTTGACACCCACCTGCACGGCAGGCACATTGAGTTGCGCAACCTGAATCATGTTGCGTACAAAGCAACTGAACCGGAGGTGCGGCGATGGCGGGACCCCGAGTGGTCATCATCGGAGCGGGCGTCGTTGGCGCGGCACTCGCGGACGAGATCTCCGCACGAGGCTGGACCGAAGTGACCGTGGTCGACCAGGGCCCGCTGCCCGCCACCGGAGGCTCGTCGTCGCACGCGCCCGGCCTGGTCTTCCAGACGAACTCGTCCAAGACGATGACCGAACTGGCCCGCTACACCGTCGAGAAGTTCTGCTCCCTGGACGTCGACGGACAGCCCTGCTTCCTCCAGGTCGGCGGCCTCGAAGTGGCCACGACCCCCGAGCGCCTCACCGAACTGCACCGCCGCCACGGCTGGATCACCGCCTGGGGCGTCGAGTCCCGCCTGCTGACCGCCGAGGAGTGCGCGGAGCAGCACCCGCTGCTGAACCCCGACCGGGTCCTGGGCGGCCTCCTGGTCCCCACGGACGGCCTGGCGAAGGCCGTCCTCGCCGTGGAGGCCCAGATCCGCCGGGCCACCGAACGAGGCGTGACCTTCCTGCCCCGGCACGAGGTACTCGACGTGCGGCAGACGGACGGCCGCGTCACCGGCGTCGTCACGGACCAGGGCGAGATCCCGGCCGACATCGTCGTGTGCTGCGCGGGCATCTGGGGCCCGAAGATCGCCCGCATGGCCGGCCTGAACCTTCCCCTCACCCCGCTGGCCCACCAACTGGCCTGGACCGGCCCGGTCCCCGCCCTCGCCGGTCAGACGGAGGAGGCGGTCCGCCCGATCCTGCGCCACCAGGACGCCGACCTCTACTACCGCGACCGCTTCGACGCCATCGGCATCGGCTACTACGGCCACCGTCCGATGCCGGTCTCGGCCGACGACATCCTCTCGTTCGGCGAGGCGGACACGGCCGGCGGAATGCCCTCGGTCCTGAAGTTCACCGAGGACGACTTCGAGCCCGCCTGGACGGAAACCCAGTCGCTCCTCCCCGCCACGAAGGACGCGAAGGTCGAGGAGGGCATCAACGGCCTGTTCTCCTTCACCACCGACAACTTCCCGCTGCTGGGCGAGTCCCAGGACGTCAAGGGCTTCTGGGTCGCCGAGGCCGTGTGGGTCACGCACTCGGCGGGCGTGGGCCGGGCGATGGCCGAGCTGCTGGTCGACGGCCACTGCTCGTCCTTCGACCTCCACGAGTGCGACCTCAACCGCTTCGAGCCGCACCAGCTCTCCCCGGAGTACGTCCTGGCCCGTGACTGCCAGAACTTCGTCGAGGTCTACGACATCCTGCATCCGCTGCAGCCGTCGGGGGACCCGCGCCCGATCCGCACCAGCCCCTTCCACACCCGCCAGCGTGAACTGGGCGCCTTCTTCCTGGAGGCGAACGGCTGGGAGCGCCCGCACTGGTACGAGGCCAACGCGCCCTTGGTGGAAGGCCGTTCCGTCCCCACCCCGAACGACTGGGCGGCGCAGTACTGGTCGCCGATCGTCGGCGCGGAGGCCCAGGCAACCCGCGAGACGGTCGCGATGTACGACATGACGGCACTCAAGCGCCTTGAGGTGACCGGCCCCGGCGCCGGTGACTTCCTCGAAGGCCTGACGACCAGCAAGGTCGCCAAGTCGGTCGGCTCGGTGACGTACACCCTGCTCCTCGACCACGACGGCGGCATCCGCAGCGATGTCACCGTGGCCCGCCTGGGCCGCGACCTCTTCCAGGTCGGCGCCAACGGCAACCTCGACCTCGACTGGTTCACCCGCCACCTCCCGGCCGACGGCACGGTCCAGGTCCGTGACATCACCCCCGGGACCTGCTGTATCGGCCTGTGGGGACCGCTGGCCCGCAAGGTCCTCCAGCCCCTGACGGACGAGGACTTCTCGAACGAGGGCCTGAAGTACTTCCGCGCCAAGCGCGCCTACATCGGCAGCGTCCCGGTGACGGCGATGCGCCTGTCGTACGTCGGTGAACTCGGCTGGGAGCTCTACACCACCGCCGACCAGGGCCAGAAGCTGTGGGACACCCTGTGGCAGGCGGCGCAGCCGCTCGGCGGCATCGCGGCGGGCCGGGGCGCCTTCAACAGCCTCCGCCTGGAGAAGGGTTACCGCTCCTTCGGCACCGACATGACGTACGAGCACGACCCGTACGAGGCCGGCGTCGGCTTCGCCGTGAAGCTCGACAAGGGCGACTTCGTCGGCAGGGCGGCACTGGAACGCCGTAAGGACGACGTACGCCGGAAGCTCACCTGCCTGACCATCGAGGACCCGAGGTCGGTCGTGATGGGCAAGGAACCGGTGTACGAGGGTGACCGGCCGGTCGGCTATGTCACCAGCGCCGCCTACGGCTACACGATCGGCAAGGGCATCGCGTACGCGTGGCTGCCAGCTGAACTATCGACTCCTGGACGTGAGTTGCACATCGGCTATTTCGATGAGCGGGTGGCGGCCGTGGTCGCCGAGGAACCGCTGTTCGACCCGACGATGTCCCGCCTCCGTGGGTAGGCGATCCGCTGGAGGGGCGGCGGGGGGTTGTCGGTCCGCTGCGGCGCCGTCGTGGCTGGTCGCGCAGTTCCCCGCGCCCCTACAGGGCGCTGCCCAGCCGCACCCGGCTTTGCCGGTCCCGCTCAGGGCCCCCGGCCCACTCACCGCAGAAGACGGAGTAGCGCGATGAGCCCCCGTACCCCCGGCGCCGAGCTGCCGGAGCATCCCGACTGGCTGTGGCGTACGCCCGAGCCGAAGCGTTCGTACGACGTGATCGTCGTGGGCGGCGGCGGACACGGGCTCGCCACCGCGCACTACCTGGCGAAGAACCACGGCATCACCAACGTCGCCGTGCTGGAGAAGGGGTGGCTGGCGGGCGGCAACATGGCCCGCAACACCACGATCATCCGCTCCAACTACCTGTGGGACGAGAGCGCCGGCATCTACGAGCACGCGCTGAAGCTGTGGGAGGGACTGGAGGAGGAGCTGGACTACCCCATCCTCTTCTCCCAGCGCGGTGTGCTGAACCTCGCCCACAGCCTCCAGGACGTCCGCGACAGTGTGCGCCGGGTGGAGGCGAACCGCCTGAACGGCGTCGACGCGGAGTGGCTCGACGCGGACCGGGTCAAGGAGGTCTGCCCGATCGTCAACACCTCACCGGACGTGCGTTATCCGGTGCTGGGCGGCACCTACCAGCCGCGCGCGGGCATCGCCAAGCACGACCACGTGGCGTGGGGCCTGGCGCGCTCGGCGGACGCGGCGGGCATCGACATCATCCAGAACTGCGAGGTGACCGGCCTCGACGTGGTCGGCGGCAGGGTGGTCGGGGTCCGGACGACCCTGGGTCCGATCGCGGCGGGCAAGGTGGCGCTGTGCTCGGCGGGCCACACCTCGGTACTGGCGGCGATGGCGGGCATCGAACTCCCGCTCCAGAGCCACCCGTTGCAGGCACTGGTCTCCGAACTCCTCGAACCCGTGCACCCGACGGTCGTGATGTCCAACGCCGTGCACGTGTACGTCAGCCAGGCGCACAAGGGCGAGTTGGTGATGGGGGCGGGCATCGACTCGTACAACTCGTACACGCAGCGCGGGGCGTTCCACATCATCGAGGAACAGATGGCGGCGGCCCTGGAGCTCTTCCCGGTGTTCGCCCGGGCCCATGTGCTGCGCACCTGGGGCGGCATCGTGGACGTGAGCCCGGACGCGTCGCCGATCGTCGGGCTGACCCCGGTGGACAACCTGTACCTCAACTGCGGCTGGGGGACCGGGGGTTTCAAGGCGACCCCGGGCGTCGGCTGGGTCTTCGCGCACACGATCGCCCACGACGCCCCCCACGCCCTCAACGCCCCCTTCTCGCTCGACCGTTTCACCACCGGCGCGCTCGTCGACGAGCACGGCGCGGCCGCGGTGGCCCACTAGGGATCCTCAAGGGAGCCGAACGACATGCTGCTCATCCCCTGCCCGTGGTGCGGGCCCCGCGACGAGGCCGAGTTCCACTACGGCGGCGCGGCCCATGTGGCGTACCCGGAGAACCCGTCGGAACTCACCGACGAGGAGTGGGCCCGGTACCTGTTCTTCCGCGACAACGCGAAGGGCCCCTTCGCCGAACGCTGGAGCCACGCGGCGGGCTGCCGCCGCTGGTTCAACGCGGTCCGGAACACGGCGACGAACGAGATCCTGGCGGTGTACCGGTCGGGCGAGGAACGCCCGGCCGCCACTCCGCAGCCCCGGCCGGCGGCATTTTCAGCCCGTCCGGCGCTTGAGGACGAGGCCCCTTCAGGGCCGACCGGGGGCCTGGGGGCAGAGCCCCCAGAACTTTCGGGAAGGGGCGGGGTGGGGGAGGAGAAGTCCCAGCCGTTCAGACACCCCACCCGCGGTCACATAAACCGCCACGCCCCCCTCACCTTCACCTTCGACGGCACCGAATACCAGGGCTACCAAGGCGACACCCTCGCCTCCGCCCTCCTCGCCAACGGCATCATCCACGCAGGCACCAGCATCAAACTCGGCCGCCCCCGAGGCATCTTCTCCGCAGGCCCGGAAGAGCCCAACGCCGTCATCCAGATCGAGGCCCCGTTCCCCGAGCCGATGCTCCCCGCCACCACCGTGGAGCTGTACGACGGCCTGGTGGCAACCAGCCTCCCCGGCCAGGGCCGCCTGGCCACCACACCCGACCCCGCCCGCTACGACGCCGTACACGCCCACTGCGACCTGCTGATCGTCGGCGCGGGCCCCGCAGGCCTCGCCGCAGCCGCCGCGGCCGCCCGCACCGGCGCCCGCGTCATCCTCGCCGACGACCGCCCGGAGCCGGGCGGCAGCCTCCTGGGCACGGGCGAACACCTCGACTGGGTGGCGGAGACCACGGGCCGCCTCGAAGCGGCCCCCGACGTACGGGTCCTGTCCCGCACCACGGTCTTCGGCTACTACGACGACAACCACCTCCTAGCCGTGGAACGCCGCACCAACCACCTCGGCGCCGCCGCCCCCGACAACGTCTCCCGCGAGCGCGTCTGGCGTATCCGCGCCCGCCGGGTCGTCCTCGCGACCGGCGCCCACGAACGCTCCCTGGCCTTCGCGGACAACGACCGCCCCGGCGTGATGCTGGCCGCCTCGGCGCGTACGTACGTGAACCGTCACGGCGTCCTGCCCGGCCGCAGGGCGGTCGTGTTCACGACGAACGACAGCGCGTACGCGGCCGCACTCGACCTCGTCGAGGCAGGCGTCGACGTGCCGGCGATCGTCGACACCCGCCCCTACCCGGGGGAGTGGGCCGAGCGGGCGAGGGCCGCCGGCATCGAGGTCCTGCCGGGCCACGCCGTGGTCGGTACGACAGCCGACGCGACGGGCGTCACGACACGCGCCGCGACAAACGACACGCGCCTGACCGCCGTAAGGGTCGCCCCGTACGAGGGCGAGCCCACGGAGTCCGGCGGAGGCGCGGGCCGACGGGAGTTCGCCGCCGACCTGCTCCTCGTCTCGGGCGGTTGGAACCCGGTCGCCCACCTGTTCAGCCAGGCGGGCGGCAAACTCCGCTACGACAACGCGCTCGGCACCTTCGTCCCCGACAGCTGCCGTCAGGCCGTCGAGGTCGCGGGCAGCGCGGCCGGGGCCCTGGACCTGCCCTCGGTCCTCGCCCAGGGCGTGGACGCGGCCTCCCGCGCACTCGCGGCGGAGGGCTGCACCCCCGAGGCACCCCGCCTCCCCACCCCGGCAGCCGTGCCACCCACCACCCCGCCCATGCACGTGTACGCCATCCCCGACGCCTCCGACACACACTCCTTCGTCGACCTCCAGCGTGACGTCAGCGTGGACGACCTGGCCCGGGCGACCGGCGCCGGTATGCGCTCGGTGGAGCACACCAAGCGCTACACGACGGCGGGCACCGCCAACGACCAGGGCAAGACGTCCGGCGTACTGGCCAGCGGTATCGTCGCCGCGCTGCTCGGCGTCGACATCTCGGCGCTCGGCACGACCACGTTCCGGCCGCCGTACACGCCCGTCTCCTTCGCCGCCCTCGCGGGCCGCGACCGGGGCGCGCTGCACGACCCGGTCCGGACGACCGCACTGCACGCCTGGCACGTCGAGCACGGCGCGCTCTTCGAGAACGTCGGCCAGTGGAAGCGCCCCTGGTACTACCCGCGGGCCGGCGAGGACATGGAGGCGGCCGTTCTGCGCGAGTGCGCCGCCGCCCGGGACAGCGTGGCCTTCATGGACGCCTCCACCCTCGGCAAGATCGACGTCCAGGGCCCGGACGCGGGCGCCTTCCTCGACCTGCTCTACACCAACATGATGAGCACCCTGAAGGTCGGCATGATCCGCTACGGCGTGATGTGCCGCCCGGACGGCATGGTCTTCGACGACGGAACCGTCATCCGCCTCGCCCCCGACCGCTTCCTGGTCACCACGACGACGGGCAACGCAGCCGCCGTACTGGACTGGATGGAGGAGTGGTCCCAGACCGAGTGGCCGGACCTGCGCGTCCACTGCACCTCCGTCACCGAACAGTGGGCCACCGTCGCTCTCGTCGGCCCCCGCTCCCGGGACGTCCTCGGCTCCCTCGCCCCCCAACTGGCCGTGGACAACGCCGACTTCCCCTTCATGGCCTGGCGCGAGACGCTCGTCGCGGGCATCGACGCCCGGGTCTGCCGGATCAGCTTCTCCGGCGAACTGGCCTACGAGATCAACGTGTCCCCGTGGGAGGCCCGCGCCCTCTGGGACGCCCTGTACGAGGCCGGCGCCCCCTACGGCATCACCCCGTACGGCACGGAGACCATGCACGTCCTGCGTGCCGAGAAGGGCTACCCGATCATCGGCCAGGACACCGACGGCACCGTCACTCCGCAGGACCTCGGCATGAGCTGGGTGGTGTCGAAGAAGAAGCCCGACTTCATCGGCAAGCGGTCGTACGCCCGGGCCGACGCCGTCCGCCCCGACCGCAAGCAGCTGGTCGGCCTGCTCCCGGACGACCCAGGCACGTTCCTCCCCGAGGGCACTCAGCTGGTCGCCGACAGCGAGCTGCCCGCGCCGCCCGTGCCGATGCTCGGCCATGTCACCTCCAGCTACCGCAGCGCGGCCCTCGGCCGGACCTTCGCGCTCGCCCTGATCAAGGGCGGCCGGGAACGCGTCGGCGAACGCCTGTACGCACCCGTGGGCGACCGGCTGGTCCCGGTGACCGTCGCGAGCCCCGTCCTCTACGACCCCGAGGGAGCCCGCCGAGATGGCTGACACCACCACCCTGAGCGCCGCCCGGCCCTCCTTGTCCTCCCCGTCCCCCCTGCCCGCCCTGTCGCCGGTGTCACCTCTGGCGGACGCCGCCGGTCGGCTGGCCGCCGCGACCCGCGCCTCCGGGGGTGCGATCCGGCTGGCGGAACTCCCCTTCCTGACCCAGCTCAACGTGCGCCTCGACGCCAAGGGCGCGGCGGCGGACGCCATCGGGCTCGCACTGGACCTCCCGCTGCCCCTCGCCCCCAACACCGTCGTCCACGCCGGGGAGTTGGTCGCCCTGTGGCTGGGCCCGGACGAGTGGCTGCTCGTGGGCCCGCCCGGCGGCGAACGGGACCTGGAGAGCCGTGTCAGAGAGGCGGCCGGAGACGAGCCGGTCTCCGTCGTCGACGTCTCCGCCCAGCGCACCACGCTCCTCGTCACGGGCCCCCGAGCCCGTGACCTGCTGGCCCACGGCTGCGCCCTGGACCTCCACCCGCGTGCCTTCGGCCCCGGCCGCTGCGCCCAGACGACCCTGGGCCGCACCCAGGTGGTACTGGTCGCCCGGGACGAGGCCAGGGCCGGATTCTGGGTGCTGGTCCGCTCGTCCTTCGCCGGCTATCTGACGGACTGGCTGCTGGACGCGGCGACGGAGTACGTCTGAACAACTCCCGTGGGCACGAATCGTGTCCGTCGTCCGGCGCCCCGCACGGTGAGTGGTCCGTGCGGGGCGCCGGACGTTACCGGGTTGTGGACGACGCCGGGTTATGGACGTTCGGGCCGGGGCTGACCTAGGGTGCATGGCAAGCGCTTTCTAGCCTGACCATGCCAACGTGCTCATCCGTACGGATCGTTGGCAAGCGCGCCTTTCGCCTGCTCACAGCCACTCATACGCTCAGCTCTCCGGACCGGCTGTGCGAAGAGCCGGCGCGGGGCTCTGGGCGAAAAGGGAGCGTCTCGTGCCGCACCACGAATCCCAGAGCCCGTCACCTCGGCCGCAGATCCCACCCCCGGCGACGCCATGGACCCGCAAGTCCTTCCTGCGGGGCATGGCCGCCGCCGGAGTGACCCCACTGCTCCCCGGGCTGCTCGCCGGAACAGCCCACGCCGCACCCTCACTTCGGACCGGCAGCCCCGAATTCCCCCTGCTACGGGGCGGGTCGGCCACCGGCGTCTTCGTGGACGCGGCAGACGACCCCGCCGTGATCCGCGCGGCCGGGGACCTCCAGGCGGACATCGAGCGGGTCGGCGGCGTACGGCCGGAACTCCTGCACACCGTCCCCGACCGGGCCGGCCACCTCGTCCTCGTCGGCACGATCGGCGCGAGCCCGGTCATCGACGGGCTCATCGCCCAGGGCCGTCTGGACGTGGCCCGGGTGAAGGGGAGTTGGGAAGCGTCGGTCACCCAGGTGGTCGACCGTCCGCTGCCGGGCGTGGACCGCGCCCTGGTGATCGCGGGCAGCGACCGGCGCGGCACGATCTACGGGATCTACGACACCTCGGAACGCATCGGGGTCTCGCCCTGGTACTGGTGGGCAGACGTGCCGGTGGAGCACCGGGACGAGGTGACTGTCCCGACCGGACCCTTCACCCGCCGTGAACCGTCGGTCCGCTTCCGGGGCATCTTCATCAACGACGAGCAGAACCTGACCACTTGGTCCCACCGGACCCAGGAGCCGGACAAGAACATCGGCCCCGAGACCTACAGCCACGTCTTCGAGCTCCTCCTCCGCCTCAAGGCCAACTACCTCTGGCCGGCCATGCATCCGTACTCCGACTTCTTCAACAAGTACCGCGAGAACCCCGAACTGGCCGAGCACTACGGCATAGTCGTCGGCTCCAGTCACCCCGAGGCCCTGCTCCGCAACGGCGTGCACGAATGGGACCCGTGGGCGGCGGAGCACCTGAACGCCGACGGCAGCCCGCCGGTGTACGACTACACGGTGAACCCCGCTGTCATCTCCGACTACTGGCGGGCCCGGGCCCGCCAGAACGCCGCCTACGAGAGCAGTTGGACCCTCGGTATGCGCGGCCTGCACGACAGCGCGCTGGAGACGAAGTACGCCACGACGATTCCCGAGAAGGTCGTGGTGATGAACGACATCATCGCCGACCAGCGGCGGATCCTGGCCGAGGAGGTCGGGCCGGCCGCCGAGCCGCAGATCTTCATCCCGTACAAGGAGGTGCTGGACCTCTACAACGCGGGAGTCCAGGTACCCGACGACGTCACGCTCATCTGGCCGGACGACAACCACGGCAACATGCGCCAGCTGCCGAACGACGCGGAGCGACGGCGTGCGGGCGGCAACGGCATCTACTACCACCTCTCCTACTGGGGTCGCCCGAAGAGCTATCTGTGGCTGGACACCACCCAACCGGCCAAGGTCTGGCAGGAGTTGCGCCGAGTGTACGAGCACGGCGCCGACCGTGTGTGGATCTTCAACGTGGGTGACCTCAAGTCGATCGAGAACGGGCTGTCCTTCGCCATGGACGTCGCCTGGGACGTGGACAGATGGGGCGCCGACGACGTCGAGGACTTCCTGGTCGAATGGGCCGGCCGCCAGTTCGGACGACGGCACGGCCGTGAGATCGCCGCGATCCGCACCGAGTACCACCGTCTCGCGGCGGAACTGCGCCCGGAGTTCATAGCGCCCGGCCTGCTCTCCGTGATCCACCACGGCGACGAGGCGGGCCGCCGGATGACCGCCTACGAGCAACTCCTGGAACGGGCAAGGACCTTGGGCGCCAAGCTGCCCGAGGCCTACCGCGATGCCTACTTCGAACTGGTCGAATACCCCGTGCACGGCGCCTACTTGATGAACCTGAAGTACTACTGGGCGGACCGTAACGCGCTCGCCCGGCGTCAGGGGCGCGGCGCCGGGACGAACCGCTTCGCGGACCTCGCCGAGGCGGCCCATGCCACGGAGGCGGCGCTCACCAAGCGCTACAACACCGAGGTGGCGGGCGGAAAATGGGACGGGATCGTCAACCCGTACCCCTCGCAGATCCCGAAGGCGCCGGGCCGCCCGGCGGTCACCAGGATCGCCCGCCAGGAGACGTCGGGCCTGGGGGTGGCGGCGGAGGGCAACGAGACGGGGACGGCCCGCCCGCTGTCCTTCTTCTCCGGCACCCGGGACCGCCGATTTCTGGACGTCTTCAACACGGGCTTCCTGGAGATGGGTTGGACCGCCGAGACCAGTCAGCCCTGGGTCCGGCTGAGCGAGTCGGGCGGCTCCCTGACCGAGCAGACCAGGGTGTGGGTGGAGATCGACTGGGACCGGGTGCCCGAGGGATCGTACGAGGCGACGGTCACCGTGAGCGGCACCGGCGCCAACGCCGGACAGCGGGTCGACGTACCGCTGAGGGTGCGCAACGACGGTGAACGGGCTCGGCGTCGGCGGTGCGGGTTCGTCGAGGCGCACGGGTACGTCTCGATCGACGCGGCACACACCGACCGCCGGGTGGCGCGCGGCGGGGCCCGCTGGCGGACCGTGGTCGGGCTGGGGCGTCGTAGCGGCGCGGTGGAGGCGGTGCCGTCGACGGCGGCGCCGATCACCGCCGACTTCGCCTCGCGGGCACCGGAGTTGAGGTACCGGGTGCGCTTCAGCAGCACGGGGACCTTTCCGGTCACCGTCTTCCGGTTGCCGTCGCTCGACGAGCGGGGGCGTCGGCGGCTGGCGGTGTCGCTCGACGACCAGCCGGTGACGGTCCTGTCGGGACAGTCCGTCGCCACCGGCAACCGGGGCGACGCCTGGGCCCGCAACGTGGAGGACGGCGTCGAGAGACTCACGGCCACGGTGACCGTCGCCGAGCCCGGCGAGCACGAACTGCGGATCTTCATGGTCGATGCGGCGATAGCCGTGGACCAGATCGTCATCGACACGGGAGGCCTGCCGGTCAGCTATCTGGCTCCGCCGGAGAGCCATCACCCGGTGTTCAACCCCGGTCCGCGACTGGAGTAGCCCGGGCAGTGGGTTGGCGTACATCGGATCTATCTTCGTCTGGGCCTGAACATTGACGCACTTCTGGTCTAGTCCTACGCTCCCTCGGGAGATAGATCCGATGAATCGCACATCTCACCCGGGAAGGTTATTTGGCATGCCCATGACCCCATCGCGGCGTACGGTTCTCGCGGCCGGCGGCTTACTCGCCTCGGGCGCCCTCTGGTCGACGACTCGGGCGACAGCCTCGGCGTCTCCCGCGGCCCCCGCCGCGTCCCCCACGGACGGCTGGACGAAGACGGCGTTCACGTACAGCATGCACAAGCCCTGGAACCTGGACCTGAGCGACCGGTACAGCAACAGCGGCGGTGTCCACCGCATGTGGGTGTACGACACCGACGAACCCCTGTCGCAGGGCAGTTCCACCGACCCGCGCACCGAGATGCGCTGGAAGCGGGAGTACACCTCCGGCCGGCACATGTGGGACGCCGACGTGTACCTCCCGTCCGGCACGAACGGCGCGACCTTCGTGCAGATCCTCCGCGTGATCCACCCCGACGGCACACCGGCCACGGACTTCATGCTCAACGTGTACAACACGAACGGCGGCACTGTACGGGCGTTCGACCGCACGGTCCTGAAGACCGGCGCGTACGGCACGTGGTTCAACGTCAAGCTCGCGCACGATGCCTCGGCCGGCAGCGTGAAGGTCTATTTCGACGACGAGTTGGTGCTGACCACCGAGGACCGGGGCCCCGCCACCCGCCACTTCAAGAACGGCGTCTACCACCACGGCACCGGCCGGGCCGAGGCCCGCTTTCGCAACATCACCTACTGGACCCGGTGAGCCGTGCGGAGACGAACCGCACTCACCGCGCTCGGCGGACTCGGCCTCGCCGGTGTCACCGCCGCCGTCCTGCCGGGACAGGCAAGCGCCGCGGACGAGGTCCACTTCCAGAACCGCGGCAGCGTCGAGGGCTGGGACCACGCCTACACACAGAAGGCCGGCACCATCGAGACCGTCGACTCGCCCACCTACAAGGGCGCGCACGCGCTCGCGGCGACCCAGACCTACGTCGACGAGACCGGCGGCTACCACTCCGAGGTCATCCGGCGCGGCGCGCAGAGCGTCGGCGAGGACCGGTACTACGGCCAGGCGATCCGCCTCGGGCCCGGCTGGACCTTCCACGACCAGAACGTCACCTTCCAGCAGTGGTCGCCCGAAGACCCGGAAGGGCCCTGGCTGTTGATGTTCGTCATCGGGTCGGAGATCCGGTTCGGCGGCTCCGGGGGCATCAAGGGCACCGCCGGGTCGATCAGCGGCCTGCGGGACACCTGGATCCGCGTCGTCACCCGGCTGAAGCTCGACGGCGACGGCCGGGGCGCCTTCGAGGTGTGGCTGAACGGTACGAGGACGGTGAGCCGGACCGGCATCACCGTGCTGCCGTCCACCTCACGGACGATCCGCTGGTCCAACGGGATCTACTGCACCGCCTGGCGCGAGGGGAAGCCGAGCGGCCCACGGACTCTGACGATCCTGCACGACAACCACCGGATCGCCTCGACCTACGCCCTGGCCGAACCGGCCGACTGGGCCTGACACCGGCGTCGCCCCACCCCTCACCGTCCCCCCACCTTCTGGCTTCTGGAGGCACCCGCATGACCTCTCGTAGAGCAGTGCTCGGCTCGGCGCTGGGCGGTACGACGCTTGCCGCCCTGCCCGTAGTCGCGCAGGCCGACCCCGTCGATCACGCCGATCACGCCGGGCCTCCTGGCCAGGCAGGAGACGCCGTGGCCGTCCGCCGGCCCTGGAAGCTGCGTGACCGTATGGACTCGGACGCGGCCTGGTCCGGCTTCCTGCGCAAGCAGGACCTGCTGTGGCGCAGGCTGCCCACGCTGTGGCACGAGGGACCGTTCCTCGGGGACGGGCGGCTGGGCAGCATGGTGTACCAGGAGCCGGGCGTGAACGCGATCCGCTTCACCGTCCAGCACGGCGAGGTCCAGGACCACCGACCGGAACTCGGCAGCGGCTGGGGCACCTGCCGGCTCCCCGTGGGACACCTGACCCTGGACCCGGTCGGCACGATCACCGCCGTGGACTGGCGCCTGAGCCTGTGGAACGCCGAACTGACCGGCACGGTCACCACGGACAAGGGCACCCTGACCCTCGCCGCACTCATCCACGACGGTGTTCTGGCCGCCCGTGTCACGGCGGCCGGCGACGAGAAGGTCCACTGGACGTTCCACCCGGAGGACGCGATCAGTCCCCGCAGGATCAGCGAGGCCCCACCGGCGGACTACGTCACCAACCCGCCCTGGACCACCCGGACCACCGGCGGAGTCGAGCAGGTGCTCCAGCCCCTGACCGGCGGCGGCCAGACCGCGACGGCGTACCGACGCTCGGGCGACACCCTCCTGCTCACCGTCGCCCACAGCCACCCCTCGAACACCCGGGCGGGGGAGGAGTCGCTGAAGAAGATCCAGAAGATTCCGACGATCCGGCAGGCCCTGGGAATCGCCCCGTACACCGCCCTGCGCACCTCGCACACCCGCGCCTGGCACGCGTACTACCGCAAGAGCTTCGTCTCGTTCCCCGACGAGCGGCTGCAGAGCTTCCACTGGATCCAGCTCTACAAGGTCGCGTCGGCCAGCCGCGCGGGCGGTCCGCCGATGGCCACCTGCGGCCCCTGGCTGGAGCCCACGCCCTGGCCGGCGGTGTGGTGGAACCTCAACATCCAGCTGGAGTACTGGCTGATCCACGGCTCCAACCACCTGGAACTCGACTCGCTGGCCACCACCCTCCGCCAGAACCAGGAACAACTCACCACGAACGTGGCCGCCGCCTACCGCTCGGACAGCGCCGGAGTGGGCCGCAGCTCCGACATGTTCGCCAACCGGAGCGTCGGCAGGCCCGGCACGGGTGCCGAGGTGGGCGACCTGACCTGGGCGCTGCACAACGTGTGGCTGAGCTACCGCCACAGCATGGACGAGAAGCTGCTGCGGGACACCGTCTTCCCCGTGCTCCGCCGGGCGGTCAACTACTACCTGCACTTCCTCCAGCCGGGCGACGACGGCAAGCTGCACCTCCCGTCGACGCTCTCCCCGGAGTACCCGGTCGTCCCCCCGCAGGACACCAACTACGACCTGGCGCTGATCCGTTGGGGCTGCACGGCCCTCCTGGAGGCCGCCGAGCGCCTGGGTGTCGACGATCCGCTCGCCCCCCGCTGGCAGGAGACCCTGGCCAAGCTGACGCCGTACCCCGTGGACGGCAACGGCTTCATGATCGGTGCCGACACCCCGTACGCGCAGTCCCACCGCCACTACTCCCACCTGCTGATGGTCTACCCGCTGTACCTGGTCAACTGGGACCAGCCGGAGCAGCGCGAACTGATCGAGAAGTCGGTCGTCCGCTGGCACGCGCTGACCGGCGCCCACCGCGGCTACAGCTACACGGGAGCCGCGTCGCTCTACGCGATGATGGGCCGTGGCGACACGGCCCTGACCTACCTGAAGAAGTTCTTCGACCCCACCACGCGCTACCCGTGCCGGGCCAACACCCACTACACGGAGGCCGGCCCGGTCATCGAGACCCCGCTGTCAGCGTCCCAGTCCCTGCACGACATGCTCTGCCAGAGCTGGGGAGGCGTCGTACGGATCTTCCCGGCCGTCCCGCCCACCTGGCCGGACGTCACCCTCCACGACTTCCGCACCCAGGGCGCCTTCCTGGTCAGCGCGGCCCGTACGGGGGGCGCCACCCGCTTCATCCGGATCCGGAGCCTGGCCGGCGAACCGTTGCGCCTGCGCCACGACCTGTCCGGCGGCCCGCTGACGGCCCTCCTGGACGACGGCACCCCGGCCCACACTCACACCGCGGAGGACGGCACCCTCACGATCGACCTGGCCAAGGGCCGGGAGGTCCTGCTGTACGCGGGTGAGCGCCCTGACCTGGTGATCGACTCGGTGCCGCTGGTGGAGCGGGGGGCGGCTTGGGGGCTGCCGTAGGTCTGCCCCGGCACCGGTGAGCCGCCGGTCACCGCCGTCGAGGAGGGCCGGGGCCTCTCCTCGATGACAGTGACGTGACGGCTACGGCAGCACGGCGGACGCCGCTCACCCTCTGCCGGTGGCCGGACTGCCCGGCGTCACCTCAGGTGTCGGGTGAAGAACTGGGCCGCGGCGTCCCCCGCGAACTGCGGGACGCCGGTGTGCCCGCCCATGTTGGCGTGCAGCGTCTTCTCCTTGGAGCCGAAGGCGTCGAACAGGTCCAGGGCCGCCTGCCGGTCGTTGCCCTCGTCGTCCCACTGCAGCAGGACGTGCAGAGGAATGGTCACCTGGCGGGCCTCCTCGAGCATGACGCGAGGGACGAAACTCCCGGCGAACAGAACAGCGGCCGAGATGCGCGGCTCGACCACCGCCAGCCGGGTCCCGATGGAGATCACTCCCCCCGAGTACCCGACCGGGCCGCTGAGGTCGGGCAGGGACAGCAGGGCGTCCAGGGCGGCCCGCCATTCCGGGACCGACTGGTCCACCAGGGGGAGGACGAGCCGGTCGATGATCTCGTCACCGACCGGCTCGCCGGCCTCCAGGGCCCGACGCATGTCGGCGACGGCCTGCTCGGCGGCGGGTGAACGGGGCCGGTCGCCGCTTCCGGGGAGCTCGATGGTGGCCGTGGCGAAGCCGCACGCCGCGGAGTGCCGGGCTCGGCCCACCAGCCGGGGGTACGCCCTGCGCAACCCGACAGGAGGAGGGCTGAGCAGGATCAGCGGCGCCGGTGCGGACTCGGATGCGGACGCGGATCCGGGTGTCCACAGGATGCCGGGGATCTCCCCGAGGGTGAATTCGCGTTCGAGGACGCCGTCGTCGAGACGCTGTTCGGAGGTGAACTGCATGGTCGTGCCTTTCGGGAGGGCTCAGAACGGCGCTCCCGGACGACCTACCGCCCGACCGTGACCCCGGAGGAGAGCACCCATGTCGATACAGCGTTCACGGGTACCACCTCCTCGTCATCTCGCACGGCCACCGGAAAGCTAGCAGCGGCGGCGGTGCCCCGCCAACGGGTTTTCAGATACAGCGTTCGGTGCGGCCCGCGTCAAGTGACGCCCTGCCTCTGCCGTCAGATGTCGCGCGGTGTCGCGCCGCGCCCCTCGTTCGGTCGCCCGGTTTCCGTGGCGGGCGTGCCGGTACCCGGAGTGACAGTCTCGCCCTGGATGACACGGGGAGCCGAGCCGCTCTCCGGCCCTTCCCCCTCCTTCTCGTCTTCCTTCGCGGCGCGGGCCTCGGCCTTGAGGATCCGGGCCGACTTCCCTGCCGAGCGCGCCAGTTCAGGAAGCTTCTTCGCCGCGAGGACGGCTATGACGACGATGAGGATGACGGCCAGTTCGCTCAGTCCGAACACGGGGTTCCTGTTCTTGGGGAGGGCCGGCAGCAGGAGGCCGCGGCTCGCCGGTGGGTCCGTCGAGCCGCGCCGGGCAGCCTCTCGCAGGGTGACGTGGGCGGCGGGTGCCGGCCTCGGTCAGATGCTGACGCCGAAGTCGGAGGCGATGCCGGCCAGTCCGGAGGCGTACCCCTGGCCGACCGCGCGGAACTTCCACTCGGCACCGTTGCGGTACAGCTCGCCGAAGACCATCGCGGTCTCGGAGGAGGCGTCCTCGGACAGGTCGTACCGCGCGATCTCCTGCCCGCCCGCCTGGTTGACGACCCGGATGAAGGCACCCCGGACCTGGCCGAAGCTCTGGCCGCGGTTGTCGGCGTCGTGGATGGAGACCGGGAAGACGATCCGGTCGACCTCGACGGGTACGCCCGCCAGGTTCACCTTGATCGACTCGTCGTCGCCCTCGCCCTCGCCCGTGAGGTTGTCCCCCGTGTGCTCGACGGACCCGTCCGGGCTGGTGAGGTTGTTGTAGAAGACGAAGTGCCGGTCCGAGAGGACCTTGCCGGAGGCGTCCAGGAGCAGGGCGGAGGCGTCGAGGTCGAAGTCGGTGCCAGTGGTCGTCCGGACGTCCCAGCCCAGGCCGACCAGCACGGCGGTCAAGCCCGGGGCCTCCTTGTTGAGCGAGACGTTGCCGCCCTTGGACAGGGAAACTCCCATGGTTTTCCTCCTGGTTGAGATCCTGGGGTGCGGTTGCACCGGAACGCAATCTACATCACTGTAGAAACAGCGCGAGGTGTGATTGCGGGTGCGCGGCCCCGGGTGTCCTTACGATGGAGCGCCCGTGAAGTACGCGGCAGCGGAAGGGAGACAGGGCGTGACGAATCACCGACAGCCTCCCCGGCGACGGGGACAGGGTGAACTGGAGGCGTTGGTGCTGTCCGCGCTGCGCGAGGCGGACGGACCGGCGACGGCGGGCTGGGTGCGGGAGCGCCTGGGCAGTGGCCTCGCCTATACGACCGTCATCACGATCCTCACGCGGCTGCTGACCAAGGGTGCGGTCACCCGCGAACGGGCCGGCCGGTCCTTCGCCTGGCTGCCCGTGGCGGACCAGGCCGGCCTCGCCGCCCACAAGATGCGCCGGGTGCTGGACAACGAGGGAGACAGACAGGCCGTGCTGGCGAGTTTCGTCACCGGTCTCGGTCCCGACGACGAGCGTCTGCTGCGCGAGCTTCTGGGCCGGTCCCCCGACAGCCGGGGAGACTGACACTTCATGGGGGTCTTCGTCTTTCTGCCGTTGGTGCTGCCGCTGACGGCGTGGCCGGTCGCCCGCCTCGCCGAGCAGCACCTCCATCCGCGTACCGCGACCCGGCTGCTGGCCGGCGTGGCCGCCGTGATGGCCGTGTGCAGCACGGTGTGCCTGGCGCTGCTGATGGTGGTCGGCACCGCCCAGCTCCCGGGCAACCCGCTGCCCGACGGCTGGTCGGACCCCGAGGTGCGCGAGGCCGTCCCCTATGACGAGGTGGTCGGCAAGGCGGCCATCCCCGCCCTGTGCGTGGTGGCGCTGGCCTGCACCCGGACCCTGTGGCGGCACCGCCGGACCCGCCGTCGAGCTCACCGGGCTCTGGCCGGGCTGCCGGCCACGGAGGTCGCGGTCCTGCCCGACGCGGCTCCCTACGCGTACGCACTGCCGGGCGGCGGTCGCGATCGGATCGTCGTGACCACCGGGCTGCTCGACTCACTGGAGCCGGCCGAGCGCCGAGCCCTGTTCGCCCACGAGCGCGCCCACCTCGCCGCCCGTCACCACCGCCACCTGCTCGCCGTACAACTGGCCGCCCGGGCCAACCCGTTCCTGCAGCCCCTGCGTACGGCGGTGTCGTACACGGCGGAGCGATGGGCCGACGAGGACGCGGCGCACGTGGTCGGCAGCCGTCGTGACGTGGCGCGGGCGATCGGCAAGGCCGCGCTGGTCTCCGGTTCCCGTGGCACACCACTGGCCACGCTCGCCGGCTTCGCCGCGCCGGGGCCGGTGCCGCGCAGGGTGGCGGCCCTGCTCGGACCCGCACCCGTGGGGCGCCGCTGGCCGTCCGTGTTCACCACGGTCGGCCTGGCGACCTGGGGCGCTGCGGCGGGTACGGCCGTCTCGGCGATGTCGTCCGCGAACGCCGCCGTGACCATGATCTTCATCCTCCACGCGGCCACGCCCCTGTGACCCGCCGGGCGGACGTAGGCCAGAGGCCGAGTCAGAGGTCGAACTCGTGCGGCGGCAGGTCCAGGGTGAAACACGCCTCGCGCACGACGGCCTGCTCGGTCTTGTCGAAGTCGCCGTCCGCGCCACCGATGACGATGCCGATCTGGATGACGGCACGAGCCTCGGCCGGCTTCTTCTTGGCCTTGGCGATCTCCTGCAGCACGCTCACCTTGCCGAACGCGAAGTCGGCGGTCAGCTTGTTGAGGTTCTCGTCGAAGCGTCGCTGCAGATCCATCGCGTCGAAGTTCTGCAGCACCTCGTTGGTGGCGATCAGCTGGGCCACCCGCTGGCGCTCCGAGGGGTCGATGCTGCCGTCGGCGGCGGCGACCAGGGCGCACATCGCCATGCTCGCGTCGCGGAAGGCGCCGCTCTTGAGGTCGTTCTTCTTCGCCACGAGCTGAGTCTGCATCGTCGACGCGGACTCCTTGAAGCGGTCCCACAGGGCCATGAGAACTCCAGAATGTCAAAATGGATCAAGATCAACAGCACGGTCTACAGCAACGTAGAAACTAACCGCCGGGCGGATAAGTTCCACCGGGCCCAGTGGATTTCTCTTCCTGCTCTTCCTACTCCTCCCGCCCTTCCTACCTCTCCTACCCCTACTCCTCTTCCCCTTCATCGTCGCCCTCGAAGAAGTCCCCGACCTCGTCCACGACTTCGGCCGCGACCATCCCGCCGACCACACCGACGCCGAGGCCGGTCGCGGGTGCGCGGGCTCGCCGCGCAGGGGAACGCGGCTGTGGTCAGAATCGTTGCCAAGGTGAACGTTCTAGTGAAGGAGCATCCTTGTCCGCCAGCTCGACGGACTCCTCGGGGCACGATCCCCGGCCACCCTCCCGCCAGGTCTCTCCTGAGCGCGGCGCGCGGCGGGGCACCCACTCCGGGCTGAGGCGTCGATGAGCGCACCGGAAGCCTGGCTCGGTCTGCTCGCCGTACTGCTGCTGACCGTGGGCACCGGCTATTTCGTCGCTCAGGAATTCGCGTACGTGTCCGTCGACCGGCTGGCCCTGGCTCGCGAGGCCGAGGCCGGTGACCGGAGGCCGCCCGTGCGCTGAAGGTCCTGGAACGCCTGTCCTTCATGCTGTCCGGCGCCCAGCTCGGCATCACCGTCACCGGCCTGGTCGTCGGTTTCATCGCCGAGCCGTCGGTGTCCGCGCTGCTCAAGCCCGTACTGACCGGCATCGGTGTTCCTGACGGGGCGGTCGGCGGAATCTCCGTCGTGCTCGCCTTCGTCCTGGCCACGGTCGTCCAGATGGTGATCGGCGAACTGGCCCCGAAGAACCTCGCCATCGCCGTCCCCGAACGGCTGGCGAAGTCGCTGGCCTCCTCCACCCTGGCGTACCTGAAGATCGTCGGCCCACTCGTGCGCGTTTTCGACGGCGCGGCCAACACGCTCCTGCGCAAGGTCGGCATCGAGCCCGTCGAGGAACTCCACCACGGCGCCACCCTGGAGGAACTCGGCCATCTGATCGGCGAGTCCCACGAGCAGGGCCAACTGCCCAAGGACACCGCCGCACTCCTCGACCACGCCCTGGAGTTCTCCGATCGCACCCTGGACGAGGTGATGGTGCCGCGCGTGGAGGCCGTTTTCGTCCGCAGGGACGCGAGCCTCGCCGATGCGGTCGAGCTGATCGCCAGGCACGGCCACTCCAACTACCCCGTCCTGGGCGACCATCCGGACGACGTCGGCGGAGTGCTCGGCGTCCGGGAGCTCATGGCCCTGCCCGCAGACGGCTTCACGGACACCACGGCGGCCCAGGCCGCCCGGCGGCCCCTGCTGCTGCCGGACACACTCCCCCTGCCGGACGCGGTGGAGCAGATGCGGGCCCAGGGCGACGAGTTCGCGGTCGTCCTGGACGAACACGGAGGTGTGGCGGGCATCGTCACGTACGAGGACATCGCCGAGGAACTGGTGGGTGACATCGCCGACGAGTCCGACCTCATCACCGAGATCGCGGTCGCGGACGGCGACGGCTGGCTGGTGGACGCGGGCCGCCGCCTGGACGAGGTGGCCGAGGTCACCGGCGTCGACCTGCCCACGGACGACGACTACGACACCGTGGCCGGCCTGATCGTCGACCGGCTGAGCCGCTTCCCGACCATCGGGGACAGCCTCACGGTCGACCTGCCCGGCGGGGGCCGCGCACTGATCGACGTACGCACCCTCGACCGGCACGTGCCGGACCGTGTGCGCATGGAACGGCTGGCCGAACAGACGGAGGAGCAGGCATGAGTTTCCCCATGGCGCTCTTCGTCACCGTCCTGCTGCTCATCGGCAGTGGGTTCTTCGTCGCCGCCGAGTTCGCCCTCGTCGCCGCCAAACGGCACCGCATGGAGAAGGCCGCCGCCGAGGGACAGCGCGGCGCGGGCGCGGCCCTGGCCGGTATGCGCGAGCTGTCGCTGATGCTGGCCGGCGCCCAACTGGGCATCACCGTCTGCACGTTGGGCCTGGGCTCCCTCTCCAAGCCCGCGATCTCCCACGAACTCGACCCGCTGCTGCACGACCTGGGCCTGCCCAGCGCGCTCAGCTACGGAGTCGCGTTCGCCGTGGCGATGATCGTCGTCGTGTTCCTGCACATGGTGGTCGGCGAGATGGCCCCCAAGTCCTGGGCGATCGCGCACCCCGAGCGTTCGGCGATGCTGCTCTCCCCGGCCTTCCGGGCCGTGGTCAGGATGGTGCGCCCGCTGATCGCCGTCCTCAACCGGATCAGCAACGCGCTCGTACGACTGTGCCGGGTCACCCCGCGCGACGAGCTGACCTCCGTCCACAACCGTGAGCAGCTCACGCACCTCGTCGAGGAGTCCGAACGGCTGGGCCTGATCAGCAAGGACGACTCCGAGTTGATCACCAACTCGCTCACCGAGCCCCAGACTCCGGTCGGTGAACTCCAGGTGCCCGCCGAGCTGATCATCTCCGTGCCGGCCGAGGCGGACGTGGCGGAGATCCTCGCGCTCGCGACCGAGCACGACCGCAGCCGCCTGCTGGTGCGCGACGGCGAGACGGTCGTCGGCTCCGTCCACGCCCGCGACGCCCTGGTCGCCAGGGCCCGGCGCAGAGCCGTCACCGCCCGGCAACTGGCGCGCCCGGTGCCCGAACTGACCGTGCGGAACACCGTCGGCGACGCCATCGAACAACTGCGCCGCCGCCGCGCCTCACTCGCCGTGGTCCGCGACGACACGGGCGGACTCACGGGACTGGTCACCCTGGACGACCTGCTCGCCCGACTCCTGCACCCACAGGCATCCTGAGCCGGCCGGCAGGGGAGAGGTCACGAGAGTCCCGACTCCCGGAGTACGGCCCTGGCCGTCTCGGCGTCGATGCGACGGCCCAGGCGGTTGATGACGTCGGCTCCGTGGCTCAGCGTTCCGTGCTCCAGGGAGCGGCGGACGCCGGTGTCGAGCTCGTGCATGAGCAGGGGGTTGGTGGCGAGGATCCGGGAGTCGAGTTCCAGGCTGTGGCCGTGGACGTCCCGGAGGACCAGGTGGGAGGAGACGCCGCCGTACTGCCGTACGGCAGTCAGCGCGTCCGTGCGGATGACGAGCCGGCGCGACAGGGTGCGTACGGCCAGCCAGCCGGGGCCCGCGCTCACCCGTGGCGGCAGCAGGATGGTGAACACCACGGCGGAGAGGACGGACCAGAGCAGGGCGCTGAGAGGCGTCAGGGTTCCCGCGTCCCAGTCGACCAGGAGGCTCATGGCGCAGAACACCAGGCCGCAGCCTGCCGCGAACCGGGCGCTGCCGGGCCAGTGGCGGTCGCCCGTCGGGGCCGCCGGTGCGCTCCGTTCCATGTCTCTGACGTTAGGCAGCCGTACGGGGGTATGGCCCCGCTGCTGACGGGGCCCTGACGCCGGCGGAGCGAATGTTGACGGGATTCTGACGCGGTTGCCGCAGCCGTCAGCCGGTGTGGACGCGGGGGCGGCGGGCGCGGTCAGGTTCCGCCTCGCGCAGGACCTCCCGGGTGACCGGGGCGACCTCGCCCTGGCCGAAGAGGAAGAAGCGCAGGAAGTTGGCGAAGGGGCCGCCCTCGGTCCACTCGAAGTAGATGTGCGGGGTGCAGCCCGTCGTGTCGCGGACGTGCAGGAGGAGGGCGGCGAGGGCGTTGGGGATGGAGGAGGACTCGAGGGTCAGGACGCGGTAGCGCTTGTGCAGCACCTCGCCGCGTACCGTCAGGCCCGCCTCGAACTCGGAGGGGTCGGTGACCGTCACCTCGACGAAGACGAAGTCCTCCTGCTCCGGCATGTCGTTGTCGGCCCGGATCTGCTCGATCTTGTCGCGGTACTCGGCCTTGTCGCGCTGGTCGGGCTCGTTGGCGATGAACCGTATCTTGCGGCTGGCCATGTCCCGGATGAATCGTTCCGCCATGTCGTCCAGCGTGACGCTGGTGACGCGGAGCTCGAAGGCGCGGGCCAGCCGGGACAGCAGCGAGACCAGGATGATGCCCGCGATGAAGCAGGCGCCGATCTTGACGCCGTCGGGGCGCTCGATGACGTTGACGACGGTGACGTAGAGGAACACCGCCGAGATGACGGCGAAGCCGATCGTCCAGCCGCGCTGGCCGGCCTTGCGGGCTGCGATGGTCACGGCGATCGCAGCCGAGCTGATGAGCACCAGCACGCCGGTGGCGTACGCGCCGCCCTGCTTGTCCACGTCCGCGTCGAAGATCCACGTGACGAGGAAGCCGATGAGGGTGAAGACGATGACCATCGGGCGCACGGCCCGTGCCCAGTGCGGGGCCATGCCGTAGCGGGGCAGGTAGCGGGGCATCAGGTTGAGCAGGCCGGCCATCGCCGAGGCGCCCGCGAACCACAGGATCGCGATCGTCGACACGTCGTACACCGTGCCGAAGACGTTGCCCAGGTACTCGTGGGACAGGTAGGCGAGGGCGCGGCCGTTGGCCTTGCCGCCGGACTCGAACTCCTTCTCCGGGATGAGCAGGGTGGTGATGAAGCTGGTCGCGATCAGGAAGACGCTCATGACGACGGCGGCGGCGGTCAGCAGCTTCTTGGTCTCCCGGATACGGCCCTTCGGGTTCGCCTCCGTGTCGGTGTCGTCACCCTTCACGTGCGGCATCACCGCGACGCCGGTCTCGAAGCCGGACAGGCCGAGCGCGAGCTTGGGAAAGACGATCAGCGCCACGCCGACCATGACGAAGACGTTGCCGTGTTCGGCGGTGAGGGCGGTGGACCAGTCGGTGATGACATGGCCCTCCGTGACGACGTGCCACAGGCCGACGGCGACCACCACGATGTTCAGCCCGAGGTAGACGGCGACCAGGACGACGGCGACACCGATGGCCTCCAGGAAGCCCTTGAGGAAGACCGCGCCGAGCAGGGCGACCAGGATCATGGTGATCAGCACCTGCTTGTCGTGCAGCGCGCTGGTCAGGTGCGGGTTCTCGACCAGGTGGGTGGAGGCGTCGGCGGCCGACAGGGTGATGGTGATCAGGAAGTCGGTGGCGGCGAAGCCCAGCAGGGTCAGGACGAACAGCTTGCCCTGCCAGAAGGACAGCAGCCGTTCCAGCATCGCGATGGAGCCCTCGCCGTGCGGGCTCTCCTCGGCCACCCGCCGGTAGACCGGCAGGGCTCCGACGAGGGTGACGACGACGAGGACGATGGTCGCGACGGGGGAGAGCAGGCCGGCCGCGAGGGCGGCGATGCCGGGCTGGTAGCCGAGGGTGGAGAAGTAGTCGACGCCGGTCAGGCACATCACCCGCCACCACCGCTGGCCCTTGTGCGCGGGCTCCGGCTTGGCGTGCGGGCCCGTGAGGCCACCGCTCCTGCCCATGTCGGTCAGACCCTGCAGCATCCAGGCACGTAGACGTTGCTGTGGGCGTGCGGTGGTGGCCATCGGGGTGCTCCTGATGCGTGTTCGGCTCGGGGTTCGGGCCATCACGCGGACGGCGGCACCAGCGTAAGCAGAGAGTGACGTGAGCGCCGAGGGGGAGCGTGCTCCGAGGGCGTCAAGACTCCGTTAAGAGCGGCCGGGTGCCTGTGGCATTCCGTGCGTACGGCTGAGCGGAGCCCGTTTTCTTCGTGCGGGCTCCGCTCAGCCGTCCGCGTGAGTCCACCGTCGCGAGGGCCACGAGGACGAGAACCGTCCCTACGCCGCGTATGCCGTCAAGACGGTGTCAAGGTCCTCGTGACCAGCGACAAGGAAACGCTGACGACGCCCCTTTCCGGCCCGCGAAGGGGCTTGTGCAGCGGGAGGATCCCTGCTGGGCAAGGGACCCTTCTGCGCAAGGGAGTTGAACCAGTGAGCGGAGTGCGTCGGCGGCGATGAGTGACGTACGGCCCGGACGGCTGAAGGTCTACCTCGGGGCAGCTCCCGGAGTCGGCAAGACCTACCGCATGCTCGACGAGGGGCGGCGCCGCGCCGCGCGAGGGGCGGACGTGGTGGTGGGCTTCGCCGAGTGCGCCGGGGGCCCGGTCTTCCCGCCGACGGACGGGACAGGCTCCTTCGAGCCGTTCCAGCGGCTCGGCGACACCGACAACACCACCGGCCTCGGCCTCGGGCTGGCCCTCGCCCGCGGCCTGACCGAGGCGATGAACGGAACGCTCACCCCCGAGGACACCCCGGGCGGCGGTCTGACCATGGTCGTGTCGCTGCCGTTCGCGGACCGGACCGGACCGTGACCCCTGACCCCTGACCGCGACCGACAGCCGTTACCGGGATCACACAGCCGTCAGGATCCCGTCAAAGTCGGCGGCCGGGGCGCGAAGATGCCGCTAGGAGCAGTCGGAGGCGACGGGAACGGGACACAACCTGGAGTGCACCGCGCACTCCTCGGCCCCTGTGCGCGGCCCTGAAGAAGGAGCGCGCACCCATGTCCGTCCTGACCTCCCCCACTCTCGGCTTCGCTCGAGCGGGGGGACCCCCACTGCCGGATGCCGTCCCCGCCGACGAGGAGCCGCCCGATACCGGCGAACGCCATCGCCTGACCGCCGTCACCGGCCTCGCCGCCCTCTCCCTGGACGCCATGGCGTCGGTGGCGTACGGCCCTGAGGCGATCGTCCTCGTCCTGGCCGCCGCCGGTGCGCACGGGCTCGGCTTCACGCTGCCGGTGACACTGGCCATCGCGGGCCTGCTGGCGGTGCTGGTCGCCTCGTACCGTCAGGTCATCGCGGCCTTCCCGGACGGTGGCGGCTCCTACGCCGTCGCCAGGACGCATCTGGGCGCCCGCACCAGCCTGGTCGCGGCGGCCTCGCTGGTCCTGGACTACGTCCTGAACGTCGCGGTGGCCGTCACCGCCGGTGTGGCGGCCCTGACCTCGGCCTTCCCCGCCCTCTACGACGACCGGCTGTGGCTGTGCCTGGCGGTGCTCGCCCTGGTCACCGGCGTGAACCTGCGGGGCATCGTGGAGTCGGCAAGGGTGTTCATCGTGCCGACGGTCGTCTTCGTCGGCTCGATCCTCGTGCTGATCGCCGTCGGGCTGTTCCGGGCCGAGCCGGTGAGCACGGCGACGGCGGCCGGCCATGCCTCGGCGCTCGCCGACAACGCCTCCACCGTGGGGGCGCTGCTCCTGCTGAAAGCTTTCGCCTCCGGCTGTGCCGCGCTGACCGGCGTGGAGGCCATCGCCAACGCCGTGCCCTCCTTCCGTGTCCCGCGCGCGAAGCGGGCGCAGCGCGCGGAGGTCGCCCTCGGCGCCGTCCTCGGCGTGATGCTGATCGGCCTGTCGGTGCTCATCGGCCGCTTCCATCTCCAGCCGGTCGACGGCGTCACCGTCCTCGCCCAGCTCGCGGACGCCTCCCTCGGCCACAACTGGGCTTTCTACGTCATCCAGTTCGCGACGATGATCCTGCTCGCCCTGTCGGCGAACACGTCCTTCGGCGGGCTTCCGGTGCTGCTGAAACTGCTCGCCCGCGACAACTACGCGCCGCACGTCTTCGCCCTCAAGGCCGACCGTCAGGTCCACCGGCACGGCGTCCTCGCCCTGGCCGCCGTCTCCGCCGCCCTGCTGGTGTTCTCAGGCGGCGACACCAACACCCTGGTCCCGCTCTTCGCGATCGGTGTGTTCGTCGGGTTCACCATCGCCCAGGTCGGCATGGTCCGGCACTGGCGTCAGGAGCGGGGGAGGGGCCGGCAGGGGAAGACGGCACTCAACGGCTTCGGCGCGCTGCTCACCGGTGTCGCGACCGTCGTCGTCACGGTGGAGAAGTTCACGGAGGGCGCCTGGCTGATCGTGATCGCCCTGCCCCTGCTCGTGGTCGCCTTCGAGACCGTGCACCGCACCTACGGCCGGATCGGCGAACGGCTCGGCATCGGCCGCATACCGGAACCCCCGCACCGCGAGCGCTCGCTGGTGATCGTGCCCGTCTCGTCCCTGTCCAGGCTGACCTCGGAGGCGCTCACGGCCGCCTCCTCCCTCGGCGACGAGGTCCGCGCGGTCACCGTCTGCTACCCGGACCCTGAAGACCGGGCGGCCCTGCACACGCTGGAGCGGTCCTGGGCCGAGTGGGACCCGGGCGTACCCCTGGTCCGGCTGACCAGCGAGCGCCGCAGCCTGGGCCGTCCTATCGCCGCCTACGTCCGTGACGTGGCCGCCACCGAGCCCGGCACCCGCGTCACCGTCCTGATCCCGGAGACCGAACCGGAACGGCTGTGGCAGCGGCTGCTGCAGAACCAGCGGGGCGGAGTCGTCGCGCACGCCGTGCGGCGGGAGACGGACGCGGTGATCTGCCGACTGCGCTTCCGCCTCCTGTGAGCCGGACACCGGCCGCCACGACGGTACGGATCGACGCCGTATGAGTCCCGTCAAAGCCGTGGGCGCCCCCGTAAGAGAGCCGTCAAGGTGCGATCCGATCCGGCCAAAGAGGCGCTTTCCTCTAATCGTCCCTGTTCGCAGAACCTCACTCCAGGAGTTCTCGATGGCCGACCTGGCCTTCGTCGTCATCACGATCGCGGTGTTCGCGCTGGTGGCTCTCGCCGCCAAGGGGGTGACGAAGCTGTGACCGCCGAGAACGTTGTCGGCCTGGTCGTGGCTGTCGCCCTGCTGGGCTATCTCGTCCTCGCCCTGATCTTCCCGGAGAGGTTCTGAGAACGTCATGGGTCCCGTACTTGCCGGCATTCTCCAGTTGCTCGCCCTGATCGTGGCACTGGGTCTGGCCTACGTCCCGCTCGGCGACTACATGGCCAAGGTCTACTCCTCCGACAGGCACTGGCGTGTGGAGAAGTGGATCTACAAGGGCATCGGCGCCAACCCGGACACGGAGATGCGCTGGCCCGCGTATCTGCGCGGTGTCCTCGCCTTCTCCGCCGTGGGTGTCCTGTTCCTCTACCTGCTCCAGCGGCTCCAGGGCGTCCTGCCCGGCTCGCTCGGCTTCTCCTCGATCGACCCGGACCAGGCGTTCAACACCGCCGTGTCCTTCGTGACCAACACCAACTGGCAGTCCTACTACGGCGAGCAGGCCATGGGCCACGTCGTCCAGACCGCCGGGCTCGCCGTGCAGAACTTCGTCTCCGCCGCCGTCGGCATCGCGGTGGCGGTGGCGCTGGTACGAGGATTCGCCCGTTCTCGCACCGGTGAGCTGGGCAACTTCTGGTCCGACCTGGTGCGTGGTGTCGTACGCATCCTGCTGCCGTTCTCCGTCGTCGTCGCGGTCGCTCTCGTCGCGTGCGGTGTCATCCAGAACTTCTCCGGCATTCACGAGGTCGGCCAGTTTTTGAATGGGCACAGCATGGGGGGTTCCCAGCAGTGGAACGGGGGCGCTGTCGCCTCGCAGGAGGCCGTCAAGGAGATCGGTACCAACGGGGGCGGCTACTTCAACGCCAACTCCGCGCACCCCTTCGAGAACCCGACGCCCTTCACCAACCTGTTCGAGATCTTCCTGCTGCTGGTGATCCCGTTCGCGCTCACCCGGACGTTCGGCCGGATGGTCGGCAGCCTGAGGCAGGGCTACGCGATCCTCGCCACCATGGCGACCATCTGGGTCGGCTTCGTCGCGCTGATGATGTGGACGGAGTTCGCCCACCACGGCCCGGCGTTCGACATCGCCGGCGGTGCGATGGAGGGCAAGGAACAGCGCATCGGAGTAGGCGCCTCGTCGATCTTCGCGGTGTCGACGACCCTGACCTCGACGGGCGCGGTCGACTCCTTCCACTCCTCGTTCACCGGACTCGGCGGCGGAATCACCATCCTGGGCATGCAGTTGGGCGAGATCGCACCCGGTGGTACCGGTTCCGGCCTCTACGGCATGCTGATCATGGCGGTCATCGCGGTGTTCATCGCGGGGCTGATGGTCGGCCGCACGCCCGAGTACCTCGGCAAGAAGATCGGCACCCGTGAGATCAAGTTCGCGGCCTGCTACATCCTGATCACCCCGGCCCTGGTGCTCGTCTTCACGGCGGCGGCGATGGCGTTGCCGACGCCGGCCAACTCGATGACCAACAGCGGGGCGCACGGCTTCTCCGAGATCCTGTACGCGTATTCGTCGGCCGCCAACAACAACGGCTCGGCCTTCGCCGGGCTGAACGCGGACACCCAGTGGTTCAACACGACCCTGGGCCTGGCGATGGCCCTGGGCCGGTTCCTGCCGATGGTGTTCGTGCTCGCGCTGGCGGGTTCGCTGGCCGAGCAGCAGCCGGTCCCGGCGACCGCGGGCACCCTGCGGACGGAGAAGCCCCTGTTCACGGGTCTGCTGGTGGGCGCGATCCTCATCATCACCGGACTGACCTACTTCCCGGCGCTCGCGCTGGGCCCGCTGGCCGAGGGGCTGGCGTCATGACAACCGACACGACGAAGCAAGAGGACGCGATGTCCACAGCCACCCCGACCCGGGCGCCGCACAGCGATGTGCCGACCGGCCACAAGGACGAAGGCAAGGTCGGCGCGGGTGTGTTCGACCCCAGGCAACTGGTCAGGTCGCTGCCGGACGCCTGCCGCAAGCTCGACCCGCGGGTGATGGTCAAGTCCCCCGTGATGTTCGTGGTCCTCGTCGGCTCGGTCCTGACGACGGTGTTCTCCTTCAAGGACCCGGGAGACTGGTTCGGCTGGACCATCAGCGCCTGGCTCTGGCTGACCGTGATCTTCGCCAACCTGGCGGAGGCGGTCGCCGAAGGCCGGGGCAAGGCCCAGGCGGACACCCTGCGCAAGGCCAAGACCGACACGGTCGCGCGGCGCCTGACCTCGGACGGGAAGTCCGAGGAACAGGTGCCCGGCACCGAGCTGCGCATCGGGGACCGCGTCGTCTGCGAGGCCGGCGACATCATTCCCGGCGACGGTGACGTCGTCGAGGGCGTCGCGTCCGTCGACGAGTCGGCCATCACCGGGGAGTCGGCCCCGGTCATCCGCGAGTCCGGCGGCGACCGGTCCGCGGTCACCGGTGGCACCAAGGTGCTGTCCGACCGGATCGTCATCAAGATCACGACGAAGCCCGGCGAGACCTTCATCGACCGCATGATCGCCCTGGTCGAGGGCGCGGCCCGGCAGAAGACGCCGAACGAGATCGCGCTGAACATCCTGCTCGCCTCGCTGACCATCGTCTTCCTGCTCGCGGTGGCCACCCTGCCGCCGTTCGCGGACTACGCGGGCTCACACCTCTCGATGGTCGTGCTGGTCGCCCTCCTGGTCTGCCTCATCCCGACCACCATCGGCGCGCTGCTCTCCGCGATCGGTATCGCGGGCATGGACCGCCTCGTCCAGCGCAACGTACTCGCCATGTCCGGCAGGGCAGTCGAGGCCGCCGGTGACGTCTCCACCCTGCTGCTGGACAAGACCGGCACGATCACGCTCGGCAACCGGCAGGCGTCGGAGTTCGTGCCGGTGACCGGGACGACCGAGGCCGAACTGGCCGACGCGGCCCAGCTGTCGTCGCTGGCCGACGAGACACCCGAGGGTCGCTCGATCGTCGTACTCGCCAAGGAGAAGTACGGGCTGCGGGAGCGTCACCAGGGGGAGTTGTCCGGCGCCGAGTGGATCGCCTTCACCGCCCAGACCCGTATGTCGGGCGTGGACGTGGACGGCAGGAAGATCCGCAAGGGGGCGGCCGGTTCGGTCGTCACCTGGGTCCGGGAACAGGGCGGCGAGGTGTCCGAGGACGCCGGAGCGCTCACCGACCGTATCTCCGAGGCGGGCGGTACCCCGCTGCTCGTGGCCGTCGAAGACACCGACGGGGCACGGGTGTTGGGCGTCATCCACCTCAAGGACGTCGTCAAGGAGGGCATGCGGGAGCGGTTCGACGAGCTGCGCCGCATGGGCATCAAGACGGTCATGATCACGGGTGACAACCCGCTGACCGCCAAGGCCATCGCCGAGGAGGCGGGCGTCGACGACTTCCTCGCCGAGGCCACCCCCGAGGACAAGATGGCCCTCATCAAGCGGGAGCAGGCTGGCGGCAAGCTGGTCGCGATGACGGGTGACGGTACGAACGACGCGCCCGCGCTCGCCCAGGCCGACGTCGGCGTGGCCATGAACACCGGAACCTCGGCCGCAAAAGAGGCCGGCAACATGGTCGACCTCGACTCGAACCCGACCAAGCTGATCGAGATCGTCGAGATCGGCAAGCAACTCCTCATCACCCGGGGCGCGTTGACGACGTTCTCCATCGCCAACGACGTCGCGAAGTACTTCGCGATCATCCCGGCGCTGTTCGCGGCCGTCTACCCGGGCCTCGACAAGCTCAACATCATGAACCTGTCCTCGCCCGACTCCGCGATCCTCTCGGCGGTCATCTTCAACGCGCTGATCATCATCGCGCTGGTCCCGCTGTCCCTGCGAGGCGTGCGGTACAAGCCGGTCAGCGCCGACAAGATGCTCCGCCGCAACCTCACCGTCTACGGCATCGGCGGGCTGGTCGCCCCCTTCGTCGGCATCAAGATCATCGACCTGCTCATCTCCCTCATCCCCGGGATCGGCTGAATCGCCATGAACAACTCGGTCACGAACACAGCCCGGTTGCTCTGGGCGGGCCTGCGTGCCCTCCTCGTGCTGACCCTGGTCACGGGCGTCATCTACCCGCTGGCCGTCACCGGCGTCGCCCAGGCACTCTTCAACGACAAGGCCAACGGCTCGGAGATCAAGGCGGACGGCAAGGTCGTCGGCTCGTCCCTCATCGGGCAGGCGTACAACCTGCCGCTGAAGAAGGGCGAGGAGACCCCCGCCCCCGACCTGAAGTGGTTCCAGGGCCGCCCGCAGAACGGCCTCGGCAGCAACAGCGTCAACACCCAGTACAAGCTGATCCTCTCCGGCGCGACCAACCGCTCCGGCGACAACAAGGACCTCATCGACTGGGTGACCGCCGCCAAGGCAGCCGTCGTCAAGGACAACTCGGTCGCCGGCTACACGGTCAAGCCCTCGGACGTACCCGCCGACGCGGTAACGTCCTCCGGCTCCGGCCTGGACCCGGACATCTCCCCGGAGTACGCCGACCTCCAGGTCCACCGGATCGCCGAGCAGAACGGCCTGACCGTCGTCCAGGTGCGGAAGCTGGTCGACGACCACACCGAAGGCCGCACCCTCGGCTTCATCGGCGAGCCCCGCGTGAACGTCCTCGAACTCAACATCGGGCTCAAGGAACTGGTGGCGAAGCAGAGTTGATGCCGTTACGTGCTGATCCGCGCGGGAGCCGGCGACCTGGGAGCCGCCATGGTTTCGCCGACTCCCGCCGCCATGGGGCCGGTTGCGATACTCCAGGGTTCCCTGACACCCCCTCGGAACCTCACGCCCGCCCACCCGCTCGCTCGCCCGCCCGCGCGTACGAAACGAAAGGCGTACACCCATGACGAGGGTGTTGGTGGTGGAGGACGATCCGCAGTTGGTAAGGGCCCTCGTGATCAGCCTGCAGGCACGCCGGTACGGGGTCGACGCGGCGCCCGACGGCACCACGGCCCTCCGGCTGGCGGCCACACGTCAGCCAGACGTGGTGATGCTCGACCTGGGCCTGCCCGACATGGACGGCGTCGATGTCATCAGGGCACTGCGCGGCTGGACCCGCGTACCGATCCTGGTGCTGTCCGCCCGCCAGGCGTCGGACGAGAAGGTCGCCGCCCTCGACGCCGGCGCCGACGACTACATCACCAAGCCCTTCAGCATGGACGAACTCCTGGCCCGCCTGCGGGCAGCCGTCCGGCGCACGGAGGACGCGCCGCTCGTTCCCGAGGCGTCACTGGTGGAGACCGACGAGTTCACCGTCGACCTGCTGGCCAAGAAGGTCGTACGAAGTGGCCGGGACGTGAGGCTGACCCCGACCGAGTGGCACCTGCTGGAGATCCTGATCACCAACCCCGGCCGACTGGTCAGCCAGAAGCATCTGCTCCAGGAGGTCTGGGGAGTCACGACCGGCAACAAGACCAACTACCTGCGGGTCTACATGGCCCAGCTCCGCCGCAAACTGGAGAGGGACCCCTCCCACCCCCGCTATCTGATCACCGAGCCCGGCATGGGCTACCGCTACGAGGGGTGACGTGACACGCGGCAAGCTCCGGATTCGCAGTGAGCGGCGGGCACCACGATGTCCGCCGTCTCCACGGGCCGTCCCTCATCGCTGTAGTACGTCCGCCGGATGTGCGTGACAAGGGCGGCTTTCTGGATGCCGAGAAGCGACTCCTCTTCAGCGGTCGCCTGCCTCGGCTCCGGCTGCTCCACGGCGTGGCTGACGGTGATGCCGCTCGAGGCCATGCGGTTCACGACACCCGCCCCGGCGTGCGGACAACCGGCACACGCGCCTCACGATGTGGCTCAATGACGGGATCCCGCCCGCCCAGGTGGCCGACTGGGCCGGAAACAGCGTGCCGGTGCTGCCGGCCACTTACGCCCGGTGCGTCGAGGGGCAGTTGCCTGACTTGAAAAGGCGCCTGGAGGCTGCGGGCGATCTCCCCGAGCTGCCCGACGCCGACTGAGGTTCCTCGCCGAGAACTTCGACACGGCCCCCCGTGGAAACCCGGTGACAGCCGGACAGCCCCGGAACCTGCCCCTTGATCGTCGGGGGAGTGTCCGGGGCTTCACTATGCCGAGCGAAACCCGCTCTCCGCTGTGAGGCCACGGTCCTCGTCGCGGCCATCAACGAATGGCTGTGACCAGACGCGTCGCTAGAGCTCGTAGTCCTGGGCCAGTTCCTCCCAGCGAACGCTGCCAAGCGACCCATCAGCATCCTCACCCGACGGGACATCCGGGGTGGCCTGGAACCAGACCACGACAAGAGCGGAGCGGTACAGCACAGGGTCGAGCTCAGGAGCGACCGCTGTCGAGCCGAAGACACCGATGCAAGCCACGGAAGGCAGCACCTCAACAGGGCCGAAGGCGCCGACGGTCTGGTCCGGGTACTCACGGGAGGGCTGAACGAGATGGAACGGCGTGGAGGGAAACGCGCGTTCGGCCTGCCACTGGAGACCGCTGACCGTCATGTCGTTGACGCGCTTGCACGGGTAACCCTCCAGCATCCCCCCCCGTAGGTCGACGACATCCGCAGCTCAATGAGCTCGATCGAACGACCAGACGAGAGGACTATGCGGCTCAGTGGCATCCCGACACCCTATGCGCGTGATCCACTGCTGGCGCACGTCCTAGGCGGGGACAAGCAGCCCACCTTGCCTGACTGTCGTCCGCAGCTGGCATTCCAAGTAGTCGTAGGCGCCTGAGCTGGGGTTTCGGAGTGAAATGCGGCCCGTCTGGACCCCAGCCGACGAAAGCCAGCCACGACGGAGGGCGCGCCGATCGACCAGGCGCGCGTGTGCCTCGCTGTACCCCCACCGGCCTCAGCCACGATGTCGACGGCGTCCTCCAGGGGGTACCCGTCCATTCGTGGAACCGTAGGCGGTGTGTTCGATGTCGTGTCATCCCGTGGACACAGCCAAGTCGAGACCCGACTCATGCCTCCCCTGGGCGGCCTCCGCGCTGTTCGGAGCTGCTGTCGGCTGCGGCGCATGGTCTCTGACCGTCTGGGCGCGCGCGTACTGTGACGCGGGCTACGACGCCGGCGGACGCTTCGAACTCAACTTCCTGCTTCCTCTCGTAGTGGGAGCCGAAGCACTCGTCGGGCTTGGGGCGTGGGCCGTCGGCCGACGCCTGGTGCTCGGCCCGCGGAGGGTGGTTCGTGTCTCGCTGTCGGCGTTGCTGGTGGTTGTTGCGACGGTGGGGCTGGCGTGGTGGTTCTTCGCGAGCCGAGGGACGCTGGACGGCTATCCAGGCGACTCTGGCCTCTGCCCGGCGAGCAACGTCCCTCCGCAGTGGCCTGGCTGGATTCCTGCTTGATCGGCCACAAGTGGTCTCCGGTGGCCTCGGCCTCCCCGAACTGCCCGACCCCGGCTGACGTTTCTCGCCGAGAACTTCGACACGTATTCGACACGGCCACCAGCGAAAACCCGGTGACAGCCGGACAGCCCCGGAACCTGCCCCTTGATCGTCGGGGGAGTGTCCGGGGCTGCGGCGTGCGAGTGAAACCCTGACCTGACCAGCAAAAAGGCCCTCCCGAAGGAGGGCTGAGACTTGCGCCCCCGGCAGGACTCGAACCTGCGGCCAAGCGCTTAGAAGGTGTGCGAGGTTTAGCGATGTGCTTACCTGCGTCTTTGCAGGTCGCCCCGAACC
>NZ_JARAZV010000036.1:0-51140 GCF_033795085.1 Streptomyces sp. AK08-02
CCTTCTAAGCGCTTGGCCGCAGGTTCGAGTCCTGCCGGGGGCGCAAACACCCTCTGACCAGCGGAAACGCTGGTCTTTTTCTTTTCCCGACCTACGCACATCGCTTTCGGGCCAAGCGCCTTGACTGTCCACGATCGTGGGCACAGGGTGTTCTCATGGCAGATGAGCGCTACAACATCGGGCCCATGGCTGCGTCATGGCTGCGCGCCCTCAAGTCGGAGAACAAGAGCGACAACACGATTCGGATCTACTCACACGCGGTCAATTCGTTCGCGTGGTTCCTGCTCGACGAGGAAGACGGGTATCACCCGGTTGCCGACGACGACGGCACCCCTGGCCGGCCTGCGCCGACCGACCTCGACGAGGTGCACCGCGAGCACGTGCAGGCGTACATCGCCGCCACGATCAAGCGAACGTCGGCGTCGAACGCACACCAGCACTTCCGGGCGCTGAAAACCTTCTTCAACTGGCTACTTGACGAGGAAGAGATCGACCGCACCCCCATGCGGACGATGAAGCCCCCGACGGTCACCGAGACCGAGGTGCCCGTCATCCCCGAGGCCGACCTCGTGAAGCTGTTCAAGACGTGCAGGGGCAAGACGTACGCCGACCGGCGAGACACGGCGATCCTGCTGCTGTTCCTCGACACGGGCGTGCGGCTGTCCGAACTCACCGACCGCAGGGTCGCCGACCTCGACCTCGACCTGATGGTGCTGCGCGTCCTCGGCAAGAAAGACAAGTGGCGATCCGTGCCGTTCGGCCGAGCGACCGCGACCGCCCTCGACCGGTACCTGCGGGCGGCCGCGAAGCACAAGGGCAAGGCGCTCCACGAGGAGATGTGGCTGTGGTGGGCCGACCGCGGGAAGGGGAACCGGCTCACCATCTGGGGCGTGGGGACCATGCTCAAGCGGCGGTGTGCCGAGGCCGGGATCGATCCGATCCACCCCCATCAGTTCCGGCACACGTTCGCGCACCTGTGGAAGGTGAACGGCGGGAACGAGGACGACCTGATGCGCATCACCGGGTGGAGTTCGCGGCAGATGCTGTCACGGTATGCGGCGTCGGCCGGCTCCGAGCGCGCCCGCGCGGCTCACGCTCGCCTCAGTCCGGCGGACCGGATCGTCTGAGCAAGAACTGCGCCCCGGTGCCCGGCTCGTCGGCGAGCCGGATGCCGGGGCGTACGTGTGCAGCCGTGTGGGGGGTTACGACTCTCGCTGCACGGTGAGGTTCCCGACGAGCTGCGGCATGCGTAGGCACAGGAGTGCGAGCGCCGAAGCCTCGTCGATCTGCTGGGGATCGTGAGCGAGCCGGACGTACCTCCCGAAGTCCCGATACATCATCGGCAGGCCTCGGTCGAGTTCGACCTGTTCCACTCGCACATCTGTCACTTGACCCCCTGTTCCCGCCGTTCGATTCAGCGCACACTAATCGAACCGGCGTTCGACACGCGCGAGGTTCGATCACTCTACGACGACGCGAGCCGTAAACACAGGGCGTATCACCAGCAACAGCGGGTGATCTCGTGACCAGAAAGCGGCAGGCTAAACACCGCTTCACCGAAGCGTCACCCGATCGAGTGACCGCTTACTTTTCGGCATCCCAGCGTTCGGCTACCGCTTGCGCCTTATCGGTGGGTCCGTCCGCATCGCCGATGATGCGGAGCAGGACGGCCGGCGCCCCGCTCGCCAACTCGACCTCGGTGTAACCGATCACCTGCAGGTGCGCCGCGGCCGCCACGATCGCCCGGTCGAGCCCGAGCCCGACAGCGAGCGCGCCCACGAGTTGAGGCGTGACGTCGTACCCCTGGTCGCCGATGATCTTCGCGGCAAGGCTCTTACTCGGCGACCAACCGGTGTCCGGGTCCACAGCAACGGCCGCAAGCTCTCGTGTGGACATGCGCCGCCCCGCGCCGACATGCGCCTTCACGAGTTCCGTGAGCGCGTTCCGCTGCTCTGGCATCCCTCCGCCTCTCCAGTCTCAATGTGTCCACGCCCAAAACCGGGCGAATAAGCAAATTCGCAGGTCAGGCCGTACAACCATTTTTGCCTGTGCGTCATTGTCCACGATCGAGGGCAGTTGTGGAGGGCCGGGGCGCATGCTCGGCTGATTCTTAACCCCCTCATAAGGTGCCCACGATCGTGGACACCGTTCGAACGATGTGCTCTACTGGGGCTGTCCACGATCGTGGGCAGCTAAGCGGAGGCGCACACATGACCCATGCCCGGCTCTATCTGACCGACAGTGACGTACTGCGCGGGCTGATGACCTGGGCGCCGGGCGGTAGCTCGGTGGATATCCGGAAGCTCGCCGACGCCGTCGGCGTCTCGAAGAGCAAGATCGGCGCACTGCTGTCGGGTGAACGCCCTTCGGTCACCGAGGACGTTGCCGACCGCATATGCGAGGCGCTCGACGTACGCCGCGACGCTCTTTTTTACGACCCACTGCCCACGCCCATGGGCGTGGGCAGTCATCCCGAGGAAGGGGCAGAACGACGTGAACACGAGCGAGCGGTCGCAGCAGATGAGGTTCGCGGCTCACATGAGCTGGGCGAACACCTCGAACAGGTCGGCCCGTACCGCCGCCGCCCGTAGGGCGTCGCACCACACGCGGTTCGTCGACATGGCGCGAGAGAAGCACCCGGACGCGACCGAGCAGCAGATCGAACAGATCGCCGAGTCGCTGCGCAGCGCCCATTACACCGCGCTCGCCCTCAAGTCGGCGGCCGCCCGCCGCGCCAAGAGCGAGGCCACGAAGGCGAAGAAGCGGGCCGAGGCGCAGCAGCAGCTCGCGGGGTACCGCCCCGGCTCGGCCGCCGCCTGACAGACCCCGGACGCGAGTCGGGGCCGGCCCGGACCGGCATCCGGAACGACCCCTGTCGGCTCGCTCCCCACTCAACACAGAAAGCGAGGCACGTGCCTTGAGCGCACAGCCTATCCCCCTGCGTACGGCGCTCGCCCCGAAGATCGACCCGCAGCTCGCGGCGGTCGAGGCGGCGATCGACTACCTGATGTTGCCGACCGTGCGGTCGCCGCTGGTCCGCGAGGACGGCGTACACGTCATCGTCGCGGGCGGCGAGGACTTCGCGGCGTGGGTGTTCGCCCTCGGCGGCGACGTCAACCGGGCGCCCGCCCTCGACGGCGCGTCGCTGTGGTCGCTGCGCACCGAGACGCCGCAGCGGGCCGACGGCTCGACCGTCCGGATCCGCGTACACGTCGCCCTCGTGCACGACGAGTTCGTGCCCGCGCAGTTCCGCGGCGCCGAGGACGAGGTGTCGGCATGACGACCTCGACCGTCGAGCGAGCGGCCCGCATCATCGCCGCGGCGATCGTGCACGGCACCTCGGGCGACCCCGCCCTCGACGCCGCGCAGGCGCTCGACGACGCCCGGCTGCTCACCCTCGCCGACCCGTTCGCGAGGCCCGGCCGCAACCGGCCCGCGCCGAGCCCGGCCGCCGTCGCCGCCCTCGCCGAGTGCAGCAAGGCCAAGCGTGCCGCCGACACCGCGCGGGCGCAGGTCGACGGGATGCCCGGCGAGCCGGCCGTGTCCGCGGCCGGCGGCGAGGTGACGTTCGTCGTACACCCGCAGTCGCTCGCCGACTGGAAGCAGTGGATGCACGCCCTCGGCGCCGGCGACGCCCGCGGCGACTCGACCGGCGTCGCGATGGTCGTCCGCTGCACGTACGGCGGTGTCCGTGCCCGCCTCGTCGGGGTCGGCGTGCCCGGCCTGTACGGCGAGCTGCACGGCCGGCTCGGCGACCGGACGGCGGTCCGCTCGTGACCGGCAACGTCATTTCCGCCGTGATCATCGCGCTCGCCGCGATCGCTCTGCTGCTCGCTTCTTCTGCCGGGGGTTCCCGATGACCGCGCCCAATACGCCCGTTGACGGGCCGTACCGCATCACGACCGAGCCGATCCCCACGGGCGTGACGCTCGACGTCGAGCCGTTCGTGCAGCGCGTCGTGACCGACGTCGTCGAGGCGCTGCTCACCGACCGGTTTCTCGACCGGTTCGACGGGCTCGTCGACATGCAGGCCCGTGACCCGCACCTGATCGAGCGGCCGCAAGATCTGCCGTTCGAGGGGCTCGTCGATGACCTCGTCGCCGAGGTGCGCACGAAGCTGCCGGTCTACGGCCGGCAGTGCGGGCGCCTCGCCGAGCGGCTGCTCGTGCTCAGCCTCGCCGGGCAGTTGCGCTCTCTCGCGGACCGTCGGGCGACCGCCTCGCAGCAGCACGCCGAGAGGGGTGCGGCCGCGTGAAGCAGACGTATCGCGACGAGTGGCGCGTGATGGTCACTCTCAAGCCGCGCCGCCCCGCCGACCTCGGGCTCACCGGGCTCGACGACCTCGCCGAGTTCGTCGCCCCGAGCGGGCCGATCACGGTCGCAGTGCTGCCCCGCCGCCTCGGCAGCTTCGGGGGGTTCCTGTCCATGAGTGACAGCCTCGCGAGTAGCGACGTCGAGGGCGACTACCGCCGTCGCTGCGAGGACATCGCGGCCGAGCTGCGGAAGCGCCCGCAGGTCGACGAGGTCACCGTGCAGTGCACCGAGACGCACACGTGCTCGCACTGCCGGCTGCGGTGGGAGGTGCTGACCGCCGACGAGGCGCTCGACAGCTCGACGAACCAGGACGCGCACAGCGTCGAGGGCGAGCCCGTGTGCTGCGAGGCGGCGATCGCCGAGTTCCGTACCGAGCGCGGGATTCCGCAGCTCGCCAAGGTGGGTGAGGCAGCGTGAGCCGCCTCGACGACGCCCGCCGTACCGCCGCCGAGTTCCTGCAGCGGACGACCGGCAGCGACCGGCCCGAGTGGCGCGCGACGTTCCTCGGCAACAGTCCCGAGGGACCGAACGCGATCGGCCCCGTGTGCACCGACGAGGACCACATCGAGTCGGAAGACCCGTCGGCGTTCGGCTGCTGTCCCGAGCCGATCATCGCGGTCGACCCGCCGCTCGTCGAGTACCTCGTCGAGCTGCTGAACGCCGACCGCGAGGCGGGTGAGACCGCATGACCAACTACATCAGCAAGTGCGGGTACTGCCACGAGACGCAGTTCACTGGCTGGTACAGCAAGAACGCCCCGCGCGACATGTACGGGCGGGTCGATCGCGACTACTGCGACGGGCGGCCGGTCGCGTACTGCTCGGAAGAACACCGCGACGCCGCCGACGCGCTGCTCGACGCACAGCGCGCCGAGATCCTCAACAGCGACCCCGAGGTGCAGCGGCTGCGCACCGAACGCGACCGGTACCGGCGCGCGTGGCGCATGGCCTACCAGCGCGCGCAGGGTCGAGGCTGGGCAGCCGACCGCGCGGGGGCTCGCGCCCGCGACGCGCAAGAGGCGCTGCAGCACATGCTTTTCGCCGTGATCGCCGGACAGCTTGGGCGTAAGGCGGCGATCGACGAGGCGGTCGCGCGCACCCGCCGCGAGCTGCTCGGCGACGATCTGAACCCGTCGAGCCTCGTTCTCGACGCGCAGTCGTACCGGCAGCTCGCCGACGACGTGCTCGCCACCATGACCAACCCGGACCGGTGGGACCTCGACGGCGCCGAACCGTGGGTGCTCGCGCAGTACGTGAAGCACCTCGCGGCGCAGCTCGACCTCGCCGTCGAGTTCCGCGTGCCGCTGCCCGAGGGGCTCGGCGGCGGGTACGGCGAGGTCGTCGTGCAGCGTGAGTCGGCCGGCTCGGACCGGTGGGCAGTCACCGACGGCGCGGTGTCCGGTCTGCGGGCGTGGCTCGACCCGGACGGGTGGCAGTACGTCGCCGACGTCGGGCGAGCCGAGGCATTCGCGTACGGGCTCGACGAGGCGCTCGACATGGCCGCCGACGTCGCCCGGCTCGAACGGGAACGCCACGATGCCCGGATCCGTGCGCACCGTGCGGGGGGTGCCGAGTGACCGCCCGCGACGAGGTGCACGCCGCCCTCATGCGTGTCGGGTACGGGGCGCCGGCGGCCGACCGGCTGCTCGATCAGATCGAGGGCGACGCGCTCACGCGTGAGAAGGACACCCGCGGCAGCGTGCCGCGACAGGGCGAGTCCACTCACCGGCACGCGCTGCCCTGCGAGTACCCCGAGTTCCTGCCGTGCCTGTGCACCGTGCGCCCGGCCGGTCTGCAGGTTGCTTGGGCGGGTGATCTGCGGTGACCGACCCGAAGTGGGCCCACGACACCGAGCGGGGTCGGTACTACACCGACCCCGCCGGGGGGCCGGACCTGATCAGCGTCACGAACGCGCTCGGCAGCATCGCGAAACCGGCGCTCGTGCCGTGGGCGGCCGGTCTCACTGCCGACGCGGTCATCGCCGACCCGATCGCGACCGCCCGCCGGGCGCGTACCGAGCCGACCGCGCTGCGCCGTGAACTCGTCGCTGTGTCGAGGGAGTACACCGACCAGGCTCGCGACCTCGGCACGCGCGTGCACCTGCGGGCCGTGTCGCTCGTGCTGAATACCCCCTTCCCGTACGACCCCGAGGTCGAGCCGTTCGCGGTGCAGCTCGCCGCGTGGTTCCGGCTGTGGCGCGTCGACTTCGAGCACGACGTCGAGGCGGTCGAGACGACCGTGATGCACCGCAAGCGCGGTTACGCCGGTACGGGCGATCTGTGGCTGTGGCTGCCGACCGGCCGGTTCCGGCGGCGGCAGCTCTGGCTCATCGACTACAAGACGAGCGCCAAGAAGCCGGCGAGCACGGTCTATGACGATCAGCCGCTGCAGCTCGCCGCCCTGCGGCACGCCCCCGAGTGGCTGCTGCCGGACGACAGCAGCGAGCCGGCGCCGCGGGTGCACCGTACGGCGCTGCTGAACCTGCGGCCGCGTAGTCGCCGGTTCATTGAAGTGCCGTCCGGTCGGGCGCAGTTCCGGGCGTTCCTCGGCGCCCTCGAAACCTCCCGCTATCTGCACGACGCCCCGAGCGCGTACCCGGCGATCGATCCGCCGTGGGCGCCGGGCGCATCCAACCGAAAGGCAGCGTGACCCATGGGATCGCGCATCATGACCATGAAGCGGCAGGCGGCCGAACTCGGCCGTATCCGCACCGGCTACAGCCGGCCCAACCCGAAGCCGAACGGGCGGCCGATCCCGGTCAAGTCCAAGACGTTCATTCTCAGCTCGCACTCGCGCGAGTACGTCGCGGCCGCGGCCGAGCTGTACGGCGGCCGGGTCGAGCAGTGGACGCCGCAGGGGCAGCCTGTTGCGCAGTGGCGGGTCATCACCGAGGCGAGCGAGCTGCGGGCGATCCTGCCCGCCGGCGACCCGCTCGATCAGTCGTACGAGATGTGGACGGGCGGCGGCTGCTCGCGGCGCTGCGACGGCGTGACCGAGCGACTGTCGGGCGACGCGTGTATCTGCCTCGCGCGGTACGGCGACGACTGGCACGAGCGTCCCGCCGACGAGGTGTGCCGCCCGACGTCCCGCGTCGGCGTGTTCCTGCCCGACCTGCCCGACCTCGGCGTGTGGCGGATCGAGACGAAGTCGTATTACGCGGCCGACGCGCTCGCCGGCGGGCTCGACACCGTGCTGCAGGCGACGGGCGGCAAGGGCATGATGCCCGTCCGCATGTGGATCGAGCAGCGCAAGGCACTGCGGAAGGGCAAGACCAAGCAGTTCCAAGTGATCATGATCGTGCCGTCGCTGCCGAAGTTGAGGCACGCCCTTACGGGTCCGATCAGCACGGCGGCCGCCCTCGATCCGGCAAGCCTCAACCGGCCCGCGATCGAGGCCGCGCCCGCCGAGCTGCCCGACTACCTCGCCGACGCCCGCGCGTGCCGTACGGCCGCCGACGTTCGCGACGTGTGGCACCGGGCGAACCGTGCCGGGCACGTCGCCCGCGATGGGTCCGACGAGCTGTCGAAAGACCTCATGCGGATCGCCGAGGACATCGACAAGGGGATCGACCCGCAGACCGGCGAGGTCGGCGACCAGGACGACGACGGGGGCGACGAACTCGGCCCCGACGACGACGGCGTGTACGACGTCGAGGTGCTCGGCGAGGGTGACGAGCCCGGCGCCGAGGAACCGCCGGCCGAGCCCGCCCGGTCCGCGTGGCCGACGGCGGCGCAGCCCGGATCGGGGGCACGCCGATGACGTGGTACCTCGGCCGATGGGCCGCGTTCGACCTTGAGACGACCGGCGTCGACGTCGAGAACGACCGGATCGTGACTGCCGCCGTACACGCCCGCGGCGGCAGCTTCGAGCCCGAGGGGGGCGAGTGGCTCGCCGACCCCGGCGTCGAGATTCCCGCCGAGGCGTTCGACGTCCACAAGATCAGCACCGAGCACGCCCGCGAGCACGGCGCCCCGGCCGTGCAGGTCGTTAGCGAGGTCGCGGCCGAACTCGCCGCGCAGGTCGCCATGGGCGGGGCGGCGATCGTCGGGCACAACGTGTCGTACGACCTCACGCTGCTCGACCGCGAGTGCCGCCGGTACGAGCTGCCGACGCTGCACGACCGGCTCGGCGACGTCCCGCTGCACGTGATCGACACGCGGGTGCTCGATCAGCGGGCCGTGCCGTACCGCAAGCGCGTGAGCGAGACGCAGGGCGCCCGGCAGCTCATCACGCTCGCGCAGTTCTACGGCGTGCCGTGGGACGACGAGGCGGCGCACGGCTGCTCGTACGACGCGATCGCCGCCGCGCAGATCGCCCGCCGGATCTCGACGCTCGCGCACATGCGGCGCGTCGACTGGCCCGAGCACGTGCGCGCCGAGCGCCGGGTGTCGTTCATCCCGTTCCGCGACCTCACGCTCGCCGAGCTGCACGCCGCACAGATCGAGTGGGCGGCCGAGCAGGCGGCCGGGCTCGAAAAGCACTTCCGCAAGACCGACCCGAACGCCGTCGTCGACGGCGCGTGGCCGCTGCGCCCGTGGGTCGAGCCGACCGCCGAGGGGGCACTCGCATGACCGACCGGAACATCATCGGGTTCGACGTCGACCGCAACGGCAACGCCGCGATCGTGGTCGCGGTCGAGCGCGACGGCTCGTACACCGTGCGCACCTCGGGCGTGTGCAAGGCGCTCGCCGCCGAGCTGCTGCGCGGGATCGCCGAGCGGCTCGACGCCGAACACGGCCCGCTCGTCTGCACCCCGGAGCCGGCCGAGCAGCACGACCGGCCGCGCGAGGACGAGCCGGCCGACCCGCGCGGCGGCCGCCTCGACCGCGACCGCGGCGTGTGGCGCGACCCGCGCGGCGACTCGTTCGATCTGTCGCTGCTGTGGGGCGACGGGTTCGAGCGCGAGTGGAAGTGGCACGGCTCGACTGGGCAGTTCGGCGAGCCGCTGCTGCGGGCCGAGGACGACGGCGAGGTCATGCCGCTGTCGCTGGTTCGAGTCCTGTACGGACCGATCAGCCCGCGCTCGGGCGGTGCGGCATGACGGACACGATCACGATCCCCGGCCTGATCGCCGTGGGCGACGAGCTGCTGCTCGACGACCACCGCACCGGCAGCCCCGACGAGTTCCGCGTGATGGGGCTCGACCTGTCGATCACCTCGACCGGCGTGTGCCGCCCGGACGGCTCGACGTTCCGGATCCGGACCCGGCAGAAGGACGGCCCGCGCCGGCTGCTGCACATCCGCGGCGCCCTGATCGCCGAGGTCGCCGAGCACCGGCCGCACCTCGCCGTGATCGAAGATCTGCCGACCCGCATGCACCCGAAGTCACTCAAGCCGATCGCCGCCCTGCACGGCGTCGTGCAAGCACTGCTGCTCGACGCCGACGTGCCGTGGGCGTACGTGAGCCCGGCGACGCTGAAGAAGTACGCGGCCGACAACGGCGGCGCCTCGAAAGAGGACATGACGGCGGCCGCGTTCCTCGCCGACGGCGCGCAGTTCGAGAACGACAAGGGCGCCGACCAGGCCGACGCATGGTGGCTGCGCGCGGCCGGCTACGACTGGTGCGGGCTGCCGCGTTTCACGATGCCGCAGGCGCAGCGCGACGCCCTCGGCAAGGCGGATTGGCCCGACGCGTACGTGCAGCGGTATGTGATGGGCGCGGCCGCGTGAGGCGCAGCAGCGTCGCGCCCGGCGCCCCGACGATCCCCGGCACGGCCGTGAAGCCTCGCCGCCGGTCCGCCGACGAGATCATCACGGCGACCTCGCGGCCGGTCCAGCCGGTACCCAATCAGGGCGACCTCGTCGAGCACTGGCGCGGCTGCGGTCTGCTCGACGACGACGAGGTCGACGCCCTCGGCGGCGAGCAGCCGTGAACGGGATCGGGCCGACGATCGGCAACCCGCATCCCGGCTACGGGATACGGGTCCGCCTCGACAGCAGCAAGGCGAAGAGCCTCGCCTCGGGCGACTACTCGTGCCCGTGCGGGCACGCCGAGGACGCCGTCGGATACGCCGAGGTCGAGCTGCTCGCCGTCCGCTACAGCCGGCACCGCCGAGACGAGTGCCCGATCCCCGAGGTCAGACAAGAGGCTGCACGCCAGTACGAGGCGCTCAAGCGGTCCATGAACAAAAAGAGGAAGTGAACCACCATGCCCAAGTTGGACAAAGACGCCGAGGTCGAGGTGAAGCTCGACGGCGCCGCCGCGATGCTGCAGCAGGCGATTCCCGCGATCCTGCGCCGCGGACTGTTCGAGGCGCCCGGCGCCCGGATCGTCGCCGTCGTCGAGTTCGCGAGCACGACGTACACCGGTCACGCCGCCGGCGAGGACAAAGACCCGCAGGTGAAACTCAGGGTCAAGCTCGCCGAGGTCGCCACCGAGGGCGACCAGATCAGGCAGCTTCGCGAGGTCATGCGCGCCATGTACCGGCAGCGCAAGATGAACGGCACTCTCGACGAGATCGGGCCCGGCTCGCAGGACGTCGACGCCATGGTCGACCGGCTGCTCGCCGCGCACCCGACCGAGGAAGAGTTCGAGGCGGACGAGGAACGCAAGCGCGCAGCCAAGGAACGCCGCGGCGGTCGGGTCGAGCAGTTCGGGTGACACGACCCCCGAGCAGCAGTGGCGGCGCACGCCGGGTGCGCTGCCGCTGCGGCCGCACCGTACTGCGGCAGCTCGTCGGCAACCGGGCGGCGCTCTATGTGACCGCCGACGCCGACGAGCTGACCGCGGCGGCGGCCGCGAAGCTGCGCGAGCCGAACCGGCTCGACTGGTGTGTGCGCACCGCGGCGGGCGTGCCCGATCTGCAGTGGGCCGACTGCCACCGACGCAAGGCGGAGTGCACCCGCCCGCACGTGATCGACCATCAGTGCACGGCGCCCCCCGGCACTGGCGCCCACGCCCACGGGCGCGGGCGTGGTGGGCGCCGCCCCCGTACGACCTCGGTTCCCGAGGGACAGCTCACCCTCGGATAGGAGAACCCCGATGCCATGGTTTGTCGTTGACGACAACGCCGACAGCCACCCGAAGTTCGTCGCCGCCGGAAACGCAGCGATCGGACTGTGGGCGCGTACGGGTGCGTATGCAGCCCGACACTTGACCGACGGCATCGTGTCCGGCGACATCGCGAAGATGTACGGCTCGAAGCCACAGATCACGAAGCTCGTCGCCGTCGGGCTGTGGCACACCGCGGGGCACGACTGCTCGCACCCGAAGTGCCTGCAGCCGGCTGCAGGTGACTACGTGATCCATGACTATCTGATCTACAACCCTTCGCGGCGTGACGTCCTCGCGAAGCGCGAGCGGGCCGCGGAGAAGAAGCGGAAGCAGCGGGCCGGACAGGATCCGGGCGCCTACCGGGGCCGGTTCGGCGGCGACTGGGATGAGAACGGCGGCGGATTCGTCGACGATTCGTCGACGGATCGCATGCCGGAAAATGACGACTACACAGGTCACGGCGCTGCGTCCCCTGGGGACAGCACGGGGACTCGCGCGGGCGTGAACCCCTCCCCTCCCCGCCCCTCCCATGAGGGGGGTGCAGGTAGAGAGGCGCCTGCAGGTGGTGCGCGAGGCCGGGCAGCTCTCTCTCAGATCGCCGCCGACTGGCAGCCGAGCGACGAGGACGTGCAGGCCGCGCAGCTCGCCCGCGCCGACACCGGCCGCGAGCAGCTCACCCCGCAGCAACTCGACGTCGTCACCCGCAAGTTCCGGCAGCGGATGCTCGACGACCAGGTGCGCGCCGCCGGGTTCGGCGGCCGCTGGCAGCAGTGGGCCGAGAACGAGCGCACCGAGGCTGCGCAGGGTCCGGGCGGGGTCGTCGTCCCCTTCGCACAGCAGCCCATGACCAAGTCACAGCAGCAGCGCGCCGGACTCGACCGGCTGCGCGAGCGCATGAACGGAGGTACCGCGTCGTGACCCTTGACGAGACCCTCGACCTGTTGTCGCAAGTCGCCCTCGTTGACGACCGCGTCGTGAGGGTGAACGAGACCGAACAGGCTGCGCAGCTCACGATGTGGGCGGCGATCCTGCGCGACGTCCCCCTCGACTTCGCCGGCCGGGCGATCGGCGAGCACTACGCCGAGTCGGCGTGGCCGGTCATGCCGAAGGACATCGCCGCCCGGTGGCGCACCGAGGCACGCCGCCGGCTCGACCGGCACGTCGGCACCTTCGAGCCGAACGCGCACCCGCACCTCGACCCCGACAACATCCCCGGCTACCGGGCAGCGCTGCGCGCCGAACGCGAGGGCGTGCGCCGCGGCGGTTACGAGCCGGTCGCGTGGCCGGAACTCATGGCGGGCTCGGACCCGATCCCGGCCGGCTGCCCGAACGACGAGTACCGGCGAGCCCGCGAAGCGATGCGGGCAGCGCGCGAGGCCGCTCGCGTCGTACCCCAAGAGAGCGAGGCAACCGTATGAGGGGGAAACCGCTGCTCGCCGAGACCGTGCCCGACGGCACGTTCGGCGGCGCCCGGACGGCCCGCGAGCAGCGGCGCGTCGGGCCAGACCCCGACGCCGCCCGACACTTCGCCGCACTTACGGCCGCCGTCGCCGAGATCGACCACGAGCACGGCTACGGCGTGAACTTCCGCTACCGACAGGGGGTGTGCGCCGAATGACCGAGCCCGCCGCCGTCGGATACCTCGGTATCGCCGCCATGGTCACGGCCGCGTGCGCCGCCGTGTTCCTCGTGGCTGCCGTCGCGTCCGCCGTCCTCGACAAGTACGCCCCGCCGACCGACAAGGAAGTACAGCGATGACCGACACCAAGATGACCGCCGTCGAGGCACTGCTCGCGTTCGCCCGCCGTGTCGTCGACGACGAGGCCGCGCGAGCGCTGCTCGACGAGGCCACCCTCGAACTCACCGGGCGCCGTGTCGTACGGCCCGATCAGCAGCTCGTGCCGCTCCGCTTCACCGTTCGCCGACACCACGACGTGAGCGGAGTGAGCGGCGACGGGAACGTCGCCGACGGCGTGCTGTGGCCGGACGGAACCGCGAACATCCGGTGGCGCGGCGAGCACCCGAGCGCCGTGTTCTGGGACCGCGGCCGCGTCTCCGTCGAGTTCATCCATGGGCACCAGGGCGCGACCGAGATCGTGCTCGTCGACCAGGACGAACAGCAGCTCGTCGTGCCCACGCCCACGGGCGTGGGCGATAAGGTGGTCGCCGCCCCGCTGGTCGTACGCCGGGTTCTCGAACACGCGCTGCGCCGCCCCGTTCGGTGCCCGAAGTGCGAGCGCACCGCGCAGTGCAGGTGCATCGCGGACCGCACCGACGCCCGGATCGACACCGTGCTCGGCGCCCTCGCGCCGTGGCTCAACACCGGTGCCGGCGAGGCGGCATGACCCCGCACGACCACGACGACTTTGCCGACCTCGACGAGGACGACATCGAGCAACTGGAAGGACTCAGCGACGAGCAGCTCGCCGCCGCGTTCGTCGCGCTGCACGGACCGCCGCAGCGCGACGACCCGCTCGACGCGTACGCGACGCCCGTCACCCGCAAGCGCAAGCCGTCCGGCGAGGGTCGCAAGCTGCACGACCTACCGCCCCTGTAGCCCGCCCGCCATCCACAGACTGTGAGGAACTCCGTGGACAACCCGACCACCGCCGCCACCCCGGCCGCCGGCTACCTGATCGCCGCACTCGACGAGGTTCGCGCGTGGCGGCACCGGCACCCGCACTTCGACGCACGGCAGTTCGCCGAACTCGACGCGATCCTCGACCGTGCCGCCGTGGGCCGGATCGAGCGCCGCCTCGATCTGCCCGAGGCGACGTCGCTGCCCGAGGCGGTCAACGCGCACCACGACGTCATGCGGCTGCGGCGCAGCATCCTCGCCGACGCCGCTCGCGCGTGGGATCTCGTCGAGGCTCGCGCAATGCGGCAGATCGCCCGGTTCATGCCGAGCACCGAGCCCGCCGCCGACAACCAGCGAGAGAGGAACGGCTCATGAGGCTGCGCATCTATCGGAAGGTGTGGCACGACCGCGTGCACGACGCCCTCGCCCGCATCCGCGGGTACTGCAACCACTGCCCGCGCACCGACGAGGCAGGCGGCGGATACCGGCACTGGCGCTGCGCCTACCGCCGCGGGCACCGCGGGATGCACCGGTACCGGAACTACGTATGGGACGCGCAGGGATGGGTCGAGTTCAGCCCCGTCGACTGCCGGCCGCCCTCGCAGCCGAACGAGCGTCACGGCGTGTTCTCGCGCGGCGAGCTGCGCGCGGCTCGTCGACGGGCTCGGGAGAAGCGGCGCCGTACGGCCGCCTGACACGACGGAGGGGCGCCCCAAGCCGGCAAGCACCGGGCGCCCCGTTCCCCTTCGCGGTGTGATCAGCCTACGCCCCACCTGCACCACAGGAGCGCTCACCATGCAGCACACCGCCCGCCGCGGCACCGCCGACGACCTGCAGATCGTTCTCGACCACTGGACCAGCATGCGCGACCTGATCGACACCTCGACCCCCGGCACGTGGCCGCCCGCCATGGGCAAGGGCGAGTACCTGCGCACTCTCGACGACCACGACCGCGACGAGATGGTGCTCGCCCTCAAGCACGCTCAGCACCTCGTCACCCACACCGACGAGCACGGCCGGCCGCAGTACGAGTGCCTGCACTGCGACTACGTCGGCGAGGGGCGTGCCCACATCCCGCGCGCCGACCGCGACGGGCTCGGGCTCGGCGAGCGACCGGTGCCGCTGCGCTTGTACGTCGTCGACGCGTGCCGTGCCGTCGAGGTCGCGCTGTGCTCGCTCGCCGACGAGATCGCCGCCGAGGTGCAGGTCGCGCCCCTCGCGCCCATGCCGGCCGTGAAGCACTCCGGGTACGCCACGCTGCGCGAGGCACAAGTCGCGGCTGCCGACCGCGGCCGCCGTGACCGGCTCGCCGCCGAGGATGCCGCGAGCCCGTACCGCTGGTCGTTCACCATGGGCGACCGGTCGGCGGTACGTGCCGCCGAGTGGCTGCTCGCCCGGATCGAGGGGCACACCGGCGCCTGTAAGCCGATCAGCAGCCTGCACCGTGCCCGGATCGCGCTCGTCGCCCGCGAGGCTGCGCGCCGGATCGAGCGGACGATCGGCGGGGTCGGCGAGCGGTACTCGGTCGTGATGGACGGTCGGCCGTGCCCTTACTGCGGTGGCGACTTGACCATGCACAGCGGGGGCGGGCTCGACGACGTCGTCACCTGCGCCGGTCCGGAGTGCTCGGCGCCGGTCGGGCTCGACGGCGGCCGCCGTACCTGGTCGCGCCCCGAGCAGCTCGCCGCGCTGCAGGTCGCCCTCGACGCAGCCGAGCGGCGCCGGAAGCGGGCCGAGGCGCGGGCGCGGCAGCGGGCAGCAGCTCGTGCACGGCAGGCGGTCGCGTAGCTGCTCACCGCGAACGCAACAGGGCCCCCGGTCGCGATCTCGTCGCGGTCGGGGGCCCGGTCGTTGGCAGGCGGTCGGCTACTGCTCGTCGTCGCGAAGGTCGGTCCGGGCGCCGGGGCGCAGGTCGCGGGTATCCCAGTAGCGGCGTACCTCGTCGAGGTCCCACTCGTCACGGGTGCTGCCGGGTCGGCGGCGCGGCTGCGGGAAGTCGTCGTGCGCGCGTCGCCAGTTGTGCACGGTCTGCCGCGATACGCCGAGTTCGGCGGCGACTTGCGACATGTTCCCCAACCTCGGTTCCCCCTCGCCCGCGTCCCCTGTCCGCGGCTCTTCCCGCTCTGGCATGGCGCTCATCCTGCCCTAACCTTGTTGACACTGTAAAGCAGGTTCACCTACCTTCGAACCTGCACAACCGGAAAGCCCCGGCCGGCGCCGCGAACGCCACATGGTCGGGGCGGACCGTGCCCCCAACCGTCAAGCAGAGGGCCGATCCGTGGCTGATAGTAACGGCGAGCGTCACACCGAACCCGAGCGTGACCGACCGCAGCTCACCACCCTGCAGCGCAGGCTCATCGCCGGCGTTGCCCTCGGCGCTGCCGTGATCGCCCTGATTGGGTTCATCGGCTCGTACGCCGCGGTTCGCGCCCTCGCGGAAGCGAAGCACTTCGGGGCGTTCGCGCTGCTCTTCCCGATCGGTCTCGACGCCGGGATTCTGGTGCTGCTCGCCCTCGACATGCTGCTCACATGGCTGCGTATGCCGCTCGGGCTGCTGCGCCAAACCGCGTGGCTGCTGACAGTCGCGACGATCGCGTTCAACGGCGCTGCCGCGTGGCCCGACCCGATCGGCGTCGGCATGCACGCCGTGATCCCGGTCCTGTTCGTGGTCGTCGTCGAGGCGGCGCGGCACGCGATCGGGATCGCCGCGGACATCAGCGCCGCGAAGCACATGGAGTCGGTACGCCTGTCGCGGTGGCTGCTCGACCCGATCTCGACGTTCCGTCTGTGGCGGCGTATGAAGCTGTGGGAACTGCGGTCGTACGAGCAGGTGATCGCCCTCGAACAAGAGCGGCTGACCGAGCGCGCTCGGCTGCGGCACCGGTACGGGCGCAGGTGGCGCTCGAAGGCACCGTTCGAGGCCGTGCTCGCGCTGCGGCTCACCCGGTATGGGCGCCCCCTCGCCCCGGTCGAGGGCGTGCTCGACACCGCGCCCGCCCCGCTCGTCGGCGGGTACGACACGGCGTGGGGCGAGGGCGCCCCGGCGCCCCGCTCGCTGCAGGGCGCCCCGGTGCTGCCGCCCTCGCCCCCGGCCGCCCCCGAGCAGGGCGCCCCGCAGCGCCCCGCCCCCGACGACGAGGGCGCCCCGGCCGAGGGCGCCCCGCAGAACGAGGGCGCCCTCGGGCGCCCCGCCCCGGAACCCGAGGGCGCCCCGCAGGGCGACGCCCCCGACGCCGAGGGCGCCCCGCAGGCAGACGAGGGCGGCGACCAGGGCGCCCCCGACGAGGGCGCCCCGCACGACGAGGGCGCCCCGGAGCGCCCCGCCGACGAGGACGAGGCGCCGCGCGACGAGCAGCGGCCGCCGACCCGCGACGCGGTGAAGCGGAAGATCCGGGCGCTGTACGACGAACTCGACGCACGGCCCGGCGAGGGCCGGATCGTCGCGTTGCTCAAGAGCCTCGATGGCTACCCCTATACGTCCCGACGGCACGCGCAGAAGCTGCGCGACGAGATCGAGCGGAAAGAGCCGAAGCTCGCCGAACGCGGCTCGGACAACGTCCGCGCGCTGACCGGCACATGACGGTCTGACTGTGACTGCAACTGCAGTCACGGTTCACCCTCACCCCCCTCTCACCCGCCACAACCCGCCCGCAGGCACACCCCTCGATCACCACGACCGCAGTCGCAGTGAAGGAGCAACCCCGGTGTCAGACACCGCAGCACCGCCCGCGCCCGCCGCGGCCGCGCCCGCACCGCCCGACCCGGCGGCCGCCGCGCCGCCCGTACCCACGCCCGCACCGGCTGCCGAGCCGGCCGAGACCGAGCCGAGGCAGCGCGCCCCGCGCCGCCGCGGTGTACCGATCGAACCGCTCGTCATCGGCGCCGGAAACGGAACCGCCGTGATGGCGACCGCCGCGTATCAGGCAGCCGGCCCGATGGGGCTCGCGGCCGCCGCGGGTACGGCTGTCGCCCTCGCGGCGGGCAGCGTCCTGCAGCGCCGCCGCACTGTCCGCGCTCGCACCACGACCGGGGCGGGGCGCACTCGGGGCGGGGCGTCCGGCGCGGGCCGAGGGCGTGCTCGGGGCGGGGCGTCCGGCGGCACGACGGGGCGGGGCGCCTCGGGGCGGGGCGGATCGTCTCGCCGGGGCGGCGCCCACGGGGCGGGCTCCGGATCGCGGGGCGGGGCGGGGCGCACCCCACGGGGCGCCCTCGGCTCGCTGGGCGGCCGCGGGGCGGGGCGGCTCAAAACGCCCCGCATGCCCACGCCCACGGGCGCGGGCGGTCGTCATCGGCGCCCCGGCAACGCGAACGGCTCGCCCTCGACGTCGTCGACCAGGAAGCGCACGCCCCTCACCCGCAGCCGGCTCGGCATGCTGCGCCCCGCCGCGAGCGCCGCCCGCCGCGGCATGGCCGGTACGGGGCGCGCGATCCGAGGCACGGCGCGAGGCGTTGCTGCCGCCGCCCGCGGCATCGGCCGCGCCGGGCGCAGGACTGCCCGCCCCGCCCGCGCGATGTGGCGCGGTACCGAGCGCGCCCGCCGAGCAGCAGCTCGCCGAGTCGGCCGCGCGGCCGGCGCGCTGTGGGATGGGGCGCTTGCCGGGCTCGGCGGGATCGCTGCCGCGATGTGGCAACGCAGTTGGCGAGCCGGCCTCGACACGCTGCGCGCCGTATGGCAGCGCCGCCGACAGCGTCGTGCCGCTCGCCGTACCGCGGGCGGTCCGACCATGACGGGCCCGACGGTCGCCTCGGCGCCGCCGCCCGTCGCCACGTTCGTACGCCGCCCGGCGACCGCCGGCGGTTCCCCCTCGACCTACGGAGGACACATGTCCGGCGGACACCACTTCCTTGCAGGCGCAATGGAACTCGAACGCGTCGCCACGACCTACACGCCCGACGGCATGATGCAGGTCGGCCGCGACTTCGCGGCGCTGCCCGACGCCCTCGAACACATCGCGAACGCGATGAAGATCTCGACGGCCCGCGCCCACGCCGAGCAGCCGCTCGACCCTCGGATCATCGAGATCATGCAGGGCATCTACCGCCTGCAGATGAAGGCGAGCGAACTCGCCCGCGAGCTGCCCGGCGCGTTCCGCAAGCTGCATCACGTCGACATCGAGCGCCTGCAGAACCAGCGCACGGGCGAGCGCAATTGGGACGTGCGCGCGAACGCCGACACGAGTCTCTGAGGGGCGACAGTGGAGATCGATTGGGAGTCGGGGCACGGTCCGTTCACTGCCCCGCTCAGCGCCGCCGGTTCCGCGCTCGCCGCCTCGTACGCGGCGAACGCGGCCGGCGCGTCCCTGTGGTGGGGTGTCGGCGTCGCCGGCGCCGGGCTCGTCGGCTCGCACATCGCGGGTCGGCAGTCCGGCGCCGGGCGCGGCAGCCTCGTACTCCGCGCCGCCGCATGGGTCGGCGCGGGGGCATGGTGCTCGTGGGCGCTCAACTCGGGCCCGTGGACGGTCAACTGTCTTGCCACCCTCGCCGCGGGCGCGGTCGGGCTCGGCGCCGCCATGGCGGGCAACCGGGCCGCGCGGCGGCGGGCCGAGGCGGCGGCCGCGGCCGAGAACACGGCGGCCGCGCACGCCGGGATCATGCGCGGGTACCGGGCGCTCGCCGAACAGTGGTCGTCTCGGTTCTCCCGCGTGTGCGGCATCGAGGGCGTACTCGTCGTCGGCGTCGAGATGTGGCCGAGCGGCGGCATGACCCTCGAAGGGCGGTTGCCCGAAGGCGGGTACACATGGCGTGACGTCCAGCGGCATCAAGACGGGCTCGCCGGCGACGCCCGCCTGCCGAACGGCTGCTCGGTCGAGATCACCGAGGGCGCCGACCGCGGCTCGTTCCTCGCGAACATCGAGACCGAGAACCAGGTCGCGGCCGGCCCGACCATGTACCCCGACGACTACTCGCCCCGGTCCATGAACGACGGGCTGCAGCTCGGCCGCCACAAGGACGGCAGCGAGGCCGCGCCGTGCATCCGGCAGTTGACGGCGATCTTCACCGGGCGCAAGGGCAGCGGCAAATCGAACCTCATGAACGTCGCGATCGCCGGACAACTGCGCATGATCGACGTTCTCGTGTGGGTGATCGACCTCAACGGCGGCTCGCTCGCGCTGCCGTGGCTGCGCGCATGGGACAAGGCCGGACGGCCCGGCCGCTCGCCGATCGACTGGGTCGCGGACACCCCCGAGAAAGTGCTCGCCATGGCCGAGGCGCTGCTGCGCATCGCGAAGGCGCGCAAGCCGGGATACGCCGACCTGCAGATCGAGGCGGACGACGACAAGATCCCCGTGAGCCCGGCCGTGCCCGGCATCGTGGCGAACGCCGACGAGGTCGCCGAGCTGTACTCGGCAAAGGCGCGCAGGCACCCGATCCTGCGCAAGGCGGGCGACGTGCTGCTGCAGGTCGTCGAACTCGCGCGCGCCGTGGCGTGCAACGTGATCGCCTCGGCGCTGCGGGCGACGCAGGATGTGCTCGAAGAGCCGCAGCTCGTCGTGCAGTCCGGTCTCAAGATCGCGATGAAGTCGGACGAGCGAGAGATCGCCTACCTGATGGGGTGGGGCGACAAGATCTCGCCGGAAGACATGCCCGTCGCGGGAACCGGTGCGATCAAGGTGCTCGACGATCCGGCCCGCGCCCTGGTCGTGTACCGCATGACCCCGAGCGAGATCGCGAAAATCGTCGTCGCGACCGCCGAGTACCGGCCCGAACTCGACGAGCTGTCCCGCCTCGCTGCGGGCGAGGCGTACGCCCGCAGGTGGGAGAACACCGACCACCTGTTCAACGGCAGCGCGCAGCCCGCCGCAACCCTCGTCGCCGACCCGCCGGCTACCGAACGGCCGCCCCGTGAGGGATGGACCGACCCGACAGCAGGATGGGACGACCCCGCACCCTCGACGCCCGCCCCGGCAGCGCCCGGCGAGGACGCGATCGCCGACGCCGATGCCACGGTGCGGCGCATCCGAGGCGAGATCGACGAGGCGACCAACCACGACCCCGACATCGAGGCCGAGGCGCGCGCGATCTTCGAGGCGAGCGGACTCACGTACACGCCACCCGCCGCCCTCGACGAGACGCAGCCGACCGGCGGCGACCCGCGCAAGGCGCTCGTGTACGAGATCGTGCTCAAGTCCGGCCCGGCCGGGATCGGGCCCGAGGCGATCCGCGAGTTCATCACCCGCCTGTACCCCGACGTCGACCCGCCGCACGCCGCCACGATCGGCCGATGGCTCGGCGCCGACCCGCGCGTGCACAAGGCCAAGTACGGCCGATACGCCGTGCGCCCGGACGGAGGCACCTCGTCATGACCCGCCCCTCGCCCGCCCGCCGCCGCACCGCCCGAGCCGTACGGGCAGCCGGCGACGTCGTGCGGACCGCGGCCCCCTTCGGGCCGATCGTCGTCGTGCTGCTGCACCTCGACACTGTCGACGGCCCGCGCCTCGACCTGCCGCTGCTGCACCTGGTCGTCGTGCTGCTCGCCGGGCTCGGCGTCGACCGGCTCGGTCTGCTGCTGCTCGACCTCGGCCGCCACATCGAGCGACACCGCCCCAACACCGCGAGCTAGGACCCCGCCATGCATCCCGAACGCCCCGCTGTACGACCGGCGCCCCTCGCCCGGACTGTGACCCCGACCCGCATCGTGCCCGCCGCCGAGCAGTACCTCGCGCCCGCCCCGCCGCCCGGCATGCGGGTGATCGGGTACGTGCGGATCGACGGCATGCTGCACCCGCAGTACGGGCCCGAGTACGAGCCCGCCGTGCCCGTTGCACCCCCGGCAACACCCGGACTCGACCCGCAGGCGCAACGCACCGCCGCAAAGGGCGTGTTCGCCGCCGGGGCGGGCGTGGGCGCGTACTTCGGCATGCAGGCGCTGCAAATCCTCGTCGACAGCCTCGTGCAGTTCCTCGCGGCCGCCGCGGTGTGCGGGCTCGTGTGGGCGCTGCCGACCGGCCGCCGGGCGGTGCGCGAGGCGCCGACGTACATCACCCACAACCGCGGTTTCCTGGCAGGCTGGAAGTCGCAGAACGGCCCGCGGAAGTAGCACGGAGGAACCATGCCGAAGAAGATCGAGCACGCGCCCGCGGGCAAGCACATGACCCTCGACGAGATCGCGGCGTTCGTCGCCGACGCGTTCGCCGCCGGGGCGAACGGTGCCGACGTCCCCACGGGCCGGCTGTCGTTCGGCGGCAAGCTGCAGCAGCTCGTCGTCGCCGTCGCCGACACCGAGTAGCGCCCCGGCCGCCCACACCTGCGCCCCGTACCGCCCACCGCGGTACGGGGCGCTCCTATGTCCGGTGCCCGTGTGGGCTGTTGACGCGGTTCTGCACGAGAATCGCGTACGAATCGATCGCGAATCGTCGACGAATCGCACGCGAATCGTTCGCCGTTCTCAGACGTCGTCGCAGGTCAACGCGTTATGTCCCTGGGGGACAGCCGGGGGACTCGCGCGCGCGCGTTCCCCTCCCCTCCCATATATGGGGGGGTGGAGGTAGAGAGATCCCCTACAGGTAGTAGCGGGCGAGCGCACGAGACGATCTCACTCTCAGCACGCCGCCCGAACTTGACTCTGACGATCACCTGTCGCACTCTTGTCGGCAAGTCCGCCATGCCCGGACACCGAATCCACCCGACGCCCTCGCCTCACAGCGGGGGCGTTCGCGTTTCCCCACACACGCCGTGCAGCGCAGGAACACACCCCGAACAAGGGCGGGTCGCTGGCTGCGCCCCTGCACTGCACGGACCAACTACCGGGGAGGACACCGCCCATGCGCGTACACCTCACCGACGGACGGAACGAGATCGAAATCTCGGCCAAGGGGTACAGCCGCAAGCAGCTCGACGACGTCGAGAACGCGGCACTCCGCATGCTCGACGCACTGCGCTCGCCCGAGCCGACCAACGCCGGAACGACGTTCGGGTTCACGCCCGACGTTGTGCTCGACAGCAGCACCGAGCGAGCCGAGCCGTACGAGGACGACCGCGACCAGGACGACGAGGACGACGACGCATGAGCGGCGGATGGGCCGGCAGCAACCGGCGGGCCGAGCTGCCGCCCGACTGGTACACGCACGTACGCCCGTACGTCCTCGCCCGCGACGAGTACCGGTGCCGCAACCGGATCGACGGCCGTGTGTGCGGCCGCCCGGCGAATCAGGTCGACCACATCGGCGACCGGCACGACCACCGCCCCGAGATGCTGCAGGCGCTGTGCGAGGACTGCCACGCTGCCAAGAGCAGCAGACAGGGCAACGACGCCCGGTGGGCCGTACGCATGCGCCGCCCGGCCGAGCGACACCCCGGCCTGATCTGACCCCCCGGCCGCAACTACACCCCCCGCCCCCAAGTCGACACCCCCCGCCCCGAGTTGCACCCCACTGACCTGCACGTTTACGCAGGTGCGTGCATCGCTGCAGGTCAGAGCGGTGCGGTACGAGGTGAGCCCGAGGCGCTGCTCGGCCGAGGTCGGCAGCGCACAGCCGAGGCTCGACGGACATGCACAAAGCTGCAGGTCAGAGCCTCGCAACTCTCGTACGCGGCGCACGATTTGAGGACCGAGGACACAACTACCGGACCGACGACCAAATCGCGCAGCCTGCACCACGATCACAGCGCTCTGACCTGCACGTTTATGCATCGTTCAACCGCAGGTGCGAGCACGACGACAGCACGCCGAGCACGTACGACGAGGCGCACGCACCACGTGAGCCCGCAACGCTGTGACCTGCACGTTTGCGAGAGGTTGCACAAAACCGCAGGTCAGACGCTTGCAACTGCCGTACAGGCACCGCAGATTGACCGCCGAGCCGAAACTGCAGGCTCGCGCACACCGTCGCAACGCTCTGACCTGCACGTTTGTACATGTGGCTGCGTTTCCGCAGGTCACAGGCTCACGGACTCGACGTCGACGTACCGCTGCAGCGAGGTCGACGTGATCACGGACGACCGGACCGAAACGAAGATCGCTACCCCCGACCCTGGGGGGTGACTCCCCTCCCCGCCCCGTTTGGGGCTCGGGAGGTGCTGTGGCTGACCTTCTGTACGGGTCCGGGGAAAACGGCCGCGCTGCGGGGCGCGGGCGGCTCGCTGGCGGGCGAGCAGGGATGCGGCAGGCTGATTTGATGGCGTGCGGCTGAGGGGCCGCAGATCGCCTCTCAGCCTGCCGCACTCTCGATACGAACCTGATACATGCAGGTCAGAGCACTAAAAGCGTACGCGGCTGTAGACTGGACACATGACGACGAGCCGATGCTGCGAGCACTGCGCCGAGCCGATGCCGATCACGGCCCGGCGGCACGCGCGGTTCTGCAAGCCGGCATGCCGAGCTGCCGCTCACCGCGCGGCCCGCACGATCCCGGCCGAGCTGACCAGCCGGCCGCGGTGGGTACGCCGCACCTCGCGGAAGGTTCCGGTCTCGGTCGGCGGCGAGGTCGCGAGCAGCACGGCCCCCGAGACGTGGTCGCGGTACAGCGACGCCGCCCGCTCGACGGCGGGCGCCGGGCTCGGGTTCGTCCTCGACGGCGACGGCGTCGTCTGCCTCGACCTCGATCACTGCCTCGACGACGAGGGCACCGTCGCGGGTTGGGCGCGCAACATCCTCGACGCAGTCGGCGGCTCGACGTGGGTCGAGGTGTCGCAGGGCGGCGACGGTCTGCACGTATGGGGGCACGGCCGGCTGCCGGGCGACGCGGGGCGTCGGCTGCAGCTCGACGACGGCTCGGTCGAGGTGTACGCGACCGGCCGGTACATCGCGGTCACGGGGCGGACGTTCGGCGACACGCCGCGCCGCCTCGGCGACCTGCAGCACGTAATCGACTCGCTGCTGTAGCGCCCCGACACGGGTGTGCCGCAGCGCACCCGACACGGGAGGTACAGCCATGGGAGGCACCGGGCCGGCGCCGAAGGACCCGAGCCGGCGGGCACGGCGCAACAAGGACGCGATCCCGCAGACCGTGCTCAGGTTCGAGCACGCCGAGGCGCCCGAGCTGCCCGACTTCCGGATCGAGCGCGACGGCGACCTCGTCGAGTTCGTGTGGCCCGAGCGCACCCGCGAGTGGTGGCAGATGTGGATCGACTCGCCGCAGGCCGAGCACCTCGGCTCGGCCGACTGGCAGTACCTACTCGACACCGCCCTGATTCACGCCCGGCTGTGGCGGGGCGATCTGACGGCGGCGGGCGAGCTGCGGCTGCGCGTCGCAGCGTTCGGGGCGACGCCCGCGGACCGGGCGCGGCTGCGCATGGTGTTCGCCGAGGCGGACGGCGCCGACGGCGGCAGCGGGCGGTCGGGTGGTCCCTCGGCGCGCGAGCGGTACGGGCAGCTTCGGATGATGCCCGGCGGCAAGGCGGGCGAGGGCAAGGGCACGTAGTCGGGGGTTCGTCATGCCGTGGCGTGGGCCCGAGTACGAGGGCGAGCGGCCGACCCTCGGTTGGTACGTCCTCGACTGGATGATCGAGAACCTTGCGCAGCCCGGCCGCGACGACGGCGAGCCGTTCCTGCCGACCCGCGAACAGGCCGAGTTCCTGTGCAGGTTCTATGAGGTGCACCCCGTGACCGGCAAGCGGGTCATGCACCGGGCGCTGCTGTCGCGGCCGCGAGGCTGGGGGAAGAGTCCGTTCGTCGGGGCGATCGCGCTCGCCGAGGCGTGCGCCGACGTCGTCGCCGACGGGTTCGACGCGAGCGGCGAGCCGATCGGCCGGCCGTGGCACTCGCTGCGCACGCCCCTCGTACGCATCGCCGCCGTGACCGAGCAGCAGACCGACAACACGTGGTTGCCGTTGCTGGAGATGGCGCGCGGCGGATCGCTCGCGGCCGAGTACGGGCTCGAAGTGCTCGACACCGTGATCTATCTGCCGCGTGGCGAAATCTCCCCGATCACCTCGTCGGCGACCTCGGTCAAGGGCGACCCGGCGTGCTTCGCGTCGCTCGACCAAACCGAGGAATGGCGCGAGTCGAACGGCGGCGTCCGGCTCGCGAAGACCATGCGGTTCAACGCGACGAAGATCGGCGGCTCGATCGTCGAGACGCCGAACGCGTTCACGCCGGGCGAGGGGTCCGTCGCCGAGCAGTCGGCGGCCGACTATCAGGCGATCCTCGACGGCCGGTCGCGGGCGCGGGGCATCCTCGTCGACCACCGCGAGGCGCCGCCCGAGACCGACATGACCGACGAGCGCTCGCTCGTCGCCGGGCTGCGGCTCGCGTACGGCGACAGCAGCGATCACCCCGACGGGTGCGTACTGCACGACCCGCCGTGCTCGCCCGGCTGGTCGCCGATCGAGCGGATCACCGCGGATTTCTGGGACACCTCGAACGACCCGCAAGACCTGCGGGCCGACTTCCTGAACCAGATCACCCACGCCGCCGACTCGTGGCTCAGCGAGCCCGAGGTGCGTGCCTCGTCCGACCTCGGCAAGACGGTCGAGGACGGCGACCGCATCGTGCTCGGGTTCGATGGCTCGCGGAAGCGGAACCGCAAGGTGACCGACGCGACCGCGCTGATCGGCTGCCGACTGTCCGACGGGCACCTGTTCACGATCGGCGTGTGGGAGCAACCCGACGGCAAGGCCGGCGAGGGCTGGCAGGTACCGGTCGTCGAGGTGCTCGCGACCGTCGTCGAGACGTTCGAGCGGTACGACGTCGTCGGGTTCTACGCCGACCCCGCCAAGTGGGAATCGCACGTCGCCGATTGGGAAGCGGCGTACGGCCCGCGGCTCAAGGTGCAGGCGACCCGGAACCATCCGGTCGAGTGGTGGATGACCGGCGGCCGCAGCGTGCTGATCGTGCGGGCACTGGAGAAGTTCCACACCGCACTGACCGAGGGCGAGCTGTCGCACGACGGCTCGTCGGCGCTCGTACGGCACATGTGCAACGCCCGCCGACGACCCGGTCGTTCGGGCCTGCAGATCGCCAAGGCACACCCCGACAGCCCGAAGAAGATCGACGCCGCGGTCGCCGCGGTGCTCGCGTGGCAGTGCCGCCTCGACGCCATCGCGAAGGGCGTCGGGGTCGAGGAAGAGGAAATGTTCGGCGGCACGTTCTGACAGAGAGGGGGCGACCGTGCTCGACGAGACACCTGATCTCGACAACCCCGATTTCATGCTGCTGCGCCTCGGGCGCCGGATGCGCAAGCGCGCGGGTGTGCTCGACGGGTGGTGGCAGTACTACCGCGGGCGGCCGCCGCTCCCCGAGCTGCCGAAGAACGCCGAGGCGGCATTCATCGACTTTCAGCGCAAGGCGCGTACGAACTTCTGCGGGCTGATCGCGAACGCCACCGTGCACCGGCTGCTCGCGCTCGGCGTCACCGGGCCCGACGGCACGCCGGACGACAAAGCGTCGCGGTGGTGGCAGGCGAACCGCCTCGACAGTCGACAAACGCTCGTGTGGCGCTGCGGCATGGCGCAGTCGGTCGGGTACATGCTCGTCGGCCCGCACCCGCGGCTCGTCGAGGACAACAAGCGGCCGAGCCCGCTGATCACTCCCGAGCACCCGAGCGAGTGCATCGTCGAGTACGACCCGGAGACCGGCGAGCCGCTCGTCGGACTCAAGGCGTACGCGAACGACATCGACGGGTACGGCTATGCGCGGGTGTACTACGACGACCGGTCGTTCCCGTACCGGACGGCCGAGCGGTGCGGCAGCCGGCTGCCGTGGGGGCCCGACTCGTGGGTGTACGTCGGCGACCAGGACGACGGCGAGCCGCACGACCTCGGCCGCATGCCGCTGATCGAGTTCGCCCGCGCGCCCGACCTCGGCGAGGACCCCGAGCCCGAGTTCGCGTGCGTCATGGACGCGCAGGACCGGGTGAACATGGGCCTGTTGAACCGCATGGCGGCGAGCCGGTACTCAGGGTTCCGGCAGAAGTGGGTCAAGGGGCACAAGTTCGCGAAGCGGCGGAACCAAGAGACCGGGCTCATAACAGTCGAGCAGCCGTTCACGCCCGGACCGAACACGGTGTGGGTGTCCGAGGGGGAGAACGCGCAGTTCGGGCAGCTCGACGCGACCGACTTGAGCGGGTTCCTGAAAGAGCACGAGTCCGACGTGCGCGACATGCTGATCGTGTCGCAGACCCCGGCGTACTACTACGCGAGCGACCTGATCAACATCAGCGCCGACACCGTGTCCGCGCTCGACCTCATGCACGTCGCGAAGGTGCGCGAGCACATCGCGTCGTTCGGCGAGGGGCTCGAAGACGTGATGAGCCTCGCAGCCGCGCAGGCGGGTGTGCCCGAGGACTACACCGAGGCAACGGTGCGTTGGGCGAACCCGCAGTACCTCAGCCCGGCCGTGCAGGCGGACGCCGCAACGAAGTTGGCGAGCATCGGGTACCCGCTCGACGTCATCGCCGAGGATCTCGGCGAGTCGCCGCAGCGCGTGCGCCGGATCACTGCGGGCGCCGCGGCGGCGAAGCTGCTCGCCGCATCGCTGCTGCCCGCCGCCCCGGCGCCGACAGCGGGCAACGTCGACGAGGGGGCGACCGGTGGGTGAGGCGCTGCAGGCGGCGCTCACCGAGCGGTACGACGCCCTGTCGACGTCGCTGCGCTCGCGCGTGATCTCGTTCGTCCTCGACGCGTTCGACAGCCTCGGCGGGTACCGCGACGGCGACGCCGCGGCGTTCGTCGAGCAGGTGCTGCCGACCGTCCTCGCCGCACAGGCGCAGATGGGGCAAATCACGGACGCGTACCTGTCCGCGACGATCGCCGACATGCTCGGCACCGCCGCGGCGCCGGCGGGCGTGCAGCTCCCCGAGGCGCTGCGCGGCGTCGACCCGGCCGAGGTGTACACGCGCCCGTTCGTCACCACGTGGACGGCGCTCAGCAAGGGCAAGGCATACGCGCAGGCGGTCACAGAGGGCCGTACGCGGCTGCTGTCGATCACCGAGACCGATCTGCAGCTCGCCCGCACGAACGCCGCGCAGCAGTCCATGCAGCGGGGCGGCGCGCGGTTCTTCCGGCGCCGGCTGACCGGCTCGAAGAACTGCGCGCTATGCGTGCTCGCCTCGACGCAGCGGTACCGCGTCGAGAACCTCATGCCGATACACCCCGGCTGCGACTGCAAGGTCGAGCCGCTCGCCGGCAGCAAGGATCCGGGGCACGTCCTCGACGAGGCGACGCTGCGCGAGGCGCACGACGCCGTCGCGAAGGGCGTCGGGCAGTCCGACGCGGGCGGCCGCGCCCCCGATTACCGCGACGTCATCATCACGCGCGAGCACGGCGAGTACGGGCCGCTGCTCGCCGTGAAGCGACACGAGTTCACCGGTCCCGACGACATCCCGTCGTGACCGGAGCGCCGACACGGCGCACCCCCGCTCACCCCAACCCGACACGGGAGACACCACCATGCGCACGCGCACTCTGCCCTCACTGCCCGGTATCGAGTCGGCGGCCGGCTGGTCGCACCCGTACCCGCTCACGCCGTTCTCGCCGTTCCTCTACGCGGACGGCGGCGACGGCGACGGCGACCAGGGCGACGGCGACAACGACGGCGACCAGGACGGCGACCAGGACGGCGACGGCGCCGGGTCCGACAAGGACGGCGACGGCACCGACTGGAAGGCCGAGGCAGAGAAGTACAAGGGGCTCGCGCGCAAGCACGAGAACCGCGCGAAGGACAACGCCACCGCGGCGAAGGAACTCGCGAAGATCAAGCGCGAAGGGATGCCCGAGCAGGAACGGGCCGTGTCCGAGGCGGTCGCGAAGGCGCTCGCCGAGGAACGCACGAAGAACGGTTCCAAGCTCGCGCGGCAGGCGTTCCTCGCCGCCGCGAAGGGCGTGATCCCGAACGCGGGCGACGTCGCCGACGACGTGAACCTGCACAGGTACGTCGACGACGACGGCGAGATCGACGAGGACGGTCTCGCCGAACTCGTCAAGCGGCTCGCACCGAAGAAGTCCGACAAGGACGAGAACGACGAGGACGACGACCGCGAGGGCGGGCGCGACACGCGCCGTCGCCGCCGCGGCGGCGGATTCGACCAGGGAACCCGGCGGGGCAGCCGAAGCGGTGGCAAGGGAGGCGGCGGCGTCGCAGCCGGCGCCGATCTGTACCGCGAGCTGCTCGGCAAGGGCACCGACAAGAGCTGACCACACGGAGGAATCGACCATGATTCTCGCTCAGACGAGTGAGTCGTTCGGGTCCGACGATCAGTCGTGGCTCGGGTCCGCGCACGGCACGGACGCGACCGAGACGATCTCGCTCGACACAAGCCTGTTCACCGCGGGCACCCACTACCCCGACGGGTATTTCAAGTCGGGTATCCCGCTCGGCGCCATCACGGCGACGCCCGGCAAGTACGGGCCCTACGACAACGCGGCGGCGGACGGGCGGCAGACCCTCGTCGGGTTCCTGTACGCCGCGGTCAAGGCGCCGACCGTCAACACCATCGACCCGTCGGCCGCGATGCTCACGCACGGCAAGGTGCGCGAGTCGCGCCTGCCGCTGGGCAACGTCGACGCCGCCGGGCACACCGACGTCGCCGGCACGATCCGGTTCGTCTGAGAGGGGATGATCTGAGATGAGCTGGACTCTCGACACAGAGTTCATCGAGCCGACCGAACTCACCGGCCTCATTCGGGCCGCGCTCGCCGATCTGCAGGTGAACCGCTTCACGCTGTCGCGGTGGCTGCCGAACGTCGAGGTCGACGACATCGCGTACGAATACACGAAGGGTGGCGGCGGGCTCGCCGAGACCGCCTCGTTCCGCTCGTGGGACGCCGAGTCGAAGATCGGCCGCCGCGAGGGGATCGGCAAGGTCATGGGCGAGCTGCCGCCCATCAGCGAAAAGATCCCGCTGAACGAGTACGACCGGCTGCGGCTGCGGAAGCTGGACACGAACGACGATCGCGTGCTCGCGCTGATCGCCCGTGACGCGCAGCGCATCGCCCGCAACATCGGCGCGCGGTTCGAGGTCGTGCGCGGGCAGACGCTCGTCAACGCGCAGGCGCCCGTGACCGAGCTGCAGCAGACCGTCGACTTCGGACGGATCGGCGCGCACTCGGTCGTCGCCGCAACGCTGTGGACCGACCACACGAACGCGACGCCGCTCACCGACATGCGGTCGTGGGTGAACACCTACGAGGACACGAACGGCGAGTCGCCGGCCGTGACCCTCGCGCCCGTCGGGGTGGTGACGCACTTCGGTATGTGTCAGCAGGTGATCAGGCAGGTGTACCCGCTCGCCCCTGCGGGCACGGCGCCGATGCTCAACACGGAACAGGTGAACTCTGTTCTGCAGGCGCTCGACCTGCCGCCGTTCGAGATCTACGACGCGCGCGTCAAGGTCGAGGGTGTCTCGACCCGCATCACGCCGTCGGACTCGATCGCGCTGCTGCCCGAGCCCGGACCGACGACCGCGTCGCAGCCGACCGACCTCGGCGCGACGCTGCTCGGCACGACCGCCGAGGCGCTCGAATCCGAGTACGCGCTCGTCGCGAGCGAGCAACCCGGCATCGTCGCCGCGACGTACAAGAGCAAGGATCCGATCCGGCTGTGGACGCACGCCGCCGCGGTCGGTCTGCCGGTTCTGCGCGAGCCGAACCTGACCTTCAAGGCCAAGGTGATCTGATGACGCGCCGACTGATCGCGTACGTGCACGTCGACGGCGTCGCGTACGGGCCCGACAGCGAAGTGCCGCCCAAGGTGGCGAAGCAGATCGGCGAGCACGCGTGGACCGACGCCGATTCCTCGCCCGAGGTGCCCACGCCCACGGGCGAGGGCGGCGGCTCCGAGGACGAGGCGCCGCCCCGCTCGGGCCGCGGCTCGGGCGTCGAGGCATGGCGGGCGTTCGCCGAGCAGCACGACGTCGAGGTCGCCGCCGACGCGAGCCGCGAGGACATCATCGCGGCGTGCGAGGCGGCCGAACTCGTCGAGCCCGAGCAGCGGAAGGAGTAGGGGCGGTGGCGGCGTTCGCTACGGTCGACGACTACACCGCGCGCGCCGCCGTCACCCTCGCCGAGGGCAGCCCGCGGCGGGCGCAGGTCGAGGCGTACCTCGACGACGCGTCCGCCCTCATGCGGCGGCACATCCCGACCGGGTACGAGCCCGACCCGGCGACGCTCAAGGCGATCGCCGTGTCGGTCGTGCGCCGGGTCATGGCCAACCCCGGCGGGTACCGGCAGCGCACGATCGGCCAGTACTCCGAGTCGCTCGGCGAGGACGGCGGGCTGTACCTCACCGACGACGAGAAAGCGCAGCTCGCACCCGAGGACGTCACCGACCCGGACGCCGACGCCGCGTACACGATCGGTGTCCGCGACGAGGGGCTGCCGGGGTGGCGGCGGGATCCGTACCCGTGCTCACCGCACGACCCGTCGCCCGGTCTGTGGGCCGGCGGTGTGTGGTGATCCCCGACGACGTGCTGCCGCACCTCGTCGACGTCGAGCACCCCGGCACTAAGGCGGACCGGTACGGCAACGAGGTCGACGACTGGTCGCCGGCCGCGGTCACGCACGCCGAAGTCGCCGCGTGGCTGCAGCAGAACACGAGCGCCGAGGACAACGACCAGCGGTCGGCACAGATCGGCGAATGGCTCATGGTCTGCAACCCGGTCGACACCTCGGGCAGCCCGCTCACGGTGTACGGCAACGACCGCGTGCACTGGCAGGGGCTCGACTTCGAGGTGATCGGCCCGCCCGGACCGGCGTACACCCCGGTCGAGCTGCACCACTACGAGATCAGGCTCAAGACGGTCGAGGGGTGATCGCATGGCCCGAAACAGGTTCGTCCCCAACCGGCGAAACATCGCCTCGTTCCTGCGCACGCCAGAGACGCGGGCACTGATCGAACGCAAGCTGCGGGCGATCGCAGATGACGCAAGCGCGACCGCGCGGGCCGACGGGGCGGGCGGGCAGTTCCGGGTCGACGTCGAGACCGGCGACCACCGCGTACGCGGCGCCGTCATCGGCGACTACTCGACCAATGACCCCGAGGTGTCGCGGCGGGCGCTGCTGCGCGCCCTCGACGCCGCGCGGGCGGTCGAGTGATGGCGGCACCGGTCGAGTTCCCCGACGCCGTCGCGGTCGTGCGCACGTACCTGCAGGCGGCGCTCGACGCCGCCGGGCTCGGCGTCCGGGTCGTCACGCGCGTGCCGATCACGAGGCCGGCCTCGTTCGTCCGGATCGAGCGTGTCGGCGGCAGCCGGATCGACCGGATCACCGACCGGCCGCGGCTCGACTTCGAGTGCTGGGGACCGGACGAGGGCGCCGTCGCTGACCTCGTCAAGGTCGTGCGGGCGCTCGTGTTCGCGATCCCAGGGTGGCGGGGTGTGGCTGCGTACGACGTCGTCGACGTCGGCGGGCCGAACAGCTCGCCGGACCCTGAAAGCGGGCAGGAACGCGCCTCGTTCGCCGTCGAGGTGTCCCTGCGCGGCAAGGCGCTCGCCGCCCCCTGATCGGCTCACCCGCCACCCTGACCACTCGCCCCCGAGCCGTGAGCCGGCCGGGGGTTTCCCATGGAGGGACACAGCATGTCCACACCGACCCCGGTGTCGCTCGAATCCGGGCTGCACACCGAGTACATCCGCAAGCAGCTCGTACAGGCGATCTTCGCGGCAGATCTCTCGACCGCCGCGATCTCGAACCCGTTCGACACCGACGGCAGCCTCGTCACGATCCCGGCCGGGTACGTGCCGATCGGCTACACCACCGACGACGGCGTCTCGTTCCCGAGCGACGTGTCGATGTCCGACGTCACCTCGTCGCAGTCCTCCGAGCCGACCCGCAGCGACGTCGAGTCCGACGTGCTGACCGTGACGTTCTCGCCGCAGGAGACGAACGCGGCAACCGTCGCCCTGTACGAGGGACTGCCGCTGTCCGGCGCGGGCGCGCTGCCCGCCCTCGGTACCGCGTGGACGTGGGACCGAGCCAAGACGCCGCGGAACCCGTTCCGCCGGCTGCTGTTCATCGGTCTCGACTACGGCGACGACGGCGGAGAGATCTACGTCGTCAAGCACATGCCGCGGGCTCGCCTCACCGACAAGGACGACGAGACGTGGTCGCGGGCGGACCCGACGACCCGCCCGGTCACGCTCACCGCGTACCGCGACAGCGCCGTCGGCACCTCGTGCCGCAACTGGATCGACGGCCCCGGCTGGCGGGCGCTCGCCCCGTCCGGCGGCTGACGGTCCCACTGACCGGGCGAGGGACGGCGGTTCTGGGTGAGCCCCGACCGTCCCTCGCCCTCGAACGCTCACCCACAGCTCACCCGAGAGAGAGGCACCACCATGAGCAAGCCCAACGGCAAGCGGTACCGGCTGGAGACCGTCCGCCGGTCCTACGCGGATGCGGTCGGCGGCGAGCGCGTCGAGTTCGAGGTCGGCCCCGAGGACGAGCCGACCGTGTTCTCGTTCCCGCACCCGATCTTCACGCCCGACGACATGCAGCAGGAACTCAACGAGGCGAAGGGCGACGAGGCCGGCGCCCGCATCCTGCTCGGCGACCAGTACGCCGAGTTCCTCGCGGCGGGCGGCGACGTCAACAGCGTGATGTTGCTGTACGTCGGCATCCGCAATGAGGCGCAGGACAAGGTGCAGCGGGTGCGCCCTACGAAGGGGTAGGCCCCGACGGCGACGACGTCGTCGAGGTCTACACGTACACCGCCGTCGACGTCCTCGGCGAGCAGCCCGAGGCCGTCGAGGCGGACCTGATCCGGTACTACGGCAGCAGCGTCGGCAAGGGCGGGCCGCTCGCCGCCTACTGGCGAGGCGAGATCACGCTGCGGCTGCTGCGCGTCCTGGTCGAGGGGCTGCCGCCGGACAGTGCCACCGCCCGCGCCCACAACGGGCATGCGTGGCAGTCGCTCGACTACGCGGCCGCCGACACGCGCGATCTGCTCGCGCTGCTCTTCACGGCGTTCGTGAACGCCAACCGCGACCCGAAGAAACCGGCCATGCCCTACCCCGAGCCGGGGTGGCGGCCGGGCGACCCGACGCCCGAGGAAACCGCAGCCGCGGCCGAGCGGGACCGGGCAAAGGCGCGGGCTGCGTACGACCACATCACATCGCAAGTGCTGCCCGAAACGGGGTGATTCGGCATGCCGGTCGAGGTCGGCGTCGGGTACGTGTCCGTCGTGCCCGAGGCGCGCGGGTTCGGCCGGCTGCTCAATCAGCAGATCAGCGGCGAGTCGGCGCGCGTCGGCTCATCCGCGGGCGAGGACGCCGGCGACGGGTTCCTCGGCGGGCTCGGCGGCAAGTTGAAAGCAGGCGTCGCGGGCGTCGCGGTCGCGGGCGGTGCGCTGTTCGCGGCCGGGTTCGCCGAGGCGGTCGAGCAGGACAAGGCAACGGCCAAACTCGGCGCGTCCCTCGGGCTCACAGAGAAAGAGACAGCCCGCGCCGGGAAGGTTGCAGGCAAGGTCTACGCGTCCGGTTACGGCGAGTCGATCGACCAGGTCGACGAGTCGCTCAAGTCTCTGCAGCGCAACGGCGTCGCGGCGATCAACGGCCCGCGGAAAGAACTCGTCGGGCTCAGCAAGGACGCGCTGAACCTCGCGGACGTGTTCGACGCCGACGTCGCCGACTCGACCAAGGCTGTCGGCAAGCTCATGTCGACGGGCCTCGTCAAGAACGCGAAGCAGGGGTTCGACCTGCTGACGGCCGGGTTCCAGTCGGGCGCCGATCAGGCGGGCGACCTGATCGACACGGTCAACGAGTACTCGGTGCAGTGGAAGAAAGCCGGGCTGTCGGGCTCGACCGCGATCGGGCTGATCAATCAGGGGCTCAAGGCGGGCGCCCGCGACGGCGACCTCGTCGCGGACTCGATCAAGGAATTCTCGATCCGGGCGGTCGACGGGTCGACGACGACCGCGGCCGGGTTCAAGATGCTCGGGCTCAGCGCCGACGACATGGCGGGCAAGTTCGCCAAGGGTGGCAAGAGCGCGAACGGCGTGCTGCAGCTCACCCTCGACCGGCTGCGCGGGATCAAAGACCCGGTCAAGCAAGCGCAGGCCGCTACCGCCCTGTTCGGGACGCAGAGCGAGGATCTCGGCCGCGCGTTGTTCGCGCTCGACCCGAGCAAGGCGGCCGCCGGACTCGGCAAGGTCGGCGGCGCTGCGGACCGCATGGGCAAGCAGCTCCACAACACCGCCTCGAACGACATCGAGGTGTTCAAGCGGCAGGCGCTGCAGGGGCTCGCCAACTTCGCGAGCAAGTACGCGCTGCCCGCCCTGCGGGACACCGGGAAGTTCCTCGTCACGTACGTACTGCCGCCGACGAGGACGGTCGGCGGCGCCCTCGTCTCGTACCTCGTGCCCGCCGCGCAGGCGGTCGGCACGGCGTTCGCAGCAACCGCGGGGTGGCTGCAGAAGTACGGGGCGTGGCTCATCCCCGTCGGCGTCGCGGTGGTCGGTCTGACCGCGGTTCTGTCGGCGCAGGCGATCACGACCGGAATCGTCACCGGGGTGTTCTCGGTCTACCGGGGCGCGATCCTGCTGTGGTCGTCCGTGACCCGGATCGCGACCGGCGTGCAGGCCGTGTTCAACGCGGTCATGTCGGCGAACCCGGTCGGGTTGATCATCGTCGGCATTCTCGCGCTCGCCGCCGCGGTGGTCGTCGCGTACAAGAAGAGCGACACGTTCCGCGGGATCGTGCAGGCAGCTTGGGCCGGCATCAAGGTCGGTTGGGATTACCTGTGGGGCGCCCTGCAGGTCGGGTTCGGCTATTTCATGACCGGGCTGCGGGCGATCGGCTCGGCCGCCTCGTGGCTGTGGTCGGGCGTGCTGCAGCCGACGTTCTCGGCGATCGCGACCGGCGCGAAGTTCCTGTTCGCGGTCGTGTTTACGGTCCTGATCCTGCCGTACGTGCTCGCGTTCAAGCTGCTCGCCGCCGTCGGAACGTGGCTGTGGACCAACGCACTGCAGCCGGCGTTCAACGGGATCGCCGCCGGCGCGATGTGGCTGTGGAACAACGCGATCGGCCCGGCTGTCCGCGGGATCGTCACGCTGTTCTCGTGGTGGTGGACGGGCGCGAAACTGTACTTCGGGCTCGTCAAGGCCGGTTTCTCCGCGGTCGGCTCGGCCGGGGTGTGGCTGTACCGCAACGCCCTGCAGCCCGCGTTCCGCGGGATCGTCACGGTCGCCGGGTGGTTCTGGTCGGGCGTGAAGGTCGTGTTCGGCTACTTCACGACCGGCATGCGCGCGGTCGGCTCGGCGGGCTCGTGGCTGTACCGAAACGCGCTGCAGCCGGCGTTCAACGGGATCGGCTCGGCCGCCTCGTGGCTGTGGTCCAAGGCGCTCAAGCCTGCCTTTGACGCTGCCAAGACCGGCGTGCGCCTGGTCGGCGACGCGTTCGGCACGGCGAAGGACGCGATCGGCAAGGCGTTCGGCAAGATCGAGTCGATCACCAAAAAGCCGGTGAATTTCGTAATTCAGTCGGTCTACTCAAATGGGATTAAAAAGGTCTGGGACGGCGTCGCCGGGTTCGTTGGGCTGGGCAAGCTGCCGGCCGCGCCGAAGCTGCTCGCCGAGGGCGGCCGTACGCGCGGTGGCACTCCGGGCAAGGACTCGATCCCGGCGCTGATGATGGCCGACGAGTTCGTCGTGAAGCGCAGCAGCGCCCGGAAGATCGGGTTCGGCGCGCTGAACTACATGAACCAGACCGGCGAGCTGCCGGTACAGAAGTTCGCCGGCGGCGGGATCGTCGGCGACGTCGCCGGCTGGATCGGCGGGAAGGCGAAGGCGATCGGCGGCGCCGTCATGGACGGCGTCGACTTCCTCGCCCACCCCGGAAAGCTGTGGGACAAGGCGACCGGGTTCGTTCGCGACAAGATCGGGGCGATCGGGCAGAACCCGTTCGCGCAGATGATCGGCAAAGTGCCGCTCAAGATGCTGTCGAGCCTGAAAGACAAGGTCGTCAAGGCGGCGACGAGCGCGTTCGGCGGGGGCGACGTCGGCGGGTCCGGGGTCAAGCGGTGGTCGTCGGTAGTCCTGCAGGCGCTCAAGATGGTCGGGCAGCCGGCGAGTCTGCTGCCGACCGTGCTGCGCCGCATGAACCAAGAGTCGGGGGGCAACCCCAAGGCGATCAACAATTGGGACGTCAACGCCAAGAACGGCGACCCGAGTCGCGGGCTCATGCAGGTGATCGGGTCGACGTTCAACGCGTACGCGGGCAAGCTCACGTCGCGCGGCATTTACGACCCGCTCGCCAACATCTACGCGAGCATGCGGTACGCGCTGTCGAGGTACGGCTCGCTCGCCTCGGCGTACAACCGAGCCGGCGGGTACGCCTCGGGCGGCCGCCCGAAGGCGGGCGAACTCGCCTGGGTCGGCGAGCAGGGGCCCGAACTCGTCCGGTTCGGCTCGGGCAACTCGACCGTGTTCGACCACCGCACGTCGCTCGGCATGGTCGCCGGGCTCGGTGTGCGCGGGTTCGCGAAGGGCACGACCTCGGCGGCCGCGAAGGCACGCAAGGAAGTGCCCGGCGACCTCGGCTCGTTCACCAAGAGTCTGACCGGCTCGGCGAGCACGATCGCCTCGGCGGCGAAGAGCCTCGCCGACGACCTGAAGAAGACGGGTACGACCGGCCGGTCGCTCGCCGCGCAGGCGCTCGCGACGTCAAGCCGGCTGCAGTCACTCGCCAAGCAGCGCGACGCGGTCGCCTCGAAGATCGCCACCGCGAAACAGGCGGCGGCCGACCAGAAGGGGACCGCGCAGGATTACCTCGGGCTGACCAACATCAACGGCGGGAAGATCGCGACGGTCGGCGACCTGATCGCGGGCATGCAGACCCGGCAGTCGACGCTCTCGAACTTCCAATCGCTGATCACGACGGCACAGAAGAAGGGGGTCACGCAGTCCGTCATTCAGCAGATGATCGCCGCCGGCCCCGACAGCGGGCTCGCCGGGCTCATCGCCGGGGCGTCCGCAGGCGACGTGAAGAAGATCAACAGCCTTGCGGCGTCCGGCGCCAAGCTCAGCACGTCGTACGGCAACACCATGGCCGACGCGATGTACGACAGCGGCGTCAACGCCGGTAAAGGGTTCCTCGTCGGTCTGCAGTCGCAAGAGAAAGCACTGCAGCAGCAGATGACGAAACTCGGCGGCGTCCTGGTCGACTCGATCGAGCACCGGCTCAGGATCCACTCACCGGCCAAGGAAACCGAGTACGTCGGCCGCATGGTCGGCGCCGGCATCGTCGTCGGCACCGACAAGTCGCTCGACACCGTGCGGGCGGGCGCTCAGCGGCTCGGCCGGGCAGCGATCCCGCCCGTCATGCCGACCGCCGAGGCGGTACGCGCGGCCGGGTCGGCGTCCGACGGTCAGTCCGGCCATACGTACAACTTCTATCCGCGCACGCTCGACATGACCGTGCGCGATCTGGAGCTGCTGCAGCGGCGACAGGATGCGCTCGCTCGGGTAGGGAGGCCGCGTTAAATGCCGCTCATCACAGCGCCGGTCATCACCCCGCCCGACACCGGGGGCGGGACCGGTACGCCGGTCCCGCTTCCCGAGGTCGGGTTCGCGGTCGCCACCTACACCGACCCGACGGGTAAGGTCTGGTCGCTCACCGACGAGGACGCGGGTTGGTTCACGCTCGCCGACGGCGTGTCCGGGCTCGGCGCGACGTCGTACTCGCTGACCACCGACGCGCACCCGCGCGGCGGCGCACGGCTGCGCTACGCGCAGGCACAGCCGCGGGCGATCGTGTGGCCGCTGTACGTGTACGGCGAGGATCACGTCGAGTTCGTCGGCAGGTGGCGGGCGCTCGCGACGGCGTTCACGCGCACCCTGCGCGAGGGCCCCGGATGGCTGGAGATCGCCCGGCCGGACGGCGGGCGCCGCCGGATCGCCGTGTACTACCAAGAGGGGTTCGAGGGGCGCGGCTCGAAGGGATCCGGGATCGTCTCGGACTCCGCAGCGATCACGCTGTGGTGCGAGGACCCGTATTGGATCGACCCCGTCGAGGTGTCGGTGCATCGGGAGACCGGCGCACTGTCGAGTTTCTTTACCCCTTACCCGACGGTCTCGTCGTCGCAGGTGCTCGGGGCGACCACACTCCGGAATCCGGGGGATGTGGTGGTGTGGCCGAAGTGGACGGTCACGGGCCCGGCGTCCCTGATCACGTTCACGAACCAGGGAACCGGCGAGCAGTTCACCCTCGACCCGACAGCGGTCGGGCACGGCGCGCTGCTCGCCGGGCAACAGGTCACGATCTCCACCGACCCGCCGACCGTCCGCTACCAGGACGGTTCCAACTGGGTTGGGGCGCTCAACTGGCCGAGCGCGGTTCTGTGGGGGCTCGCCCCCGGCAACAACCCGGTGACGTTCCAGTTGAACGGGTCCGGGCCCGGCAGCGCCGTCGACCTCGTGTTCAACCCGCGGTACGAGACCGCCTGATCGAAAGGGGGCGGCGGTCGCGTGGCCGTGCAACTGCTCATCACCGACGAGAACCTCGCCGTGCAGGGCGACCCGATCGACGGGTGGACGAACCTCGACGTCACGAAACGGTTCAACGAGCCCGGCTCGGGCAGCGTCGACATGCCCGCCCTACCCGAGGTCATGGCCCAACTGCAGCCGGGAAACCGGTTGGTCGTCATCCGCGACGGCGCTGTGTGGGTGGCCGGGCCCCTGGAGATCCCGACGGATTACTCGTGGTCGGTCACCGACGAGCCGGCGGGAAAGGTCACGGTCAGTTTCTCCGACGACCTCGCCACGGTGGCCGGGTACATCACGTGGCCGACCCCGGCGAACGCGTGGACGGCGCAGCTCGCCAACACATACCGGCAGCTCACCAGCACCAACGCGGAAACGATCATCCGGACCCTGGTCAATGAGAACTGCGGTCCGGGCGCGCGGGCCGAGCGCCGCATACCGCACCTCGCCCTCGACGCCCTCGCGAGCGTCGGCACCTCGACGACCTTGAGTACGCGGTTCGAGCCGCTGCTCGACGTCTGCAGACGCATCGCCCTCGATGGCGGGGCGATCGGGTTCCGGACCCAACAGGCGGCCGGGCAGATCCTGTTCGGCTGCTACCGGCCGCGCGATCTGACCTCGACCGCGCGGTTCAGTACCGGGCTCGGGAACCTCCGCTCGATCCAGTGGAAGCGGTCCGCGCCGACCGTCACGCACGCGCTGATCGCGGGCACCGAGCCTGACATCGGGACGACGGGGCGCACGTACGTGCAGGTCGCCGACACCGCGGCGGCCGGCTCGTGGTGGCGGGTCGAGAAGTACGTCGACGGCTCGGCGCAGACCGACACCGACGGCGAACTGACGCAGGCCGGGAACGGGGAGATCGCCGCCGGCGCTGCCCCCGTCGAACTCGCGACGGTCACCGTCGACACCCCCGATCTCAAGGCCGGCCGCGACTTCGATCTCGGCGACAAAGTCACCGTGGCGCTCCCGTACGGCGTCGAGGTCGCCGACCTCGTGCGCTCGATCCAACTGCAGGCGACGCCCGAGTCGGGCGAGTACGTGACGACCCTGGTCGGCTCGCCGGACGCGACCACCGATCCCGCCATGGTCAAGGCCATACGCACACTCAGCCGGCGACTCGGCCGGCTCGAAGCCCGATAGCGAAGGAGGTGCACGCGTGGCTCAGGACTCGTGGCCGTCACCGGCTCACAACGCCCGCGCCGTCACCGACACCGAGTACGAGAAGATCGCCGCGAGGTTCTCGGGCGACGGCGTGTACGGCGCCCCCGCCGACACGGCCGTCGTGGCTGCCGGTATCGGTCTGTCCGTGGACGTCCGATCGGGCGTCTATGCCTCGGTACGCGGGCACGCCTGGACGTCCGGCACGGCGACCGTGAATCTGCCGGTCACCCCCAACACGAGCGGGAAAACGCGCGTCGACCGCGTGGTGCTGCAGCTCGACCGCGCCGCATGGACTGTGCGCGCCGTCGTCAACGCCGGAACCCCCGGCGGCAGCGCCCCCGCCCTGACACAGAGCACCGGCGACACCGGTCTGTACGAGATCAGTCTCGCCACGGTGAGCGTGCCGACCGGGGCGGCGTCGGTCACGGTCGCCCGCAACGAGCTGTACGTCGGTGTCCGGATCCGGCCGTGCACCTCGACGACGAGGAACCCGAACCCGGCACCGGGCGAGATGTGTTTCGAGACGGACACCAAGCGCGTGCGGGTATGGACCGGTAGCAGTTGGACCGGGCTGTTCGACGACTCGGGGCAGGTGGTCGTCAGTGCGACGGCGACCGGGTGGCGGAACAGCGCCGACAGCGTGCTGCAGAAGCGCAACGGTGCCGTGCACCTGCGCATCGGCGGGTTCCAGCGGACCGGCGGCACCCTCGCCGCAGGTACCGAGTCCCGCCTGCCGATCACGATCCCGGCGACCTACCAGCACCCGAACCGCGATCAGTACGCGATCGCCTACACGACCGGCCTGATCGTGAGCCGGGCGATCATCTACTCGGCCGCCTCGGACCGGCCCGGTCAGGTGTGGCTAGCGAACCATCCGGCGATCGACAAAGACGACTACGTGCTGCCGGGCTCCGGTATCAGTTGGGTGGTGGACTGAGCATGGCTCGTCACGAGTTCGGGGCAGGCATCGCCGACTATGTGGTCGCACCCGCCGACGGGCTGTGGGGGGTGGCCGCGTCCGCCGTGGTCACGTTCTGGGATGCCTCGGACGCCGGGAACCAGTACACCGACCTGCAGGACGCGAGCGGCACGCCGATGACGTCGGTCAAGGCCGACGAGTTCGGGTTCCTGCCGCGGTTCCTCGGTCCAGACAACATCATCGGGATGTGGGCGGACGCCGGCGGCACCTCCCGCGCGTGGGTCGAGGCGTACAACCTCACCGCGGGAAGCAGCAGCGGACCCGCCTCGTCCCTGGACTGGCTGAGCGTCCGGGATTTTGGGGCGAAGGGCGACGGCGTCGCAGACGACGCCCCCGCGATTCAGGCAGCGATCGCCGCGGCGAGCACGGCGGGCGGCGGCACCCTGTACATCCCGGCCGGCCGATACACCCTGGGTGCTGCGCTCAACTGGGCGAGCAACGTCAACGCGATCGGCGCGGGCGACCGCGTGTCGATCCTGCAGGCGACGAACCAGAACCTTGACCTGATCAGCGGTACGGACATCAGCGGTGTCACGCTGCAGGGGCTGCAGTTGTCCGGTCCGGGGCGGGGGTTCGGCAGCGGCGTGCGGTTCACGAGGTTCGCGGCGCCGTCGACCGCGAACATCACGCTGCGAGACGTGCTGATTCAATCCATGGGCGGCGACGGGGTGTTCTGCCACGAGCTGTCGTCGAGCATCCTGCACCGGGTGCGGGTCCGCACCTGCGGCGGCGTGGGGTTCCACCTGCAGGCGCCGCAAGACACCGTCCTCGGTGGCGCGTCGACGTCCCTGATCGGCTGCTCGGCCGAGGGCAACGTCGGGGCCGCGTACTGGCTCGACGGCATGGCGTACACCAGCCTGACCGCCTGCGCCGCCATGGGATCCCCGACCGGGTTCCGGCTCGATTCCTGCACGGGTGTCGCTCTCACCGGCTGCGGCGCCGAGCAGTGCACGACCGGGCTCACGGTGTACGGGGGCAAGGGCGCCACCGTGAACGGGTTCGTGACGAAGGCATCCGACGGCACGTCCGTGTGGCTCACGAACAGCGCGACCGGTGTCGTCCTGGTCGGCGTCACCGAAGTCTCACCGGGTTCGGGCGCGACCACGTGCCTGCGCACGGACGCCGGCACGATCGCAACCGTCCTCGGTCTCACCGCAGTGAAGGCGAACGTACTGACCGGCACGGTCAACCGCCTCGACCCCGGCGACGGCTCGCTCGTCGTGACCGGCAAGACGATCGTGCCGAGCGGCGGCACCGCGGCGCGCATGGGCACGGCCACGCTGGCGGCCGGCACGGTCACCGTGAACACGACGGCGATCGCCGCGGCGAGCGTCGTGCAGCTCACGATCCAGACCCCCGGCGGCACGGTCGGCTCGCCGTACGTCAACGCCCGGACGGCGGGCACCTCGTTCGTCATCAAGTCGACCTCGGCCAGCGATACGTCAACGGTCGGTTGGCGCATCCTCGACCCGTCATAAGGGGGTTCCATGGTTGCCGCGATCTCGCCGCAGACCCTGATCGATCTCGGCATGCAAGAGGCCGCGATCAAGTACCAAGAGGACTACTCGGGCGGCACTTGGACGAACCTCAACAAGTACGCCAAGGAAACGCCCGGCATGGCGAGCTACGACGGGCAGTCGTGGTGCGTGATCGGGCTGCTGTGGCTCGCGTACCGCGCGGGTGACATCACGATCATGCCGCAGACCCCGGCGTGCGACGTCGCCGTCACCACCTACCAGTCATGGAACCGGTGGAGTTGGTACCCGGCCGTCGGTGCGCAGGTCATGCTCGGTACCAGCGGGCAGGATCACACCGGTCTCGTCTACCGGTACAGCGACACTCAGATCTCGACGATCGAGTTCAACAGCAACAACACCGGATCATCCGAGGGCGACGGCGTGTACCTGCGTACACGCAACAGGTCCGACGCCAACGTGTACGGCTATGGGTACCCCAAGTACGCCTCGCCGATGGTCACGGCCGATGTCAACTGGCACGACGACAGCAGCCTGATCAAGACGTCGTCGGGCACCGCCGCGGCGTACTCGCCGTACCCCGGCGTCGACTTCTTCAAGATCGGCCGCACCTCCCCGCTAGTCCTCGCCGCAGCAAAACGCCTCGTCGCCGTCGGGGCAGGCAGCTACACCCCGACCGCTGATATCGGCTCGGGCGACCTCACCGCGTGGGGCAACTGGCACGTCACGTGCGGGTCGCCCGGCGGCGCGTACACCGGCGTGCCCAACGAGGCCATTTGGCGGGCGCTGCAGATACCCCACAGCCACTGATCAGGCGGCGCGACCGCCGCACTCCGCACGCCCCGAGCCGACCCGGCCGGGGCGTTTCTCATGCCCGAACAGAAGGGGCTCACCCATGGGTGACACAGCACGGCCGATCCCCGAGCGGCTCGGCGATCAGCACGAACAGGCGCAGCACCTCGTGCGGACCGGCAACGGCCCGACCGTCGAGGACGAGTCGGCGCTGCTCGCCGCGCAGTACGGCCGGGCGGACATGGCCGGGTTTTACTCCGCGCCCGAGCAGCTCGTCGACCAGGACGCCGAGCCCGTCGCCGACGCCGAGGTCGTCGACCAGGACGACGCCGCCCCGGCCGACGACACCACGAAGGGGGGCGAGTCCGCATGAGCGTCGACGCGATGATCGCGGCCGCCGAGAAGTGGATCGGGACCGGCGAGCCGAACGCGATTCAGCAGTGGTACCGCGAGCGCAACGGGCCCGACTACGCGGGCAACTTCGCATGGTGCGACGCGTCCGTGAGCTACTGGGCGACGCAGGCCGACGAGCGCGACGCGGTGCTGTTCGGCACCGACTTCGCGTACACCGTGGCGCACGCCGCGAGGTTCAAGGCGGCCGGACAGTGGCACGCCATGACGAACGGCATCAAGGCGAGCGGCATACGCCGCGGCGACATCATCTTTTTCGACTGGGACGGGTCGAGCGAGATCGGCAAGATCGATCACGTCGGGATCGTCACGGGCGTCTCGGCCGACTTCCGGTACGTGTTCACGATCGAGGGCAACTCCGCCAACGTGTGCGCAAGGCGCGCGAGGGTCGTGCACGACATCGCCGGGTTCGGCCGCCCCAAGTACAAGACGCCGCCGAAGACGACCACCACGAGCGGCAGCTCGACCTCGAAGCGACCGCAGGTGTCGCTCAAGGCGCTCGCGAAGGCGTTCAAGGTCGACCCGCCGAAGAAGGGCACGCCGGTCTCGTACAAGCCGGCGATCTACGTCGAGAACGCGCTCGTCGCCGAGCGGCTGCTCGCCAAGGCGTACGCCGACGGGCACGCCGGCACCGCCACTCGCTCCGCATACAGCCTGTGGCAGGAACGGTGCGGGTTCCACGGGACCGAGCCGGGCGGCGACGCCGACGGCACGCCCGGCATGACGACGCTCAAGCGGCTCGGCCAGAAGCACGGGTTCGACGTCGTCGCATGACCGACGCCCGGCCGCCGCCGCGCGGCCGGGCTCACCAACCATCGAAAGGGGGCCGGCCCATGACCGGTCTGTTCGTCAGTTTCATGCGCACGGGTGTGCCGCTCGTCGCGGGGTGGCTGCTCACCCTCGCCGTGCGCGCCGGCGTCACCATCGACTCGGCGACCGTCACGGGCGCCGTGACCGTCGCGTGCGCGCTCGTGTACTACCTCGTGTTCAGGCTGCTCGAAGTGGCCGGCGAGCGGGCGCGGGGCACGGCCCTGCAGAACCTCGCCGGCCTGTTCCTCGGGTGGGCGCGGCCGCCGGCATACCCGAAGTTCCAGGCGCTCGAACCGGTCGACGGCGCGCGATACCTCGGCGGCGACTCGACCAGCGGGTGACACCGGCCTTACGGCCGCGGACACACCCCCATGCACACCCGGAGGAAGCGCGTGGACGCTGCGACGCTCGGCGCCGTCGGAACCATCGTCGTCGGGCTCGCAGCGGCCGCGGCCGCCATCATCGGGCAGCGAGGCGCGAACCGCGCGTCGCAGTCCGGCGCGGTGCTCGGCGGGTACTCGACGCTCGTCGACAACCTGCAGGAAGAGCGCGACAAGGTGCGGGCGCAGCTCGCCGAGAACGAGGTGCGGCTCGCCGCGGCGTACGCCGAACTCGCGGCCGAGCGAGCCGACAAGGCAGCGCTGCAGGGGCAGATCACGACGCTCACAGCAGAGAACGAGCGGCTGCGCGACCGGATCGTCGAGCTAGGAGGACAACCCACGTGAAGCGCCGTCATGCTCAGCCGATCCTCGCGCAGCGGTGGCGCTCGCTCGCGATCGCTGCCGTACTGCTCGTGCTGTCGGGGGCCGTTGTCCTCGTGTGGCTGCGGATCGATGCCGAGGCGAGCCGCGCCGATTCACTCGCCGACGAGGCGAACCTGCGGGGCGACGCCGTGTCGACGCTCGCGGGCGACGTGCGGGTGCTGCGGGCGCAGATCACGGCCGACGGAAAGACGCCGGCCGCACCGGATCCGGCACGGGCCGTCGACGATCTGCCCTCGCGGGCCGAGGTGCCCGTACCGATCCCCGGTCCTGCAGGACCCCGCGGACCGCAGGGCGAGCCCGGCAAGGCGGCGCCCACGATCACACCCGCGCCCGGACCGTCGGGACCGTCCGGGACGCAGGGCGACCCCGGCGCCACGGTGACCGGCCCGCCCGGACCGACCGGACCGGTCGGCCCTGCAGGACCCGCCGGGCCGCCGGGCGCGGACGGAAAGGACGGCGCGGACGGCACGGACGGGCGCGACGGGCAGACATGCCCGGACGGGTACAGCCTGCAGGCGCCGTCATGGGATCCCGACGCGCTCGTCTGCAGGCGCGACGGCGCACCACAGCCGAGTGACCCGTCGCCGAGCCCGACCTCGTCACAGTTGCTGCTCGGGCTGCCTGCCGAGCGCCGCCGCATCGCGTGAACAGCACTGCGCCCCTGTCTGGCCTAGCGGCCGGGCAGGGGCGCTTTCGTGCGTTCGGCCCCCGCCGCGGGGAGCGGCGAGGGCCGGGTGAGTGCTCCCCGAAGGGGCGATTCCCAGTATGACCCAAGCGGTTCAACCCGTCACGGTCGTACGCTGGTTGACGAGTGCTCTCACCCATCAAGGGGAATTCATGATCAATCCGTCAGCACTGACGACCGGGGAGAAGATCAAGTATTACCGCGTCAAGGCCGGTAAGTCGCAGGCCGCCCTCGCCGGTCTCGTCGGCCGTTCCGAGGACTGGCTCAGCAAGGTCGAGCGGAACGTGATCGGTATCGACTCCCTGTCCATGCTCATCCGACTCGCCCGCGAACTCAACCTCGACAACGTCGCCGACCTCGTCGGCTCGTCGATCGACTTGAGCCTCGTCGGGGGCCCCGAACACCCCTCGGTGCCGGCGATCCGCCGGGCCCTGAACGCTCCGCCGTCGCACCTCGGGCTCGGGCTGCCCGGCGACCCGTACACCGCGCAGCAGCTCGGCGAGCGCGTCGTCGAGACGTGGGGCATCTACGAGAACGACACCGAGCGGTACGCCCCCGTCGGCGGCATGCTGCCCGGACTGCTCGCCGAGGCGTACGCGACGCTGCGCAGCGCGAGCGGCGAGGAAGAACTCGAAGCGACGCGCGCCCTCGTCTCGCTGCTGCACCTGCATCAGGTGTTCTTGCGGCGCGTGGGCGAGCGCAAGCTGTCGTTGCGCGCTGCCGACCGAGCGATGCAGATCGCCGACGACACGGGCGACCCCGCCCTGATCGCCGCCTCGGCATGGAACGTGTGCGGCATCCTCACGTCGAGTGGCGAGGTCGCCGACTCGCTCGATCTCGCGCGCAGCACGATCGGCCACTGCCGGCCGGGCGACGACGCGACCCCCGAGCACCTGTCGGCGTACGGCGCGCTGCATCTCGCCGCGGTCATCGCTGCCGTACGCGACAGCAAGGCGCCGACGGCATGGGACCTGTTGACGCAGGCGAACAGCGTCGCGCAGCGCCTCGGCGTCGACCGGAACGACTTCCACACCTCGTTCGGGCCGACCAACGTGAACATGCACGGCGTGCACCTCGCGGCCGAAGAGGGTGACGCCGCCGAGGCGTTGCGCCTCGCCGACGACGTCGACGTGCCCGAGCCCGGCGGCGTGCTGCCGCTCGAACGCACGACGCGGTACCTCGTCGAGGTCATGCACGCGCACCGGCTGACCGGCGACGACTTCGGCACGCTGTACATGCTCAAACAGATCATGGAAGCGTCACCGGAAGAGATCAGGTACTTCCCCCTCGTGCGCGAGGCGGTGCAGTCCCTCTTGAAGCGGTCGCGCCCGCAGATGCGGCAGGATCTGCACCGCATCGCCGAGCACGTCGGGGTGCTCGCTTAGCTCGAACGGCTGCGCGTATAGGCGCAGTTGACACCCGGAACACGAGGCGACCCGGAATTCTCTTCCGGGTCGCCTCTCCGTTTCCCTTCTACGGTCCGTTGCATGACGATGACTCAGCGAGTGCGGCGAGGGAGTGTCGGCGTGACCGCGAATCCCTCGCAGGGCGTACGCATCGACCGCATCGGACCCTTACGGCGCACGGCCGCCGGCCGTGTTGCGCTCCCGCTCACCGTGGGCAAGAACGGCGAACCGATCGGCGAGGGCGACCTCGTACTGACCAACGCCGCCGCCGAGCTGCTGCACGCCGAACTCGGCCGGCTGCTCGCCGAGTCGTTCCCCCCGATTACTCCGGACGAGCGGAGCGAGACGACATGACGACAAACGAGGCGCTGCCACCGCGCGCACCAGGACGAAGCACACCGGACAGGATCCGCCGGGCGCACATCGCCGACGCCGCCGCCGGGTTCGACGGGTTCGCGCCCGTCGACTGGGTGAGAGACACCGGGGCGAGCCTGTCGAGCACTCTCGCGCTGTGGGATCAGGGGCAGCTCGCCGAGCTGCCCGCGGGCAAGGGATGGGACGTCGTCCGCATGGACCGCCCGCGCGGGTGGCGCACGGTGCAGGCGCTGCGGAACGCGGGCGCCGTCATCGGGCCCGTGCTGCACACTGACTCGCACGTCGAGGTTCTCGTGCCCGCCGGCTCGGTCGAGGCGTGGGACCAAGAGGGCGCGACCGTCCTCGCCGAGGGCGAGCTGCTGCTCGCGCCCCCGCCCGCGGTGGTCGCACCGCACACCCTGCTCGCCCACTCGTGGATCGTGCCGCCCGGTGCCTCGCTCACGGACGGCATGGCGCTGTACGAGGCGTTCGCGGCCGCGGGCGCAAGCATGGCCATGGACGGCGGCCGATGACCGCCGAGGCGCCGGTCGCCGAGGCCGTGCCCCTCGCGACGCTGATGTCGGTCAACGTGCGCACGTGGCTCGAACAGGCGCCCAACGGCGAGCCGATCCCCTGTCTGATGATCACCTACCCGGCGCCGCAGTTCGACGACGCCGACCCCGCCGTCGTCGAGGCGACCATGCGACAGGTGGCGCAGTCGCTCGGCGCCGTACCGGCCGGCGAGCCGGTACCCGACGTCGGCACGCGGCTGACCCTCGGTGGGGGCGTGGCGCTGCTGTGGTTCCTTGAGACCGGCTACGCGCTTAAGGTCCAACACCCCCGATGGGTGCGCGGGCTCGAACAGTGCGGCGGCGCGCTGCTCGCGGTCGGGCTCGACGAGCTGTCGCAAGTCGCCTCGGTCGCCGAGGTCGACGAGTACCGCAATCACTCTCGCGAGGCCGGCCGCCTGCAGTTCGCCCTCGCCCGTGTGGGCCGCGCGGTCGGGGGTGCCTCGTGAAGGCGCTTGCCCGGCCGGACGTCGTCCCGTTCATCGCGGCATGGAGTGGCGAGCAGCCGCACCGGCGAACGGTCATCTACTCGGGGCGGGGCGGGATCGCGTACGCCGACGAGGGGCCCGAGGACCGCGACCAACACGGCGTGTTGTGGAACGGCCGCGCCCTCGCGCAGGGCACCGGTCGCCCGGCGTACGGCGACGTGCACCCGGAGCGGCAGCGCATCGCGATGCAGTACCTCTTGTGCCAGGTGTGCGGGCGGTCGGCCGACCGCGACGACCGCGGCGTGCTGTGGGTGGTCGAGGACAACCGGGGCGACTGGGACGGGTGGCCCGAGCGGCTCATGACGACGCACCCGCCGCTGTGTCTGCCCTGCGCGGGCAAGGCGGTCGAGATGTGCCCGCACCTGGTCGACAGCAGCATCGCGGTACGCGTCCGAGACAGCGAGGCGTGCGCGGTGTACGGGCGTATCTGGTCGTCCTCGGCGTTCGGGCGCCCGGTGCGTACCGCGGTGAAGGACGTCGTCACGTTCGGCTCGCCGGCCGCGCGGTGGGTGCTCGCCGGGCAGCTCGTGCGCTCGCTGGACGGGTGCACGCTCGTCGACCTGCAGCGCGAACTCGCGCGTCTCCCCTAGACAGGGCCGCTCGGCGGTAGTGTCGCCGATCCCTCCCGGCGAGCGGCCCGCGCACGCGTTCGATTACAGTCTATGTGTTTGGCATATGCACCTACGGGGGCAAGTTACTCCAGGGTCAGTTAGCGATGGTTAACCGACTGCCCCCCGCAAGCGGGCGCGATGGGTACCCTCACGCGCGAGAACCGTTCCGTCCAGAGCACGGAGTCGCGCCCGACCCGCCCCGGCTGCCCGTACAGTGGCGGCCGGGGCGGGCTCGTTATCGGCGCCGCTCGGATCGCGTCAAAGTTCCAAGAATCTCGGGCCAAGCGCCTTGCTTTAGATTGGTTCGGGGCGACCTGCAAAGACGCAGGTAAGCACATCGCTAAACCTCGCACACCTTCTAAGCGCTTGGCCGCAGGTTCGAGTCCTGCCGGGGGCGCAA
>NZ_JARAZV010000037.1:0-31353 GCF_033795085.1 Streptomyces sp. AK08-02
ACTGCAGGGGGGACCCTGTGGGAGAGTAGGACGCCGCCGAACAAATATTGCGAAAAGCCCCGTACCGGGATACCGGTACGGGGCTTTTCTGCGTTTCCGGTCGTTCAGCATTTAGGCTCCAGTTATGCGCTATGACCTTGTCATCTTCGACAACGACGGTGTTCTCGTCGACAGTGAGGCGATCTCCAACACGCTTCTGGCCGCCTATCTCACCGAGCTCGGGCATCCGACCTCGTACGAGGACTCCCTGCGTGACTACATGGGCTCGGCCATGCACCGCGTACACGAACTGGTGGAAGAGCGCAGCGGGCGACGGTTGCCGGACGACTTCGATGACGTGTTTCACAGTCGGGTGTTCGCCGCCTTCGAGCGGGAGTTGCGGCCGGTGGCCGGCGTGATGGACGTACTGGAGAAGTTGGCGGCCGACGGAGTCCCGTACTGCGTGGCTTCCTCCGGGAGCCATGAGCGGATTCGGGTGGGGCATCGGACCACCGGGCTTGACCGGTGGTTCGACGCGGAGCGGGTTTTCAGTGCGCAGGACGTGGGGCGGGGCAAACCGGCGCCCGATCTGTTTCTGTATGCGGCGGAACGCATGGGGGTGGCGGCCGACCGGTGTGTGGTGGTGGAGGACAGTCCGTTGGGGGTGCGGGCCGCTGTGGCCGCCGGGATGGAGGTGCTCGGGTTCACCGCCATGACTCCTGCCGAGCGGCTGGCCGGGGCCGATCAACTCTTTGGCAGCATGGGTGAGTTGGCTGACCTGCTTGTTTGAGGCCGGGCATGCGGGGGCGCTGACAATTGTCATGCCAGAGTTCGGACGTTCGTTTCTGTTGGCCGGGTGGGTGTGACCGCGAGGCTTGGGGCATGACAACAGTGACGACGAACTCGGCCTCCCTTCGACGGAGCCTTCTGCCGTTGGTCCTCGACGTGGCGGTGCCTGTCGGGTCGTACTACGTGTTCAGGAACGGGCTCGGGATGAGTGCCGTCGCCGCCCTCGGGTGGAGCAGTGCCGTTCCGGCGGTGCGGACCGGGTGGAGTGTGGTCCGGCGGCGGACGGTCAACGCGATGGCCGCGCTCATCCTCGTGGTCAATGTCGCGGGGGTGCTGCTCAGCTTTGTCGCCGGGGACGCGCGGCTGATGCTGGTGAAGGACAGCGGGATCAGCAGTGTCATCGGGATCGGCGTGCTGGTGTCGGTCCGGCTGGGGCGGCCGATGATGACCGAGGGGATGAAACCGTTCCTCCTCAGGGGTGATGCCGAGCGTGCCGCCGCCTGGGAGCGGCTGGTCAGTGGGTCCGCCCGGTTTCGACGGGCCGAGCGGACCTTCTCGGTGGTGTGGGGTGTGGTGCTGCTGGGGGAGTGCGTCGCGCGGATCGTGGGGGTGTACGTCCTTTCTGTCGACACCATGGTCTGGCTCGGCACCGTCGTGATGGTCGGGGCGATGCTGCTGGGTGTGCTCGTCGGCGGTGCGCTGGCTGTCGAGCCCATGAAGGTGATGCTTCGCGCGGAGGTCGCACGGCAGCGCGAGGGCGGTGACGAACTCCCCGACGCCGGTGCCGATGTCGGTGTTGGTGTCGGTGTTGAGGCCGGTACGGACACCAAGTGTGGTGGTGTTGTGGCTCACCGTGTCCGGATGGGCGTTGTTGCCGGGTGAGATCAAAGGTGAGCAGAATTCATCTTCGGAATCATCTACCCACGAGTAAGCCTGGGCCCTACGCTCGCCGCCATGACAGATGTGCTGCGGCGCGGTAGGGCCGCGTTGGCGTTCAGCTTTTTTGCTCAGGGCGCCGCCTTCGCGCTGCTCGTGACGCGTATCCCGGCCATCCAGGACCGGTACGGCATCTCCGACGCGATGCTGCCGATCTTCCTGGCCGCCGTGCCCGTGCTGGCCGGGGTCGGCAGTGTGTGTGCCGAGCAGGTGGTGAAGCGGACGCGCCCCAGTCTCGTACTGAGGTGGGCGCAGCCCGTCGTGCTCCTGGCGCTGCTGGCTGTCGGCGCCGGAGACCATGTCGCCGAGCTGGCTGTGGCGCTGGGGGCGTTCGGGCTGGCCGTCGGTGGGCTCGACGCCTCGATGAACATGCTCGGGGTGAGTCTGCAGCGGGCGTACGGGCGCAGCATCATGCTCGGGTTCCATGCGGCGTTCAGCCTGGGTGGGATCGTCGGGGCCTCGCTGGCCTGGGCCGGCGCGCACTGGCATCTCGACCTCTTCGTGTCCTATCTGCCTGTCGTGGTCGTGTTGTTGCCGGCCGCGCTGGTCGGGAGCCGGTGGTACGTCGACGCGCGGGACGGGGGCGGCGGGAGCGGGGGAGGGGAGCCGTCCGACTCGGTGCCGGGTGACGCGCCCGGGGCGGGGGCCGACTCGGGCGCCCTTGTCTTCAAGCTGTTGCTGCCGCTGTGTCTGGTGATGACGTTCGCCTACATCGGGGACTCGACGGTCTCCAACTGGAGTGCGAAGTATCTGCAGGACGTGCTCGGGAGTTCCGAGCAGCTCGCGACCGTTCCGTACAACGTCTACATGGTCACCACGCTCGTCGGGCGGTCCATCGGGGACGTCGGGGTGCGGAGGTTCGGGGCGGTGGCCGTCGTACGGGCGGGGGCGGTGGTGGCAGCGCTCGGGTTCGGTGTCGTGGCCGTGGCGCCCGGGGCGTGGGTCGGGATGCTCGGGTTCACCTTGCTGGGGCTCGGGCTGTGTGTGCTCGTGCCGCAGACGTTCGCCGCCGCCGGGAGGCTGTTCCCCGGGGCCTCGGACGCGGCCGTGGCGCGGCTCAACATCTTCAATTACGTCGGTTTCCTGATCGGTTCGCCCCTGGTGGGCGCTTTGGGTGATCTGTGGAACTACCGCGGGGCGATGCTCGTTCCGATGGTGTTGGTCCTGGTGACGTTGAAGTACGCGGGGTCGTTCGATCCGGGACGAGCCGGATACGGTGACGGGCATGAGCGGCCGCGCACAGCTGATGTGGGACGAGGCAGTAACGGGCTATGACTTCGGCCCGGACCACCCGATGGATCCGGTCCGGCTCGCCCTGACCCGGCGACTCGTCGACGCCTTCGGGCTCGACCGGGAAGTGGACGTGGTCTCGGCGAAGCCCGCCGGGGAGTCGACCCTGCGGCTTGTGCACCGTGAGGACTACATCAAGGCGGTCAAGGCGGCGTCCGTCGACCCGGGGGCGGCCGACACGGCGTACGGGCTGGGGACCGTCGATGATCCGGCCTTCGCCGGGATGCACGAGGTGTCCGCGCTGATCGCGGGGCAGTCGGTCGGGGCCGCCGAGGCGGTGTGGCGGGGAGAGGCGCTGCACGCCGTCAACTTCGCGGGCGGCCTGCATCACGCGATGCCGGGGGGAGCGTCCGGGTTCTGTATCTACAACGACGCCTCGCTGGCCATCGCCCGGCTGCTGGAGCTGGGGGCCGAGCGGGTCGCCTACGTGGATGTGGACGTGCATCACGGGGACGGGGTCCAGGCCGCGTTCTGGGAGGACCCGCGGGTGCTGACCATCTCGCTGCACGAGCATCCGCGCACGCTCTTCCCGCAGACCGGGTGGCCCGAGGAGACGGGGGCGGCGGGTCCGGCGGAGGGCAGTGCCGTCAATGTCGCGTTGCCGGCGGGGACCGGGGACGCCGGGTGGCTGCGGGCCTTTCACGCGGTCGTGCCCGAGCTGATCGCCGACTTCCGGCCGCAGGTGCTGGTCACCCAGCACGGGGCCGACACCCACTTCGAGGACCCGCTCGCGCATCTCGCCGTGTCGTTGGACGCGCAGCGGGCGGTGCAGGTCGCCTGTCACGACCTCGCGCACGAGTACGCCGACGGGAAGTGGGTCGCCCTGGGCGGCGGCGGATACGCGGTGGTGGAGGTCGTACCGCGGTCCTGGACGCACCTGGTGGCGATCGCGGCGGGTCGGGCCGTCGAGCCGACGGCGATGATCCCGGAGGGGTGGCGGCAGGAGGTGTTCGCGCGTACGAGGCAGTTGGCGCCGGCGCGGATGACGGACGGGCGGTGGCCGGTGTCCTACGCCGACTGGGAGTCGGGGTACGACCCCGCCGACCGTCTCGACCAGGCGGTCGTGGCGGCTCGGCGGGCCGTGTTCCCGTTGCGTGGGCTGCTGGCGTAGGGCGCGGCCCGCCGTGGTCCGGCCGTCAGGAGCAGAGTCCGCTCGCGCCGTCGTAGTAGATGTCGATCGAGCCGCTCCACGTCAGGCACTGGCCGTTGACGGTGGCGGCGTCCAGGTAGATCGGTCCCGCGTACTCCTTGAAGGAGCCGTGGTCCTCCACGGGCTTGCTGGAGTTGGGCCAGGTGTCGAGGGTGACCTCCATGTACATGCGGGTGCCCGGCTTGGTGCGGACGAGGACGGCGCAGTTGTCCTCGGTGGAGTAGTTGAAGGTGACGTACACGGTGCCGATGACGTTGGTCGGGGACGACTTCACCTGTGACCAGTTCACGACGGAGAAGCCGGGGCCGCAGGCGCCGTTGTACGCGCCGGGTGCGGTCGCGGCTGCGGAGGCCGGGGCGGTGGCGACGGCCGTGCCTACGAGGCTGAGGGCGGCGAGCGCGGTGGCGGCCGTACGACGGGACAGCTTCATGGTGTTCCCCCTGTGGTGACGATGGTCGGTGTGTGCGGGCCGCGGATGCCGGCGGTTGCCAGGCTGCTGCCGCACACGTGAGATGAGACCCGGGAGTACGTAGGACAGTTGTGGCCGTTTTTGTCACGGTCCTGTCATCCGTGTAACAGGCCGCTCCGGGGTGGGGTTCGCGGCATTACGCCAACTGTGCGGCGTTTTCGGTGTTCCCGCCGTGTCCGGTGTCGCCGTCCGCCACCATCTCTTTCGTGTTGAGCGCCGGCGCCCTCCGCGCCCATCTCCTGGCCGCCCGTCTCGCCGGGCCCGTGGCCACCTCGCGGGAGGAGAGTCTGCGGAGCTATCGGCTGTTCGCCGCTCGTGATCCCCGGGCGCTGATCGGACTCGATCCCGAACTGAACTGGCGGCAACGGGATCTGATCGGGCTGATGGCCGACAGATGCGGGGTCTCGCCCGATCCGCGATGCGTCTCCGGGTGTGATGTGATCGACCCGGAACGGACACTCGTCGCCCTCGACGCCTTCGCCGAGCGACTCTCCGCAGTCGCGCGTCGCCGTGCTCCCGTACTCCTGGGCACCGGTCACCCGCACCGACTGCTCGATTTCTACGCCGCGTTGGCGGACGCCCTGTCGGCGGCGGGATGTACTGTCCTCACTCCGGCGCAGGGTAGCTCTGTCGACATAACGACCCGGTTCGGTCTACGCACGTACAACCTCGACTACGTACGGGGGGTGGCCCTCGCACGGGAACCGCGTGCTGGGGCCGCCCGGCGTGAGCCCGGCGCACACACGCACTCTCCCCTCCCCGTTCGGACCGCTCTGACGGCCGCCGCCGAGGCCGGCGGCACGCTCCCGGAGCTGGTGATCGGGGACCACGGATGGGTCTGCGGCGCAGGTCAGTTGGGGTTCGAGACCATCGGGCTGGCCGATACGGACGATCCCGCGCTCTTCGTCGGAGAGGCCGAGGGGCGCGTGTCCGTCGTCGTTCCACTTGATGACGCTGTGCGGTCCGATTACTACCGGCCGATTACCCGCTACGTACTCAATCGAGCGTGTCTGTCACAGTAGGCCGCCGATGGGTGCACCTCTTCCCCACTCGCATCACCCGCCCCTACATTGGGGAGTGAGCACGCAACGACGAAGAGTCACCGGAAGGGGAAGCCGGTGACCGTCGAGTGCGGAAGGTTCAGGTGTGTCATGGCTGCAGCAGGCGAGAGGCCTCTGAACGAGGTTCAGTTCCTTACCGTGGCGGAAGTCGCCTCGGTGATGCGAGTGTCGAAGATGACCGTGTACCGGTTGGTGCACAGCGGTCATCTGCCCGCGATTCGGGTGGGGCGGTCCTTCCGTGTCCCCGAACAAGCGGTTCACGAGTACCTCCGCGAGAGCTATGTGGGGGTGGAGACAGCCTGACGGCGGTCGAGAGGGGGCGGATGGGGACCCTCAGGGCTTTACCGGGTCCCTCCTGATCTCGTCTGATCTCCTCGATTGCCCTCGATTACGACCTCAGCGCTCGGACGGGTAGGCTGGCCCCTTGTAGGTCGTATGGGCCCATGGCGCCCAACGCCGAGTGATGAGAAGTGAGCGAGGGTAGTCGTGGGCTCTGTTATCAAGAAGCGGCGCAAGCGGATGGCCAAGAAGAAGCACCGCAAGCTGCTGAAGCGCACGCGTGTTCAGCGTCGCAACAAGAAGTAGGTAGTCGGTCCGGTCGCGAGATCGGGACCACTACCGCTCCTCGAGGCCGCTGAAACGCGAGCGAGAGCGAGCATGAAGGCTGTGGCCCCCCACCGGTATCGGTGGGGGGCCACGGTCGTGTTGACCCGTCTGTGCGCCTCCTCGTGACTTCGCGCAGCGGGCGGTCATCACAGCGCAACAACAACCCGCTAGGTTGGGCTCCACACACGGGGAACACGGAAGCGAACGCGGACGGGAACATTGCTGAAGGGAAGGCGCTGATCTTGGGCAAGGTCGTGCTCGTGACCGGAGTGGCCCGTCAGCTGGGCGGCCGGTTCGTCCGACGGATCCAGCGTGACCCCCAGGTGGACCGGGTCATCGGAGTGGACGCGGTTCCCCCCGAGCACCATCTGGGCGGCGCCGAATTCGTCCAGGCCGACATCCGGCAGCCCACCATCGCGAGGGTGCTCGCCGAGACGAACGCCGACACGGTCGTCCATCTGGACGTGACGGGCATCGCGCTGGGCAGCGGCAGCCGGGCCATGGTCAAGGAGACCAACGTCATCGGCACCATGCAGTTGCTGGGTGCCTGTCAGAAGTCGCCGACGGTGAAGCGGCTGGTCGTGAAGTCCAGTACGAACGTGTACGGGTCGGCGCCCCGTGATCCGGCGGTCTTCACCGAGAACACCCCGCCCAAGTCGCTGCCCAGCGGTGGCTTCGCGAAGGACGCGGTGGAGGTCGAGGGGTATGTGCGCGGGTTCGCCCGGCGGCGGCCGGACGTCGCGGTGGCGGTGCTGCGCTTCGCCAACATCCTGGGGCCGACCGCCGACTCGCCGCTCGCGCAGTACTTCGCGATGCCGGTGCTGCCGACCGTGTTCGGCTACGACCCGCGGCTCCAGTTCGTGCACGAGGACGACGTGATCGAGGTGCTGCGCATCGCCTCGCACGAGCCGGAACGCGGAACGCTCAACAGCGGCACGTTCAACATCGCCGGCGACGGGGTCCTGCTGCTCTCGCAGTGCTCCCGGCGACTCGGCCGTCCCACCGTGCCGCTGCTGCTGCCCGCGGTCAACTGGGCCGGTTCGCTGGTCCGTACGCTGGGTGTGACGGACTTCTCGCCCGAGCAGATCCGGCTGCTCACGCACGGCCGGGTCGTGGCGACGAACCAGATGCGCGAGACTCTGGGCTATCGGCCGAGGTTCACGACGGCCGAGACGTTCGAGGACTTCGCGCGTGTCCGTGGTCCCGGTCTGTTGCCGCCGGAGGTCCTCGCGGGGGTCGTCGACCGGATCGCCGCGCTGCCGTTCGTCCCCTTCGCGGGCGGCGGCCGTACCCCGGCCACGACAGGCGGGACGGGCACGACGACCGGGACAGCCGCGCAAGCGACCTGACGGAGACAGCCCACCGACGCAGAGCGCCAACCGAGGAGCGCATCAACGATGGCGGATGCCAAGGTCATTCCGTTCGACGACGACAGGTCCCGCGCGGGCGCCGTCCCGCGGCCGTCGCGCCGCCGGAGCGGCGGCAGCGGCCGGCGCAACGGCGAACCGGCGGTGGTTCGCGAGGTCCAGCCCCTGCCGGGACGAGGCCGCCGGCAGGATGATGTGCAGGTGACACGAGACCAACAGCCGCCCCGTGAGTCCCAGGAGTCCCAGGACCAGCCGGGGGACCGGTCCCCCTCGTCCTCGCCGGACGCCGGTGGGGCCGGCGGCCTGGAGCGCCGGATCGCGGGCGGACTGTCCTTCCTGCGGCGCCGGCTCACCGGCGACTACGAGGTCGACGAGTTCGGCTACGACGCCGAACTCACCGACCAGGTCCTGATGTCGATGGTGCGCCCGCTGTACGAGAAGTACTTCCGGGTCGAGGTCAAGGGCATCGAGAACATCCCCGCGGAGGGCGGCGCCCTGATCGTCGCCAACCACTCCGGGACGCTGCCGCTGGACGGCCTGATGATGCAGGTCGGTGTGCACGACAACCATCCGGCGGGGCGCCATCTCCGGCTTCTCGCGGCGGACCTGGTCTTCATGCTGCCGGTGGTAAACGAGCTGGCCCGCAAGGCCGGTCACACGCTGGCCTGCGCGGAGGACGCGGAACGGCTCCTGGAGCGCGGTGAACTGGTCGGTGTGATGCCGGAGGGGTTCAAGGGCATCGGCAAGCCGTTCAGCGAGCGGTACAAGCTGCAGCGCTTCGGGCGCGGCGGCTTCGTGTCGACGGCACTGCGGCAGGGCGCGCCGATCATCCCGTGCTCGATCGTCGGGGCGGAGGAGATCTACCCGATGATCGGCAACGCGAAGACGCTGGCCAGGGTGCTCGGCTTTCCGTACTTCCCGATAACTCCGACGTTTCCGTGGCTGGGTCCGCTCGGCGCGATCCCGCTTCCCACGAAGTGGACGATCCAGTTCGGCGAGCCGATCCGTACGGACGGCCATCCGCCGGAGGCGGCCGAGGACCCGATGCTGATGTTCAACCTGACGGACCAGGTCAGGGAGCAGATCCAGCACACCCTCTACAAGCTGCTGGTGCAGCGGCGGTCGGTCTTCTTCTGACGCCGGTTCGGCTACGGATGACGGCTGTACGTGTTCGGGGGCACCCTTCCTGCGAAGGGCGCCCCCGAACGTCGTACGGCCGACCGCGCTAGCTCGCGTCCTCGCTGTCGATGCCCAGGCCGGGCAGCAGGCCCGGGAGGAGCGGCGGGAGCGTGACGTCGGGCTCCGCGTTGGACGGGGTGGTCGTCGACGGGGACGCCGTGCCGTTCTCCGCGGGCGGGTCGAGGAGGCCGCCGGTGTTGCCGCCGAGCAGACCGTCGCTGCCGGCGCCGGACGCGGACGGCTTGGGCTTGCCGCTGCTGGACGCGTGGCCCTCGGTGGGGTCGCCGCCGGTGTTGCTGGGGGCGACCGACTGGTCGGAACCGGACGAGCTCGTGCTCGACTCCGGTCCGGAGCCGTGCCGTTGGCTTCCGCCATCACCGCTTCCGCCGCTCCGGGAGGGAGGCTTCGGGAGCAGGGACTGGAGGGGGGCGACCTCTTGGTCTATGGCGTCGAAGACCGACGACACCTCCTGGCTCACGTCCCCGAGCTGCACGGGGAGACGGTCGCGCAGGGCGCCCCAGGCCTCACGGTGGGAGCGGGAGAAGGCGTCCAGAGCCTGGATGGGGGCCAGGGAGTCGGGGTCGTGCTGGTATGCCTCGTGCAGCAGGCGGTGGCCCTCCGACACGTCGTGCCGCATACCGGAGAGGGCGCGGCGGATCTCGCCGAGCGACTCGTGGTCGAGCTGGCCGGCGCGGTCGCGCTCCATCAGCCGGCGTGCCTCGTTGAGCCGTGTCGAGGCCTGGTCGAGGTAGACCTGGCCCCGTTCGCCGGCGCCGTCGGTCAGGTAGTTGAGCCTGATGTCCTCGATGCCGCGCTTGAGGCCGTACAGCGAGTCACCGGGCAGGGCGTCGGAACTGGCAGCGGCGACGCCGCCGAAGGCTCCCGCGGCCACACCCACGCTGAGTCCGCCGGCGGCGAGACCCTTCGTCAGCCGGGTACGGGGTCGCAACTTCCCCAGCCCGCTCGCCCGGTGAGCACCTCCCTTGGCGCGGGAGCGCTGCTCGGGCACCAAAGGGTCCGCCGCCCGGCCTCCCGGTACCGTGCCGTCCCGCAGCATGGCCTCCATCGCGGCCACCAGCTGGGCCCGGTGGACGACCTTGACCGCGGGGTCGAGCACCGGTTTGGGCAGCTCGCCGAGACCGGTCGCGAGGGCCACCAGTCGGCTCGGTTCGGTCTGTTCCGCCCGGTGGTCCGCCTGGTGGTCCGCCCGTTCCGCGGGAGCCGGGGCCGGTTCCGGCGGTGCAGCGTCCGGTGCCGGTCCTTCGGGCTGCTCGGCCGCCGAGTCCCGGTCGGAAAGCTGCTCCAGGGCCTGGGCGAAGGCGTTCGCCCGCCGGTGCGCCGAAACGTTCGCGATCACTGGCGGCACCTCCTCTCGTCATGACGGTCGGCTCCCCAGGGGGTCCTGAGGGTTGCACGTCCCTGACCGCATCAACTCGATCGGGTGATCGAAGACGGCCAGGGAGTGACCACAGGGAGCCTGTATCCCGCACAACGAGTGGCGCGGCACTTGGGTTACGGACGGCGGATGATCGGACCGCGAACTCAACGGACTTTCACTGAAGGTGAGTTGGTCGTCGCTGAGTGTGCGGTTCCCGGGCGGGCGAAAGCGGGACGAGTCCGCCGGGCGGGGTGGGGCGCGCCCGGCGGTCTTCGGGCGCGGGCGCGGGTGCGGTGCGGGGGTGTCCTGGCGGAGGCGTGCGCGGAGTACCTCTTACGGTGCTCAGCGCGCGTCTTCCGGGAGGAGCCGGGCGAGTGTGCGGACGGCGCGGTACTGAAGGGTCTTGATCGCGCCCTCGTTCTTGCCCATCACACGCGCGGTCTCGGCGACGGACAGCCCCTGGAGGAAGCGCAGGGTCACACACTCCTGCTGCTGGGGGTTGAGCCGCTTCACGGCGTCGAGGAGAGCGGCGTTCGAGAGGGACTCCAGGACGGAGTCCTCCGGCGAGCGCTCGACCTCGTTGGCGTCCAGCATCTCGCCGGTGGTCACTTCGAGCCGGAAACGGCTGGACTTGAAGTGGTCGGCGACGAGGTTGCGGGCGATGGTGACCAGCCAGGCGCCGAAGTCGCGGCCCTGCCAGGTGAAGGTTCCGATGCGGCGCAGGGCGCGCAGGAACGTCTCGCTCGTCAGGTCCTCGGCGGTGGCCTTTCCGCCCACCCGGTAGTAGATGTACCGGTACACAGTGTCGCTGTACTGGTCGTAAAGGCGGCCGAAAGCGTCGGCCTCGCCGGCCTGGGCGCGCTCGACCAGGTCCATCATGCGGGCGCTGTCACTGTCCGCCGCGGGGCGGCGAGTCGTGGCGGCGCCGGTCGCGCGGCCTCGTCTGCCGACCGCGGCGGTGCCGTCGGCCAGCGCGTAGCACGGGCCGAGTGGTGCGGCGGTGGCGAATGCGGGGACGGCGTACGCGGTGGGGACGAAGCCGCGCAACAGGTCTAGGACCGTTGCGCGCAGCGTAGCCAGGCCCGAGGCGTCAACCCCGACGTGTGGGTACACGGGACTCCCAGAGGCAGAGCTTCCATCACGTGCAGTGCGGGACCTTTCACCCGTCGTGACGACGGAGGGGTACCGGTTTGCGTCTGAGGAGAATAACGCTTCGTACAGGTGCTGCTACACCCGGTTGCTCAAATCATCGATTACGTCGCTTCTGTTACCTATTGGCGCCCGTTCAAGTGCCGCAGTGTGACAGGTTGTTGATCGATTAAGGCCGAGTTGAGCTTCGCTCGGGGCGTGTTGTGGCTGTGTACGGCCAACGGGACTGGTGGCGGGGTTACGGGGGATTCGGGGGCGAACGGATTTTTCTTCGCCCCCGCCGCCCCTACCCGTCCCATCCCGTTCCTGGGGGCTGCGCCCCCAGACCCCCGCTCCGGCCCTGGACGGGCCTTGTCCTCAAACGCCGGACGGGCTGGGGGTGCGGGTCGGGGCTGGAGATGGGGTGGGGGCGGGTGGGTGGGGAAGAAGGCGGCCCTGGACGGGCCTTGTTCTCAAGCGCCGGACGGGCTGGAAATGCGGGTCGGGGCTGGAGATGGGGTGGGGGCGGGTGGGTGGGGAAGAAGGCGGCCCTGGACGGGCCTTGTCCTCAAGCGCCGGACGGGCTGGAAATGCGGGCCGGGGTGGGAGGGGAGGCGGCGCTGGACGGGCCTTGTTCTCAAGTGGCGGGCGGTTCGGGGGAGTCAGCGGCGGCGGCGGTGGAGGGCGATGGCTGCTGCTGTGCCGCCGGCCACCGCTCCTACGCCGGCTGCCGCCGGGATGCCGACCTTTGCCGCCTTGCGGCCGGTGCGGTAGTCCCGTAGGCGCCAGTCCAGGCGGCGGGCGTGCTTGCGGAGCTTGGTGTCCGGGTTGATCGCGTAGGGGTGGCCCACCAGGGAGAGCATGGGGATGTCGTTGTGCGAGTCGCTGTAGGCCGCGCAGCGGGTGAGGTCCAGGTCCTCCGCCGTCGCCAGGGCGCGTACCGCCTCCGCCTTGGCCGGGCCGTGCAGGGGTTCGCCCACCAACTTGCCCGTGTACACGCCGTCCACCGACTCGGCGACCGTGCCCAGGGCGCCCGTGAGGCCGAGGCGGCGGGCGATGACCGTGGCGATCTCCACCGGGGCCGCCGTCACCAGCCACACCTTCTGGCCCGCGTCCAGGTGCGCCTGGGCCAGCGCGCGCGTGCCCGGCCAGATGCGCTCGGCCATGTACTCGTCGTAGATCTCCTCGCCGATCGACATCAGCTCGGAGACACGGTGGCCCTTGACGATGGAGAGGGCGGAGTCCCGCGCGTCCTGCATGTGCTCGGGGTCCTCGATGCCGGCCAGCCTGAACCACGCCTGCTGCCAGGCGAACCGGTAGAGGTCGCGGGTCTCGAAGAACTTCCTCTTGTAGAGGCCCCGGCCGAAGTGGAAGATCGCGGCGCCCTGCATGACGGTGTTGTCGAGGTCGAAGAACGCGGCGGCGCGCACGTCGCCGAGAACGGGGAACGTCGGCTCCGCGGGTTCCTCCTCGGTGCCTGTCGGATCCGGCGCATGCGCCAGTTCCTCCAGCTCCTGGGAGGATTTACGCGCTGCCTCCGCCGAGGCCTCGCCTGCCAACACGCTTCGCGCCGTGGCGGAGCGCCTACGGGGAGTGAGCCATCCGAGAGCGGCCATGGCGTGAGCATAGCCAGTTTGTTCGGTGCTTCCGGAGTCGAGAGGTTTGGAGGTTGTGAACTCTCCGCGACCGCGCAGTTAAACAACTGCCGTCAGCCCGCCCCGAGACGGCGGACGCCGCTCCCCTCGGCTCTCGCCCGGGCGCGGGACAATGGGCGTATGAGTCCCCTCTTTCGGCGCGTCGACCGTCGTACGTCACAGTCCCGGCTCGTCACTCTCATCCGGAAGCCCGGTTGTCATTTGTGTGATGACGCACAGGGAGTTGTCGAGAAGGTGTGTGCCGATCTTGGGGTTTCCTGGGAACAGAAGGACATCACCGAGGACGAGGAACTCCATCGTGAGTACTGGGAGCAGATCCCGGTCGTGCTCATCGACGGCGCCCAGCACACGTTCTGGCGTGTCGACGAAGAACGTCTTCGCAAAGCCCTCACATAGATTCCTGCTCGATTAACGAGCGGTCGAGTTCTGACCAAGTGCTGACCGAGCAGTCCAGGTGGTCCGGAAAGTCGCTTAGGATCGAGTGCGGTTCAGATCTCGGGGGCGGGATTCATGAGGAGTGTGTGAGGTTTTGCCCCCGAACGGTGCCTGTGACGGCGAGGGAAGACGGTGCTTGTGCGCCGGTTCGCCACGCGTGGGACGGGGGTGCGTGACCCCGGTCACGTTGGGTGGGCAAATCGGACACCATCTTTGTGCACGCGTTCACAAAGACATAGCCTGCACTCGACGGGGCGGTCCAGGAACGTGTGACCGCCTGCAGCCCCGCGCTACCCGCAGGAGCACCGTGGCAACTGGCCGAACTCACCGAACGGCGACCCGCAGCCGAGGGATTCCCGAGGCCACCGTCGCCAGGCTTCCGCTGTACCTCCGTGCGCTGACCGGACTGTCGGAGCGCTCGGTCCCCACGGTCTCGTCCGAGGAACTGGCGGCCGCCGCGGGGGTCAACTCCGCGAAGCTGCGCAAGGACTTCTCTTACCTGGGTTCTTACGGAACGCGTGGGGTCGGCTACGACGTCGAGTATCTCGTCTATCAGATCTCGCGTGAGCTGGGGCTGACCCAGGACTGGCCGGTAGTGATCGTCGGCATCGGTAATCTCGGCGCCGCCCTCGCGAACTACGGTGGCTTCGCCTCCCGTGGATTCCGGGTGGCCGCCCTCATCGACGCCGATCCCGCGATGGCGGGAAAGCCCGTCGCCGGTATTCCGGTGCAGCACTCGGATGATCTGGAAAGGATCATCGCGGACAACGGCGTGTCCATTGGCGTTATCGCCACCCCCGCCGGTGCCGCTCAGCCCGTGTGCGATCGGCTCGTCGCCGCCGGTGTGACCTCCATTCTCAACTTCGCGCCCACCGTGCTGACCGTCCCGGACGGCGTCGACGTACGCAAGGTCGATCTCAGCATCGAGCTGCAGATCCTCGCCTTCCACGAGCAGCGCAAGGCCGGCGAGGAGGCCGACGCGGCAGCTGCCGCCGCCGAGGCGGTCGCCGCGGCCGACGCCGTCGCGGCGGTCACTGCCAAGGGGCGGGGCCGCAGTGGCGGTAACGGCGATGGTGCCGGCAGTGGTGGCGGTCATGGCAAAGGGCCTGACGGGGATGTTCCCGCCGTGATGCCGGCATGAGTCTCCTTGTCGTCGGGCTGAGCCACCGCAGTGCTCCCGTCAGTGTTCTCGAGCGGGCCGCGCTGTCCCAGGACGCGCAGATCAAGTTGCTTCAGGACACCGTCGCCGCCGAGCCGGCCGCCGAGGCCGCGGTGCTCGCCACCTGCAACCGCATCGAGCTGTACGCGGACGTGGACAAGTTCCACGCGGGTGTCGCCGAGCTGTCCACACTGCTCGCCCAGCACAGCGGGGTGGGCCTGGACGAGCTGACTCCGTACCTGTACGTGCACTACGAGGACCGGGCCGTCCATCACCTGTTCTCCGTCGCCTGTGGGCTCGACTCCATGGTCGTCGGCGAGGGGCAGGTTCTCGGGCAGATCAAGGACTCGCTCGCTCTCGCGCAGGACCTGCACAGCGCGGGCCGACTGACGAACGACCTGTTCCAGCAGGCGCTGCGGGTCGGCAAGCGCGCCCACTCCGAGACCGGCATCGACCGGGCCGGGCAGTCACTGGTCACCTTCGGGCTCCAGCAGCTGGCGGGTGGGAAGGGCGCCGGGGTTTCGGTGGAGTCCTGGGCCGTGGGCAAGAAGGCCCTGGTCATCGGTGCCGGGTCCATGTCCTCCCTGGCCGCCGCCACGCTCGCGCGGCTCGGGGTCGCCGAGATCGTCGTCGCCAACCGCACGCCGGACCGCGCCGAGCGGCTCGCGCAGATCATCAACGAGAACCGCGAGAACAGCCAGTACGCCGGTTACGTGGGCAACGCGGGTTCCGAGGGTCCTGGTGGGGCCGTGGGTGCGGTCGCGTCCGTGTTCGCTCGCGCGGTTCCGATGGAATCGGTGCCCTTCGAGCTGACACGTGCCGATATAGCCGTTTCCTGTACCGGCGCGACCGGGCTCGTCCTCACCGCCGAGGCCGTCGCCGCGGCCGTCGAGGGCCGGGTACCGGCGGACGAGGCCGGGCTGTCCCTTCGTACCGTCGCGACGGGTGACGTGTCCGGAGTCCTGCCGCCCACCAGCATCGGCACCGACGAGGGCTGTCCGCTGGACCTGTCCGCCGTGCAGACGGGGCAGACCGGCCAGGCCGGGCAGGCCGTGCAGGAGTCGGCCGGGTTCTCGGTGATGGGCGAGGCCGCCGTCGCCGGAATGGACGCGGCGACGCTGGAGCAGCACGCGGCCTGGGTCGACAACGGCACCGTCGACCGCCGGGACGCCGCACGGCGTACGCCCGACGACGACCGTGAGCTGATCGCCGCGCTCGCCCTGACCGCGGCCACCCTCGGACGGATTCCCGAGCGACGGCGCCCCGAGGCGGTTGCCGGCGTGGCGCGACCCCCGGCCGTGCTCTCGCTGCTCGACCTCGCGATGCCCCGGGATGTCGACGCCGCCGCGCACCGGCTGCCCGGAGTCCGGCTGGTGGACATCGAGACGCTCGCCGAAGCCTCCGCGGACGTTCCGATGGCGGCCGACGTGGACCAGGTCCGGCGGATCGTCGCCGACGAGGTCGCGGCCTTCGGGGCCGCCCTGCGGGCCGCCCACATCACCCCCACCGTCGTCGCGCTGCGCGCCATGGCCGCCGACGTCGTCGCCGGCGAGATCGCCCGGCTCGACGGACGGCTCCCCGGGCTCGACGAGAAGCACCGGGCCGAGATCACCCAGACCGTGCGGCGCGTTGTCGACAAACTGCTGCACGCGCCGACCGTACGGGTCAAGCAGCTCGCGGCCGAGCCCGGCGGCGCCGGGTACGCGGACGCGCTGCGTACCCTGTTCGACCTCGACCAGGAGACGGTCGCCTCCGTTTCCCGGGCCGACCGGGCCGACGAGAACACCCCGGCGAACGCCGAGAACCGAGGGCGAGCATGAGTGAGCCAGTACGAGGGCCGGCGCGAGGGGCGCTGAGACTTGGGACCCGGCGGAGTCAACTCGCGCTGGCCCAGTCCGGGCAGGTCGCCGACGCCGTGACGCGGCTCACCGGGCGGCCCGTCGAGCTCGTCGAGATCACGACGTACGGCGATGTGTCCCGTGAGGACCTCGCCCAGATCGGCGGCACGGGCGTCTTCGTGACCGCCCTGCGCGAGGCGCTGCTGCGCGGGGAGGTCGACTTCGCGGTGCACTCGCTGAAGGACCTGCCGACCGCGCAGCCCGACGACCTGGTGCTCGCCGCGATACCGGAGCGCGAGGATCCTCGTGACGTCCTGGTGGCGCGCGGCGACCTCAAGTTCACCGACCTGCCGCCCGGCGCACGGGTGGGGACGGGTTCGACCCGGCGCACGGCCCAGCTGAACGCGTACGCGCGTGCCCATGGGCTGAGTGTCGAGGTCGTTCCGGTCCGGGGGAACGTCGACACCCGGATCGGGTTCGTGCGCGGCGGTGAGCTGGATGCGGTCGTCCTGGCCGCGGCCGGGCTCAACCGCATCGGGCGCGCCGACGAGGTGACCGACTTCCTGTCGGTCGACATGGTTCTGCCTGCCCCTGGCCAAGGGGCCCTGGCGATCGAGTGCAGAGCGGGGAACACCTCCCACGACTCTGACCTGATCGCGGCACTCGGCGAGCTCGACGACCCGGACACCCGGGCCGCCGTGACCGCCGAACGGTCACTGCTCGCCGCCCTGGAGGCCGGTTGCAGCGCCCCTGTGGGGGCGTTGGCCGACCTTCTGGCCGACGGGCAGATTGTCAAGGAGATGCGCCTGCGCGGCGTCGTCGGCACGACCGACGGCTCGACGCTGGTGCAGCTGTCCACCACCGGTCCCGTGCCCGAGACGTACGACCAAGCAATGGCGCTCGGCCGTGAACTCGCAGCCGAGATGCTTGCCAAGGGCGCGGCCGGTCTGATGGGGGAGCGAGCACAGTGAGCCCCACCACCCTTCCCGCCGGTCCGGACCACGGGCACGTCACCTTTCTTGGTGCCGGACCCGGGGATCCGGGACTACTGACTCTGCGCGCCGTCGAGGCGCTGGCCAACGCGGACGTACTGGTCGCCGAGCACGAGGTGCTCGACGTCGTACGCACGCACGCCAGACAAGGCGTAGCCGAGCTCAACACCGAATTGGACACGCCTATTGGCAGCACGTATCCAGGCACAGGCACGCCTCAACTAGCGGTTGTTGACGGCGCGTCAACAAGCGCTGGTGTACCCGCTGTGCGGGATGCCGCACATCTTGTCATGGAGGCCGCGAGGGGTGGCAGGCGGGTCGTGCGTGCGGTGTCCGGGGATCCCGGGCTCGACGCGTACGCCGCCGAGGAGATGCTGGCGTGCGCTCGCGCGGGCGTTCCCTTCGAGGTGGTCCCGGGTGTCGCGGCGGCCGTGGGCGTGCCCGCGTACGCGGGTGTGCCGCTGCGGGACGCGCAGGGCGCGGACGTCCGGTTCGTGGACGCCCGTACGGCCTCGGACCGGTGCTGGGCCGAGGTCGGGGCCTCCGACGGGACGGTCGTCGTCTCGACGACGCTCGACTCGGTGGCCGCGGCGGCCGGTGAGCTGGTCAGCGCCGGGCGCAAGCCCGACACCCCGTTGACCGTCACGATCGCCGGGACCACGACGCGTCAGCGGACCTGGTCGGCGACGCTGGGGACCATCGCCCAGACGTTCAAGCAGGGCAAGGTGCTGCCGTCGCCCGAGGGTGGCCGGCCGGTGATAGCGGTGGTCGGCGAGCGGTTCGCCGCCGCTCAGCGCGAGCAGTTGTCGTGGTTCGAGAACAAGCCCCTGTTCGGGTGGCGGGTCCTGGTGCCGCGTACGAAGGAACAGTCGGCGTCGCTCTCCGACCAGCTGCGGTCCTACGGGGCCGTGCCGCACGAGGTACCGACGATCGCCGTCGAGCCGCCTCGGACCCCGCAGCAGATGGAGCGGGCGGTCAAGGGGCTGGTCACAGGGCGGTACGAGTGGATCGCCTTCACGTCGGTGAACGCCGTGAAGGCCGTGCGGGAGAAGTTCGAGGAGTACGGGCTCGATGCTCGTGCCTTCGCCGGGATCAAGGTCGCGGCAGTCGGGGAGCAGACCGCCAAGGCGTTGATCGCCTTCGGTGTGAAGCCCGATCTGGTGCCCAGCGGGGAGCAGTCCGCTGCCGGGCTGCTGGACGACTGGCCGCCCTACGACCCGGTCTTCGACCCGATCGACCGTGTTTTCCTGCCTAGGGCCGACATCGCCACGGAGACGCTGGTCGCCGGGCTGATCGAGCTGGGCTGGGAGGTCGACGACGTCACGGCCTACCGGACGGTGCGGGCGTCGCCGCCGCCGCAGGAGACCCGGGAGGCGATCAAGGGGGGTGGCTTCGACGCCGTTCTCTTCACGTCGTCGTCCACCGTGCGGAACCTGGTCGGGATCGCGGGCAAGCCTCATAACGTGACGGTGATCGCGTGTATCGGGCCGGCCACGGCGAAGACCGCGGAGGAGCACGGGCTGCGGGTCGATGTGATGGCTCCGGAGCCGTCCGTGCTCAAGTTGGCGGAGGCGTTGGCGGACTTCGGGTTGCGGCGGCGTGCTTCCGCTGTGGAGTCCGGGGATCCGGTTACTCGGCCGAGTGAGCGGCGGCCGGGGGCGCGGAGGCGTCGTACGACGACGTAGGTGGGGTGCAGGTGAGGTGGGGGTGGGGGCGGTGTGGGGTGGTGGTTTTTCGCCCCCGCCGCCCCTACCCGTCCCATCCCGTTCCTGGGGGCTGTGCCCCCAGACCCCCCATCGGCCCTGAAGGGGCCTCGTCCTCAAGCGCCGGACGGGCTGGGGTGCGGGTCTTGTCCTCAGGCGCCGGACGGGCTGGGGGTGCGGGTCTTGTCCTCAGGCGCCGGACGGGCTGGGGGTGCGGGTCTTGTCCTCAGGCGCCGGACGGGCTGGGGGTGCGGGCCTTGTCCTCAAGCGCCGGACGGGCTGAAGGGTGCCCCGACGTCGCGTCGGTAACGGGGGGTGTGGGGCGGGCGTAGCGTGTGGGTATGTCGAAGTACGGATCTTTTCCCGGTGCGCGTCCTCGGCGGCTGCGTACCTCGCCCGTCATGCGGCGCATGGTCGCCGAGACCCGACTGCACCCGGCCGACTTCATCCTGCCCGCCTTCGTGCGGGAAGGGGTGAGTGAGCCCGTGCCGATCTCCGCGATGCCGGGGGTCTTCCAGCACACCCGGGACAGTCTCAAGAAGGCCGCCGTGGACGCCGTGGCGGCCGGGGTCTCCGGGATCATGCTGTTCGGGGTGCCGGAGGAGGGCAAGAAGGACGCCCTCGGGACTTCTGGCACCGATCCGGACGGGATCCTCCAGGTCGCCATCCGGGATGTGCGGGCCGAGGTGGGGGACGACCTGCTCGTCATGTCCGACCTCTGCCTCGACGAGACCACCGACCACGGGCACTGCGGGGTACTGGACGACGAGGGGCGCGTCGACAACGACGCCACCCTGGAGCGGTACGCCGAGATGGCCCAGGTACAGGCTGATGCCGGTGCGCATGTCGTGGGGCCCAGCGGGATGATGGACGGGCAGATCGGGGTCGTTCGCGATGCCCTCGACCAGATCGGGCGCGAGGACGTCGCCATCCTCGCCTACACCGCCAAGTACTCGTCCGCCTTCTACGGGCCCTTCCGGGAAGCCGTCGGTTCCTCGCTGAAGGGGGACCGCAAGACGTATCAGCAGGACCCCGCCAACGCCAGGGAGTCGCTGCGGGAGCTGGCGCTCGACCTGGAGGAAGGCGCCGACATGGTCATGGTGAAGCCGGCCGGGCCCTATCTCGACATCCTCGCCCGGGTCGCCGACGCCGTGGACGTGCCCGTCGTCGCCTATCAGATCTCCGGCGAGTACTCGATGGTCGAGGCGGCTGCGGAGAAGGGCTGGCTCGACCGGGAGCGGGCCATTCTGGAGACCCTCACCGGGATCAAGCGGGCCGGCGCGCAGAACATCCTCACCTACTGGGCCACCGAGGCCGCCCGCATGCTGTGAGCCTGGCTGTGAGTCTGCCCGAGCACGGCTCCGGGTTCGTGTGCCGATCGTGTCGGTCGGCCGGACGTCGATGACGGGCCCTCGTCGCGTACGCCCTCTCCGTCCTCGCACGCCGTGAGGGTGGTGAGGGCGACGAGCGCGACCGCCGTGGCGGCGAACAGACGCGTACGGGACCTGCGTACGGACATGGGTGTGCCCTTTCCGGGGTGAGGGGGAGGGAACGGGGAGCGGCGGGAGACGGTGCCGTTCGACCGGCTACAGCTTGTGCCGTGATCCGTCCCAATGCCATGGTTCCCGGCGAATCCGGGACGCCGGTCGATCCATCACTGCGCTGACCTGCTGGGATGCCGTCCGGTTCGGGGATGGTCCGGGACGCTGGGGTCCCGTTTCGGGACGGCCGCGGCGGGGTCCGGGACGGTCCGACGGACGATTTTCGATTTCGGAACGTCAACTGCGGTCGGCGGCTAGGTTGTTGTCCGTCGAAGAGGTTTGGACCCAGGCTCCCCAGGGAGAGGCCACATGAGCGGCGATGCTCTCAGTCAGGACCCCGCCGAGCTGAGAAGGAGGATCGACAGCACCAAGGCCCACCCGGCCCGGGTCTACGACGTCTTCCTCGGCGGCAAGGACAACTACCCGGCCGACCGGGACGCCGCCGCGGCGGCACTCGCCGCCAACCCGCGCGGGTACCTGGACGTCCGGCACAACCGCGACTTCATGCGCCGTGCGGTCACGGCGATGGCGGCGGACGAGGGCATCCGGCAGTTCCTCGACATCGGCACCGGACTGCCCACGCAGGACAACGTCCACCAGATCGCCCAGCGCATCGCCCCGGACACCCGGGTCGTGTACGTCGACAACGACCCGATCGTTCTCGCCCATGCGCGTGCCCTGCTCACCAGCGGGCCCGAGGGCCGTACCGACTACGTCGACGCGGACCTCGCCGACCCGGCCCAGATCCTCGACCACGCGCGCAAGACCCTCGACTTCGACCGGCCCATCGCGCTCGTCCTCGCGGCGGTCCTGCACTTCGTGGCGGAGCCGGAGGCGTACGACATCGTGCGCGAGCTGGTCGACGCGCTGCCGTCCGGCAGCCGACTCGTCCTCAGTCACCTCACCGAGGATCTGAACCCCGAGAACATCCGCGCGGTCCAACGGACGTACACCGAGCGCGGGTTCACCTTCGTGCTCCGCTCCAGGGCCGAGGTGGCACGCTTCTTCGAGGAGAACGGGCTCACCCTCGACGAGCCGGGCGTAGTGCCCGCCCACCACTGGCGTCCCGACGGCGGCGCCCCGCTGCCCGAGCAGGTCGAGGCCTCGTATTTCGACTCGCTCGACGACATCGAGAAGGTCCGCTACCGCGATATCAACGACGTCACGGACGCGGACATCAACGTGTACGGGGCGAGTGGCCGCAAGGGGTGAACGGGGCGGCTGCGTCCGCGTCGTGAAGGAGGAGGCAGGCAGGCCTGCGGGTCAGGGCCGGGCTCACCGGCAGGTGGTCAGTCCCACCAGAAGGACCAGGTCTGCTTGGCCAGCAGTTCGTGTTCGGCGTAGGCGCGCAGGGTGGTGTGGGTTCCCTGCGTGATGTTGTCCGGGCAGAACGCGAAGTGCTCGGCGGCTGCCGCCTCGGCCTCGGCGAGAGTGGTCGGCGGGGTGGCCACGGACAGCACCAACTGGTTGAAGGTGAGCGCCAGGACCCGTATGCCGAAGCGGTCCTCCCAGGAGCGGAGCACCGCGCAGAGGCGGGCGGTGTCGCTCTCGTAGTTCGCGGCGCCCGACCAGCCGACGGCGGCCGGGATGTCGGCGGAGCGGCGGGCGGGGACCAGGGCGAGGCGTGGTTCCTTGAGGGAGGAGCCGGGGGCGAGGAGTGCGTCCGCCAGCCGGGCGGCCAGCGCGTCGGCGGCCGTCTGCTCGGCGGCAGGGGTGGCGCCGAGGGCGCTGGGTGCGAGGCCGGGCCAGGCCTCGTCCTGGGCCGCGTACTCCTCCCAGAACCCGGTGAGGACCTCTTCGGCGTCGTGGTCCCCGGGGTACGAGGTGTCGGCGGGCGTCAACTCCCAGTTCTCCGGCCCGCCTTGACCGTCGCCCACCTCTATGACCACCGGGACGAGCCCGGCGGCCCGACACGCGTCGTGGTGCGCGGTCCAGCCGCCGGGGGCGGAAGGCGCGTCGGCGTGCCAGAGGAGCGGCTCGTGCCACGGGCCGTCGTCCGTCGCGTCGATCAGCCTCCCGGCCGGGAGCGCGAGGCCGAGCGCGCTGCCGGTCGGGTCGGTCGCGAGGTGGGGCAGCGGGTTGGGAAGTGTCGCCATGCCGGTGACTGTAGGGCCTGCCACTGACAATCGGTTCGGGGCGGGCGGTTCGGGGTGCGCCCCTGCGTTTCAGCGGGTCAGTGGGTCAGCGGGTCAGCCGTAGACCCTGCCCTGCTTCACGACGTAGTGCGTCGGCTCGGAGCAGCCGATGGACGGTGTGATCAGCAGGCTCACGTCGAGCGGCGCGGGCTCCGTGCTCGCGGTCGAGAACTCGCAGACGGCGCCCTTCCCGGTCAGCGGGAACCAGAACCACCCGTCGACGTCGCCCACGGTGACCAGGTCGGACTGCTTCCAGGCGCCGCCGGACTGCGTGTACACCTGCAGCTCGACGGTGGCGGCGTACTGGTCCTCCGGCGACCGCTTCGCGGTCAGGGTGATCTTGTAGTCGCTGCCGAGGACGGACGAGGCGATCACCTTCGTCTGCGGTGCGGCGGCCTTGGTGGCGGCGTTGGAGGCGGTGGCGCCGGCGGTGCCGAGGGCGGCCACCGTGAGGAGGGCCAGGGCCGCGGTCGTGGTGCGACGGCTGCGGTTGCGGATCAGGTTCATTTGTTCCCCCGTGGAACGAATTGGACTGAAAGGTCTGTTTGGTTCCTACGGTACTGAAGACGCAACGCGCTGCCTCGTGGTTGCAGGCGGTTTCCGTGGGGCGGGGCAACGGTTCGAGATCGTTCCGGTGTCGGCGAGGCCTCGAAGTCGCGTCGGACTGGCTTAGAAGTGGCAATGAAACAGCCATGGTTCGGCAGCCTGCGGGTCTCGGCGCCGTGAACGGACGGTGATTGTGTCGCCCACTACCGATGATCTTGCGGAGATCTGTCCTGAAATCGGCGCCCGGGAACCGCCGTCAGCTCTGTGTAGTGAGCAGGTTTATGCCCATGACCTGCAACGACCAACCCTGTTGACGAGTTCCCGCCAGGCTCCGTAGCTTCTCCCTCTGGCCTGATCCGCTCGGTTGGCCCATATCGTTCCCTGGGGGGAAGCAATGAACTATTTCCTCGACGTGCTCAAGAAGTACGCGGTGTTCAGCGGGCGTGCGCGCCGCAAGGAATACTGGATGTTCGTCCTGTTCGCGGGCATCGCCTACCTCGCGCTGCTCGCCATCGGTTACGCCATCGACATGGTGTGGATCGCGTTCGTCCTCGAACTGGCGATCCTGCTCCCCGCCCTGGGTGTCGCCGTCCGTCGGCTGCACGACACGAACCGCTCGGGCTGGTGGATCCTCTTCGGCCTCGTCCCGCTCGTCGGCGGGATCACGCTGCTGGTCTTCTACTGCCTCGACGGCGACCAGGGTGAGAACCAGTACGGCCACAACCCGAAGTACGCCCCCGCGCAGATCTGACCTTCGCGCCGAGGGCATCGTCCCCGTGCCCCACGCTTCGGCCGCCCGGTTCCGTGCCGGGCGGCCTTCGCGCTTCCCGGGCGCCGAACCGGACGGCACGGGCCGCCACCGCTCCGCCGCAGGCCCGTGGTGGACGCGGAACGCCGGAAGCCGGGCACCCCGAGATGAACGGGTGCCCGGCTTCCGGCGTTTCCTGATGTCAGAGACGCTCGGGCGTCCTGATGCCCAGCAGGGCCATGCCCTGGTGCAGGGTCTTCGCCGTCACGTCGCACAGGAACAGGCGGTTCTCCACCTGCTGTGCGGTCTCCGCCTTCAGGACAGGGCACTTGTCGTAGAAGGTCGTGTACAGCGAAGCCAGTTGGTACAGGTACGCCGCCAGTTTGTGCGGGGCGTACTCCTGCGCCGAGTCCGCGACCGTCTCCGCGAACGCGTCGATGTGCAGGGCCAACGCCCGCTCCGCCTCGGCCAGTTCGAGCTCCGGGTGCGGCTGCGGGCGGACCTCGCCGGCCTTGCGCAGGATCGACTGGATACGGGCGTACGCGTACTGGAGGTACACGCTCGTGTCGCCGTTCAGCGAGACCATCTGGTCCAGGTCGAACTTGTAGTCCCGGTTCGCCGACGTCGACAGGTCCGCGTACTTCACCGCGCCGATGCCCACCTGGGCGCCCCGCTCGGCGATCTCGGCCTCGGAGAGCTGGCCGAGTGTGTCCTTCTCCCGTACGACCGCCGTCGCGCGGTCCACCGCCTCGTCCAGCAGGTCCACCAGGCGTACGGTCTCGCCCTCACGCGTCTTGAACGGCTTGCCGTCCTTGCCGAGGACCGTGCCGAACGCCAACTGGTACGCCTTGACGTCCTCGTCGTTCAGCCAGCCCGCCCTGCGCGCCGTCTCGAAGACCATCTTGAAGTGAAGGGACTGGCGGGCGTCGACCACGTAGATGAGGTTGTTCGCCTTGAGGTTGAAGACGCGGTCGCGGATCGCCGAGAGGTCGGTGGCCGCGTAGCCGTAGCCGCCGTCCGACTTGCGGATGATCAGCGGGACCGGGTTGCCGTCCGGGCCCTTGACGTCGTCGAAGAAGACGCACAGAGCGCCCTCCGAGTGGACCGCCACGCCGGACTCCTCCAGGAGGCGGCACGTCTCGTCCAGCATGTCGTTGTAGCCCGACTCGCCGACGATGTCCGCGTCCCGGATCTCCATGTCCAGCTTCTCGAAGACCGAGAAGAAGTAGATCTTCGACTCGTCGACGAACCTCTGCCAGCTGGCGAGGGTCGCCGGGTCGCCGGCCTGGAGGTCCACGACGCGGAGCCGGGCGCGGGTTTTGAACTCCTCGTCGGAGTCGAAGAGTTTGCGCGCCGTCTTGTAGAGGCGGTCGAGGTTCGACATCGCCTCCTCGCCGCTCGCCTCGGGGTCCGAGTTGCTTGATTTGTGGTCCAGCTCGTGCGGGTGCTCGTCCAGGTACTGGATGAGCATGCCGAACTGGGTGCCCCAGTCGCCGATGTGGTGCCTGCGGACCACGTTCTCGCCGGTGAACTCAAGGAGTTGGACCACCGCGTCGCCGATCACCGCGGAGCGGAGGTGGCCTACGTGCATCTCCTTCGCCACGTTCGGCTGGGCGTAGTCGATGACCGTCGTGCCCGGGTGGGCGGAGAGCGGTACGCCGAGACGGGCGTCGGGGTCGGCGGACCTGGCCGCGAGGTTCTCGACGATCGCCTTGTCGGTGAGCGTGATGTTCAGGAAGCCGGGGCCGGAGACCTCGATGTCCTTGATCAGGTCGCCGGACACCACGTTGGTGACGACCTGGGTCGCCAGGTCGCGGGGGTTGGCCTTGGCCTTCTTGGCGAGGGCGAGGATGCCGTTCGCCTGGTAGTCCGCACGGTCGCTGCGTCGCAGCAGCGGGTCCGCGGGTGCCTCCGGCAGGGTTGCCGTGAGGGCGTCCGCGAGGCGCTGGTTGACGGTGGCGGTGAGGGACTTGACCGGGGCCATGGAGTGGGTGCCGTTCTCCTGGTGGGTACGTGTGGATGGGGTCAGTATCCCATGGGGGGCAAAGGGGTTTTCTTGGGCGCGGGTGGGGTTTCTTCGCCCCCGCCGCCCCTACCCGTCCCATCCTGTTCCTGGGGGCTGCGCCCCCAGACCCCCCGTCGGCCCTGAAGGGGCCTTGTCCTCAAGCGCCGGACGGGCTGGGGGTGTGGGCCGCGGGGTGGGAGGGGAGTCGGCCTTGGACGGGCCTTGTCCTCAAGCGCCGGACGGGCTGGGGGTGTGGGCCGCGGGGTGGGAGGGGAGTCGGCCCTGAACGGGCCTTGTCCTCAAACGCCGGACGGGCTGGAGGTGCCGGCCGGGGTTGGAAGGGTGCGGAAAGGCGTTTTCGTGGTTCTGGGTGGACCTGGGAGAATGGGGCGGTCAGTCGTGCGACCGTACCGGCTGGCCTTGAGGAACTCTCAGAAAAAGAGGACGTGCCGATCGTGGCTCAGAGCACCGAGACCACCGACTGGGTCTCCCGTTTCGCGGATGAGGTCATCGAGGAGTCGGAGCGCCGAGCCCCGGGAAAACCCGTTGTCGTCGCGTCCGGGCTGTCTCCCTCCGGTCCCATCCACCTGGGGAACCTGCGTGAGGTCATGACCCCGCATCTCGTCGCTGACGAGATCCGGCGCCGGGGGTACCAGGTCCGGCATCTGATCTCCTGGGACGACTACGACCGGTACCGCAAGGTTCCCAACGGGGTCGAGGGTGTGGACTCCTCCTGGGCCGAGCACATCGGGCGGCCGCTGACCGCCGTACCGGCGCCCAAGGGGTCCGCGTACCCCTCCTGGGCCGAGCACTTCAAGGCCGCGATGGTCGACGCGCTCGCCGAACTCGGTGTCGAGTTCGACGGGATCAGCCAGACCGCGCAGTACACCTCGGGTGTCTATCGCGAGCAGATCCTGCACGCCATGAAGCACCGGGGCGACATCGACGCCATCCTCGACCAGTACCGGACCAAGAAGGTCCCCGGCAAGAAGCCTCAGCAGTCGCAGAAGCCTGTCGACGATGCCGAGGTCGAGGCCGCCGAGGGGTCCGGGGCCGCCGGGGAGGACGACGGGAGTTCCGGGTCCGCCGGGTACTTTCCGTACAAGCCCTTCTGCGGTGGGTGCGGCAAGGACCTCACCACCGTCACCGCCTACGACGACGACAGCACCGAGCTGACGTACACCTGCACCGCCTGTGGGTTCTCCGAGACCGTGCTGCTGAGCGAGTTCAACCGCGGCAAGCTGGTCTGGAAGGTCGACTGGCCGATGCGCTGGGCGTACGAGGGGGTCGTGTTCGAGCCGAGTGGGGTCGATCACTCCTCTCCCGGGTCCTCGTTCCAGGTCGGCGGGCAGATCGTCGGCAGCGTCTTCGGCGGCAAGCAGCCCATCGGGCCGATGTACGCCTTCGTCGGCATCAGCGGCATGGCCAAGATGTCCAGCAGCAAGGGGGGCGTGCCGACGCCCGGCGACGCGTTGAAGATCATGGAGCCGCAGATCCTGCGCTGGCTGTACGCCCGTCGCAGGCCCAACCAGTCCTTCAAGATCGCCTTCGACCAGGAGATCCAGCGGCTCTACGACGAGTGGGACAAGCTCGACGCCAAGGTCGCCGACGGCTCCGCGCTGCCTGCTGACGTTGCCGCGCACTCGCGTGCGGTGCGTACGGCGGAGGGCGAACTGCCGCGTACGGCCAGGGCGTTGCCGTACCGGACGCTGGCCTCCGTCGCCGACATCACCGCCGGTGCCGAGGACCAGACGCTGCGCATCCTGGGTGAGCTGGACCCGGCTGATCCGCTGGTCTCCCTCGACGAGGTGCGGCCCCGGCTCGACAAGGCCGAGGCCTGGATCAACACGCAGGTACCGGCGGACCAGCGGACCGTCGTGCGGGACGAACCCGACACCGAGCTGATCAAGTCCCTCGACGAGCAGGGGCGGCAGTCGCTGCGGCTGCTGGTTGACGGACTTGCCGACAACTGGTCCCTGGACGGTCTCAGTCACCTCGTCTACGGCGTGCCCAAGGTCCAGGCCGGCTTCTCGGCGGACGCCGGGCCGAAGGAGCTGCCCGCCGAGATCAAGACGGCCCAGCGGACGTTCTTCGCCCTGCTCTACCACCTGCTCGTCGGGCGGGACACGGGGCCGCGTCTGCCCACGCTGCTGCTCGCGGTGGGGCAGGAGCGGGTGCGGGTCCTGTTGGGGGAGTAGGGGACACACGCGGTGGTGAGGAGGGGCGTTCGGCTGTGCCGGGCGCCCCTTTTCGCCGTCGTACGGCCGCTCACACCGCCCAGCGGGCCGCCGCCGCTCCCAGTACCGGGAGCACCGACAGCGCCACGCCCATCACGAGTGGGAAGGGGCCCCGCTCCCGCACCACCTCGCGCGGTGCGAACGCCTTCTCCAGCGCCGCGTCCGTCCGCCTCGTCGACAGCGGGGTCAGGGCCGCCGGGACGACCAGGACCACCTCGTACCAGCGCAACCGGTCCTCGCGGGGAACGGGCAGGGTCCAGGAGGATATCCAGCCACGGAACGGCAGCAGGGCCAGCAGGATTCCCCACAGGAAACCGGTGCACGCGGCGAGCGCGGCCGGCCAGGGGATTCCGACGGCGTGGCGGAGGATCAGGGCCAGGGCCACGAGCAGCGGGAAGGGGACGAAGGGAATCAGGCGTTCGTGCTTCGCCGGGATCCAGCGGAGCAGTACGCAGGTGGTGAGAAGGTCGGTGAGGGCGGCTGCGAACACCCACAGGACGGTCGGCATCACGGCGTCACAGGGTGGCGACGATCGCCGCCACGACGGCCGCGAAGGTGAGAAGGAAGACCGCGGTCTGCCGGCCTGTCAGCTTCTCGATCGGCTGCCCCGAGCGTGCCTGATCCATCATGTGTCCGATGAACCGGGTGAAGACGACCCTGGTGACCGCCAGACCCAGCGCCATCGCCGTGAACAGCATCAACGCCGTGTTCTCGCCGTCGTCGGGGGACCCCTTCGTGCTCAGGCCGATGACCACCGCTCCGCCCATCGGTGGCAGCACAGCCAGCCACTTGTGCTTCCTCTCGGGGAGCAGGGACTGGATCGCCGCTGCCAGGGCGAGGCCGGCCACGAGCGCCGCGATCCACCACTCGGTGCGGGTGAAATGGGAGGTCAGCACGGACGTCCTTCGCTGCGTACGGGTCTGGCGGGGCGGGGTGACGCGGGCTCACACGCCGTGTGCGCACGCGCCACCCCGGGGATACGACGGTACGCGGCTACCAGGTGACCCAGCCGATCACCGTGGTGGTCACGTCACTGGCGGCGTTGGAGATCTTGGCGCCGAGGTTCTCGGCGAGGGCACCGAACTCGTCGCCCGCGCCGAACTTCTTGAAGATCTGGCCCTTGGCGAAGAACACGCCGCCGAGTGCGGTGATGCCGAGCGCCTGGTGGAATTCGCTGCTGTTCCAGCCGTAACCGAAGCCGGCGAAGATGGTGCTCACTCCCTGGAGACCCCAGGAGGTGAGACTTGCCCCGGAGGCGAGCCCCAGCAGGGGCAGGCTGAACGGAGTGGGGAACGCGCCGAGGATGCCGAGCACGACCCCCGCCCCGCCGAACACCGTGCTCCAGTGGCCGGTGGCCTTCGCCCAGTCCTTGGCGTCGCTCATGTCCTCGGGCCACATGCCCCAGTAGTCGGTGTCGCCGGTGCCGTCGTCGTTGTCGGCGGTCTGCGACGGGTTGGTGCCGTTCTGCGCGTTCTGCCTCGCCTTCTCGGCCGCTGCGCGGGCGGCCTCGGCGGCTTCGGCGCGCCGCTTCGTGGCGACGATCGCCCGGGCCTCGCTGGCCGCTGCCGCCGCTGCCACCTTGTCCTTGCCGGCCTGTGCGGCGGAGGCCGCCGCGGCGGTGGCCGAGGCCTGCGCCGAGGCGGCGGAGTTCACCGCCTGCCGCGCGGACGACACGGCCTGCCGCATCGAGTAGTTCGCGCTGCGGGCGGCGCCGCGCGCGGAGGCCGCGGCGGACAGGGCGTCCTTCGCCGACTTGGCCGCGGCGGTGGCGGACCGGTCGGCTTCGTCCGCGTTCGCCCGCGCCTCGGCCGCCGAGTTCTCGGCGTCCTTGGCGTAGTTGTTCGCCTTCTGCGCCCACTCGGTCGCCTCCGCCGCCGCCTGGCGGGCCTCCGCCGCTGCCTTCGACGCGAGGGCCGCGTCCTGCAGGGCCTTCGCGGCCACCTTCGCGGCGTGTGCGATGGAGGCTCGGATGGCGGCCACGTGGGTGGCCTGGTCCTGGTCGAGGCGGGCGACGTTGAACTTGTCGCGGACGACGAAGGCGCGCCGCATGCGGGCGGAGCCCTCCAGCACGATCTGCGCCGCCGACTTCATGTACGGGCCGCCGGTGTTGAGCAGGCGGAAGATCTCGACGCTGTCGTCCTCCTTCGTCGCCCCCGCCAGTTCGAGGTTGACGAAGCGGTGCAGGGCGAGTGCGCGGCCGTCCGCCAGCGCCGCCTCGGCCTTCGCCTTGACGGCCGGCCCCGGGTTCGCGTTCAGGATCTGGAAGACGAGGACACGGTTGTCCTCGGCCGCCGCCTCGACGACCCCGGTGGCGAGGAAGTCGCCGGCAGCCGTCGGGCTGTCGTCGGCCAGGACGGTGTACGCGGCCTGGGCGACCTTGGCGGTGGCCACGGACGAGATGGCGGCGACGTTCTCCCGGTCGTCCTGCCGCTGGGCGAGGAGACGATCGGTGCCGACCCAGTTGACGATGTCCTCGTCGTTGCCGGAGAGGGCGTACTCGGCGGCCTCACGGGTCCAGCTGCCGGTGGCGTCGAGGAGATGGACGGCGGCCTTGCGGCCGGTCGCGACGGCGGTGGCGGTGTCTCCGCCGTTCAACGCGGTCTCGGCGGCGGAGATCAGGTCCTTGATCTCCGAGGAGGTCATGTCCGCCTGGGTGCGCTGCTGGTAGGCCTTGGCGGCGTCGTCGGTCTCGGCCTGGGCCCTGGTACGGGCTATCAGGACGCCCAGCTCGGTGTCCTCGGCGATGCGGGCGGTCTCGGCGTCGCGGGCCGCCTTCTCGACCTCCTGGGCCTCCTTGACCGCGGCGGCGGCCGTGTTGGCCGCCGCCACCGCCGCGTTGGCGTACTCGGTGGACCGCTTGGCGTACTCGACCGCCTCGCCCGCGTGGGCCGCTGCCTCGTCGGCCGCGTCGGCGGCCTTGATCGCGTGGGCGGCGGCGCTGTTCGCGGCGTCGCGGGCCACGCGTGCGGCGGCGGCCGACCTGGCCGCCAGCGTCCGCGCGGTGCCCGCGGCCCGGGTGGCCCGGGC
>NZ_JARAZV010000038.1:0-15541 GCF_033795085.1 Streptomyces sp. AK08-02
CCTCACCGGACAACCCGCCACCCCCACCGACCTCACCACCCCCCAATACTGGGTCGACCAACTCCGCAACACCGTCCACTTCCACCACGGCACCACCGCCCTCCAGGCCAACGGCGTCACGCACTACGTCGAGCTCGGCCCCGTTCCGTCCCTGACGCCCCACATCACCAGTGACGCCGACACCCCGGCCGTCACCATTCCCACCACCCGGCCCGACCACCCCGAGTCCACCGCCTTCACCACCGCGCTGGCCACCGCGCACGCCCACGGCGTCACCGTCGACTGGCGGCAGACCTTCGGCGGGCGCAGCTCCGTGCACGCGGCCCTGCCGACCTACCCGTTCCAGCGCGAGCGGTACTGGCTCACGGAGCCGGTCGCCGGCGTCGGCGACGCCGAGGGCTTCGGCCTGACGTCGGCGGAGCACCCGGTACTGCGCGCCGTGACCAGCCACCCGGACCGTGACGAGCTGCTGCTCACCGGCGCGTTCGGGGTCCGCACCCAGCCGTGGGTGCGCGACCACGCCATCCGGGAGACGCTGATCCTGCCCGGGACGGCTTTCCTGGACATGGCGCTGCACGCCGCGCATCTGGCGGGCGCGGACGGCGTCGCGGAACTGGCGCTGGAGGCGCCGCTCGCGGTGCCGGACACCGGAACCGTCCAGGTGCAGGTGGTCGTCGAGGCGCCGGGGACCGACGGTGGACGCCCGTTCGCCATTCACTCGCGCACCGGCGAGGACCCGTGGACCCGCCACGCCGGCGGTGTCGTGGGCCCGATCGGCGCGCACACCGGGCCGCTGGCCGAGTGGCCGCCCGCGCAGGCGGAGCCGATGGACCTCGACGGCGCCTACGACCGGCTGGCCGCCCAGGGCTACCACTACGGCCCCGCTTTCCAGGGTGTCCACGCGGCGTGGAAGGACGGCGCCGACATCTACGCCGAGGTGGCGCTCACCGACGACGCCGGTCCGGTCGGGCACGCGGTGCACCCGGCCCTGCTGGACGCCGCGCTGCACCCCCTGCTGCTGGACACCGACGCCGCGGGCGAGGTCCGGCTGCCGTTCATCTGGAGCGACGTGCGGCTGCACGCTACCGAGGCGTCCGCCGCGCGGGTCCGGATCAGCCATGCCGGCGCCGGCTCGGTCGAGGTCGTCCTGTGGGACGTGACGGGCGCGCCGGTGCTCACCGCCGGCGGGCTGTCGATGCGTCCCATGGCCGCCGCGCAGCCGGTCGCGCCGGGCGGCGACGACTCCCTGTTTCGCCTGGCGTGGACCGCCGTGGCCGGATCGGGCACGCCCGACCCGGTGGCCTGGGCGGAACCCGGCGACGCGGACGCCGAGGCGGCCGACGTGCTCGTGCACCGGGCTCACGTCGCGGTCGCGCCCTGGGGCGAGCGCCCGCAGCGGGCGCTGGCGGCGCTGCAGGCGTGGTTGGCGGGCGATCCGCCGGCCGGTTCCCGGCTGGTGGTGCTCACCCGCGGCGCGGTCGCGGCGGCCGACGGCGAGGACGTGACCGACCTCGGCGGCGCGGCCGTCTGGGGCCTGGTCCGTTCGGCGCAGGCCGAGCACCCGGACCGGTTCGTGCTGGTGGACCTCGACGGTCCCGCGGCCGCGGACGAGTCCGGTGCGATCGCCGCCGCGCTCGCCTCGGGCGAGCCGCAGGTGGCACTGCGGGGCGGCGCGGTCCACGTGCCCAGGCTGACGCGGGCGGTCGCCGACGGCGAGCCCGCGGTCCTCGACCCGGACGGCACGGTGCTGATCACCGGTGGCACCGGCACCCTCGGCGCCCACCTCGCCCGCCACCTCGTCACCACCCACGGCGCACGCCACCTCCTCCTCATCGGACGCCGCGGACCCGACACCCCCGGCGCCACCGAACTCGCCGAAGAACTCCGTACACACGGCGCCCACGTCACCATCACCGCCTGCGACGCCGGCAACCCCGACGACCTCACCCGCCTCCTCGCCGACATCCCCGACGACCACCCCCTCACGGCGGTGGTGCATGCGGCCGGCACGGCCGACGACGCGATGGTCGAGTCGCTGACCGCCGAGCGGCTGGAGGCGGTGCTGCACACCAAGGCCCGGTCCGCGGAGAACCTGCACCGGCTCACCGAGGGCATGCCGCTGACCGCGTTCGTACTGTTCTCCTCCGCGGCCGCCGTTCTCGGCGGCCCCGGCCAGGGCAACTACGCCGCCGCCAACGCCTACCTCGACGGGCTCGCCGCCCACCGCCGCGCCCAGGGCCTGCCCGCGATCGCGCTGGCCTGGGGCCTGTGGGAGGACGCGAGCGGCATCACGGGCCACCTGCGCGAAGCCGACCTGCGGCGACTGCGGCGCGGCGGCGTGGTGCCCATGCCCTCGGCGCACGCGCTGGACCTGTTCGACCGGTCACTGGCCCTGCCGCTGGCCGCGGCCGTGCCCGCCCGGCTCGACCTGGGGGCCCTGCGCGCCCAGGCGCGGGCGGGAGCGCTGCCGCCGGTCTACGGCGGCCTGGTGCGGATCTCCGCCCGCCGTGCCGCGAAGGCCGGCGCGGACGGCTCCGCGCTCGCCGCGCGTGTGTCCCAGCTGCCGGCGGACCAGGCCAAGCGGCTGCTGGCCGAGACCGTCGCGGCGCATGTCGCGGCCGTGCTCGGCCACGCGTCCGGCGACGCCCTTCAGGCCGAGAGGAGCTTCAAGGAGCTGGGCTTCGACTCGCTGACCGGCGTGGACCTGCGCAACCGGCTGGGCGAGGCGACCGGGCTGCGGCTGCCCGCCACCCTGGTCTTCGACCACCCGACACCGGCAGCCGTCGCCGCCTTCGTGCAGGAGCAGTTGCTGGGCTCAGGCGCCGCACCGGCCCGGCCGGCCGCCGTGCGCAGGACGTCCAAGGACGAGCCGATCGCGGTCGTGTCGATGGCCTGCCGCTACCCGGGCGGGGTGACTTCCCCGGAGGACCTGTGGAAGCTGGTGGCCGACGGGGTCGACGCGGTCGACGAGTTCCCGACCGACCGCGGCTGGGACACCCGCGCGCTCTACCACCCGGACCCGGACCACACCGGCACCACCTACTCGACCAGAGGCGGATTCCTCTACGGAGCCGCCGACTTCGACGCCGCCTTCTTCGGAATGTCACCCCGCGAGGCCCTGGCCACCGACCCACAGCAGCGCCTGCTCCTGGAAACCGCCTGGGAAGCCGTCGAACGCGCCGGCATCGACCCCACCACCCTGCGCGGCAGCCGCACCGGCGTCTTCACCGGCATCATGTACGACGACTACGGTGCGCGGCTGCTGGAACAGATCCCCGAGGAGTTCGAGGGGTACATCGGCACCGGCAGCGCGGGCAGTGTGGCGTCGGGCCGGGTGTCGTACACGTTCGGCTTCGAGGGGCCGGCGATCACGATCGACACCGCGTGCTCCTCGTCGCTGGTGGCGGTGCACCTGGCCGCGCAGGCGCTGCGCTCGGGCGAGTGCGACCTCGCGCTGGCCGGCGGCGCCACCGTGATGGCCACGCCGACGGTGTTCGTGGAGTTCAGCCGGCAGCGCGGGCTCGCGCGGGACGGCCGCTGCAAACCGTTCTCCGCCGAGGCCGACGGCACCGGCTGGGGTGAGGGCGCCGGTCTGATCCTGTTGGAACGGCTGTCGGACGCGCGGCGCAACGGCCACCGCGTCCTGGGCCTGATCCGCGGCACCGCCGTCAACCAGGACGGCGCCTCCAACGGCCTGACCGCACCCAACGGCCCCTCCCAACAACGCGTCATCCAGGCCGCCCTCGCCGACGCCGGACTCCGACCCACCGACATCGACGCCGTCGAAGCCCACGGCACCGGCACCTCCCTCGGCGACCCCATCGAAGCCCAAGCCCTCCTCGCCACCTACGGCCAGAACCGCGACGAACCCCTCTGGCTCGGCTCCATCAAATCCAACATCGGCCACACCCAAGCCGCCGCCGGAGCCGCCGGCATCATCAAAATGATCCAGGCCATCCACCACAACACCCTGCCCAGGACGCTCCACGCGGAGCAGCCCAGTCCCCACATCGACTGGGAGTCCGGGGACGTGCGTCTGCTCACCGAGGCGCGGCCGTGGCCCGAGGTGGGGCGCCCCCGGCGCGCCGCCGTCTCCTCCTTCGGCATCAGCGGCACCAACGCCCACGTCATCCTCGAAGCCCCACCGACGCCGGCCGCCGAGCCGGCCCCGGTGGCCGCCGAGCCGCCGGCCGTCCCGTGGCTGCTGTCGGCGAAGTCGGAGGGCGCGCTGCGCGACCAGACCCGCAGGCTACGGGAGTTCGCCCAGGACCACCCGGACCTGTCGGCCGCCGACATCGGGCTCGACCTGGCCACCACCCGCTCCCGGTTCGAGCACCAGGCGGCCGTGATCGGCGCCGACCGCGACGCACTGCTCGCGGGCCTGGAAGCGCTCGGCTCCGGGACACCGTCGCCGTACGTCTTCGAACAGCGGTACTCGGGCGCGGGCAGGACGGCGTTCCTGTTCGCCGGGCAGGGTTCGCAGCGGGTGGGTATGGGCGTCGAACTGCGTGCCGCGTTCCCGGTGTTCGCCGCCGCCTACGACGAAGTCCTCACCCACTTCGACCCACAGCTCCCCGACATCATCGCCACCAGCCCCGACGGACTCCTCGACACCACCCTGCACACCCAGCCCGCACTCTTCGCCCTCGAAGTAGCCCTCTTCCGGCTCCTGGAAAGCCACGGCCTCACCCCCGACCTGCTCGCCGGACACTCCATCGGCGAACTCGCCGCCGCACACGTCGCCGGCATCCTCAGCCTCGAAGACGCCACCACCCTCGTCAGCGCACGCGCCCGCCTCATGCACAACACCCAGGACGGCGCCATGGCCACCCTCCAGGCCACCGAGGACGACATCCTCCCCCACCTGGGCGACAACCTGACCATCGCCGCCCTCAACGCCCCCGACTCCACCGTCATCGCCGGCGACACCACAGCCGTCCACACACTCACCAACACATGGAAGGAACACGGCCGCAAGGCGAAAATCCTCAACACCCGGCGCGCCTTCCACTCCGCCCACATGGACCCCGCTCTCGACGCCTTCCGCACCGTCGCCGAAACACTCACCTACCACCCCCCGACGATCCCCATCGTCTCCACCCTCACCGGCCGACTCGACGCCGACCTCACCGACCCCGACTACTGGGTCCGCCAACTCCGCCACACCGTGCGCTTCCACGACGCCGTCACCACCCTCCACACCCAAGGCGTCACCACCTACGTCGAACTCAGCCCCACCCCCACCCTCATCCCCCACATCACCCCCGACACAGACCACCTCCTCATCCCCACCATCCGCCCCCAGCACCCCGAACCCACCACCCTCACCACCGCCCTCGCCACCGCACACACCCACCACATCACCACCATCGACTGGGCCGGTCCGTACGGCGAGCGGCGCCTCGGCGACCTGCCCACGTATGCCTTCGACCGCACCCACCACTGGCTGACCGGCCGGGGCAACGGCGACGCCCGCGGCTCCGGTCTGGGCGCCGCGGGGCACCCCCTGCTGGGTGCGGTGGTCAGCCTGGCCGGCGGTGACGGGCTGCTGCTGACGGGCCGGCTGTCGGCCGCGTCGCAGCCGTGGCTGACCGAGCACGAGATCCACGGGACGATACTGCTGCCCGGCACGGCGTTCGCCGATCTGGTGCTGCACGCCGCCGACCAGGCCGGGAGCGCCGGTGTCGACGACCTCACGCTGGAGGCGCCGCTGCGCCTCGACGCGCGAGGCGCGGTGCGGGTGCAGATCACGGTGGGCGCGGCGGACGACACCGGGCGCAGGGCCGTAGCGGTGTACTCGGCGCCGGACAGCGGTGACGAGCAGGAGGTGGACGCCGTCTGGACGCGGCACGCCGGTGGCACGCTCGCGCCCGCGGAGCCGGCCGAGCCGGTCACCGCGCCCGCCCAGGAGCAGGAGTGGCCGCCGCCGCAGGCGGTGGCCGCCGACCTCGACGGGCTGTACGACCGGCTGCGCGACGCGGGACTCGGCTACGGTCCTGTCTTCCGTGGGCTGCGCGCCGCGTGGCGGCACGAGGACACCTGGTACGCCGAGGCGGCGTTGGACCCGTCGGCGGAGACCGGCGGCTACGGCATCCACCCGGCGCTGCTGGACTCGGCCCTGCACACGCTCGGCCTGGTCGGCGGGGACGGCCCGGTCCGGTTGCCGTTCGCCTGGGCCGGGATCCGGCTGCACGCCACGGACGCCACCGCGGTGCGCGTGACGATCCGGCCCACCGGGGCCGCCGACACCGTGGCGCTCTTCGTGGCCGACTCGCTGGGGAACCCGGTGCTGACCGTGGAGGGCCTGACCCTGCGGGCCGCCTCGGCCCGCGAGGAGGGCCCGGCGGCGGCAGCGGACCTGTACGAGGTGGTGTGGTCGCCGCAGGCCGCGGCCCAGGACGAGGGTGCCGGCGCGGACCATGTCACCGTGGCGGACCTGTCGCTCCTCGACCGGGTGCCGCGGTTCGTGGTGGTCCCGGTGGCCGGGCCGGACGTGCACGAGGCCGTCGTGCGCGCGCTCGCTCTGGTGCAGCGGTGGCTCGCCGACGAGCGGTACGCGGACGCGACACTGGTGGTGCGCACCAGACGTGCGGTTTGCACCGGCGCCGAGGACGCCGTGGCCGACCCGGCCGGGGCGGCGGCGTGGGGGCTGGTGCGCACCGCGCAGTCCGAGCACCCCGGCCGGTTCGTGCTGCTGGACGCCGATCGCGAGGACGCCGACCCGGGCCCCGCGTTGGGGACGGGCGAGGGGCAGCTCGCGCTGCGCGGCGCCGAGGTGCTGGTGCCGCGGGTGGCCAGGTACGCGGCGGCCGGCCTCGCCGAACCCGATGGGCCGTGGCGGCTGGACGTCACCGCGGCCGGAACCCTGGAGAACCTGGCGCTGGTGCCCGACGCCGGCGCCGGCGCTCCGCTCGCCCCGGGCGAGGTCAGGGTCGCGGTCCGGGCCGCCGCGCTGAACTTCCGCGATGTGATGATCGCGTTGGGCATGTATCCCGAGCAGGCGCTGATCGGCAGCGAGGGCGCCGGCGTGGTGGTGGAGACCGCGCCCGACGTCACCTCGGTCGCGCCGGGCGACCGGGTGATGGGCCTGTTCTTCGGCGGCATGGCGCCCACCACCGTCACCGACCACCGCTTCCTCGCCCCGGTACCGCAGGGGTGGACGTTCGCGGAGGCGGCGGCCGCGCCGATCGTGTTCCTGACCGCGTGGTTCGGGCTGCGGGACCTGGCCGGACTGGCGAGCGGCGAGCGGGTGCTGATCCACGCGGCGACCGGCGGCGTGGGCATGGCGGCCACGCAGATAGCGCGGCACCTGGGCGCCGAGGTGTACGCCACCGCCGGCGCGCCGAAGTGGCCCACCCTGTACGCGCAGGGCGTGGCGCCGGACCATGTCGCCTCCTCCCGCGACACCGGCTTCGCCGAGCGGTTCCTCGCGGCCACCGGCGGCGCGGGCGTGGACGTGGTGCTCAACTCGCTGGCCCGCGAGTTCGTGGACGCCTCCCTGGAACTGCTGCCGCGCGGCGGCCGGTTCCTGGAGATCGGCAAGACCGACGTGCGGGACCCGGCCGAGGTGGGGTCCGGCGTGGACTACCGGGCGTTCGACCTGATGGTGGCGGGCCACGAGCGGATCCAGGGCATGTTCGCCGAGCTGGGCGCGCTGTTCGCGGACGGTACGCTGCGGCCGCTGCCGGTGACGGCGTTCGACGTGCATCGGGCGCCGGACGCGTTCCGGCTGCTGGGCCAGGCCCGTCACACCGGCAAGGTGGTGCTGACGCTGTCGGCGCCGCTGGACCCGCAGGGCACGGTGCTGATCACCGGCGGCACCGGCACCCTGGGCGGGCTGGCGGCCCGTCACCTGGTGACCGGGCACGGGGCGCGGCGCCTGCTGCTGGCCGGCCGGCGCGGTGCCGACGCGCCGGGCGCCGCCGAGCTGGTGGCCGAACTGACCGGGCTGGGCGCCGAGGTGACCGTCGCCGCCTGCGACCTGGGGGACCGCGACGCGGTCGCCGCGCTGGTCCGGGACGTACGGCTGACGGCGGTGGTACACGCCGCGGGCGTCGTCGACGACGGCACCGTGGAGTCGCTGACCCCGGAGCAGGTGCACGCCGTACTGCGTGCCAAGGCGGACTCGGCCAGCCACCTGCACGAGGCAACCCGTGACCAGGATCTGGCCGCATTCGTCCTGTACTCGAGCATCGCCGGCGTCTTCGGCAACCCGGGGCAGGCCAACTACGCCGCCGCCAACGCCTATCTGGACGGGCTGGCCTCGCGGCGCCGGGGCACCGGCCTGGTCGCGACCAGCCTGGCCTGGCCGCTGTGGGAGCAGAGCAGCGCGATCACCAGGAACCTGACCGAGCAGCACATCGAGCGCATCCGGCAGACCGGTCTGAGTCCGGTGACCACCGAGCACGGTCTCGCCCTGCTGGACGCCGCCCTCGGCACGCCGGCCGCGGCGCTGGTCCCGGTGCGCATCGACACCGCGAAGCTGCGCCGGGGCACGCAACTGCCGCCGCTGCTGCGGGGGCTCGTACGCCCCCAGCGCCGGTCGGCGGCCGCTTCGGGGGCCGACTCCGCCGGCGCCCTGGAGTTGTCGAGGCTGTCGGACGGCGCGCTGGTGCGGGCCGTGCAGAACCTGGTGCGCTCGCATGTCGCGGCGGTGCTCGGCCACACCTCGCCGGACACCGTCGAGATGGAGCAGGCGTTCAAGGACCTGGGCTTCGACTCCCTGACCGGTGTCGAACTGCGCAACCGGCTCAGGACCGCCAGCGGCCTGGACCTGTCCGCGACCCTGGTCTTCGACCACCCGACACCGGCGGCGCTCGCCGCGCACCTGCACGAGCAGCTCGCGGGCAGCCGCTCGCGGCAGGCGGCGAGCGCGCCGTCCGCGCCCGCCGCGAGCGGGGACGAGCCCATCGCGGTGGTCGGGATGGGCTGTCGACTGCCCGGCGGGGTCTCCTCGCCCGAGGACCTGTGGAAGCTGGTGGCCGACGGGGTCGACGCCATCAGCCCCTTCCCGAACGACCGGGGCTGGGACCTGGAGCACCTCTACCACCCGGATCCCGACAACCCGGGGACCACGTACACCCGCGGCGGCGGGTTCGTCGACGCCGCGGCGGAGTTCGACGCCGCGTTCTTCGGGATGAACCCCCGCGAGGCGCTGGCCACCGACCCGCAGCAGCGGCTGCTGCTGGAGACCGCCTGGGAGACCATCGAGCACGCCGGGATCGATCCGACCGCGCTGCACGGCACTCCGACCGCGGTGTTCGCCGGCATCATCCCCCAGCAGTACGGGGAGGGCGTGCAGCAGATCCCGAAGGACCTGGAGGGCTATCTGGCCACCGGCACCACGACCAGCGTGGCGTCGGGCCGGATCTCGTACACGTTCGGCTTCGAGGGGCCGGCGGTGTCGGTGGACACCGCCTGCTCGTCCTCGCTGGTGGCCGTGCACCTGGCCGCCAGGGCGCTGCGCGGCGGTGAGTGCGACCTCGCCCTGGCCGGCGGCGCCACCGTGATGTCGACGCCGAGCATCTACAAGGAGCTGGGGCACCAGCGGGCGCTGTCGGCGGACGGCCGGTGCAAGGCGTTCTCCGACTCGGCGGACGGCACCGGCTTCTCCGAAGGCGTCGGTCTGATCCTGCTGGAGCGGCTGTCGGACGCGCGACGCAACGGCCACCGCGTCCTGGGCCTGATCCGCGGCACCGCCGTCAACCAGGACGGCGCCTCCAACGGCCTGACCGCACCCAACGGCCCCTCCCAACAACGCGTCATCCAGGCCGCCCTCGCCGACGCCGGACTCCGACCCACCGACATCGACGCCGTCGAAGCCCACGGCACCGGCACCTCCCTCGGCGACCCCATCGAAGCCCAAGCCCTCCTCGCCACCTACGGCCAAGACCGCGACGAACCCCTCTGGCTCGGCTCCATCAAATCCAACATCGGCCACACCCAAGCCGCCGCCGGAGCCGCCGGCATCATCAAAATGATCCAGGCCATCCACCACAACACCCTCCCCAAAACCCTCCACATCACCGAACCCAGCCACCACGTCGACTGGGAAACCGGACAAGTACGCCTCCTCACCGAAGCACGCCCCTGGCCCGAGGCGGGGCGCCCCCGCCGCGCCGCCGTCTCCTCCTTCGGCATCAGCGGCACCAACGCCCACGTCATCCTCGAAGCCCCACCCACACCCACCACCGAACCAACCCCGACCCCCACCGAACCCCCAGCCGTCCCCTGGCTGCTCTCCGCCCGCTCCGAAGCCGCCCTGCGCGACCAGGCCCGCGCACTGCGGGAGTTCACCGGGCAGCACCCCGAGCTGTCACCGGCCGTCATCGGCCGGGAACTGGCGCTGGGCCGGGCCCGGCTGGAGCACCGGGCCGCGGTGGTCGGCGCCGGGGTGGCGGAGCTGCGCGACGGCCTCGAGGCGCTGGCTCACGGCCAGCCCGCTCCGCACGTGGTCACCGGCGCTCCGGCCGGCGACACCGGCGGAGTGGTGTTCGTCTTCCCCGGTCAGGGGTCGCAGTGGTCCGGTATGGCCACCCGGCTGATCGAGCAGTCGCCGTTCTTCCGTGACCGGATGCGGGACTGCGCCGACGCGCTCGCCCCGCACGTGGACTGGTCGCTGGCCGAGGAACTGTCCGGTCCTCTGGACCGGGTGGACGTGGTGCAGCCGGCGTTGTGGGCCGTGATGGTGTCGCTGGCCGACCTGTGGCGCGAACACGGCCTGGTCCCCGACACCGTGGTCGGCCACTCCCAGGGCGAGATCGCCGCCGCGTACGTGGCGGGCGGTCTCAGCCTGGAGGACTCGGCGAAGGTCGTGGCGCTGCGCAGCCGGGCGCTGACGGTGCTGGCCGGCAGCGGCGGCATGGCGTCGCTCGCCGTGTCCGCCGAGCGCGCCACCGAGCTGCTGGAGCCGTACGACGGCCGGGTGACCGTCGCGGCCGTGAACGGACCGGCGTCGACGGTGGTCTCCGGCGACCCGGAGGCGGTGACGCGGGTCGTCGCCGACTGCAAGGCCGCGGGGGCGCGCGCCCGCCTGCTGCCCGTGGACTACGCCTCGCACTCCTCGCACGTGGGCGACCTGCGCGACCAGCTGCACCGGCTGCTGGCCGACATCCGTCCGCGCACCGGCACGGTGGACTTCCACTCGACGCTCGCCGGCGAGCGCGTCGACACCGCCGGGCTCGACGCCGACTACTGGTTCCGCAACCTGCGGCACACCGTGCGGTTCCACGAGGCGGTGCGGGACGTGATCGCCGACGGCCACCGCACCTTCGTCGAGGTGACCCCGCACCCGGTGCTGACCGCCGAGGTGCACGACGCCCTCGACGCGGCGGGCGTCACCGGCACCGTCCTGCCCACGCTGCGCCGCGACGACGGCGGCCTCGACCGGTTCCTCGTCTCGGCCGCGCAGGCGTACGTGCGGGACGTGCCGGTGGACTGGGCGGCGGCGCTGCCCGCGGCGCCCCGACCGGACGCGGACCTGCCCGGCTACCCCTTCCAGCGGGAGCGGTACTGGCTGACGCCGTCGGCCTCGGCGGGCGGCGACGCGACCGGTCTGGGCCTCGGCGCCGGCTCACACCCGCTGGTGCCGGGCATCGTGCGCCACCCGCACCGCGACGAGCTGCTGCTGACCGGCAGCCTGTCGGTGCGCACCCACCCGTGGCTGGACGACCACGCCGTGCACGGCACCCGGATCCTGCCCGGGACCGCCTATCTGGACCTGGCGCTGTACGCCGCGGGACTGACCGGGCAGGAGGGCGTGCAGGAGCTGGCGCTGCGCGCGCCGCTGATCGTGCCGGAGTCCGGGGCCGTACAGGTCCAGGTCGTGGTGGGCGTGCCCGAGGACGACGGCCGCAGGCCGCTGTCGGTGCACGCGCGGCCGGCCGCGGACGACGGCGAGTGGACCGAGCACGCCTCCGGTCTCCTCGGCGTGGCGCACTCCGCGGACCTGGGGCCGGACGTCGCGGCCGGGCCGGACGCGGACGCCGCCGCGGTGGACCTGGGCGGCGCCTACGAGCGGCTGGGCGAGCACGGCTACCAGTACGGTCCCGCCTTCCAGGGGTTGCGGGCGCTGAGCCGCCACAAGGGCGACCTGTACGCCGAGCTGGCGCTGCCGGACGGCCTGGACGTCACCGGTCACGTGGTGCATCCGGCGCTGCTGGACGCGGCGCTGCACTCGCTGATCGTCACCGCGGACGGCGGGGAGCCGCTGAAGCTGCCGTTCGAGTGGACGGGGGTGCGGCTGCACAAGGCCGCCGCCGCCACCGCGGTGCGGGCGCGCATCACCCGCACCGGCGACGACACACTGCGGATCTCGCTGCACGGCACGGACGGCGCGCCGGTGCTGTCGGTCGACGCGCTCACGGTCCGGCCGGTGGCGGCCGAGTCGCTGAGCGGCGGCGACCTGCCGCTGTACGAGCCGGGCTGGGAGCCCGTTCCCTCCCCGGCGGGCGCGACCGGGCCGGCCGTCACCGTCCTCGGCTCGGGCGCCCCGGAGCTGGCCGATCCGCTCACCGTGCCGGACGCGGTGGTGGTGCCGGTCGCCGTGGCCGGGAACGACCCGGTCGGTGCGCTGCACGCCGCCGCCGCCCAGTCGCTGGCCCTGGTGCAGCGCTGGCTGGCCGACGACCGGTTCGCCGCGTCGAAGCTCGTGGTCACCACCCGGGGGGCCGTCGCCGCGAAGGCCGGGGAGGACGTGTACGACCTGCCCGGCGCCGCGGTGTGGGGCCTGCTGCGGTCGGCGCAGTCGGAGAACCCGGACCGGTTCGTGCTGCTGGACGCCGACGACCCGTCGCCGTCCCTGGTGGCCGCCGCGCTGGCCACCGGGGAACCGCAGCTGGCCTACCGCGACGGGCGGCTGCTCGCCCTGCGGGTACGCAGGACGCAGGGCGGGCAGGCGGCGCGGCCGGCGTTCGACGGTACGGGCACCGTTCTGATCACCGGCGGCACCGGGACGCTGGGCGGCCTGGTCGCCGGCCACCTGGCCGCCCGGTACGGAGTGCGGCGGCTGCTGCTGACCAGCCGGCGCGGCCCGTCCGCGCCGGGCGCGAAGGAGCTGGTCGGCCGGCTGGCGGAGCTCGGCGCCGAGGCCACCGTCGTGGCGTGCGACGCCGCCGACCGGCAGGAGCTGGCCCGGCTGCTGGAGTCCGTGCCCGACCTGACGGGTGTGGTGCACGCCGCCGGGACGATCGACGACGCCACCGTGCTCGGCCTGAGCGACGACCGGCTCGCCGGGGTGCTGCGCAACAAGGCCGACGCGGCCCTGCACCTGCACGAGCTGACCCGCGACCGGGAACTGACCGCCTTCGTGCTGTTTTCCTCGGCCTCGGGCGTCTTCGGCAGCCCGGCGCAGGCCAACTACGCGGCGGCCAACGCGTATCTGGACGGCCTGGCCGTACACCGACGTGCCCACGGCCTGCCGGCGGCCGCGCTGGCCTGGGGTCTGTGGGAGGAGACCAGCGCCATGACGCAGGACGCGGACCGGCAGCGGGCCGGCCGCGGCGGCACCCTGGCGATGCCCACGGAACAGGCACTGGGCCTGCTGGACGCCGCGCTCGCGGCGGACCGGCCTGTGACGGTCACGGCCCGGCTGGACCTGGCGGCGCTGCACGCGCTGGCCCGGGAACAGGAACTGCCCGCCGTGTTCCGCGCCCTGGTGCGCGCGCCGGCGGGCCGCGCGGGCGACGACGGGACCTCGCTGGTGGACCGGCTGACGGGGCTGTCCCAGCAGGAGCAGACGGCCGCGCTGTCCGCGCTGGTGCGCGCGCAGGTGGCCGGTGTGCTCGGCCGGCACCCGGACGACGCGGTGTCCGAGGACACCGCGTTCAAGGATCTGGGCTTCGACTCGCTGACGGGCGTGGAGCTGCGCAACCGGCTCAGCGCCGCCACCGGTCTACGGCTGCCGGCCGCGATGGTCTTCGACCACCCGACGCCCGTCGCGCTGACCGCGTTCCTGCTCGACCGTCTGGCGCCGCCCTCCCCGGCGGCCGCCCTGCTCGCCGAGCTGGAGCACATCGAGAACACCCTGTCCGGGTTCACGCCGGCCGGGGACGAGCGCGCCGCGCTCGCGGGGCGGCTGCGGCGCCTGTCGCGGGTGCTGGACGCCACTGATGGCACGGACGACACGGAAGCGGCGGCCCAGGCCGCCGAGAAGATACAGGCCGCCTCGGTCGACGAGATCTTCGCCTTCATCGACAACGATCTGGAGCTCTCATGAGGGGCGGACACCGATGACCGACGAGGACAAGCTCGTCACCTATCTCAAGCGGGTGACGGCCGAGCTGCAGAGCACCCGCGCCGAGCTGCGCCGGCTCAAGGACCGCGACCGCGACCGGGTCGCCGAGCCGATCGCGGTCGTGTCGATGGCCTGCCGCTACCCGGGCGGGGTGACTTCCCCGGAGGACCTGTGGAAGCTGGTCGCCGACGGGGTCGACGCGGTCGACGAGTTCCCGACCGACCGCGGCTGGGACACCCGCGCGCTCTACCACCCGGACCCGGACCACACCGGCACCACCTACTCGACCAGGGGCGGATTCCTCTACGGAGCCGCCGACTTCGACGCCGCCTTCTTCGGAATGTCACCCCGCGAGGCCCTGGCCACCGACCCACAGCAGCGCCTGCTCCTGGAAACCGCCTGGGAAGCCGTCGAACGCGCCGGCATCGACCCCACCGCCCTGCGCGGCAGCCGCACCGGCGTCTTCACCGGCATCATGTACGACGACTACGGTGCCGACGCCCGTTCGGCGGCGACCGGATCGCTGGGCGAGGTCGAGGGGTTCCTCGGCGTCGGCACGGCGGGCAGCGTGGCGTCGGGTCGGATCTCGTACACGCTGGGCCTGGAGGGTCCCGCGGTGTCGGTGGACACCGCCTGCTCCTCGTCGCTGGTGGCGGTGCACCTGGCCGCGCAGGCGCTGCGCTCGGGCGAGTGCGACCTCGCGCTGGCCGGCGGCGTGACCGTGATGGCCACGCCCGGCGTGTTCATCGAGTTCAGCCGGCAGCGGGGCCTCGCGCCCGACGGGCGGTGCAAGGCGTTCTCCGCCGACACCGACGGCACCGGGTTCTCCGAGGGCGCCGGTCTGCTGCTGCTGGAGCGGCTGTCGGACGCGCAGCGCAACGGCCACCGCGTCCTGGGCCTGATCCGCGGCACCGCCGTCAACCAGGACGGCGCCTCCAACGGCCTGACCGCACCCAACGGCCCCTCCCAACAACGCGTCATCCGCGCGGCGCTGGCCGCGGGCGGCCTGGCCCCGGCCGACGTGGACGCGGTCGAGGCGCACGGCACGGGCACCACGCTGGGCGACCCGATCGAGGCGCAGGCGGTGCTGGACACCTACGGCCAGGAGCGCGAGGAGCCGCTGTGGCTCGGCTCGGTCAAGTCGAACATCGGTCACACCCAGGCCGCCGCCGGGGTCGCCGGCATCATCAAGATGATCGAGGCGATCCAGCACGGCGTGCTGCCCAGGACGCTGCACGTCGGTGAGCCGACCCCGCACGTGGACTGGTCCGCGGGCGCTGTGAGCCTGCTGACCGAGTCGACCGCGTG
>NZ_JARAZV010000039.1:0-15237 GCF_033795085.1 Streptomyces sp. AK08-02
GCCGATCTCCTGGGCCTCGACCGGGTCGGTGCCGATGACGATTTCTTCCGGCTCGGCGGGCACTCCCTCCTCGCCACCCGCCTGATCGCCCGCATCAGGCTGGTCCGGGACACGGACCTCTCCGTGGCCGCTGTCTTCCGCACCCCCACGCCCGCCGGACTCGCGGCCGCCCTCGATGGTGCCGTGCCCGCGCGCCCCGAGCCCGGCCCGCGGAGCCGTCCCGAGGTTCTGCCGCTGTCGCCTGCCCAGCGCGGTCTGTGGTTCATCAACCGCCTTGACCCGACGGACGGTTCCTACAACATCCCGCTGGTCGTGCGGCTCAATGGCACCCTGGACATCCCGGCCCTGGAGTCGGCACTCGGCGCCCTCACGGACCGGCACGAGAGTCTGCGTACCGTCTTCCCGGAGTCCGACGGCACGCCTCGCCAGGTCGTCCTCCCGGCGGAGGCCGCCCGCCCCAGCCTGGACGTCGTCGACGCGGTGGGCCAGGACGAGTCCGTCCTGCTCTCCGGTCTCACCGGACGCGGCTTCGACCTCGCCGTGGAACCGCCGCTGCGCGCGGGCCTGTTGGTGCGTGGCCCCGAGGAGCACCTGCTGGTCCTCGTCGTGCACCACATCGCCAGTGACGGCTGGTCCACCGCACCCCTGTTCCGCGACCTGTCCGACGCGTACACCGCAGCCCTCGACGGCCGTACCCCGGACCGGGACCCGCTGCCCCTCCAGTACGCCGACCACGCCCTGCGCCTGCACGAGCTGCTGGGTGACGAGTCGGATCCCTACAGTGTGATGTCACGTCAGTTCGCCTACTGGACACGGGCGTTGGCGGACATTCCGGAGGAGCTCGCGCTCCCCGCCGACCGGCCCCGTCCTCGGGAGAGCAGCGGCGAAGGCGGGCTCGTGCCCTTCGAAATGGGGGCCGAGACGCACCGGGCGGTCCTGCGGGTGGCCCGTGAGCACGGCGCCACGCCGTTCATGGTGCTGCACAGCGCACTGGCCGCGCTGCTCACCCGGGTCGGCGCGGGCGAGGACATCGTCATCGGCGGCTCGGTCATCGGGCGGGAGGACGACCGGCTGCGGGATCTGGTCGGGTTCTTCGTCAACTCCTTGGTGCTGCGCACGGACACCTCCGGCGATCCCACGTTCCGCGAGCTGATCGCCCGTGTGCGGCGCGCCGACATCGCGGCCTTCGACCACCAGGACCTGCCGTTCGAGCGGCTGGTGGAAGCGCTCAACCCGGTGCGGTCGACGGGCCGGCACCCGCTGTTCCAGACCAAGCTGGTTCTCCAGAACCTGGAGCGGGCGGCCGTCGAACTCCCTGGACTGAGTGGTGAGTTCGTGCAGCAGGACCCCGACATGGCCAAGTTCGACCTGCTGTTCAGCGTCGCCGAGCGATTCGGCGAGGACGGCGAACCGGCCGGGATCACCGCGGCCGCCGGTTACTCCGCCGACTTGTTCGACCACGCCACCGTCGAGTCCCTGACCACGCGTTTCGTGCGGCTGCTCGATGCGGCCCTCGCCGCCCCCGACCGGAGCCTGGCCGAGCTGGAGATCCTCTCCGGCGCCGAGCGCGCCGAGGCCCTGCACGGCCGTAACGACACCGCCGCCGAGGTGGCCCGGCACACGCTCGTCCAACTCTTCGAGCGGCGCGCCGCCGAGTCGCCCGAGGCGCCGGCCGTGGTCTGCGGCGAGCGCGAACTGACCTACGCGCGCCTTGATGAGCGGGCCGACCGGCTGGCCCGGCTGCTCCTCGCGCGCGGTGCGCGGCCCGGCGGACTGGTGGCGCTCGCCGTACCGCGCTCGGCCGAGGCGGTCGTGGCGATGCTCGCGGCGGGCAAGGTGGGAGCGGCGTATCTGCCGCTTGACCCGGACCAGCCCGGCGACCGGGTACGGGTCCTGCTCGCCGACGCGCTCCCCGAGCTGCTGCTCACCACGCGCGCCGCCCTCGACCTGGCCCCGCACCTCGCCGGACAGCCCGGCGGGACCGTCGTCCTGGACGACCCGGAGACCGAGGAGGCACTGGCCGGCCTCGCCACCGGTCCGCTCACTGACGCCGAGCGCGGCGCCCCGCTCTCCCCGGACGACGCCGCCTACGTGATCTACACCTCGGGCTCCACCGGAACCCCCAAGGGCGTGGTGGTCGAACAGCGCGCGATCGCGGAGTACGCCACGTATGCGGCGAGCCGCTGGTCCGGTCTCGCCGGGCGCACCCTGCTGCACTCCCCGCTCTCCTTCGACCTGGGTCTGACCGGCCTGTACGGCACCCTGCTGGCGGGCGGCTGCCTGTACGTCGCCGACCTGGACGAGCACCTGCGGGTGCCGGGCGGGCTGACCTTCGCCAAGGTGACGCCCAGCCACCTGTCGATCCTGCTGGAGCTGCCCGGGTCCTGCTCGCCCACCGCCCACCTGGTCGTCGGTGGCGAGGCACTGCACGCGGAGCAGCTCGCCGACTGGCGCGAGCGCCACCCCGGCGTTGAGGTCGTCAACCACTACGGCCCCACCGAGACGACGGTCGGCTGCCTCCACCACGAGGTGCCCGCGGGCGCCGCACTCGCGGCCGGGCCGGTGCCGCTCGGGCGCCCCATGGCCAACACCCGCGTCTACGTCCTCGACGCCCGGCTGAACCCGGTGCCCGACAGCGTCTCGGGTGACCTCTACGTCGCCGGAACCGGCGTCGCCCGCGGCTACCTCGGCCGGACGGGGCTCACCGCCGAGCGGTTCGTGGCTGACCCGCATGGGCCGGCCGGGGCCCGCATGTACCGCACCGGGGACCGGGTCCGCTGGACCCGGGCCGGGGTCCTGGAGTACGTCGGCCGCGCCGACCACCAGGTCAAGGTGCGCGGCTACCGCATCGAGCCCGGCGAGGTCGAGGCCTGCCTGCTGACCGACCCGGGGGTGACCCAGGCCGTCTGCCTGGTCCGCGAGGACCAGCCGGGCGACCGCCGGCTGGTCGCCTACGTCGCCGCCGACGCACCCGACGCACCCGACGCACCCGACGCGGCCGAGCGGCTGCGCTCACACGCGGCCGCCGCGCTGCCCGCGTACATGGTGCCGTCCGCCGTCGTGGTCCTGGACCGGCTGCCGCTGACCGCCAACGGCAAGGTCGACCGTGCCGCACTGCCCGAGCCCGGCTCGGCGGGCGGACCGGTGACCCGGGCCCCGCGGACGCCGGAGGAGGAGATCCTCTGCGGGTTGTTCGCCGACATCCTCGGCACCGACCGGGTCGGCATCGACGACGACTTCTTCGCCCTGGGCGGCCACTCGCTGCTCGCGATGCGCCTGCTCAGCCGGATCGCCTCCACGCTGGGCGCCCGGATCGGCATCAAGGCCCTGTTCGACGATCCGACCGTCGCGGGCATCGCCGCCCGCCTCGGCGCCGCCCGCGACACCCGCCCCGCGCTGCGGCTCGCCGAGCGCGGGGAGCGCGTCGCCCTGTCGTACGCGCAGCGCCGCCTGTGGTTCCTGAACCGGCTCGAAGGCGGCGACGCCACCTACAACGTGCCCCTGGTGCTGCGCATCGGCGCCGGACTCGACCGGGCCGCGCTGCGCGAGGCGCTGCGGGACGTGGTCACCCGGCACGAGAGCCTGCGCACGGTGTTCCCCGAGCGCGGCGGCGTGCCCTGGCAGCGAGTCCTCGGGCCGGTGGAGGGCGCCCCCGTCCTCGACGAGACCGAGGTCGCGGCCGAGGAACTGGCCGGGGCGATCGAGTCCACCGTGGCCCGCGGCTTCGACCTGGTCTGCGAACCGCCGCTGCGGGCCCGCCTGTTGAGCTGCGGCGACGAGGCGACCCTCGTGCTGGTGATGCACCACATCGCCACCGACGGCTGGTCGATCACGCCGTTCCTGCGCGACCTGGGCCGCGCCTACACCGCCCGCGCCCGCAGCGCCGCCCCTGCCTGGCGGCCGCTGCCCGTGCAGTACGCCGACTACGCGGTGTGGCAGCAGCAGGTCATGGGTGACGCCGGTGACGCCGACAGCACCTTGGCGCGGCAGCTGGCGTACTGGACGGAGGCTCTCGCGGGGCTGCCGGAGGAGCTCGAACTGCCTGTCGACCGGCCCCGCCCCGAGGCCGCAACCTACCAGGGCGCCAACGTGCCCTTCGCCCTGGCGGCAGAGGCGCACACCGCGCTCGCCGACTTGGCCCGGCAGAGCGGCGTCAGCGTCTTCATGGTCCTCCAGGCCGCGCTCGCCGCGCTGCTCACTCGCCTCGGCGCGGGCACCGACATCCCGCTCGGCACCCCGATCGCGGGCCGCACCGACGACGCCCTCGACGAGCTGGTCGGTTTCTTCGTCAACACCCTGGTCCTGCGCACCGACACCGCCGAAGACCCCACCTTCCGTGAGCTGCTGGCCCGTGTCCGCGAGACCGACCTGGCCGCCTACACCCACCAGGACCTGCCGTTCGAGCGCCTGGTGGAGGAGATCAACCCGGTGCGCTCGCTGGCCCGGCACCCCCTGTTCCAGGTGATGCTGGTGCTGCACAACACCCTCACCGGCCCCCCGGAGGCCGACCTGGACGGTGTGCCGGTGCGGGTGGAGAGCGCCGAGGCGGCCGTCGCCAAGTTCGACCTCTCCGTCAGCCTGTGGGAGAAGCACACCGACGAGGGCCGGTCCGACGGCATTGCCGGACAGCTCGAGTACGCCACCGACCTGTTCGACCGCTCCACCGCTGAGGCCCTCGCCGCCAGGCTGGCCCGGCTGCTCACCGCCGCCGTCACCACCCCCGACCGCGCCATCGGCGAGCTGCCGGTGCTGGACGGGGACGAGCTGCGCACCCTGCTCACCGACCGCAACGACACCGCCGTGGCACGTCAAGAGGCGTCCCTGGCCGAGCTGTTCGCCGCGCAGGCCGCCCGGACGCCGGACGCCCCGGCCGTGGAGAGCGCGGACCTCACCCTGACCTACGCCCAGCTCGACGCCCGGGCCGAGGCGCTGGCCGACGTCCTGGCCGAGCGGGGTGTGGGCGCCGAGGACCGGGTGGCGCTGCTGCTCGGCGGGCGGGTCGACCACGTGGTGGCGACCCTGGCGGTGGCGAAGGCCGGAGCGGTGTACCTGCCGCTGGACGGGCGAAGCCCCGAGGCCCGGATGCGGAAGCTGCTCGCCGACACCGGCACGGCGGCCGTCGTCACCGACCGCGCGACCGCCGCACTGGTGCCGCCAGGCGCGGCCCCGGTCGTCCACGTCGACGACCGGGCGGAGGGAACCCACCCGCGGCCCGCCGTCCACCCCGACGCGCTCGCCTACGTCATGTACACCTCGGGTTCGACCGGAGAGCCCAAGGGCGTCGCGGTCACCCAGCGCGGGGTCGCCGGACTGGCCCGCGACCGGTACTGGGGCCACGGCCCCGCCGACCGCGTCCTGTTCCACTCGCCGACCACCTTCGACGCATCGACGTACGAGCTGTGGGGCCCGCTGCTGACCGGCGGCCGGATCGTCGTCTGCGACGCGGACGCCACCGACATCGCGGCCCTCGCCCGCACCATGACCGACCACGAGGTCACCGTCGGCCTGTACAGCGAAGGCCTGTTCCGGCTGCTCGCCGAGCACCACCCGGAGAGCTTCCGGCACCTGCGCGACATCTGCGTCGGCGGCGACACCCCGGCCGTGGCCGGCGTCCGCCGCGTCCTCGCCCACGTGCCGGGCGCCCGGATCACCAACAGCTACGGGCCCACCGAGTCCACGCTGGCCGTGGTCCACCACGCCCTCACGGAAGCGGACCTGACGTACGGCACGGTCCCCATCGGCCGCCCGCTGGACAACACCCGCGTCTACGTCCTCGACGAGCGCCTGCGCCCCGTACCGGACGGCGTCGTCGGCGAACTCCACGTCGCCGGCGAGGGCCTGGCCCGCGGCTACCTCGGCCGGGCCGGGCTCACCGCCGAACGGTTCGTCGCCGACCCCTACGGCCCGGTCGGCACCCGCATGTACCGCACTGGCGACCGGGTCCGCTGGACCGCCACCGGGGAGCTGGAGTTCGTCGGCCGAGTCGACGACCAGGTCAAGGTGCGCGGCTTCCGCATCGAGCCGCGCGAGGTGGAGAACGCCGTCGCCTCCTTCCCCGGCACGGTCCACACCTTCGTCACCGTCCGCGAGGACCGGCCCGGTGACAAGCAGCTCGTCGCCTACGCCGTACCGGCGGCCCTGGACGTCACAGAGCTGCGCCGCCATGCGGCCGGGCTGCTGCCCGACTACATGGTCCCGGACGCCTTCGTCACGCTGGACGTCCTGCCGCTGAACGCCAACGGCAAGCTCGACCGGGCCGCGCTGCCCGCTCCCGAGTACAGCGCGGGCTCCGGCCGGGCCCCGCGCGACGCACGCGAGCGGCTGCTGTGCGGGCTCTTCGCCGACCTGCTCGGCGTCGCCGACGTCACCGCCGACGACAACTTCTTCGCCCTCGGCGGCGACAGCATCGTCTCCATCCAGCTCGTCAGCCGAGCCCGCCAGGCCGGTCTCGCGCTCACCCCTCGCGACGTCTTCCAGCACCAGACGGTCGACGCCCTCGCGCGGGCGGCGGCCGACGCGGGCGAACAGGCCGTCGACGACGGCACGGGCGAGGTGCCCGCGACCCCGATCATGGAGTGGCTGCGCGAACTGGGCGGCCCGATCGAGGGCTTCAACCAGTCCGTTCTGCTCCGCGTCCCGGCCGGACTCACCGAGCGTGCCCTCACCGACGCGGTGCAGGCGCTGCTGGAGCGGCACGACGCCCTGCGCGCCCGCCTCGACCGCGCGCAGGGCGGCCCCTGGCGGCTGGAGATCCCCGCTGCCCAGGACGCCGACGCCGCCTGCCATGTTCGCCGCGTCGACATCACCGACGTACCGGAGACGGACCTGGAGCCGGTGCTGGACCGCGAGGCCGAGCAGACCCGCCGCTCCCTCGCCCCCGACAAGGGCGAGATGCTGTGCGCGGTCTGGTTCGACGCCGGAGCCGACCGTGCCGGACGCCTGCTGCTGATGGCCCACCACCTGGTCGTCGACGGGGTCTCCTGGCGGATCCTGGTGCCCGACCTGATGGGCGCCTGGCTCGACGGCCTGGAGCTCCAACCCGTGGGCACCTCTCAGCGCACCTGGTCCGAGCGGCTCGCCGAACGAGCCGTCTCCCCGGCCGCTGAGGCTCAGCTCGCCCTGTGGGAAGGCATCACGGCCGCCCCCGAGCCATGCCTGACCGGCGCGTCGCTGGACCCGGCCGTGCACACCAAGGGCACCGCCCGCCGGTACACCGCCGAGTTGCCCGCCGACCGTACCGAGGCCCTGCTCACCGCCGGGGCCGAGGAGGTGCTGCTCACCGGTTTCGCGCTGGCCCTCGCCGAGTGGCGGCGCCGGCGCGGCGTCGGCGGCGGCAGCGCCGTACTGGTTGACCGGGAGGTGCACGGCCGCGACGGCGACGACACCGCCGACCTGTCGCGCACGGTCGGCTGGTTCACGGCCATGCACCCGTTGCGCCTCGACCCCGGCATCCGCTGGGACCAGACGGCAGACCCCGAAGCCCTCGCCGGAGCGCTCGCCCGCACCGGTGAGCTGCTGCGGGCCCTGCCCGACAAAGGCACCGGACATGGTCTGCTGCGCCACCTCAACCCGAGGACCGCGCCGCTGCTGGCCGCCGGACACGCCCCGCAGATCGCCTTCAACTACCTGGGCCGGGTTCGCACCGGCAGCGAAGAACCGGCCGCGTGGGGCGCCGCACCCGAGCGGGTGACCGTGGCGCCCACCGACCCCGGCATGCCGTTCGCGCACGCCCTGGAACTGAACGCGGTCGTCCACGACGGCGCCGACGGCCCGCGTCTGACCGCGACCTGGTCCTGGCCCGGCGCCCTGTTCGAGGAGCCGGAGATCGCGGCCCTGACCGAACTGTGGTGGGCGGCGCTCGACGCGCTGACCCGGACCGGCACCGACCCGGACCCCGACCGCACCCCACCGACCGACCTGTCCCTGGTGGACCTCCTCCAGGACGAGATCGACGAGCTTGAGTCCGACTGGAGGCAGTGAAGTGACGACACAGAACACACGCAAGGGACGCGGCCCGTCAGCCATCGAGGACGTACTGCCGCTGTCGCCGCTCCAGGAAGGCCTGCTGTTCCACTCCCTGTACGACGACGGAGCCGGGCAGGACGCCTACACCGTCCAGCTCTTCGTCGACCTGGAAGGGCCCGTCGACGCCGCCCGGCTGCGCGAGGCGGTTACCGCCGTGCTGCGCAGGCACCCCAACCTGCGGGCCGGTTTCCGGGCAGTGCGCTCCGGCAAGCCAGTCCAGTTCGTGCCGCGCCACCTCGAACTTCCCTGGCGCGAGATCGACTTGGTGGGGCTGGAGGACGCCGACGCCGAACTGGCCCGGCTGTGCGACGAGGAGCGCGCCGAGCGCTTCGACCTCGCCGCGCCGCCGCTGCTGCGCTTCCTCCTCGTGCGCCGCGCCGCCGACCTGCACCGCCTGGTCCTGACCAACCACCACATCCTCATGGACGGCTGGTCGGTCCCGGTCCTGCTGCGCGAGGTCTTCACCGTTTACGACCGTGGCGAGGACGCCCTCGCCGCCGCCACCCCCTACCGGCGCTACCTGGAGTGGCTCGCCCGCCGCGACCGGGACGCCGACGAGCGGGCCTGGCGCACCGCCCTGGACGGCCTGACCGAGCCCACCCGGGTCTGCCCGGGCGCCGCGAACGTCGGCGAGCCGCGTCTGCCGGAGCGCGTCGAGACCTCCCTGCCCGCGATGTTCCACACCGGCCTCGCCCGGCTCGCCGCCGAGCACGCCGTCACGCTCAACACCGTCGTGCAGACGGCCTGGGGCGCCCTGCTCGGCCGTCTGACGGGCCGTGACGACATCGTCTTCGGCACGACGGTCTCGGGCCGTCCGGCTGACATCCCCGACGTCGAGACCATGATCGGCCTGTTCATCAACACCGTCCCGGTGCGCGTCCGCCTCAAGGCGGACGAGAGCTGGGCGAAGGCACTGACCCGAGTGCAGGACGAGCAGTCCGCCCTCGGCGCCCACCAGCACCTGGGCCTGTCCGCCGTCCAGGCGGCGGCCGGCACCGGCGAGCTCTTCGACACCGCCGTCCTGGTGGAGAACTACCCCGTCGACCCGGCCACTTCGGCCCCGCTCGAATCCGGGCTGCGCCTGGTCGGCGCCAAGGGCCGCGACGCCACCCATTACCCCCTCACTCTCGTGGTCTCCCAGCGCGGCGACGACCTCCACGTCCGCCTCGACCACCGCCCCGACCTCGTCGACCGCCCGGCCGCCGAAGCCCTGCTGGAACGCTTCGTACGACTGCTGCGCGCCGCCGTGACCGCCACGGACACCCCCGTCGGCGCCGCCGACCTTCTCTCCGCCGCGGAACGCGACCTGCTGCTGGGGGAGTGGAACGACACGGCCGCCGCACTGCCTGCGGCCCTGCTTCCCGAGCGGTTCGCCCGCAAGGCCGCTACGACCCCGGACGCGTTGGCCGTGACGTGCGAAGAAGTCGTCCTCACCTACGGGCAGTTGGACGCCCGCGTCGATGCCCTCGCCGCGGAGCTGCTGCGCCGTGGGGCCGGCCGGGGCTCGGTGGTGGCGCTGGTGCTGCCGCGCTCGGCGGACGCGGTGGCGGCGATGCTTGCCGTCGGCCGCACCGGAGCCGCGTTCTTGCCCGTGGACCCCCAATTCCCGGCGGAGCGCGTGGCGTTCGTGCTGGCGGACGCGGCCCCGGCCGTGGTGCTGGCGTCCCGGGAGACGGCGTCCCTGGCGCCCGGGGCAGTGCTCGTGGAAGAGGTGGGCCCGGCCGTGGAACCGGTCCCGGCAGGGGAGGTGTCCGCCGACGACGCGGCATATGTGCTCTATACATCGGGTTCGACGGGGCGTCCGAAGGGTGTGGTGGTCCCGCACGGCGCACTGCGCAACCTCCTGGACGGCACGGCGGCCCACGTCGCGCTGTCACCGGGAGACCGCTGGCTTGCGGTGACCACCTTCGGCTTCGACATCGCGCTGCTGGAGGTCTTCCTGCCCCTGATCTCCGGCGCGGCCGTGGTGCTGGCCTCCGGCGACGACGTACGCGACCCGGTCGTCCTCGGTGAACTGGTGCGCCGCGAGGGCGTGTCGGTGATGCAGGCGACGCCGAGCCTGTGGCGGGCCCTGCTGGATGAGGTGCCGCAGGCCCTCGACGGGCTGCGCGTGCTGGTCGGCGGCGAGGCTCTTGACGCTTCCCTGGCACGGCGGCTGGCCGACGGCGCAGCCTCGGTGCGCAACGTATACGGCCCGACCGAGACGACCATCTGGTCGACCTCGGCGCCGGTCACCGGCCCGCAGGTGTCGATCGGCGGCCCGCTCGCCAACCAGCGCGTCCACGTCCTCGACGGCGGCCTGCGCCTCGTCCCGCCGGGCGTGCCGGGCGAGCTGTACATCGCCGGCGACGGCCTCGCCCGCGGTTACCTCGGCCGCGCGGGGCTGACCGCGAGCCGGTTCATGGCCGACCCGTTCGGCCCGGCGGGCACGCGCATGTACCGCACCGGCGACGTCGTCCGGTGGGCGCCGGACGGGCGGCTGCTGTTCGTGGGCCGTGCCGACGACCAGGTCAAGATCCGCGGCCACCGCATCGAGCTCGGCGAGATCGAGCAGGCGCTGGCCGGTGCCGAGGGCGTGGCCCGCGCGGTGGCCATGGTCCGAGAGGACACGCCCGGCGACAAGCGGCTCGTCGGCTACGTGGTGCCCGCCGACATCGACGTCACGGCCGTACGCCGCCATGCGGCCGGGCTGTTGCCGGAGTACATGGTGCCCTCGGCGGTCGTCGCCCTGGACGCCGTACCGCTGACGCCGAACGGCAAGACCGACCGCAAGGCGCTGCCCGCGCCCGGCCTCGCAACGCGGGAGGGGCGCGCGCCGCGGACCGCGCAGGAGGAGATCCTGTGCGGCCTGTTCGCTGAGATCCTCGCCGTGGCGAACGTCGGCATCGACGACGGCTTCTTCCAGCTCGGCGGGCACTCGCTGCTCGCCACCCGCCTCGTCTCCCGCATTCGCACGGCCCTGGGCGTGGAGGTGCCGGTGCGGGCCCTGTTCGAGACGCCGACCGTCGCCGGACTCGCCCGGTACGTCGACTCGGCCGCCGCCGCCCGCCCCGCGCTGACCCGCCGAGAGCGGCCGGAGGCCGTGCCGCTGTCCTTCGCCCAGCACCGCCTGTGGTTCGTCCAGCGCATGGACCCGGACGCCTCCCACTACAACATGGCGACGGCGTTGCGGCTGCGCGGCGAGCTCGACACGGACGCGCTGCGCTCGGCCCTCGCCGACCTGCTCGCCCGCCACGAGTCCCTGCGCACCGTCTTCCCCGAGCGCGACGGACAGCCCCACCAGCACATCCTCGACCCCGCCGAGGCTGCCCCGCAGGTGCTGCGCACCGGCCGCACCGACGAGGACGACCTGACCCGCGCTGTCGCCGAGGCCACCCGCGAGGCCTTCGACCTCACCGCCGGGATCCCGCTGCGCGCCACCCTGCTGGCCCTCGGCCCGGACGACCACGCACTGGTCCTCGTCCTGCATCACATCGCGGGCGACGGCTGGTCGATGCGCCCCCTTGTCCGCGACCTGACCGACGCCTACGCCGCCCGTCGCACCGGCGGTGCCCCGCAGTGGGCGCCGCTGCCGGTGCAGTACGCCGACTACGCCCTGTGGCAGCGCGATCTGTTCGGCGAGGAGAACGACCCCGACAGCCTGGCGGTCCGCCAACTCGACTACTGGAAGCGTCAGTTGGACGGACTTCCCGAGGAACTGCCGCTGCCCGCCGACCGGCCGCGGCCGACCGCGGCCACCCACCGTGGCGACCAGGTCACCTTCGAGCTCGACGCCCATCTGCACCGTCGGCTGCTGACCCTCGCCCGGCAGAGCGGCGTCAGCCTCTTCATGGTGTTCCAGGCCGCCCTCGCCGCCCTGCTCACTCGCCTCGGCGCGGGCACCGACATCCCGCTCGGCACCCCGGTCGCGGGCCGCACCGACGACGCCGCCGAGGATCTCATCGGCGTCTTCATCAACGAACTCGTTCTGCGCACCGACACCTCCGGCGCCCCCACCTTCCGCGAACTCCTCGCCCGCGTCCGCGAGACCGATCTCGCGGCCTACGCCCACCAGGAGCTGCCCTTCGAACGGATCGTCGAGGAACTCAACCCCGAGCGCTCCCTCGCCCGCCACCCCCTCTTCCAGGTCTCCCTCTCCCTCCAGAACAGCGCCCCGCCCGTCCCTGCCCTCCCGGGCCTGACCGCCGAGACCGTACGGCGCCCGGACGACACCGCCCGCTTCGACCTCGCCCTGCGCCTCGGCGAGACCACCGGCGAGGACGGCACCCCCGGCGGCGTGCGCGCCCAGGCCCTGTTCGCCGCCGACCTGTACGACCGGACCACCGTCGAGACCCTCGTCGCCCGGTTCGTACGGCTCCTCGGCGGCGCCCTCGCCGAACCCGACCGCTCCATCGGCGACCTGGAGATCCTCGACGCGGCCGAGCGCACCGAGCTGGTCGAGGCCCGCAACGCCACCGCGTACGAGGTCCCCGAGGGCACCCTGCCCCGCCTCTTCGCCGCGCGGGCCGACCGCACCCCGGAGGCCCCGGCCGTCGCCGACGGCGCCGAGACGCTCACCTACGCCCAGCTCGACGCACGCGGCAACCGGCTCGCCCGGCTGCTCACCGGCCTGGGCGTCGGCCACGAGGGTCTCGTCGCCCTTGCCCTGCCCCGTTCCGCCGGCGCCGTCGTCGCCATGCTCGCCGTCGGCAAGGCGGGCGCCGCCTACCTCCCGCTCGACACCGAACAACCCGGCAGCCGCCTCGACTTCATCCGCGAGGACGCGCACGCCGCCGTACTCCTCACCACCGAGGACACCCTGGCAGCCGTGCCCGAGCTTGCCGACGGCCCCGAGCGGCTCGTGGTCCTCGACGCCGAGGAGACCCGCGCCGCCCTGCGCCGCATGTCCTCCGAACCACTCGACCCGGCCGCCCCGGCCCACCCCGAGCAGGCGGCCTACCTCATCTACACCTCCGGCTCCACCGGCGCCCCCAAGGGCGTCACCGTGCCCCAACGCGCCCTCGCCGACTACGCGTTCCGCGCCGCCCGCACCTACCCCGGCCTCGCCGGACGCACCCTGCTGCACTCCTCCCTCTCCTTCGACCTGGGCCTGACCACCCTCTTCGGCACCCTCCTCGCGGGCGGCTGCCTGTACGTCGGCGAACTCGACGAACGGCTCGACGTGCCCGGCGGACTGACCTTCCTGAAGGTCACCCCGAGTCATCTGCCCCTGCTGGAACTCATGCCGGACGTCCTCGCCCCGCACGCCGAGCTGATGACCGGCGGCGAGGCCCTGTACGGCGAACAGCTCACCGGCCGCCGCGCGAGCCGCCCCGACCTCACCCTCGTCAACCACTACGGCCCGACCGAGACCACCATCGGCTGCCTCGACCACCGCCTGGCCGGACCCGCCTCGGCCGCCCCGGTGCCGCTCGGCCGCCCGATGTGGAACACCCGCGCCTACGTCCTCGACGAGCGGCTGCGCCCCGTCCCCGACGGCACCATGGGCGAGCTGTACATCGCCGGGCACGGCCTGGCCCGCGGCTACGCCAACCGGCCCGCCCTCACCGGCGAACGCTTCGTCGCCGACCCCCACGGCCCGGCCGGCACCCGCATGTACCGCACCGGCGACCGCGTCCGCTGGAACGCGGCCGGAGAGCTGGAGTTCGTCGGCCGCGCCGACGACCAGGTCAAGATCCGCGGCTTCCGCGTCGAACTGGGTGAGGTCGAGGCGGCCCTGATGCGCGTCCCCGGCGTGACCGCGGCCGCCGCGGCCGTACGCGAGGACCGGCCGGGCGACCGGCGCCTGACCGCGTACGTCGTGCCGACAGGCGTCTGCGTGGACGCCGCCACCGTCCGCGACCACCTGTCCCGCAGCCTCGCCGCCTACCTGGTGCCGAGCGACGTCGTCGTCATGGACGCGCTGCCGCTCACCGCCAACGGCAAAACCGACCGCGCCGCCCTGCCCGCACCCGACACCGAGCACACCCCGACCGGAGGCGTGCCGCGCACCCCCGAGGAAGAGGTGCTGTGCGTTCTGTTCGCCGAGGTCCTCGGCATAGGCCGGGCCGGCGTCGGTGTCGACGACAACTTCTTCCACCTGGGCGGCCATTCACTGCTTGCCACCCGCCTCGTCAACCGGGTCCGGACCGTCCTCGGCGTCGAACTCCCGCTGCGCGCCCTCTTCGAGCGCCCCACCCCGGCCGGTCTTGCCGCCCTGCTGCGCGACGCCGACCACGCCCGGCCCGCCCTCGCGCCGATGCCGCGCCCCGAGCGCGTCCCGGTCTCCTACGCCCAGCGCCGCCTGTGGTTCCTCAACCGCATGAACCCCGCAAGCCCGCTCTACAACGTGCCCGCCGTGCTGCGTCTGCGGGGCGGCCTGGACCGGGACGCGCTGCGGGACGCGCTGCGCGACGTGGCCGACCGGCACGAGACGCTGCGCACCGTGTTCCCGGCGGTGGACGGCGAGCCCGTGCAGCGCGTGCTCGCCGGGACCGACCATCTCGACCTGCCGGTGGTGACGGCAAAGGAGCAGGACGTACCGCGGAGAGTTGCTGAACTGGTGGGCGAGGCCTTCGACTTGACGACCGAACCGCCGCTGCGGGCCTCGCTCGTCGCACTTGGGGCGCAGGAACACCTCCTCGTCCTGGTCATGCACCACATCGCCAGCGACGCGTGGTCGTGGCGGCCGTTCGCCGAGAACCTCGGCACGGCGTACGCGGCCCGGACGCGGGGGGAGGCCCCGCAGTGGGCGCGGCTCGCCGTCCAGTACGCCGACTACGCGCTGTGGCAGCGCGAGGTGTTCGGCGCGGAGTCCGGGGAGCTCGACCGCCAGCTCGACTTCTGGCGGGAGACCCTGCGGGGCACCCCGGAGGAGCTTCCGCTGCCCACGGACCGGGTCCGTCCCGCCGAGGGCGACCAGCCGGCGGGCGAAATCCGGCTCGCCCTGGACGCGGAACTGCACGCGCAGCTGCATGAGTTGGCCGCCTCCCGTCAGGTCAGCCTCTTCATGGTCCTCCAGGCCGCCCTGGCCACCACCCTCGACGGCCTGGGCGCGGGCACCGACATCCCGCTCGGGGTCCCCGTCGCCGGACGGACCGACGAGGCGCTCGACGACATGGTCGGCTTCTTCGTCAACACGCTGGTTCTGCGGACCGACACGTCCGGCAACCCGACGTTCGGCGAGCTGCTGGCCCGGGTGCGGGAGACCGACCTCGCGGCCTATGCCCACCA
>NZ_JARAZV010000003.1:0-552510 GCF_033795085.1 Streptomyces sp. AK08-02
TTTCGTGGCGCTGTCGACGAACGAGGGGAAGGTCGCCGGCTTCGGGATCGACACGGCGAACATGTTCGAGTTCTGGGACTGGGTCGGCGGCCGGTACTCCTTCGACTCGGCGATCGGGCTGTCGTTGATGATCGCGATCGGTCCGGAGCGGTTCAGGGAGATGCTGGACGGGTTCGCGCTGGTCGACGACCACTTCCGCATGGCACCGGCGGAGGCCAACGCGCCGCTGCTGCTGGGCCTGTTGGGGATCTGGTACGGGAACTTCTTCGGTGCGCAGTCGCATGCGGTGCTGCCGTACTCGCATTATCTGTCGAAGTTCACGGCGTATCTGCAGCAGTTGGACATGGAGTCCAACGGCAAGTCCGTCGACCGTGACGGGCAGCCGGTGGAGTGGGAGACCGGGCCGGTGGTGTGGGGCACGCCGGGGACGAACGGGCAGCACGCGTACTACCAGTTGATCCATCAGGGGACGAAGGTCATTCCGGCGGACTTCATCGGCTTCGCCGAGCCGGTCGCCGAGCTGAGTGACGAACTCAAGGGGCAGCACGACCTGTTGATGGCCAACTTCTTCGCGCAGACGCAGGCGCTGGCCTTCGGCAAGACGCCGGAGGAGGTACGGGCCGAGGGGGTGCCGGATGAGTTGGTCGCGCACAAGACGTTCCAGGGCAACCACCCGACGACCACCGTCCTCGCCCGCGAGCTGACCCCCTCCGTCCTCGGGCAGCTGATCGCGCTCTACGAACACAAGGTGTTCGTCCAGGGCGCCGTCTGGAACATCGACTCCTTCGACCAGTGGGGCGTCGAGCTGGGCAAGGTCCTCGCCAAGCGCATCGAGCCCGCACTCACCACCGGGGCGGACGTCCCCGGCCTCGACTCCTCCACCACCGCCCTCGTGGCCACGTACCGCACTCTTCGTGACGCTCAGGAAGTGAACTGACATGCAGATTGGTCTGATCGGTCTCGGCAAGATGGGCGGCAACATGCGCGAGCGCATCCGCCGCGCCGGCCACACCGTCATCGGCTACGACCGCAACCCCGACGTCTCCGACGTGAGCAGCCTCGCCGAACTGGTCGAGCAGCTCGAAGCGCCGCGTGTGGTCTGGTCGATGGTCCCGGCCGGCGCGGCCACCCAGTCGGTCGTCGACGAACTCGGCGGCCTGCTGTCCGCCGGTGACACGGTCGTCGACGGCGGCAACTCCCGCTGGACGGACGACGAGAAGCACGCCGAGGAACTGGGCACCAAGGGCATCGGTTTCGTCGACGCGGGTGTCTCCGGCGGCGTGTGGGGGCTGCAGAACGGCTACGCCCTGATGGTCGGCGGCGACAAGGAGCACGTCGAGCGGCTCCACCCGATCTTCGAGGCGCTGAAGCCCGAGGGCCCCTACGGCTATGTCCACGCGGGCAAGGTGGGCGCCGGGCACTTCTCGAAGATGGTCCACAACGGCATCGAGTACGCCATGATGCAGGCCTACGCCGAGGGCTGGGAGCTCCTTGAGAAGGTCGACTCCGTCACCGACGTGCGCGAGGTCTTCCGGTCCTGGCAGGACGGCACGGTCATCCGCTCCTGGCTCCTCGACCTGGCGGTCAACGCCCTCGACGAGGACGAGCACCTGGAGCGGCTGCGCGGTTTCGCGCAGGACTCCGGCGAGGGCCGGTGGACGGTCGAGGCAGCCGTCGACAACTCGGTGCCGCTGCCCGCGATCACGGCCTCCCTCTTCGCCCGGTTCGCGTCCCGGCAGGACGACTCCCCGCAGATGAAGATGATCGCGGCGCTGCGCAACCAGTTCGGCGGTCACGCCGTCGAGTCCAAGGAGTAGGAAACCGTGGGTGACCTTCTGCTGGTCCGCCACGGCGAGACGGAGTGGAGCGCGTCGGGACAGCACACCAGCTGGACCGACCTGCCCCTCACCGCGCACGGCGAGGAACAGGCCGAGTCCCTCGTCCCGCTCCTCGCCGGACGGACCTTCGCCCGAGTGCTGACCAGTCCTCTCACCCGCGCGGTCCGCACCGCCGAACTCGCGGGCCTGTCCGGGGCGTTGACCGATCCGGACCTGCGCGAGTGGGAGTACGGCGGGTACGAGGGTGTGACGACCGCCGAGATCCAGCGCACGCGGCCCGACTGGTTCCTGTTCACGGACGGGGTGGCGCCCGGTCCGGACGGGCACCCGGGTGAGTCGCCCGAGGAGGTGGGCAGACGCGCGGACCGCGCCCTGAACCACATCACTGACGCGCTCGCGGAGGGGGACGTGGTTCTGGTGGCCCACGGACACTTCCTGCGCGTGCTGACGGCCCGTTATCTCGGGCTGCCGGCCGCCGCCGGACGGCTGTTCCAGCTCGCGACGGGCACGGTCAGCAGGCTCTCCACGGAGCACGACCGCCCGGTGATCGCGGAGTGGAACACCCGTTGGCAGGCGCCGAGTTGAGCCGCTTGTTGTGGTTGGGGCGACTGAAGTGACGATCGGGTCCGGGGCTTTGTCCCCGGACCCGATTGACATGTGTGTCCGGTGCGCGTCAGAGTCGCTCCGATGGAGATCACCGATCTGACGGCGGCCGAGGAGCGAGTGCGTGGCGCCTTCCCCAGGGGCGAGACCGTGGACTTCCGCGAGGGCGACGCCGGGGCCGACAACCCGGACATCGGCCCCGCCTGGGGACCGGAGCGGACGATACGCGCCTCCGTGCTGCGGGCCCTGCTGCTCGACACCGCGCACGAGGACGGTGAGATCCCCAGGCTCCGCCTGTCGGGTGCCCTCATCACAGGGCAACTGAAGCTCGCGTACGCGGTGGTTGACCACCCGCTCCATCTGCGGCACTGCCACTTCGACGAGTCGCCCGACCTCTACGGCACCCGGCTGCGCCAGCTGAATCTGCGCGGCTCGGTGCTCCCCTCGATCAACCTCGCGAGTACGCGGATCGACGGTCCACTGCGCATGACCGACTGCCGGGTGCGGGGGACGGTGTGGCTGGCCGGCGCGGAGATCGCGGGCGCGCTCTTCATGGACGGAACCGAAGTCACCACGTCCGACCCTTCCGTACCGGTGCTCCAGCTCCATCAGGCGGTGCTCGGCGACGGCTTCGCCGCACCCGGACTGCGGGTGCGGGGTGAGATACGGCTCGACGGGGCCACGGTGGGAGGGTCGATCAGCCTGGACGACGCCGATCTCGGCAACCCCGGCGGGCACGCCCTGTGCGCCCGGTCCCTCGAAGTGCGGTCCGACGTACGGGCGCGGAATCTCCGCACCCAGGGAGGCGTCGATCTGCGCGGCTCCCGGATCGCGGGCTCTCTCGACTTCACGGGGGCGCGGCTGTCCAACCCCGGCGGTACGGCGCTGCGGGCCAGCAGTTGCGTCATCGGGGAGTTGTGGCTGTACCGGTGCGAGCCGATCGAGGGCAGGCTGCATCTGCGCCGCTCCCGGATCGACGTACTGGGCTTCGAGTCGGAGGTCGCACCGGGCGAGGTGCTGTTCAACAACCTCACCTACACGGCGCTCAATCCGCAGGAGCCGGCCCACCGCCGTCTGCCCCTGCTGGAACGCGACGGCGACGGCTATGTCCCGTACGCCTACGAGCAGTTGGCCGCCGCCTACCGCCATGTCGGCGACGAGGCCGCGGCCCGCCGGGTCCAGCTAGCCAAGCTGCGTCGCCACCGGACCACCCTGCCCTGGCTCGGCCGGGTGTGGGGCCACCTCCAGGACCTCACCGTCGGCTACGGCTTCCGCCCGCTGCGCGCCGCCGTCTGGCTGCTGTCGCTGCTGGCGGCCGGCTCGATCGCGTATGCCCTGCACCACCCGCAACCGCTCAAGGCCGACGAGGCACCGCAGTTCAACCCGGTCTTCTACACCCTCGATCTGCTGCTCCCGGTGATCTCCTTCGGCCAGGAGGAGGCCTTCACACCTGTGGGCGGGTACCAGTACCTGTCGTACGTCCTCATCCTGACCGGCTGGATCCTGGCCACCACCGTCATCGCCGGTGTGAGCAGGAGCGTCACCCGGCAGTAGCGGATCGGAACAACTCCATCTACCGAAGCGGGTGTTGTACGTGCTGTGCGGCGAGGCGCACCGGGGCGTTCTGGGCGCCGTAGCCCTGGTAGCCGCCGTCGCGCTGGACCAGTTCGAAGAAGACGCGGCCCACCGTGTGCGTGTAGCAGTGCCTGAACTCGCCCTGCGCGTCACGGTCGTAGAGGATGCCGAGATCGCGGTAGGTCGCCAACTCGCCCTCGGTGAAACGGTATCGGGCCGCGAGGTCGTCGTAGTAGTTCGCGGGGATCGGGAGGAGTCTCCCGCCTGCCGCCCGGAAGCGCCGGGCGGCGGTGACCACGTCGTCCGTGGCGAGCGCGATGTGCTGGGCGCGGGTTCCGTTGTCTGTGGGCGCGGGGCCGACGGCGAGCGCGATACGTACAGTGCCGTCGGCGTTGGTGACGGCCCGGCTGCGGAAGAGCCCGTACGGGTCGGCGACGTCGACGCTCTCCTGGCCGTGCAGCCCGAGCACGCTGCGGTGGAAGAGGGCGGCCTCGTCGAAGTGGTGCCAGGGCTGGGTGAGGGCCAGATGGTCGATGCGGCCGACGCCGGGTTCGGCGGCGTCCAGAGGCTCGAAGTCGGTCCGCCAGTTGGGGAGTTCGGGTCGGTCGGTGGCACAGAAGAAGAGTGCGGTGCCGTCGGGGGCGGCCACCGCGTCGAGCGGGGCGTCCTCGGGGGCGCGGCGGCGGGGCAGGACCGGGGCGAGGAGGGCTTCGGCGCGGCGGGCGGCGCCTGCCGGGTCCGGGGACTCCAGGCCCACGGCGGTGAGTCCGGTGCCGTCGATGGGGGTCCCCCCGCGCGAGCGAAGCCGAGCGTGGGGGAGGTCGGACGGTCCCGTGTTGACAAGGATGCGGATGTCGCCGCGTTCCCAGAGGTCGACGGGTTTGCCGCGGTGGCGGGCGGTACGGGTGAGGCCGAGGGCGCCGAGGACGCCCGCGACCGGTTCGGCGTCGGAGGTGACGAGTTCGGCGAAGGCGATCCCGGTGGGGACGACGGGCTCGGGCAGCGGGGCGAGGCCGATGCTCTCCTGGAGGACGAGGAGTGAGCGGCGGGCGTCGACGGCGGTGGGTCCGGCCTCGGCCTGCCGGAACACGTCGTTGAAGACTTCCAGGGACAGTGGACCGTCGTATCCGGCCCGGACGACGTGTCGCAGGAGGCCCGCGATGTCGAAGCCGCCCTGTCCCGGGAAGCAGCGGTAGTGACGGCTCCACTGGAGCACGTCCATGGCGAGCAGGGGCGCGTCGGCCAGTTGGAGGAAGAAGATCTTCTCGCCGGGGATGTCCTCGATGCCTTCGAGGTCCTTCGGGTCCGACCCCCGGGAGAGAATGTGGAAGCTGTCGAGGCAGGTGCCGAGCGCGGGGTGGCCGGCCGCCTCGACGATGCTCCAGGCGTGGTCGTACGTACTGACGTGCCGTCCCCACGCGAGCGCCTCGTAGGCGACGCGCACGCCGAACTGCTGGGCCACGTCCGCCAGTCGGGCCAGTTGGGCGGCGGCGAGGGCGTCGTCGTCGAGGGCGAGCGGGGAGACGCTGGAGCAGACGAGGACGGTGTCGGTGCCGAGGCGGCGCATCAGCTCGAACTTGTGCCGGGCGCGGCGCAGGTTGCGGGCGAACTCGTCGTCGGGCACGGCCTCGATGTCGCGCATCGGCTGGTAGAGGTCGATGGTGAGGCCGAGGTCGGCGCAGCGGGCGCGGATCTCCTCGGGGGTGAGGGGGCTGGCGAGCAGGTCGTTCTCGAAGATCTCGACCCCGTCGAAGCCGGCCCGGGAGGCGGCCGTGAGTTTCTCGGTCAGGGTGCCGCTGAGCGACACGGTGGCGATGGACGTACGCAAATGGACCACTCCTCAAGACGCCGGTGACTGCGGCGCCCCGTCAGGGGCGCGGGGAACTGCGCGATCAACCACACACGGCCCTCAGCCGCCCGACCGCCTAACCCACCGAGCTCTCCGCAGCCCCTGCCAACTCCGCGATATCGGCCAGCATCCGCCCGTAGTCGGGCTCACGCCCGGTGAAGAGCCGAAACGCATCCGCAGCCTGGAACACAGCCATCCCACCCCCGTCAAGAGTGGCGCAGCCCACCGACCGGGCCTTGCGCAACAGCTCCGTCTCCAACGGCCGGTACACCACCTCGGCAACCCAGAGCCCGGGACGCAGCAGCTCCGCCGGGAAGGGCAACCCGGGATGCGCGGCCATCCCGGTGGGCGTCGCATGCACGATGCCGTCGGCCCCGCCGATCAGACCCGCCAGCCGGTCGGGGGTGGCAGCGGTCGCGCGCCCGGCACCGAAATGCCGGTTCAGCGAAGCCGCAAGATCAGCCGCCCGCTCGGGCAGCGCGTCGACGACGGTGACCTGACCGGCGCCGAGGGTGAGGGTGGCGTGGGCGACGGCCGCGCCCGCGCCACCGGCCCCGAGCTGCACGACCCGGTCCAGCGGAGCGTCGGGCAGGCCGCGGGCGAAGGACGCGGCGAAACCGGTCACGTCCGTGTTGTGGCCGACGGCGCGGCCGTCCTCGAAGACCACGGTGTTGACGGCGCCGAGCGCCTCGGCCTGCGGATCGAGGCCGTCGAGGTGTTCGATGACGAGCTGCTTGCACGGATGCGTGATGTTCAGCCCGTCGAACCCGAGGTCTCGGGCGGCCCGTACGAGATCGCCCACCGCATGTGCCTCGACACGCAGCGTCTCGATGTCGATCAGCCGGTACAGATAGCGCAGCCCCTGCCGGTCGGCCTCCCGCTCGTGCAGCGCGGGGCTCAGCGACGGGCCGATGCCTGAGCCGATGAGCCCGACGAGAAACGAGTCCTTGGCCACGGCGGACCTCCTGTGCGGCTGCGGCTCACAATTAATGTACGAACTAGTACGTTAGCTATATCAGCACTGGAGGGCCGCGGGGAAGCCCCGGGGAGTGCTTCGGCGGTGCTTCTAGAATCACGGGACTGGCCCCTCGCCCGAAGGAACCCGATGACCAGCGCCGAAGAACCGGTACACGCAGGCGGGCGCATCCGCGACGCCGCCAGGACCAGGGCCGAGATTCTCGACGTGGCCACCAAGGAGTTCGCGCGGGCCGGCCTGGCGGGGGCCCGCGTGGACGAGATCGCCGCGCTCACCCGTACCACCAAGCGGATGATCTACTACTACTTCGGCGGCAAGGAGCAGCTGTTCACAGCCGTCCTGGAGCACGCGTACTCCGTGATCCGGCAGGCCGAACAGGACCTCGACGTCGAGCATCTGGACCCGGTCGCGGCGATCCGGCGGCTGGCGGAGCTCACCTTCGACCACCACGAGGCGCACCCCGACTTCATCCGCCTGGTGAGCATCGAGAACATCCACGAGGCTGAGCACATCGCCGCCTCCGAGCAGCTGGGGAAGATCGGTTCGCCCGCGCTGGAGGTGATCCGCCGGATCCTGGCGTCCGGCCGCGCGTCGGGCCTTTTCACCGCCGAGGTGGACGCCGTCGACCTGCACGCCATGATCAGCTCCTTCTGCTTCTTCCGGGTGGCCAACCGGCACACCTTCGGCGCCCTGTTCGGCCGCGACCTGACGGCTCCGGACCAGCGGGAGCACTACCGGGCGATGCTCGGCGACATGGTCATCGCCTATCTGACGGCGGACCGTACGGCCTGACGAGGGCCACGCGGGGTCGGCACGGGGACTTCGCGGGGCCGCACGGGGACTTCGTGGCGGCCGATCGAGGACCGCGGGGCGTCGTGCGGGGTCGGCGATGGGCAAGATCCTTCGCCGCGACCTCTTGACACCCGGGAAACGTGGGCGCAACATCCGTAGCCACCGCTACTAACTACCCAGTGGGTTAATTAGCCGGGTCGCTCCCGGTACAGCCGTCCCGTCACCCCAGGGGTCCGGCATCCTCCCCCCTCCCTCCCCCTCCGCTCACTCCACCCAGGGTGGAGTACCCCCGAAGGAGCATGCCGTGGCGGATTCCGTCGCACCCCGCGACCCCGCAGCACCCCTGGACGCCCCAGCCGGCGGCCAGCCGAGGAAGGCCGCCACGGCCGCCTGGATCGGCAGCGCCCTGGAGTACTACGACTTCTTCATCTACGGCAGTGCCGCCGCCCTGATCTTCCCCAAGGTCTTCTTCGACGAGTCCGACCCGGCCACCGCGACCCTGCTGTCGCTGGCCACCTTCGGGGTCGCGTACGCCGCCCGACCGGTCGGGGCGCTCTTCCTCGGTCACTTCGGCGACCGGGTCGGCCGTAAGAAGATCATGGTCTTCACGCTGATCCTGATGGGTCTGTCGACGTTCCTCATCGGCTGTCTGCCCACCCGCGACCAGGTCGGCACCCTCGCCCCGGTCCTGCTCGTGCTCTGCCGCGTCCTCCAGGGCATCTCGGCCGCCGGTGAGCAGGCGAGCGCCAACTCCATGACGCTCGAACACGCCCCGCCGGGCAGGCGCGGCTTCTTCACAAGCTTCACCCTGAGCGGCACCCAGGGCGGCCAGCTCCTCGCCACGCTGGTCTTCATCCCGATCGCCGCGATGCCCGAGGACCAACTCCTGTCCTGGGGCTGGCGGGTGCCGTTCTGGCTGAGCATCGCGGTCGCCGTCGTCGGCTACGTCATCCGCCGCAAGCTGGAGGAGACTCCGGCCTTCGCCCAGCAGACCGCCGCCGAGGGCGTCGTGAAGCTGCCGCTGCTGATCCTGCTGCGTGAGCACTGGGCGGACGTCCTGCGGGTCGTCGCGGGCGCGCTGGTCGCCTCGGTCTCCACGATCTTCACGGTGTGGGCGCTGGCGTACGCGACCAGCGACGCGGTCGGCATGGACCGCACGTCCATGCTGTGGGTGGCCGCGCTCGCCAATGTGGTCGCGCTGGCCGCGATCCCGCTCTGGGCCACACTGTCCGACCGCATCGGCCGCCGTCCGGTGTTCCTGGTCGGCGCCGCCGGCAGCGCGGTCATGATGTTCCTCTACCTCTGGGCGATCTCCACGGGCTCGTACCCGCTGATCATGGGTCTCGGCATCGTCACCTTCGGTGTGGTCTACAGCGCCGCGAACGGCACCTGGCCCTCTTTCTACGGTGAGATGTTCTCGACCCGGGTACGGCTGTCGGGCATGGCGATCGGCACGCAGATCGGCTTCGCGGTCGCCGGTTTCGCGGTCACCTTCGCCGCGGAGATCGCCGGGCCGGACGGGGACGACTGGTCCTCCGTCGCCCTGTTCACGGCCGCTCTGTGCGTCCCGCCGGTGCTGGCCGCGATCACGGCACGCGAGACACACCGGGTGCCCACCGAGCGACTCGGTGAACGCGCCGTGGAGAACCCGGCGAAGCGCGAGACCGTGTCGGCCTGAGCCCCGCCACGCCCGGGTCCCCGACAGCGACGGACTGTCGGGGACCTGGGATGTCACGGCCGGGCCGGAGGGGAATCCTCGGAACCGGGGCCAGGGGTGACCGCCGGATCCGGCCGCCACCCCGCCGCTCACTGCCCGTACGCGACCAGCAGGCTGGTGGCCGGAACCACCACGAGCCCGCCGCCCGCACCGAGACCGGTCAGCGGCTGGGACACGTTGTGCTCGTCGGGCTCGTCGATCGACGCGCCGACGTCGGTGGACCAGACGGACTGACCGGTGGCGCCGTTGAGCGCCCACAGCCGACCGCTCCGCGAGCCGACGTAGACGTAACCGTTGACGACGATCGGCGCCGTACTGATCTCGCCGTCGCCCTCGAAGCTCCAGCGACTGGCCAGCGTGCGGCTGTGCCGCTCCTGGAGGACACCGTTGTCGACGAAGTAGCCCTGGCGGCCGTCGAAGGCCGGTGCCGGTGACCAGCCCGCGGCCTGGTACGTGCCGCGGACCTTTCCGTCGGCGGCGTTGAGGACCGTGGGGGTCATCCCGGCGTCGTCGCGAACCCAGACACCGCCGTCGGCGACAACAGGGGTACGGCCCCCGCCGCCGGAGCACTCGGTGTCGTGGTGCCAGAGCGGGTCGCCCGACTTGGGGGCGAAGGCGTACGTCTGCTCGCAGGCGTACGAGACATAGACCCCGTTGGCCGTGACGGCGGGCGAGCTGTTGTCCCCGTTCGCGACCGGCCGGGTCCACAGCACCGCACCGCCGGCCGCGTCCACCGCGTACAGGGTGCCGCCCGAGCCGGCGCCACCCGTGTACACCACGCCGCCGGCGAAAGTGGGCGGCGAGGTGAAGGAATACTGCCCGGGCAGCGAGACGGTCCAGAGCTTCTTGCCACTGGCCGGGTTGAACGCCGTCAGCTCGCCGTCGTAGTTCTGGGCGTAGAGTCGGCCGCCCCCGTAGGCGAGCGCTGACCACCAGTAGGTACCACCGAGGTCGACGGGCGCCCAGGCGTCCTTGCCCGTCGCCGCGTCAAGGGCGTGGAGGACGGTGCCGTACCCGCTCGGCGAGGAAGCGGTGGCGAAGACGCGCCCGCCGGCATCGCCGCGGCGATGCGCGCGGGTGGATCAACTCCGGAGGCGGTTGCCCGCCTCCGGCTCTCATAGTCCTTCGAATACATCCCAACCGCTTTCTATTTTCCTGTAGTTGGCCACCGCCACGACTTCGCGCGACGATCAGCCGTCCTCGCACGCCACGAACGGCGTACCCCTGACCCCCTGCTGCCGCCCGACGTGCTCGGATCGGCCGTCGTGGGTGCCGCGCCGGGCATTCTCGTGCTCGCGTCGGCTGCGATGTTCGGCACACTCTTCGTGGCCGGTCACGTGCTCCAGGGTGAGCTGGGCATGGACCCGCTGCGCACCGCTCTGGCCGCGCTGCCCGGCGGCGTCGCGATGGTGCTGGGAGCTCCGTGGGCCGGCGTACCGCTGCGTCGGTACGGGGCTCGGCGGACGACCACGGCAGGCCTGGTCCTGCTCGCGCTCGGGGTGTCCGTCCTGTTCCGGGCGGCCGCAGCCGTGCCGGTGGGCGGTGGATTCCTGCTGCTCGGAGCGGGTTTCGGCACCGTGATGGTGACCGCGACAGCCGTCGTCGTACGACATGCCCCGGTCGGGTCCGCCGGGGTCGCGGGCGGGTTGCGGCAGACCGCGATGAACGTCGGACCGGTCCTCGGGGTGGCCACGGCGGCGACCCTCGCCACCACGGCCGACGGGCTGCGGACCGCGCTGCCCGTGCTCGTGTGTACGGCCCTAGTGGGTGTGCCGGCCGCACTGCGACTGCCGGACATGGGTGCGCGGAGGGCGACGCCTGCCGGGTCCCTGCGCCACCATGGGGGGTCGTAGGCCTGCGGTGATCCTTTCGGGGTATGACAGCACGGCACTTCGAACGACCGGAGGGGAACGATGGCACAGCTGCGACAAGAGGTCGAGCCGAGCGAGGCGGGACTGGACGCGAAGGCGCTGGACCGCCTCGACCAGCACTTCGCCCACGTGGTCGACGAGGGACACCTGCCCGGTTTCCTCGTGTCCGTGGCCCGCGCCGGCCGCGTCGCACACCTCACCACGTACGGCCGGCGCGATGTGGCGGCCGGGCTGCCGGTCGAGGCCGACACACTGTGGCGGATCTACTCCATGAGCAAACCGGTCACCTCGGTGGCCGCGCTGATCCTCCTGGAGGAGGGCCGGCTCTCCCTCACGGACCCCGTCTCCCGTTTCCTGCCGGAGTTCGCCGATCCGCAGGTGTACGTGAGCGGTTCCGGCAGCGACCTCAGCACCCGGACCGCCCAGCCCCTGCTGCTCCGGCATCTGCTGACCCACACGGCGGGCCTCACCTTCGCCTTCTACCACTCGCACCCGGTCGACGCCCTCTACCGCGCCGCCAACCTGGAGTCGTCGGTGGTGCCGGGCTCGACCCTGGCGGAGACCTGCGCGGTGTACGCGCGTCTGCCGCTCCAGTTCGAGCCGGGCACCCAGTGGAACTACTCGGTCGCCACCAACGTCCTGGGCCGGGTCATCGAGGTGGCGTCCGGCCGGCCACTGGACGAGTTCGTCACCGACCGGGTCCTCGGCCCGCTCGGTATGACGGACGCCGGTTTCTGTGTGACCGACGAACAGGCGGACCGGCTGGCCGAGTTGTACGGGGAGACGGAGGACGGTGGCATCGAGCCGACCCCCGGCCTGCCGCTGAGGGGGCGCCCCCGGTTCCTGTCCGGCAGCGGCGGTCTGGTCGCCGGCGCTCACGACTACCACCGGTTCATGGAGATGCTGCGCCGGGGCGGCGAACTCGACGGCGTCCGTATCCTGTCGGCCGACACCGTGGCCCTGATGACCTCCAACCACCTGCCGGGCGACGCCGACCTGCGCACCTTCGGCGCCCGACCGCACGACGAACCCGGCAACGCGGGTGTTGGATTCGGCCTCGGGGTCTCGGTGGTGATCGACCCGGAGCGCACCCTGGCCCCGGCCGGCCTCGGCACGTACGGCTGGAGCGGAGTGGCGACGACGACGTTCTGGGTCGACCCGGGCCGTGATCTGACAGTGCAGTTCATGACCCAGGTGCGACACAGGACCAGCCGGCCGTACTGGCAGGACCTCAAGCGTCTGGTGCACGAGGCGGTCGTCACCGGATAGACGACCGCCGACCAGTTGCCGACAGGCGGGGAGCGCGCCGCCGTCAGCCGACGGTGAGCCTGAACTCCAGTCCCTCCCCGCCGAGTTCGCCCAGCCACTCGTCGGATCGCCGTGCCGTCTCGGCGGCGCGGCTCAGGCCGGGCGGCAGGGAACCGTCGAGGATGTGTCCGACGCCAAGGGCCAGCGTGCGGGAGACGCAGCGGGCCATCGCGCTCTCGGCCGCGTCGCCCTGCAGGTCGAGGAGATAGCGGCCGGACCAGCTCCGCCGGCGCCCGGAACCACCGTCCCCGTCTTCCTCCGCCCCCTCCGTGTGCTCGTCCGCGTCCACCTCCACCTCCAGGGACACGGCGAGGACCACGCGGTCGCGGTCGGCGTCGGTCGTCGGGTAGCGCGCCGCCAACTCCCTCGCCAGGGCGCCGATCCGCTCGTCGTCGCCGCCCTTCAGCTCCTCGAAGACGCTGTCCCAGGCGGTGAGCCAGCCGTCCAGGCGCAGGGTGCCCCGGACGAAGGCCCGCGCCTGCCATGCCGTCGGCAGCTCGTACTGCTCGACGAACGGCACGCTGTCCCGGTTCGGGTACACCTCGAAGGTCTCGCCGTCGATGACGTGCGGACGGGTGACCTCCCAGGGCCGGTCGGCGACCGTCTCGGCGCCGTCCTCGATGTAACGGGCGGGCGAGCGAAGGGCGTTGAGCACTCCGGTCGGCGCCCAGCTGAACCGGTACCTGAAGTCGTTGGGCACCGCGGGGATGCCTCCGCAGTACGACGTGAGGCGGTACGAGGCCGGCGTGCCGGTGCCGATGGCGTGCTCGGCGCGGGTGACCAGGCTGTGCGCGAAGAGGTGGTCGATGCCCGGGTCCAGCCCGCACTCGGTGAGGACGACCAGACCGGCCGCCTCGGCCGCCGGAACCTGTTCGAGTACCGCCTCCGACACATAGCTCGAACACGCGAAGTGGGCGCCGCCCCGGACGCAGGCCGCCAGCAGTGGGGCGTGCTCGGGCGCCGGGAGCATGGAGACGACCACGTCTCCGGGAGCCAGTTCGGCGGTGAGCGCCGGGAGGCTGTAGGCGCGGGGTTCGGCGCGGCCGGTGAGCCCCAGGTGGGCGAGAGCCTCGGCCGCTCGGTCCGCCGTGCGGTGCCACACCCGTACCTCTCGCACGGCGTCGCTGTCACAGAGCGCGGCCAGTCCGCCGCCCGTGGACAGACCCGCGCCGATCCAGTGGACGGTACCGCTCGCGGGAACCTTGTCCGTCATGCGCCCACTCCCCCTTCGCTTCCCGACTCGCCCTTGACCAGGCCGAGTTCACGGCATGTCTCGTCGAACCGTGCCAGACAGCGCGCCCAGGCGCCGCCCACCTCGAAGTCGAGCAGCTGGGGCACCAGGTCGGCCGAGAAGTCCGTGCTGGCCTCGCGGGGCAGCAGGGAGGGCAGGTTGTCGATGGCGATCAGGTCGAGCGGCGGCTCGTCCCGCAGCCTGCGCACGGGGTCGTCCCAGGTGGTGGCGGTGTCGTACACCGGGAGGAGGTTCATGGGCGAGCCGACGTCGACGGTGACGTCCGAGAGGGTACGGAGGCGGCGGCCGGGGGTCTCCAGATCCTCGTCCGTCAGGAAGGGCGGCACCGGGCTGGTGGTGAGGACGGTGTTGACCAGCAACTCGTGGGCCATCAGGGCCGGTCGGTCCAGGTCCCGCGTCTCGGCCAGGTCCCAGCAGGTCGGCTCCACGCCGGCCTCGGTGAGCGCGACGCGTGCCCCGCGTCCGCTGCGGCCCAGTGCGCCGATCACCAACGCGCTCAACTCCTCCTTACTGGAACGGAGTTCGGAGGCCAACTCCTCCTGAGTGGTCGGCCGCAACGGAGTCGTGAGCCTGCCCCGGTGCTGGAGCACGGCGAGGGCCGCCCCCAGATATCCGGCCCAGTAGCCGAAGGCGGCCAGCCTGCGCCCCCGGTCGTCCGCCAGATACTCCAGGTCCAGCAGCGCCCCGCCCCCGGCGACGAAGCGGCGCAGCAGCTCGACCGCGCCCGGCTGGCCCTTGTAGGCGTGCCCGAAGAAGATGTGCCGGTGGCGCAACTCGCCCGGCCGGTCGGGGAGTTCCTTGAGTCCGACGATCACCGCGTCCGAGGGGGCGGAGACCCAGGAGCCGGCGTCCGCGGTGCCGCAGCCGACAGCCTCGTACTCCTCGGTCGGAAAGATCCGCTGCGGGGACTCCTCGACGGTCAGACGCACCCCCCGCTCGACGAGCCGGCGGGCGTCGGACGGGACGACGGGTGTGCGGCGTTCGGTCGTACGGGTCTCGTGGCGCAGCCACAAGTGGAGCTCGGTCATACGAGGTTGACCTCCGGGCGCAGGGCATCGGCCGCGAAACGGCCGGCGTTCAAGGGGCTGATGTCGACGAAGGGTACGCGGCCGAGGCAGAGGTCACGGACCACCTCGCCGACCGCCGGTCCCTGGAGGAAACCGTGGCCGGAGAACCCCGTCGCGTAGAGGAACCGGGAGGGTGAACTCGCCTCCCCGATCAGGGCGTTGTGGTCCGGCGTGATCTCGTACAGGCCCGCCCAGCCGCCTGTGCGGCGCAGGTCGAGCAGGGCGGGCGCCCGGTGTTCCATCGCCTCGTACAGACGGGGGATCCAGCGGTCGTGGGTGTCGGTGGCGAAGCCGGTCGTCTCGTCGGGGTCGGACATGCCGAGGAGCAGGCCGGGTCCCTCGCTGTGGAAGTAGAGGCTGCTGCTGAAGTCGATGGTCATGGGGAGCGTGGGCGGCAGTCCTGGGACCGGTTCGGTGACCGCGATCTGGCGGCGCAGGGGGTCGACGGGCAGGTCGACGCCCGCCATCGCGCCGACCGCCCGTGACCAGGCGCCGGCCGCGCAGACCACGGTGCCGGTGGCGATCCGTCCCTTGTCCGTGACCACGGCCGTGAGGGTGTCGCCGTCGCGTTCGATGCCGGTGACCTCGGTGTGGCGCAGGACGGTCGCGCCGTGGCGCCGGGCGGCGGCGGCATAGCCGTGGACCACCGCTTCCGGTGTGCAGTGACCGTCGGCGGGCGAGTAGGCCGCCGCCAGCAGGCCGTCGGCGGTGATGAGCGGGGACAGCCGGCGTGCCTCGGCGGGGGTGAGCATCCGGCTGGGCACGCCCAGGCCGTTCTGCAGCGCGACCCCCGCCTCGAAGGACGCGACGTCCTCGGGCGTGGAGAGGAGGAAGAGATAGCCGACCCGGTGCAGTCCGATGTCGTGCCCGATCTCCTCCCCGAACCGTCCGAACGCCTCCAGGCTGCGCGCCCCGAGCTGGATGTTGAGCTCGTCGGAGAACTGCGCCCGGACCCCGCCGGCGGCGCGCGAGGTGGACCCGGAGGCCAGTTCGTCACGCTCGACGAGCACCACGTCCCGTACGCCCGCCCGGGCCAGGTGGTAGGCGATGCTCGTACCCATCACCCCGCCGCCGATCACGACCACCTCGGCCCGCTGCGGGGCGCTCATCGCCCGGCCCCTCTCGCCGCGTGGATGACGGCCCAGGCCGCCGCCGCGTCCTGCACGCCGAGGCCGACGCTGTTGTAGAAGACGATGTCGTCGGGGCCGGTGCGGGCGGTCCGTGCGCCCGTGAGGACCTCCCCCAGCCCGATCAGGTCCTCGCGGGACAGCAGGCGGTCCCGGAGAGCGTCGACCACCGGTCCGGCGTGTTCCGCCGCCGTCGCCGGGTCGTCGACCACGACGGCCGCCGCCCGCCGTACGACCCCGGCGTCCACCTCGCTGCGGTCCGGCTCGAAGGACCCCACGCTGACCACCGTGCACCCGGGCGCGAGCCACGCACCGCGCACGACGGGGGTGGCGCTGAGGGTGCAGGCCGCGACCAGGGAGGCACCGGTCACCGCCTCCCGGGGGGTGCCGGTCGCCTCGGCGGCGATGCCGAGTTCGGCCGCGAGCAGCTCCGCCGCCCGCGCGCGCCGCTCCGGGTTCGGGCTCCACACCCGTACGGACTTCAGGTCACGTACCCGGGCGACGGCCCGCGCGTGGGCGAGCGCCTGGGTGCCCGAGCCGATGAGGGCCAGTTCGGCGCTGTCGGCGGTGGACAGCGCGTCGAAGGCCACGGCGCTGGCGGCGGCCGTACGCAGGGTCGTGACGGCCGTGCCGTCCATGACGGCGGCGAGTTCGCCCGTCACCGGGTCGAGGGCGGTGATGACGGCGTGCACGCTCGGCAGGCCGGCCGCCGCGTTGCCGGGGTTGACACTGCCGAACTTCGCCACCGCGCCGGTGTCCAGGGACAGCCGGGAGACGTACGCGAAGACCACACTGTCGTCGAAGCGGCTGGGATGCATGATCTTCCCGGGCAGATCGGGCTGACTCGCGCCACCCGCGCCCAGCGCGCCGAACGCCGCGCGCTGCGAGGCGATCGCCGTGTCGGCGTCGAGGAGGGCCGTCACCCGGTCCCGGGAGAGGAAGAGGACATCGTCGGTCATTCCCTCTTCCTTTCCGGAATCGGGGCTTCTGGCACCCCCCGCGCGCATCCGAATGACGCGCGCCCCCTGATCGGGACTCCCGGCCGGCTCTCCCGGTCAGACGGTCGGCCGGGTCAGGACCAGTGCGCCACCGCGTCGAGGTGCGGCAGGACGTGGTCGAGACGCTCGCGCTTGGTCCGCAGGTACGTGATGTTGTTCTCGCACGGCGGGATCAGCAGCGGTACGTCCTCGGCGATCTTGATGCCGTGGCGGACCAGCGCCTCACGCTTGCGCGGGTTGTTGGACATCAGGCGCACCGAACGCACCCCGAGGTCGTGCAGGATCTCCGCGGCGACGCCGTAGTCACGGGAGTCCACCGGCAGACCCTGCGCGAGGTTCGCCTCGACGGTGTCCAGTCCCTCCGCCTGAAGCTGCATCGCGCGCAGCTTGGCGAGCAGTCCGATACCCCGGCCCTCATGCCCTCTGAGGTAGACGAGAATGCCGCTTCCCTCGGCGACTATCGCGCGCAGCGCCGAGTCGAGCTGGTCCCCGCATTCGCAGTGCTGGGAGCCGAAGGCGTCGCCGGTCAGGCATTCGGAATGCAGCCTGGTGAGAACGTCGTCCTCGGCTATCTCGCCGTAGACCAGCGCCACTTGCTCGTCACCGCGATCGTGGTCCATGTATCCGACCGCCTGGAAATCGCCGTACACGGTGGGCAACGGCGCATTCACCACGCGTTCCACTCCCGAGGCCTGGGAGGCTTTGCCGAGTACGCCAAGTTTTTCTGTCATGATCTGGTTCCTAAGCAGAGACGAAAGGCCGGAAGAACATGGATGAGTCGGGAATACGGTCGACGGCGTCCGTAGCGTTGCCGACCGGCGGCCTGTTGCCGGTGGACACTACGGAAGACGTACGGACACGAGCGGCCGGCGTCTCAACGCAGGTCGCCGTTCTTCCGGTCGGGAGCTTCGAACAGCATGGTCCCTTCCTTCCGTTGACGACCGACACCCTGGTCGCCTGTGCCATTGCCCGGGAGATCGCATCCGCATACCCGGTGCACCTCCTTCCTCCGGTGACCATCGCCTGCTCGCACGAGCACGCCGCCTGGCCGGGAACCGTCAGCATCTCCTCCGTGACCCTTCACGCGGTAGTACGGGACATCGCCGATTCGCTGCGCCGCTCGGGCGTGGAAGCCCTGGTCGTCGTCAACGGGCACGGCGGAAACTACGTACTGGGCAACGTCGTTCAGGAATCCTCCGCGCGCGGTGAGCGGGTCGCGCTGTTCCCGGCCGGGGAGGACTGGGAGACGGCGCGTGAGCGGGCCGGAGTGGTGACCTCGCTGCTCACCGACATGCACGCGGGGGAAATCGAGACCTCCGTCCTTCTGCACGCTCATCCCGAATTGCTCCGTCCCGGTTATGAAACCGCTGATTTCGTCGCCGACGACCGCCGGCACCTGCTCACCCTCGGCATGGCCGGTTACACCGATTCCGGTGTCATCGGACGCCCTTCACTGGGTTCCGCCGAAAAGGGGAAGGCGTTGCTGGCGAGCTTCGCCGAGTCCTTCGGGGCGTATTTCTCGATGCTCACCGACGGCGATGCAGGTGCCGATGCCGCCGGTTCCGCGGACTCCGCAGTCGCTGCGGACTCTGTCGGCGACCAGAAGTAACGGACGACCAGGACGGCCGCGCCGGGCAGGGCGGCCACGAAGCTCAGCACCCCGTACACGACGGCGACGCTCAGCCCCATGCTGGCGCCCAGCCCCGCCGCCCCGAACGCCCAGGCGGTGACGCCCTCGCGGGGACCCCAGCCGCCGACGTTCAGTGGCAGGCCCATCGCCAGCAGCGCCAGTACGGCTATCGGCAGCAACTCGGCGACGGAGGCCGAGGATCCGGCGACCCGGGCGGCGACCACGAACATCCCGAGGTGTCCGGAGAGGACGACCACGGAGGAGAGCGCCACGCCGGGCAGGTTCTCACGGGAGAGCAGGGCGCCACGGGCCTCGGTGAGCACGGCACGCAGGGCCCGGGTCCGGCGGGCGGCGGCACTCGGGGCGCGGTTCATCCGGACAGCGACCAGGACGGCGACGACGCCGACGGCAGCGAGGGCCGCCATCAGGGCGACCCGGCGGGCGTCGGCCAGTGCCGGTGAAGGCAGCGTGAGCAGCATCGCTCCGCCGACGACGATCAACGCGACCTGTCCCGCCGCCCGTTCGAGGACGACCGCACGGACCCCGCGCCCCATGTCACCAGCGCTCTTGCCGTGCCGTACCGCGCGGTGCACGTCACCGAGGACGCCGCCGGGGAGGGCCGCGTTCAGGAACAGTGAGCGGTAGTAGTCGGCGATCGCGGGGAGGAGGGGCAGCCCGAGCCCGAGGCGCCGGGCGACCAGTGCCCAGCGCCAGGCGCTGAACCCGGTGGTGAGCAGCCCGATTCCGAGGCCCACCAGCAGTGTCGTCGCGTCGATGCGCCGGAGCCCGTCGAGGAAGACACCGGTGCCGAGGCGCCACAGCAGCACGCCGAGAATCGTCACTCCGGCGATGGTGCCGAGGTGCGGGCGCAGGGCACGCGTCACGCGGCGGAGCCGACTCGGGGTGGTGACCGGCGGGGCGTCGTCCCGGGGCCCGACGAAGCCGATGACTCCGGCGCGGCCCGCCGAGGCGGAGCGCGGCCGGGCAGGTGCGGCCCGTTCGGCGCGGGCCGGCGGGAGCCGGTCGAGTCCCGCGGCGGGGCCGCTGACCGCCACGGTCCCGTGCCCGACCTCGTCGAGGCCGCTGAGCACGACCTCCGCCGCTTCCACCGTCTGGACGGTCATGACGTCGTCCCGCCCGTCGGCCTGGCCAGGGCCAGGAGGTCGCTGTGGTGAACCTCTACTCGCAGCTCACCGGCGGCGCAGGCCTCCAGGCGCTCGGCGAGGTATTTGTCGGCGCGGTCCCGCAGCGCCGGGCGTTCCTCCACCGCCGCCGCGACCCAGCCGCGCAGCCACTCCGCGGTGAGCGGGGCCTCCACGGGGCCGAGGTGCCAGGCACTGGGGTGGACCCGGACCGTGGCGCCCCGCTGGTCGAAGGCCTCGCAGGCCGCCGTGATCGCGTCGGGGCCGAGCATTCCCGATCGCCGCTGATGGGCGTTGAACGCGTCGGCGAGGTCTCCGTCCAGCGGGTCGGGGGCGGCGAATTCGACGCGCCCGGCCACGGACAGGGTCAGCAGGGCCGGGCAGCCGGCGCCCGCGCAGGCGGTGGCGAGGGCGTCGACCTCCTCACGGGTGAGGACGTCCAGCAGGGCGGAGGCGGTGACCAGCGAGGCGCCGGCCAGCGCGTCGGAGGTCAGCCGGGCGACGTCGCCGCGTCGCGTCTCGACCGTCACGCGGCTGCCGTCGGCGGCGGCACGCGGCGAGGCCACGGCGGCGAAGTGCAGCAGATAGGGGTCGCGGTCGTGCAGGACCCAGTGCTGGGCGCCGTCGAGCCGGGGCGCGAGCCAGCGGCCCATGGAGCCGGTGCCGCAGCCCAGGTCGTGGATGACGAGCCCGCCCGGCTTTCCGGGCAGGTTGGCCAGCCGGATGCGCAACGGGTCGAGCAGTTCGACGGCGCGTGCGGCGGCGTCGGGGCCCTCGCGCAGCTCCAGCCAGTCGGGGGCGTACCGGGGCGGGTCGTCGGGGCCGGCCTCGCGCAGCCGGATCGTGCCCCGCTCCGCCGGGCCCACCGGCCCGGCGCCCGCCTTGACGTCCCGGTGCGTCGGCTGGGCCGGAATCCCGGCCGCGGGCTCGGCATTCACGTCCACCGGAGTCACCGGTCCTCGTCGCTGGATCTCGGACGCCGCCGAAGTCGTAATGGTCGTCTTCTTCATGCCGCGCTCCTTGCTTCCCGGGCAGTCCGCCCCGACACCGCCACGGGGCTCCGCAGGGCAGCGGCCCCACGCCCCCGAGCGGCAACCGGCCCGCCGCCGACGCGCAGGGGCGTCACCGGCCCGGCCGAAATCACAGCCGTCGCCGACTTCCTCATGCCGCGCTCCCGACTTCGCCGGCAGCGCGCCCCGACGCCCCCACGAGACTCCGGAGGGCGGCGACCCGAAGCCCCCGAGCGGCAACCGGCCCGTCGCCGACGCGTACGGGTGACTCCGACCCGGCCGAAGCCGTCGTCGTCGCCTTGTTCACGCTTCCCGAGGGGATGCGTCCCCGTACTCCGACGGCACCGCGCAGCGCCGCCGCCCGGAGTCCCCGGGCGGCCACCGGCGCGGGGCCGGCGCCGGTGAGCGCCGCCGGAGCCGTCGTCGTCGACCCGCTCATGCCGCCCTCCGAGGTTCCCAGGGGATCCGGCCCAGTACGCCGGCCAGGCTCCGTGCCGTGGCCGCCCAGCCGTCCAGGGCTGCCCGGCGGCCCCGGGCCGCCGCCTTCAGGCGTCGGCGGACGTCCGCCTCGCCGAACCAGCCGCGCAGTTCCGCCGCGAGCGCCGCCGGGTTCTCCGGCGGTACGAGGATGCCGGGGACCCCGCCGTCGGGCGCGCGCCCGACCGCCTCGGGCAGGCCGCCGACGTCCGTGGCGAGGACGGGGATGCCGCGTGCGAGGGCCTCGGTGACCGCCATGCCGTACGTCTCCGCGTAGGAGGTGAGGACCATCAGGTCGGCGGCGGCGTAGCTGGCGTCGAGCTGGGCGCCCGCCTGGGGGCCGGCCAGGTGCAGCCGGTCCTCCAGTCCGTGGCGTGCGATCAGGGCGCGCAGATCGGCGACGTACTCGGGATCCTGTTCGAGTCCGCCGACGCAGACGCAGCTCCACGGCAGGTCGGTCACCGCTGCCAGCGCCTCCACCAGCCGGTGCTGCCCCTTGCGGGGGGTCACCGAAGCCACGCAGAGGAGGCGGGAGACGCCGTCGGTGCCGGAGGCGAGGGGGGCGATGTCGGCGCCGGGGGCCGCCATGTGCACGCGGTCCGGGGCGAGTCCGTGGTGGGAGACGAGGCGCCGTACGGCCCAGTCGCTGGTCGCGATCACCGCCGGCACCGCCCGCAGGGTGGTCCGCTCCAGGGCGTCCAGCTCCGCCGCGACGACCGGGTCGAGGCCGGTCTCGTCGCCCAGCGGGAGGTGCACCAGCACGGCGAGGCGCAGGCGTTCGGCCTCGGGGACGATGATCTCGGGAACCCCGCAGGCCACCATGCCGTCCAGCATGACGACCGTGCCGTCCGGCAGCTCGCTCAGCGTCCGCGCCAGTTCCGCGCGGGCGTCGGCGCCGGGCCGGGGCCACTCACCGTCGACGGCGTGCTTGTGGACCTGCCAGCCGAAGCCGGGCAGGTCGAGGCTGATCCGGCGGTCGTAGGCGTTGCCGCCGCTCGGCTTGGCCGGGTCGTCGACGCCGGCCGGCATCACGAAGTGCACGGAGCGCAGGGACATGGGGATGATCGCCGCGTTCTTGAGGGCCGCGTTCTGCACGGGCACGTAGTTGAGCGTGGTCTGCACGGAAGCCTGCACCTGTACCTGTGCCGGGGCGGCCGTGGTGGCCGCCGGGGAAAGGGGAACCGGGCGGTCGAGGGTCGTGTCGGTCACAGGGCACGCTCGTAGCTCGCCCAGGCGACGTGCGACTCGTGCAGGGTGACCGTGAGGCCCGCCAGGCCTCGGGCGCCCTCACCCAGGGCACCCTTCTCGATCCGCGCGGCCAGCCGGTCGGCGATGATCTTGGCCAGGAACTCCGTGGAGGTGTTGATGCCGGCGAAGTCCGGCTCGTTGTCCAGGTTGCGGTAGTTCAACTCGCTCACCACGGCACCGAGCTCCTGGGTGGCCAGGCCGATGTCGACGACGATGTTGTCCTCGTCCAGCTGTTCACGGCGGAACGTGGCGTCGACGAGGAACGTCGCTCCGTGCAGGCGCTGCGCGGGCCCGAAGACCTCTCCGCTGAAACTGTGGGCGATCATGATGTGATCGCGAACGGTGATGCTGAACAACGGACGACCCTCCAGGTGCGGCGCGTCTTGTCCCCTGCTGATCGCTGCGGGGACATGCCGAGTAGTACGGCTGCCCAGGGCAGCTTGTTCAAGGCTTGTTCAAGCGATTCTGTCAGTCGGCGTCCGGATACCGGACCCGGTGACAGAGCGCCGGCGTCTCCCCGGAGGCGAGCCTCGGCAGCACGTCCGGGAGCTCCTCGAAGGCGCACTCACCGGTGACGAGGGCGTCGAGCGCCGGGTCGGCCAGCAGGTCGAGGGCCAGGGCGAGCCGGTCGGCGTAGGAGCGGCCGGGCCGCGCGGCCGGGGACACGGTCCCCACCTGGCTGCTGCGGACGGTGAGCCGCCGGGAGTGGAACGCCTCGCCCAGCGGCAGACTGACGCGCCGGTCTCCGTACCAGCTCAGCTCGACGACCGTGCCCTCGGCGGCGAGGAGTTCGAGCGAGCGGGCCAGTCCCGCCTCGGTGGCACTGGCGTGCACGACGAGGTCGCACTCGCCCAGGGCGTCCCCCGGCAGCGCGAAGTCGACGCCGAGCGCCTCGGCGGTCTTCGCCCGCCCGGGATCGGCGTCCACCAACTGGACGCGCACGCCGGGGAACCGGGCGATCAGGGCGGCCACCGAGCAGCCGATCATCCCGCCGCCGACCACCGCGATCCGGTCGCCGGCCAGCGGCGCCGCGTCCCACAGGGCGTTCACGGCGGTCTCCACCGTCCCGGCGAGCACCGCGCGTTCGGCGGGCACCGAGTCCGGCACCGGTGTCACCGCGCCCACCGGGACGACGTACCGCGTCTGGTGCGGGTAGAGGCAGAAGACCGTACGGCCGACCAGCGTCTCCGGGCCCTCCTCCACCACGCCGACGTTGAGGTAGCCGTACTTGACCGGACCGGGGAAGTCGCCCTCCTGGAACGGCGCCCGCATGGCCGCGTACTGGCTGACCGGGACGCCGCCCCGGAAGACGAGCGTCTCCGTGCCCCGGCTCACCCCGGACCACAGGGTGCGGACCAGTACCTCGCCCTCGCCGGGCCCCGGCAGCTCGATGTCACGGATCTCTCCGTGGTCCGGCGAAGCGAGCCAGAACGCTCGTGCGGCGAGCTTCATCGGAGTTCCTCCTGAACGCTTGGGAAGTTGTTCACGTACTGCGAGGTGCACAGTCCGCGCACAGTACGCGGCATGATCCACTCTGTACATACGGCGGAGGACTCGCGGTGGCCCTGAACAACACGTACGAAGCGAGGCTGGTTCAGCAGGAGACCGCGCTGGGGGCGGGCCTGCAGGTCCTGTTGCTGGCCCTGCTCGGCTCCGCGATCGGCCTGGGCCCGGCGGGCTGGCTGACCGGGCTGACGTTCGCGATCGCCACGTGGGCCGTTCTGTCCCGCGCGTTGCACCGGTCCGGGTCGAAGTCCTTCGGTCCGGCCAACCGTGTGACTCTCGGCCGGGCGACGCTGGTCGGCGGGGTGACAGCGCTGGTCGCGGACTCCTTCGAGAGCTCGCCGCCCGTCACGCTGTTCGTCGGCCTGACGGCCGTGGCCCTGATCCTCGACGGCGTGGACGGCAAGGTCGCCCGGCGCACGGGCACCTGCTCCTCGCTGGGGGCACGCTTCGACATGGAGGTCGACGCGTTCCTCATCCTGGTGCTCAGCGTGTACGTGTCGATGTCGCTCGGCCCGTGGGTCCTGCTGATCGGCGGCATGCGCTACGCCTTCGTCGCCGCGGCCCGCGTGCTGCCCTGGCTGAACGCCCCGCTCCCCCCGAGCACCGCCCGCAAGACCGTGGCCGCCCTCCAGGGGATCCTGCTGCTGCTCGCGGCCTCCGGATACCTGCCCCTCGCGGCGACCCAGGCGGTGGCCGCGCTGGCCCTGGGGACGCTGGTCTGGTCGTTCGGCCGGGACATCCTGTGGCTGTACCGCACGTCCCGCCCCCGTACGACGGCGCCCGTCGCGTCGATCACGTCGGTCGAGCGCCAGCTGCGCACCCTGGTGCCGGAGTCCGTGTCCCGCTGAGGTGCGGTCCGCCCCCGAGGGAGCGGACCGCGTGTGCTTCGACTACCCCGCTACGACCGTACGGCCCGGGTCCTGATCAGCGCGAACGCCGCCGCGGCCAGGCCCAGTACCCCCACGATCAGCCCGGCGACGCCCAGCCCGCGAGCCGTCGAGTCACTGGCCGAGTCCGAGCCCTGACCGGCGTCGCTCTTCACGGAGGCCGCCGCCGAGGGAGTCGCGGCAGCACCCTCCTTCTCCGCCGCCGTCAGCTTCAGGGCGGGCGCCGGGTTCTCCGGCTCGTCCTGGCCCGCCTGAGCGGTCTCGATCCAGCGGACCACGTTGCCGTCGGAGTACGTCTGCAGGGTCTTGAAGGCCAGCTGGTCCGTGTTGTCGGGCAGTTGACCGAACGCGACGTCGAAGTCCTCGTACTCCCCCGCACCGATCTTTCCGCCGGACCAGGTGATCTCGGAGACGGCGTCGGTGATCGTCCCGTCGTCCGTCTTGATCGGCGTCTTCAGCCTGGTGGTCGTCACCTTCGCCGTCCAGCCTGCCTCCGGGGTGACGAGAACGCCGAGGACGGGGTGGTCGGTGGGCAGGAAGACCTGGACCTTCGTGGTGGTCGCGGTGTCCTCCTCGTTGGGGACCCGGAAGCTCAGGACACCGTCCGTGGCGCCCTTCGGGTAGCTCTCGGGGTGCACGGTGACGTGCGCGAAGGCGGAACCCGCCGCGGCGAGGACTCCGGCGGCGGTGAGACCGGTGACGACGCCGGCGCGGCGCAGGGTGATGCGTGTCGGGAACATGATGGAACTCCGTACTGGTGACTGGTGACTGGTGACTGCTGTCGAGGAACCTCAGGGCGTGTACGGAATCCCTGTCGGCGGTCCTCGACCGCTCACCGCGTACCGCAGGAGAAGCCGGCGCGGCCGGACGTCCGGCGCCGACATGCGACCCGGGGCCGTACGGGACGGTCCGAGGGGCGCGTTCCGCCACCAGGCGGCGAGCCCCGGCACGAGGGCGACCGCCCAGCGCAGCAGCGACCACAGCGCGGCCTCGCCCCGCCGCAGGCACCAGGAGGCGACCAGCGCCGCCACCACGTGCGCGGCGACGGCGTGGCCGCTCATGGCGTTCATCGTGTTCGTGGTGCCCGCATGGGCGTAGGACATCCGCATCCCGTGCATGCCGTGCATCCCCGCGTGATGCGCGTGCGACATCACCCGTACACGCACCGACCCGAACGCGCCGAACGCGGCGTGCAGCCCCGCCTGGGTGACGAGCATCAGAGCGCCGATCCCCGGCAGCGACCGTTCCCGGCCGCCGAGCAGCCACCCGGCGGCGAACACCCCGGCGAACCCGGCGCCGTCCGCGCCCGCCGACGGCGCACCGCCGGTCGCCAGAGCGTGCGCGGCGGCGGCCAGCAGCACACACACCGCGGCGAACACCGCCGCGCGCAGACTCCGTATCGCCGGGGAAGCGCTCATCGTGCCGGGATCCTCCCACGGCCGGTCCCGGGCACGATGCGACGGGTCACCCCAGACCGTGCGCCAACCTGAGGTGACCGTCTCGACCCGTTCACCGGGCATCCTCGGGGCCCCTGGGGCTCGGGGGCTCGGGGCCCCTGGGGCTCGGGGCCCCCGGAGGTTCCGGGGTTCCGGGGTTCCGGGGCTCCGGAGCTCTGGAGCTCTGGAGCTCTGGGTCAGCCACTTTCTCCAGCGCCGCCCGGCACCATCAGCCCGTCCGGCGTTTGAGGACGAGCGCGTCCAGCGCGACCCGGGGGTCCGGGGGCGGAGCCCCTGGATGGGGACCGGGGGTCATCCAGCCCCACCGGTCTCCTCGTCCTCCAGTTCCTTCGCCAGGCGGCGCAGATGCGGCCCGTACTCCGGGTGGTTGAGCGCCGCCGCGAACTGGGCGGTGAGGTAGGCGAGCGGGTTGCCGGTGTCGTACCAGCGGCCGTGGATCACCTGGCCGTAGACGGCCCGGCTCGCCGCGTAGGCGTTGATGGCGTCGGTGAGGTAGACCTCGCCGGTGCGATGGTCGTACCAGCGTTTGGTCTGGTCGCGCAGTTCGTCGATGATGCCGGGCGTGATGACGTAGCCGCCGATGGCCGCGTACGAGGAGGGCGCGTCCTGCGGGCGGGGCTTCTCGACCAGGCCGGTGATCCGGAGCAGACCGTCGTCGAGGTCCTCCTTGACGACGGGGACGCCGTAGCGCTGCGAGTCGCCCGGGTCCATCGGCATCAGGGCGAGGACCGGGGAGTTGGTCGCCTCGTACGCCTTGATCAGCTGCTGTGCACGCGGGACCTCGGCGACGAACACGTCGTCGGGCCAGAGCACGAGCAGCGGCTCGTCGCCGATGTTGCGCGAGGCGTTGAGGACGGGGGTGCCGTTGCCGTACGGACCCTGCTGGTAGAGGTAGGTGATGTGGCCGAGCCGGGACAGCTCGCCGACCTCCTCGACCGCGTCGGCGTAGGCGGCCTTGCCGTCCGCCCGCAACTGGTCGACGAGGGCGGGGTTGGGCCGGAAGTGGTCCTGGATCAGCCCCTTGTCACCGGACACCACGATGGTGATGTCGGTGATGCCGGACGCCACGAGCTCCCGGACGGTGTGCTCGATGACGGGCTTGTCGCCGACGGGCAGCATCTCCTTCGGTGTCGCCTTGGTGAGCGGCAGCAGCCGGGACCCCAGTCCGGCTGCGGGAATGACTGCCCTGCGAATCGTGGCCATGGGCCCCCCTGTACGAAAGCGCGACGCGTGTCCGCGGTCGTGGTGCGCTGTGCGTGGTCGTGTTGCCTGGTCGGTCGTGTTGCGTGGTCCTGCTCGGGTGGCGCTGCTCAGCGGTGCTGCTCGGTGCTCACCCGTGCCGGTCGGCGCGAGTGGTGTGACGCTACCAATTCGGCATGCCCCACGGCCGTGCGGCCCAGACCCCCGGGGTGCTTCCCCGGCCACGTTTCAGGCTCGGCGCGGCAGTACGGCGATCGCCGCCAGCGGTACGGCGGCCAGTATCAGCCACGGCACGGCAACGGGCAGCCCGGCGTCGAGAAGAGTGCCGGTCAGCGAGGTACCGACCAGCACGACCAGGCCGGAAACCGACGACAGGGCGCCGGTGTAGAGGCCGAGCCGGCCCTCCTCGGCGAGGTCGGGCACCCAGGCGCGGGCCACGGGCGCGACCAGCATCTGGCCGAAGGTGAGCAGGACGACGAAGCCGGCCGCGGGCAGCAGCCCGGCGCTGCCGGTCCACCCCGCGGGCCTGGCCAGCGCCACCACCGCGAACCCGCCGGAGATCAGCAGCATCCCGGCGACCATCGAACGGCGCGGGGCGAGCCGGTCGCCGACCAGCCGGGTGACCGGCAGTTGGGCGGTCACGACGAGCAGGGAGGACAGGGCGAACAGCCAGGCCAGCGCGGTCTGGGAGCCGGTCGCGCGCTCCACTTCGTCGGGGAGCGCCAGATACAGCTGGTTGTACGCGAGGAGATAGGCACCGTAGGCGCAGCAGAGTGCCAGAAATCGCCGGTTGCGCAGCAGCGCGCGCACGCCCCCTTTCGCGCGTACGCGCTCCCGGCCGGGTATGTGCTGCGGGAGCAGCCAGGCGTGTCCGGCGAGGACGAGGACGAAGATTCCGGCGCCCGCGAGGCACACCACCCGGAAGTCGACGGACAGCAGCAGTCCGCCCAGCAGCGGCCCGACGAAGGCACCCGCCTGTCCCGCGACGGTGAACAGCGCGAGGATCCGGGTGCGTGAGCCGTTGCCCCGCTCCTCCCAGACCACCGCCTGCCGGGCCACCTCGGACTCGACGGCGGGCGAGAACAGCGCGGCGGCGAAGCCGATGAGGAGGACGGCGCCGATGACGGTCGCGGTCGAGTCGGCGTAACCGAGCCAGCCGAAGCCGGCGATGCGCAGGGCGCAGCCCGCGAGCACCACCGGCCGGATGCCGTACCGGTCGGCGAGCGTGCCGCCCACCACGAACAGCCCCTGCTGGCTGAAGGTGCGCAGTCCGAGAACGAACCCGACGAGCCACCCCGCCATGCCGATCGACTGTCCGAGGTGCTCGGAGAGAAAGGGCAGGACCGCGAAGAAGCCGACGTTGAAGGCGAGTTGGGTCAGGATCAGCAGCCGCAGCAGCGGCGAGAGCCGCATCCGGCCGGACACCCTCTCGTCCCCGACGGCGGCTGCGGACACCGACCCGGTCACTGGAACACCAACTCTCTTGCCCCTTGGCCAGGTTGGGCCGCCCGCACGGGCTTCCTCCGACGCCGTCGGACGGTGAGGCCGGCGGCGGTGACGGCCAGGGCACCGAGCAGGGCGAGTACGGCGGCGGGGGCGAGGACCGCCCAGGGGGCGCGTTCGGCATACGGCTGGTTCTCGGCCAGGAGCAACCCCCATTCCGGGGACGGCGGTTGGGCGCCGAGGCCGAGGAAGCCGAGGGCGGCCAGGGCGAGGGCCACACTCGGCAGCCGTAGCAAGGCGTGCCGGGTGACCGGGGGCAGTGCGGCGGGCAGGAGTTCGTGGCACAGGACGTAGCGGCGGTCGGCGCCGAGGCCCCGGGTGGCCGTGACATGCAGGGTGGCCCGTTCCTGGCGCAGCAGGGCGGCGGTGTGCGCGGCCAGCGGCGCCCAGGCGACGGCGGTCACGGCGAGCGCGGGGGTGGCCCCGCCACTGCCCACCACCGCCGTGACGAGCAGCGCGGCCAGTACGGGCGGTATCGCGTTGACGGTGTCGACGAGCGGTCCGGACAGCCGGGGCACCAGCCCGAGGAGCAGGCCGATGAGCAGGGCGGCGGCGCTGATCGCGGTGGCGAGCAGCAGCGTGTCGAGGGCGCCGTGCCCGACACGGGCGAGGACGTCGCGGCCGAGGGCGTCCGTGCCGAACGGGTGGGTCCAGGACGGGGGTTGGAGCCGGGCGCGGGTGTCCAGCGCGAGCGGGTCACGCGGCAGCCCGAGGGCGACGACGCCGAGCAGCACACCCGCGTACAGCAGGGGCGGGGTGCGGCGGGCGGGCGGCGCGGGCCGGTGCAGGGAGGAGAGGCCGCCGTCGCGCAGGGCGGGGCCGATGAGCAGCCGGGCCGTGACCCGGGTGGCGCCCGCGGCGAGCGCCGCCAGCAGGACGAGGGCGAGGGTGCTCGCCTGGAGGACGGGCAGGTCCTGGGCGATGGCCGCCTGGAGGGCGGTGCGGCCGAGGCCGGGGATGTCGAAGATCTGCTCGACCGCGACCGAGCCGCCGGTCAGTCCGACGACGAACAGCCCGGCGTTGGGGAGCAGTGCGGGCAGACAGCGCCGCACCGCCTGGCTCGCGATACGCCGGCCCGGGATTCCGCGTGCGGCGGCGGCCAGCGCCCAGGGCTCGGCGAAGGCGCCCGGCAGCAGATCGTCGAGGAGCCGCCCCAGGAGCGCACCGGCGGGCAGCCCGAGGGCGAGGCCGGGCAGGATCGTCCACTGGAGTCCGTACCAGCCGAGGGCGGGCAGCCAGCCGAGCTGGACGCCGACGACGGTGGCCAGCACGGACGCGGTGAGGAACTCGGGCAGCGCGGCGACCATCGCCGACCCGCTGCCGCCGCGCCGCCGCCCGTCGCCGCACAGTGTCCGGGCGCACACCAGCGCGGCGACGAGAAACGCGATGGCCAGCGCCACAGCCATCAGCAGCAGCGAGGCGCCGAGCGCCTCCAGCACATCCGGCATGACCTCCGCACCGGAGATCCAGGACCGCCCCGCGTCTCCGCGCGGCAGCCCGCCGAGCCAGTCACCCAGCAACCGCAACGGCCCGGCGTCCAGGCCGAGTTGGTCCCGGATGTCGGCCAGCACCTCCGGGGTGGCCTCACGCTCCGCCGACCGTGCCTTGAGCACGGTGAACGCCGGGTCGGTGCGGGTCAGCCAGGGCAGCAGACCGATCCCGCACACGAGCAGCGCGGCGAGGAGGGCACGCCACAGCAGGGTGCCCGCAGGTCCCCGCACGGGGTCAGCGCCGCGTTCCGGTACCGACCAGCGTGCGCTCGTACGGATCGAGGAGCACGCCCTGTACGTCGGCGTCGACGCCGGTGATGATCCGCTGGTGGACCAGCGGGACGACGGCGTCGTCACCGAGGATGAGGGCCTCCGCAGCCATGGCCGCGTCCTGGCGCTCGGCGGTGTCCTCGACGCCCTCGGCCTTCGTGACGGCCCGGTCCACCTTCTTGTCGCAGAGCAGGGAGAGGTTGTAGCCGCCGTCGCAGGTGTAGTCGCTGGCGAGGACGGAGACGGGGTCGCCCGAGTCGAGCATGGTGTTGCGGGCGGCGACGACGGCATCGAACCTGCCGGCCAGCGCGTCGCTCTCCAGGCGCGAGTACTCCCGCACCTCCAGCTTCACCCTGAACCCGGCCCTTTCCAGCTGCTGCTTCAACACCTGTGCGGCTTCGGGGAGTTCGGGCCGGTTGTCGTACGTGGCCAGAGTGACGGAAGTACCGTCGGGCGCCGTCGCCTTCGCGCGCCCGGCGGGCTGGACGCGCTTGCCCTCGGCCCAGGTGAGTGCCGGGCCGTAGATGCCCTTTCCGGTGTCGGCGTGGCCTTCGTAGACACCGTCGGCGAGAGCGGAGGTGTCCACGGCGGCGCGGGCGGCGGCCCGTAGTTTCGCGTCCTTGAAGGCGCCGGACCGGGTGTTGAGGTGCAGGTAGGTGGTGCGGGCCGTGGCGGTCTCGCGGCGGGTCGCCTTGTCGAGGGAGGCGGCCTGGGCGACGGGGATCGCTTCGGCGATGTCGACCTGGCCGGTGCGCAGGGCGTTGGCGCGGGCGGTGCCGTCGGCGATGAACCGGGCGTCGATCCCGGCTGCCTGGGCGCGTCCGCCCCAGTAGTCGTCGAAGCGGTCGAGGGTCGCCGCGGTGGACCCGGTGGTCTTCGTCAGCTCGAAGGGCCCGGTGGCGGTGCCGACCGGGTCGACGGCGCCCTTCTTCGCGAACGCCTTCGGCGCGAGGACGACGAGGCCGGGGCTGGACAGGCGCAGCGGGAGCACGGGGTCCGGCTCGGCGGTCGTGACGGATATACGTCCGTCGGCGGCGGCCTTCGCGGTGAGGGTGACGCCGGTGAGGGCGGCGGGCTCGGGCTCGGCCCGGGTCGCGCGGGTGAGGGCGGCGGCGACGGTGGAGGGGGTGACGTCGGTGCCGTCCTGGAAGCGCGCGTCGCGCAGCGTGAACAGCCAGGTGCGGTCGTCCTCGCGGGTCCAGGACTCGGCGAGCGCGGGCGCGGCGGAGCCGTTGGCGTCGAGGGCGGTCAGACCCTCGGTGACGCCGAGGCGGCTGAGGAGGGTGGCGTCGGCACCGTACGGCGAGAGGTTCTCGGCGGGCGGGAAGGCGAGCGCGACCCGCAGCCGGGATCCGGCCCCGGTGTCGGACGACGAATCGCTGTCGTCGCCACCGGAGGCGAAGCAGCCGGTGAGCAGCGGGGAGAGCAGCAGTCCGACGAGCAGTCGGCGACGGCGGGGGGTGCGCATGGTCCTCGGTTCCGTAAGGGTTTCAGGGGGTGATGCAACGGGAGAGTATCTGATAATCATTTCCAATAGCCACCCCGGGTCGGCTGCGGCCGATCACCGCGCCAGCGGAACCTCGAAGTGCACGACGCCCTGTCCTTCACCCTCGCCCGCGCCCTCGCGCTCGTCGTGCACGACCTTCCCCAGGGACCGCCAGAACCCCTCGGCGCCGGCGACCGCCGGGTCCGTGTGCAGATACACGGCGCGATAGGCGCCGTCGGCCGCCGCGAAGGCCAGCAGTTCGGTCACGAGCCGCCGGGCCAGACCACGCCTGCGGTGCTCGGGGCGGACGTACACCCGGCGCAACTGCGCGGTGGCGCCGGAGGGATAGCGCTCGGCGACATGCCGCGGGTTCGGCGGATGCAGGGGGCCGCGCGAGTCGAGCGCGGCGGTGGCCACGACACTCGCGTCGCGCTCGTCGACCGCGACCAGGAGGGTGTGGCGGGCGGGCGCGAGATAGGCGGACGCCGGGTCGATGATGTCCCCGTGCCAACGGGGCACGAAGCCCGTCCCGAAGTCGCGGTAGACGGTGTCGAGCATGACCGCCCGCGCGCCGTCGAGGTCGCCTGGGGCCGCGGTCCTGATGCAGTAGTTACGCACCTGCACATCATATGCATTTAGGTAGATCGAACAAACGGTCGCCAACTGCACATCACTGCAGACCAGTTGGGGGCAAGGCGATTTGACAGAGCCCCGAAGGCCGCATAAAAACTTGCCACATGACATTCATTTTCAAAACGCCTCGTGAACAACCCCCCGAAGAACGAGGAGCGACCCGCTGATGCGCGTCGCGTTCGTCGGCAAGGGCGGCAGTGGCAAGACCACGCTGTCCGCCCTGTTCTCCCGTCATCTCGCACGCTCCGGCGCACCCGTGGTCGCCATCGACGGCGACATCAACCAGCATCTGGCCGAGGCGCTCGACCCGGTCGGCGGCGAGACGTTCGCCGCTCCACCGCTCAGCGCCCATCTGGGCGACATCAAGGACTTTCTTCGCGGCACCAACCCGCGTATCGAGTCGCGCGAGGCCATGGTCAAGACAACCCCGGCCGGCCGGGGCTCACGGCTGCTGCGCCCGCTCGGCGACGACGAGATCCACGCCCGGCACGTCGAACAGGTCGGCGGCGTACCGCTGATGGCGACCGGCGCCTTCGAGGAGAGCGACCTGGGCGTGGCCTGCTACCACTCCAAGCTGGGCGCGGTGGAGCTCTATCTCAACCATCTCGTCGACGGCCCCGGCGAGTACGTCGTCGTCGACATGACCGCCGGCGCGGACGCGTTCGCCTCCGGCCTGTTCACCCGGTTCGACATGACGTTCCTGGTCGCCGAACCGACCCGCAAGGGCGTCTCCGTCTACCGCCAGTACCGCGACCACGCCCGCGAGTTCGGGATCCCGCTCGCGGTGATCGGCAACAAGGTCACCGGCGAGGACGACCTGCTCTTCCTCAAGGAGGAGACCGGCGACGACCTGCTCACCCACCTCGTCCAGTCCAGTTGGGTGCGCGCCGCCGAACAGGGCCGGGAGCAAGGCGAGTTGGAGCCGCAGAACCTGCACGCGCTGAACCTGCTCCGGGGCGCGGTCGACGCCCGCACCAAGGACTGGGCCACCTTCCAGCGGCACGCCGTCGAGTTCCATCTGCGCAACGCCCGGGCGTGGGCGGACCGGGCGACAGGCCTGGATCTGGCCGAACAGGTGGACCCGGAGTTCGTGCACGGGCCTACCGCTCTCGCCATCGACAAAATCTAGGTAAAACAGTCAAACATAATAATCAGTAAGAAACCTCAGACATCGCAAGAAAAGGACCCCCCTTCATGTCACTCGACGTCTCCCCCCAGCTGCTCGCCGAAGCCGAGCAGGGTGACATCCGTGAGGACGACTTCATCGAAACCGTCCGCACCTCGCTCCCCTACGCCTACCAGCTGATCGCCGGCCTCACCTCCGAGCTCCAGGGCGGCACGGCCGAGTTCGCCGACAACCAGACCCCGCCGCCCTCCGAGAAGGAGCGCGGTCAGCTGCTGCGGGCGCTGGCCAGTGACGCGATCCGGAGCAGCCTGGAGCGGCACTTCGGCGTCGCGCTCGCCTTCCAGAACTGCCACCGGGTCGCGGCGTTCCACCCCGGCGCGCAGAACGGCGCGACCTACGCCCGCTTCACCTCGCTGCGCTCGCAGATCCTCAACCAGTCGCCGGAGTTCCGCGACTGCTGACGCACGGGTGCCCAGCGCGCCCGACGGTGGTTCCCCGGGGACGAGGGGGGCGGTATCCCCGGGGAGTCACCGGGACGCGCACCGGGAGCCCGGTGACTCCCTCGCCGAGCCACCGACGTCGGCGGCGGCGTGCAGCGGCGGCGGCGGCGGCGGCGGGCGGGTGATTGCCCGTGGGACTCCGGAACACGAGGGGGTCGTGGCTCGTTCTCCTACAGGGACGTTCCCGCGTGCACTCCTGGAGAGGAAGTGAGCACGATGGCGACCGATACCGAGGTGACCGACGTGTTCGACCCGGCCACCGAGGACGAGAGCGATGCTCCCCTCCCCCGGCTGACCACCACCGGAGGCTCGGTCGACCAGGTGCGGGACTACCTCCGGCTCATCGCGCGGGTCCGGCTCCTCAGCGCCGAACAGGAGGTCGACCTCGCCAAACGGATCGAGGCCGGACTGTACGCGGAGCACAAGCTGCTGGACGACCCGCCCGAGGACCCCGTCCGCCGACGTGAGTGGGAGATCCTCGCCGAGGACGCGGAGCGCGCCAAGTCCCACCTCATCGAGGCGAACCTCCGCCTGGTGGTGTCCGTCGCCAAGCGCTACACGGGCCGTGGGCTGCTCTTCCTGGACCTGGTCCAGGAGGGCAACACGGGCCTGATCCGGGCGGTCGAGAAGTTCGACTACACGAAGGGCTTCAAGTTCTCGACGTACGCGACCTGGTGGATCAGGCAGGCGATCTCGCGCGCGCTCGCCGACCAGGGCCGGACCATCCGTATCCCCGTGCACCTGGTCGAGGTCATCAACCGGGTGGCCCGCACCCGCCGCGAGCTGATCCAGGACTTCGGGACGGAACCCACTCCGGAGGAACTGGCGGACAAGGCCGGCGTCCCTGTGGAGCGCCTGCCCGAACTCGCCGCCTACACCAGAGAGCCCGTCTCGCTGCACACCGCCCTCGGCGAGGACGGCGACGGCGAGTTCGGTGACCTGATCGAGGACAGGGACAGCGTCACCCCCACGGACATGGTCACCTTCCTGCTCCTCCAGGAGACCATCCAGTCCATCCTCGCGGAGATGACCCCGAGAGAAGCCGGCATCATCTCCCTGCGCTACGGCCTGTTCGGCGGCCGGACCAGAACCCTGGAGGAGATCGGCCAGGTGTACGGCGTGACGCGCGAACGTATCCGCCAGATCGAGTCCAAGACGATGTCCAAGCTGCGCCACCCGTCCCGCTCCCAGGTGTTGCGGGACTATCTCGACGCCATGTGACCCGGCCGGCGAGTTCCGGATCACGGGCGGGGACGGGGTCGGGCGGGGTCGGGGTTGGGGTCGGGCGGCTTCAGGGCGTACCGAGTGCCGTCCTCTAGCCGCCGATCGCTTGCCGGCGCGGCGACTTCGGCGGCTTGGGCGGCGGCGGCGGGGACGCGGATGCTGCTTCGGGCACTTGGGGCGCTTCGAGGACTTCGGGCGCTGAGTATCCACACGCGGATCTCCCCGCGGGACCGTGGGCGTGCGGTCTGCCGTGTCGCGACCGGGTGGGTGCGGGACGAGTGTCCGGCCCCCCTTCGCCTCGCCGGATCCGGGGCCGCTGTGCGCGACCGGGCGGACCCGCATCCTGGCGGGGGCCACCGGCGGCGTTCATCTGTGCGCCGCCCGGTAGTCGTACGTTCGTCGCCTCCGGTTCGGCGAGTCGCTCGTGCGGCCGAGCGCGCGTACACACGATCCTGAGCCGGGCGGACGGTGGCCTTCCGGTATCCAGCCGGAACGACGATCATCCATAGGGTCCCACCCCGTCCTGCCCGTTCTTGCCCTGTCCTGCCCCTCCAGGAACCACCGGAGCACCATGCCAGCCGACGACAGCACATCGACCAGCGATCCGTCCGACGGTACGTCCAGCACATCGAGTGCATCGGACACATCGGACACTTCGGGTACGTCGATCACGTCGAGTACGTCCGAATCCTCGCCCCCCGTCGTCGGCCCTACGCAGGCACGCGCCGTCGCGCTGCTGGGCCGGCCCAAGCTGTGGCTGCTGCCCACCGTCCTGACCGGGCTGTTGGCGCTGTTGCTGTCGCTGCTCTACATGGGTGGCATCGTGAGCCCCAACCGCGATCTGCACGACCTGCCCATCGGCATCGTCAACGCCGACCGGGGCGCGCCGCTGCCCGGGCAGAAGGCGAACCTGGGCGCCCAGATCGTCCAGGCGATCACCACCGACACCTCCGGCGGTGACAAGGCCGAGTGGCGTGAACTGAGCCTCGCCCGGGCCCAGGACGAGCTGGACTCGGGCAAGCTCTACGGCGCGCTGGTCGTACCCGACGGCTTCACCGCCTCGGTCGCCGCGCTGACCGGCAAGAACGCCACCGCCCGTCCGGCGCTGACCGTGCTGACCAACCCCGGTAAGGGCAGCCTCGGTTCGTCCCTCGCCAGTCAGATCACCACGCTGGCCGCGCACCAGGCCTCGCAGACCATCGGCAAGCAGTTGACCGCGAACGCGGCGAACGCCGACGCAACCACGAAGCTGCTGCTGGCCGACCCGATCGCGGTCACCCCGCAGGTCGGTCACCCCATCGGCACCCACAGCGGCCTGGGCCTGAGCACCTTCTACTACACGCTGCTGCTCGTGCTGGCCGGATTCCTGGGCGCCAACGTCATCAGCAACGGTGTGGACACCTCCCTCGGTTACGCCGACAACGAGATCGGCCCCTGGCACACGCGCCGGCCCACGGTGCCCATCACCCGCACCCAGACCCTGCTGCTGAAGATGGGCATGACCGCCGCGATCACGCTGCTGAGCGTCTCCCTGATCATGGTCGCCACCATCGGCATCCTCGACATGGACGCCGACCACCTGCCCCTGCTCTGGCTGTACTCGTACTGCGCCACCCTCGCGGTCGGCCTCGGCGTCCAGGCGATCAACGCGGCGTTCGGCGGGATCGGGCAGCTCGTGTCGATGTTCGTGTTCATCGTCCTGGGCCTGCCCTCGTCCGGTGCCACGGTCCCGCTCCAGGCGGTCCCGGACTTCTACCGCTTCCTGTCCTTGTTCGAGCCCATGCGCCAACTCGGCGACGGGGCACGCGCGATCCTCTACTTCGACGCCCGAGGGGACGCCGGACTCACCCGCGCCTGGATCATGATCGCGGTCGGCGCCGCGCTCGCGCTGATCTTCGGCTTCGCGATGGCCCGCTACTACGACCGCAAGGGCCTCGAACGCCTCCGGCCACAGGCTTCGTGAACCTTCCCGAACTCTCCTGAGCCTCTGCCAGAGTCGAAGTGGGCGCCAAACGTTGTCCGTTCACCCTTCCGGGCGGCGGCCTCGGGCTGACAGACTCAGCAGGGTGCCCGACTTCGACATGCTTGTCATAGGATCCGGCCCGGGCGGCCAGAAGGCTGCCATCGCGGCGGCCAAGCTCGGCCGCCGGGTCGCCGTCATCGACCGCCCCGACATGGTCGGTGGGGTCTCCATCCACACCGGCACCATCCCCTCCAAGACGCTGCGCGAGGCGGTGCTCTATCTCACCGGCCTCACCCAGCGCGATCTGTACGGCCAGAGCTACCGGCTCAAGGAGGACATCACCGTCGCCGACCTGACCGCGCGCACCGAGCACGTGGTCGGTCGCGAGGTCGACGTCATCCGCAGCCAGCTGTCCCGCAACCACGTCTCCCTGTTCGCCGGCATCGGTCGCTTCGTCGACGACCACACCGTGGCGGTGCACGAAGTCAACGGCAACGAGAAGCTGTTGACCGCCGAGCACATCGTCATCGCCACCGGAACCCGCCCGGCCCGCCCGGGCACGGTCGAGTTCGACGAACGCACGATCATGGACTCCGACAACGTGCTCAACCTCGAGGGCGTGCCGCGTTCCATGGTCATCGTCGGGGCCGGGGTGATCGGCATGGAGTACGCCTCCATGTTCGCGGCCCTGGGCAGCAAGATCACGGTGGTCGAGAAGCGGCCCGCGATGCTCGACTTCTGCGACGTCGAGGTGATCGAGTCGCTGAAGTACCACCTGCGGGACCTGGCCGTCACCTTCCGCTTCGGGGAGACCGTCGCGGCGGTGGAACGCCACGCCCGGGGCACGCTCACCATCCTGGAGAGCGGCAAGAAGATCCCCGCGGACGCCGTGATGTACTCGGCCGGCCGTCAGGGCCTCACCGACGAACTCGACCTCGACAAGGCCGGGTTGTCCGCCGACCCGCGCGGCCGGATCACGGTCGACGAGCACTACCGCACCGAGGTGCCGCACATCTACGCCGTCGGCGACGTCATCGGCTTCCCGGCCCTCGCCGCGACCTCGATGGAACAGGGCCGGGCGGCGGCGTACCACGCGTACGGTGAGCCGGTCGACGGTATGCACAACCTCCAGCCCATCGGCATCTACACCATCCCCGAGATCAGCTTCATCGGCCGCACCGAGGACCAACTCACCGAGGAGAGCATCCCGTTCGAGGTGGGCATCTCCCGCTACCGCGAACTGGCCCGGGGCCAGATCATCGGCGACTCCCACGGCATGCTCAAGCTGCTGGTCTGCCCGGAGACCCGCAAACTCCTCGGCGTCCACTGCTTCGGCACGGGAGCGACCGAACTGATCCACATCGGCCAGTCCGTGATGGGTTGCGGAGGCACGGTCGACTACCTGGTCAACGCGGTCTTCAACTACCCGACGCTCGCGGAGTCCTACAAGGTCGCGGCCCTGGACGCGACGAACAAGCTGCGCCAGATCGACCGGCTGCGGGACTGAGTCGGGGTCGCGTACGGCTGGGCCCGCCCGAGGGGCTCAGCCGTGCGCGGCGTAGCGCACGAAGGAGGTCCAGCCGTCGCGACCGACCGCGAGGTGCGGACGCTTCACGTCCTTGGAGTCCCTGACGCAGATGGCCTGTTCGGCTTCGGCGAGGGCGATCTCCACGCAGTCGTCGCCCTGGCTACCGCTGTAGCTGGACTTGAACCAGGCGAGTTCCGTCTTGCTCATAGCTCTCCTCGGAGTCGCTCCAACAAGCTCCGCGAGTCTTTGGGATCCAGAGGCTGCGAGCGCAGTGTGTCATAGCGCTGTTGGAGGAGGCTCACCTCTTTCACGTCAGCGATCAAACGGCCATTTTGCTGCCCCTCGGAGTACCCGAACCGCCGCCCCTCCGCTGTCTCCAGCAGCCGCACCGGACCGTCCAGACACGCATGCAAACCGCCCTCCATCGACATGATTTGAAGTGTCACGTTGCGCGGCGCACTGTGCTCCAGTACGTGGTCGAGCATGGTCCGCATCTGTTCCGCGTCCCCGAACCGGCGTCGGAAGGCATGTTCCTCGACGATGAAGCTGAACGGGACGGTCGGCCGTTGGTACAGCGTCCTCTGCCGTGCTCGCCCACGTAGTGAACTGCGACCACGCGGGCGAGGAGCCCGACCTAAGCGGCGGTCGACGAGTCGAATACGTCGTGACCGGGATCCGTGGAGCGCTCGTCGATGCCCATGCCGTCGACGACCCAACGAACAAGTACGTGAGCTCGGCCGCCGTTCTGGCGCACGACCTCAAGACCGAGGTCGCCCCGTTGCTCGGGTGCCACTTCACTTGCCGTGTCGTGCCCGGCAACCCCGGCACCTTCTTCGTCGATTTCCAGCCGGCCCCACAGCCAGGCGCCCAGGCGTCCGTGTGACCCTCTTGTGGGACAGCCCTTCACGGACCAGATTATCGCTGGTCACGTTGAATGAAGGGCTGGTGGCGGATCGGTGCGGGCGCCGGCCGCGTGCTGGTGGGCCCAGACGATGGTGGAGTCGACGGAGATGTCCCAGTCGATGTCCCCGGCCTCGTCCGCTTCCGCCTGGACCCGCTGGAGCAGACGCTCCCAGGTCCCGTCGGCCGACCACAGCCGATGGCGTTCGTAGGCCGTCTTCCACAGCCCGAACCGCTCGGGCAGGTCACGCCGGTGCACCCCGATCCGCACCCGGTGCAGAATCCCGTCGATCACCTGCCGATGGTCCCGCCACCGGCCACAACGCCTGTTGCTGACCGGCAGGAGCGGCCTCAACCGCTCCCACTCTGCATCTGTCAGATCAGCCCGCCCCATGTCCAAACCAACGAGCAAGGCAGGCGACAGCCACATGATCGGGCGGCCAAGTCCTAGCTGGCTGGAATCGCCAGCACGATCTCCTCGTCCTCGAAGTCCCCGGTCGGCTGGAAACCGAACGAGGTGTAGAGGCGGCCGGCGGAAGTATTGTCCGGGTGGTACGAGAGACGGATCTCCCGGCACTCCGGCAGCGCCGACAGGCGCTCGACCACGGCGCCCAGGGTGGCGCGGCCCATACCCTTGCCCTGTTCGGACGCGCTCACCACCATGCCGCCGATCCAGTGGGTGCCGTCCTCGTCGTCGTACGCCCACATGACGTGGCCCACGACGTCGTCACCGGCACGGACGCCGAGGGACGTCCACACCTTGCCGCGCTGGGAGAGCAGGAGATAGCGCGCCGCGAGCGCGGCCACGTACCGGCGCTGCTCGTCGGTGGGCGCCACGTCGGCGACATCGCGCCAGTTGTCCTCCGTGATCTCCTCGAGCACCACGGCCCGGCCCTGGCGGTCGGTGAACTGCTGCGTCATGCGTTCCCCACATCTGTGCCGGTCAGAGGGGGTGAGCCTAGCCAGTCATACAGGCGCCCGGATACCGGTTTCCCGATGTCCAATAGGGCGCCGGAGCCCAAGGACCGGACCAGCTGGGCAAGTTCGGCGCGGGATGGTTTGTCGGGCAAGGGGGTCTGGGCACGCAGGTAGCCGTACCGTGATCGGCCGGACGACTCCTAGTCGATCCCGGTCGGCGCAGGCGGGGCCGCAGCGGGAGGCTCGGGCTTCGCGACGGCCCTCGACTCGTCGCCCGTGACCTGGCCCGCGTCCTGCGCCCGAACGGTTCGCGCTGGCTGAACCTCGGTGACAGCTACGCTCGTCGTCCGACTGAGGACGCCGCTCCCAAGAGCCTGCTGCTTGGCCCTGCGCGGAGGTCGAGTCGGTCACCACCGTCTACGCGGCCACCGCCGCCGCTCACGCGAAGCTGCTGATCCCTCTGAACGAGCCGCTGGCCGAGCTGGAAGGACAGGTGAAGGCGCATTTTCTGAAGCACCCGGACGCTGAGATCTGCCTCTCGACGCCGGACATCGCGTAGATCACCGGCGCCCGGGTGCTCGCCGAGTTCGGAGACGACCACACCCGTTCCCAGCAGAAGATGGAGCCGTGATGCGCCGTAAACCATCCGCCAAGGTCGCCAATATAGGGGTGACCCGCACCAAGCTCGCCGTCGAGGACGAGCTGAAGTGGCTGTTCCGCGAGCAGCCCACCGAGGACTACGGCATTGACGTGCATGCCGAGGTTGTCGACGGCGAGGACGTCCGTGGCCGGCTGTTGGCCCTGCAGATCAAGAGTGGGAAGAGCTGGTTTCGGGAGTCGGCCCCAGAGGGGTGGTGGTTCCGGCCGGACGGCGCGCACGTGGATTACTGGCTCAACCACTCGCTGCCGGTGGCCGTGGTGCTGTACCACCCGGAGACCAAGCGCTGCCACTGGCAGTTGGTGAACCGCCAGACACTCCAGGAGACGCCCACCGGCGGCTGGAAGCTGCTGGTGCCGGAAGCCCAGATGCTGGATGCGAGCGCTCGAAAGACCCTGCGGGAGGCTGCCGAGGGCGACCCGTACGAGCTGCGTATCCGTGAACTACAGCTGGCCAAGCCCTGGATGGAGCTGCTGGCCAGCGGCAAGCGGCTGGTGGTCGACATGGCGGAGTGGGTCAACAAGAGCTCAGGACGAGGCGACATTCGTCTAGGCATAGACAACGAAGACGGCGAGGAACCCGAGAAGCTGGCCAGTTGGGGCGTGTTCCTTGGTCTCGCCAGCTACGCCGAGGTGGTGCCGAAGCTCTTCGCGTGGGCTGACGCACTCGTGCACCCGGAGACATACGACGGGACGGAGTACGACCAGTACAGAGCAGATTGCTGTATCTGGGACGACGAGTACGAGGTCTTCGCGGCGGTGCCGTTCACGGAGTGGAAGCTCAGTCTGGATACAGAACGTATCCGGCCATACCGCAACGGCGGTGGCGAGGTCGACTTCTATCGGCTTGAGCTGACGCTCAACGAGCTGGGCAAGGCGTTCCTGGTGGTGGACAGGTTTGGGATGGAGGGCGGGAGGTTGCTGACGAAGGTGGATGACCCAGGATCCTGATGGCCCTGGGACGCGAAACAACCACTGCCCGACATTGTTGGTTTCTTGGGGGCGTGGTCCGGCCTGCTGTCCGGCTGGCCGTGCGAGCAGGCGCCTGGCGTCCAGGCCGGGCCGCGATTGCCGGGCGGCCGGCCGAGCCGAAGAAGGGCGAAGAGACAAAAATAGAAACCCGTTCACGCCCCGACAGGGGGGCGGTCCACTGGCGCGCCACACGCCAGACTGGAACCGGTGCGGCCCGAGGACGCACCATGCAGCGGCCCCACGGCCGGCTTCCCGCCGATACAAAAAACCCCGGACCCAACCGGGACCGAGGTTCAAACGCAATCGTTTTGGTGTCCGAGGGGGGACTTGAACCCCCACGCCCGATAAAGGGCACTAGCACCTCAAGCTAGCGCGTCTGCCATTCCGCCACCCGGACCAGGTGTCTGCCGCGACCGAGGGTGTTTCCCGGCGGCGACATGACCAACAATACCAAGCTTTCGGACTGGCTTTCACCTGCATATCTCTCACCGCGAGCGACCGGGCAGCTACCGGATGTCCAGGTCCGCGGCTACTTCTCCCGTTCGTGGTACATCTTCCGCGTGTGTTCCGTGTGGGCCCGCATGACCTCGGTCGCGCGCTGCTCGTCACGGTCCGCGATCGCCGCTATCAGGTCCCGGTGCTCGATCCAGGACTGCCGGCCGCGCTGCCGGGCGACCGGCGTGTAGTACCAGCGCACCCGGCGGTCGACCTGCGCCGCCAGCTCGGCGAGGACCGTGTTGCCGGCCAACTCCATGATCTTCGCGTGGAGCCGGGCGTTCATGGCGACCGCGGCGTCCACGTCGTCGGCGGCGACCGCGCGCTCGCCCTCGGCGCACATCTCCTCCAGCACCACGATGGCCGAGGCACCCGCGTTGGCCGCCGCGAGCCTGGCCGCCTCGGCCTCCAACAGGGTGCGTACGGTGAGCAGTTGGTCCGCCTCCGCCTCGGTCGGTTCGTGCACGAAGGCGCCCTGCGCGGGACGCAGATCGACCCAGCCGTCCGTGTTCAAGCGCTGGAGCGCCTCGCGCACCGGCTGCCGTGAGACCCCGAGATGCCCGGCGAGTTCGCTCTCGACGAGATGCTGCCCGGGCTGCAGGGCGCGGGTGGTGATCAGTTCGAGCAGGGCCTCGTACACCCTGTCCCGCAACGGGCCGGGGCGTTCGAGCTTCGGCACCGCGCCCTGCGGCAGTCCTGTCGTCGACAACATCGCAGCCCCTCCTCCGCAGCGTCGTCGCTACGCGTGTGACAGCCAAGTATGAATTGGCTTTCGCCTACAGTCTACGGCGCACAAAGGCCCGGAAACCCAGCTCACGCCGCGCGGGTGGCCCCGCGGGCCCCGGCTCGAACCCTTGCTGCCAGCAAGTCCATCCTGTAGACAATATTCTGTCGACACTTCTCGACAGTTCCGCGGTACACCCTCGACCGAACGGAGCGCCACCAGTGAAAGTCGCCATCCTCGGCGCCGGAGCCATCGGCGCCTACGTCGGCGCCGCCCTGCATCAGGCAGGCGCCGACGTCCACCTTGTCGCCCGGGGACCGCACCTCGCGGCCATGAGGCGACACGGCGTACGGGTACTCAGCCCGCGCGGTGATTTCACCGCCCACGCCCACGCCACCGACGATCCCGCCGACATCGGCCCCGTCGACTACGTCTTTCTCGGGCTCAAGGCGAACTCGTACGCGGCGTGCGGGCCGCTCATCGAGCCTCTGCTCCACGGGTCCACCGCCGTCATCGCCGCGCAGAACGGCATCCCGTGGTGGTACTTCCACCACCATGGCGGACCTCACGACGGCCAGCGCGTCGAGAGTGTGGACCCCGGCGGCGCGGTCAGTGCGGTGCTCGCGCCGGAGCGGGCCGTCGGCTGCGTCGTGTACGCGGCGACCGAGCTGGAAGGGCCGGGCGTCGTCAGGCACCTGGAGGGGACCCGGTTCTCCATCGGCGAACCGGACCGCACCCTTTCCCCGCGCTGTCAGGCCTTCAGTGAGGCCATGCGGGCCGGCGGACTGAAATGCCCTGTCGAGCCGGATCTGCGCAACGACATCTGGCTCAAGCTCCTCGGTAACATCTCCTTCAACCCCATCAGCGCGCTCGCTCGCGCCACCATGCGCCAGATGTGCCACCACGGCGGCACCCGTCAGGTCATCCAGACGATGATGGAGGAGACCCTCGCCGTGGCCGAAGCGCTCAACTGCCGTGTCGGTATCTCCATCGAACGCCGTCTGGCCGGCGCCGAACGCGTGGGAGACCACCGCACCTCCACCCTCCAGGACCTCGAACGGGGCAAGCCCCTCGAACTCGACGTCCTCCTGACCGCCGTCATCGAACTCGCCGGCATCACCGGCGTCGACGTCCCCACCCTCCGGACCGTCCACGCCATCAGCGACCTCCTCGCCCTGGGGACCGCCGCATGATGCCGCAGTAGTCGAGGCACGGCACACGACGGCGGGACCTCTGACGACCGGGGTCCCGCCCGCACCTTGATATGGATTCTGTATACCATTCATCTGTATACTGTCGCCTGCATGCGTTCAGCTGTCCAACTGCCCCAGCGCGGAGGCGACATGGAAGATCTGAATCCCGAGGTGGTGCTGGGAATGGCCACCCAGGCACCCGACGGCATAGTGATCATCGACGGCGATGGGCTGATCCGCTTCTGGAACCGGGGCGCTGAGCGCATCTTCGGGTTCCCGGCGGGCGACGTGGCCGGTCTCAGCCTGGACGTCATCATCCCCGAGCGGCACCGGAAGCGTCACTGGGACGGCTTCCAGGAAGCCATGGACCGGGGCACCACCAAGTACGGGGACGCGGACCTGCTCAACGTGCCCGCGCTGGCGGCGGACGGCCGCAAGCTGTCCATCGAGTTCAGCGTGGCACTGCTGCCGGGGCCCGACGGCAGCACATACGTCGGTGCGGTCATCCGGGACGTCACCGCACGCCGCGAGCGGGAGCGGGAGTTGATGCGGCGGCGGACCGAGGCCGAGGCGACGGCCTGAACTCGCCGTCCACTCGCCGCACAGACGCGGAAGCTGCCGTGACCCCCGGGTCACGGCAGCTTCCGTCTCTCCGTCTCGGGGTCGGATCAGACGATGACCCCGCTCTCCTTCAGTCGGCCGATGGTCTCCTCGTCGTAGCCGAGTTCGACCAGGACCTCGGAGCTGTGCTCGCCCAGCAGCGGGGCGCCGGCGATGTCCGGTTTGAAGGAGGAGAACTTCACCGGGCTGCCGACGGTCAGGTAGGTGCCCCGGCCCTTCTGCTCGACCTCGACGACCGTGCCGCTCCTGCGCAGGTCCTCGTCGTAGGCCAGCTCCTTCATGCTCATGACCGGGGCGCAGGGCACCTCCCACTCACGCAGGATGTTGACCGCCTCGTACTTGGTCTTGTCCGCGAGCCACTTCTCGATCTCGTCGAAGATCTCGAAGATGTGCGACTGGCGGGCACGCGCGGTGGCGTACTCCGCGTCCTCGGCCCACTCGGGGCGGCCGATCACCTCGGCGGTGCGCTTCCAGTTCTGCTCCTGGACGGTGAAGTAGATGTACGCGTTCGGGTCGGTCTCCCAGCCCTTGCACTTGAGCACCCAGCCGGGCTGCCCGCCGCCGCCCGCGTTGCCGCCGCGCGGTACGACGTCGGTGAACTCGCCGTTCGGGTACTGCGGGTACTCCTCCAGATGGCCGACCCGCTCCAGGCGCTGCTGGTCGCGCAGCTTGACGCGGCAGAGGTTGAGGACCGCGTCCTGCATGGAGACGGAGACCTTCTGCCCCCGGCCCGTTTTGCCCCGGTCGATGATCGCGGTGAGGATACCGATCGCCAGGTGCATCCCGGTGTTGGTGTCGCCGAGGGCGCCCCCGGAGATGGTCGGCGGGCCGTCCCAGAAGCCGGTGGTGGAGGCGGCGCCGCCCGCGCACTGGGCGACGTTCTCGTAGACCTTGAGGTCGTTCCAGGACGAGTCGTCGTTGAAGCCCTTGACCGAGCCGAAGATCAGGCGCGGGTTGAGTTCCTGGATGCGTTCCCAGGTCAGGCCCATCCGGTCCAGGGCGCCCGGGGCGAAGTTCTCCACCAGCACGTCGGCGTCGGTGATGAGCTTCTCCAGCACCTCCAGGCCCTCGGCGGTCTTGGTGTTGATGGCGAGGGAGCGCTTGTTGCTGTTGAGCATCGTGAAGTACAGCGCGTCGAGGTCCTCGATGTCCCGCAGCTGCTTGCGGGTGACGTCGCCGCCGTTGGGGCGCTCCACCTTCAGGACGTCGGCGCCGAACCAGGCGAGGAGTTGTGTGCAGGCGGGACCGGCCTGGACCCCGGTGAAGTCGATCACCTTGATTCCGGCGAGCGGCTTTTCACTCATGTCAGCTTCCTTTTCGTGAACGTACGCGTACGGAGAGGGAGTTCGAGGTGCATGAGGAGGGGCTCGGGGTCACTTCTTCGCGGCCGTGATGTTGCCGACGGTGATGCCCTTGGGGTTGAGGTGCGAGATGTGGCCGCTCTCGGTGCCGGCCGAGGGGTCGATCACGCAGTCGATGAGGGCGGGGCCACCCGAGGCCAGTGCCTCGGTGAGGGCGGCGGTGACCTCTGCCGGTGTGGTCGCGCGGTAGCCCCTGCCGCCGAACGCCTCGATCATGAGGTCGTGGCGGGCCGCGCCCATGAGGGTCGTCGGCGAGGGCGCGTCGTCGTACGGGTTGACGTCGTCGCCCCGGTAGACACCGCCGTTGTTCATGATCACGGTGATGACGGGCAGGTTGTAGCGGCAGATCGTCTCGATCTCGATGCCGCTGAAACCGAAGGCGCTGTCGCCCTCGACGGCGATGACCGGTGCGCCGCTCTCGACGGCGGCGGCGATCGCATACCCCATCCCGATGCCCATGACGCCCCAGGTGCCGCTGTCGAGACGGTGGCGCGGTACGTGCATGTCGATGACGTTGCGCGCGATGTCCAGGGCGTTGGCGCCCTCGTTGACGAGATACGTATCCGGGCGTGCGCGGACGACATCGCGTACGGCCTTCAGGGCACCCATGAACTGCATGGGGTGCGGGTCGGCCGCGAGACGCTCGGCCATCTTGGCCACGTTCTGCGCCGAGCGCGCTCCAAGCTCCTCCCGCCAGGCCGAAGGGGCCGATATACGGCCGGGCTTGGTCCGTTCGGCGAGTGCTTCGAGCACCGAGTCGATGTCGCCGACGAGCGGGGCGGCGATGGGCTGGTTGCTGTCGATCTCCCTGGGGTCGATGTCGATCTGGATGAACTTGGCTTCGGGGTTCCACCCTGTCTGGCCGTGGCCCAGCAGCCAGTTGAGACGGGCGCCGATCAGCATCACGACGTCGGCCTTCTTCAGCGCCAGGGAGCGCGCGGTGGCCGCCGACTGAGGGTGGTCGTCGGGCAGCAGGCCCTTGGCCATCGACATCGGGACGTACGGGATGCCGGTGGACTCGATGAAGTCGCGGACCCGGTCGTCGGCCTGCGCGTACGCGGCGCCCTTGCCCAGGACGACCAACGGCCGCTCGGCGCCCGCCAGTAGCTCGATCGCGCGGTCCACGGCCTCCGGCGCCGGCAGCTGGCGCGGGGCGGGGTCGACGAGACGGCTGAGGGTCTTCGCGCCGTCCGCCGCGGGCATGATGGCGCCGAGCACGGCTGCGGGAATGTCGAGGTAGACGCCGCCGGGGCGCCCCGAGATCGCGGTGCGCAGTGCGCGGGCGATGCCCCGGCCGATGTCCTCGACGCGGCTGACCCGGTAGGCGGCCTTCACGAAGGGCTGCGCGGCGGCGAGTTGGTCCATCTCCTCGTAGTCGCCCTGCTTGAGGTCGACGAGATGGCGCTCGCTGGAGCCGGAGATCTGGACCATCGGGAAGCAGTTGGTGGTCGCGTTCGCCAGGGCGACCAGGCCGTTGAGGAAGCCGGGCGCCGACACGGTCAGTGCCACGCCGGGCTTCTTGTTGAGGTAGCCGGCCGCCGCCGCCGCGTGTCCGGCGTTGCTCTCGTGCCGGAAGCCGATGTAGCGGATGCCCTGTGCCTGGGCGAGGCGGGCCAGGTCGGTGATCGGGATGCCGACCACTCCGTAGATGGTGTCGACGTCGTTCATCCTCAGCGCGTCGACGACCAGGTGGTACCCGTCGGTGAGCTCGGTCGGAACGTCGGCTGCTGCCGCGGTCTCCAGGGGCGAGGGGGCGGTCATGGTCCGAGGTCCTCCTTGGGCAGGTCCTGCCGGAGCGGCTACTTCTCTCACCATCCGCAGCGCGTCCGCCCGCGTCCAAGACCCATCGGCGACCAGCCGATAAACAGCGTCTATCGACCGCTGGTGGAGGCGTCGCCAACTCCCTTGATAGACGCCTGCTATCGGCCGTTCACCAGTGCGTATTGGACGCCGGTCGCGGGTCGCCGCACGCTCGCAGAGGACTGCAACATCGGATCCGGCGCGAGGGAGGTGGGGTCATGACGGTCCCGACCGCGGCATCCGTGCGTGACGCGAACCGGTACCGGCCTCCGGCGGTCACGGGACTCGTCGACCTCCTCGACCGGCAGGTACGTGAACGCCCGTACGCCCGGGCTCTGGTCGTCACCGGCGAACGCGTGCACCTCTCCTACCGCGGCCTCGCCGCGCTGGCCGACGACGTGGCCGCCCGGCTCACCCGCACCGGACTGGGGCGGGGTGACGCGGTCGGTCTGATCTGCGCCAACACGGCTGAATTCGTCGTGGCGTTGCTGGGTGCGGCACGGGCCGGAGTGGTGGTCGCCCCGCTGGACCCGGCGCTTCCGGCTCCTCAACTGGCAGCACGCATAGCGGCGTTGGGGGCACGAGCGGTTCTGGTCGGTCCTTCGGTGTCCGTCGCGGCGCTGCCGGTTCCCGTGTGGCCTCTGCGGGTGGACGCCTCCCGTGCGGGCACGGCGACGGTCACGCTCGACACCTGTTCCGTTCCCGAAGTGCCTTGCGCTGCGGGCGAGTTGTCCGAGCGGGACGCCCTCGTCCTGTTCACCGCGGGCACCACCGACCGGGCGAAGATGGTTCCGATCAGCCACAGCAATGTGGCCGCGTCCGTCCAAGGTATCTGTGCCACCTACGAGTTGAGCCCAGCCGACGCGACGGTGGCGGTGATGCCGTTCTTCCACGGCCACGGGCTGTTCGCGGCGCTGCTGGCCTCCCTGGCCAGCGGGGGATGTGTGCTGCTCCCCGAGCGGGGGCGGTTCTCGGCGGGTACGTTCTGGGACGACATGCGGGCCGTGACCGCCACCTGGTTCACCGCAGTGCCGACAATCCACGAGATTCTGCTCGACCGTTCGGAGCGGGAGTATCCGGGGCCGCGGGCACCGTCCCTGAAGTTCGTACGGAGTTGCAGTGCTCCCCTCAACACGGCCACGCAGCGGGCGTTGGAGCGGACGTTCGGCGCGCCGCTGCTGTCCGCGTACGGCATGACCGAGTCCTCGCATCAGGCGACCAGCGAGCCGCTGCCCGAGCGGGGGGCGCTGAAGCAGGGGTCGGTCGGGCGGCCGACCGGGGTCGAGGTGCGGGTCGTCGACCGCAGCGGGCGGGCGTGCCCGGCGGGCGCCGAGGGCGAGGTGTGGGTGCACGGTCCCACCGTCGCCCGCGGCTATCTCGCCGACCGGGACGCCTCCGCGTACACCTTCGTCGACGGGTGGCTGCGTACCGGTGATCTGGGCACGCTGGACGCCGAGGGGTATCTGTCACTGACCGGGCGGATCAAGAACGTCATCAACCGTGGCGGGGAGAAGATCTCGCCCGAGCACGTCGAGGACATCCTGACCGGTTGCCCGGGGGTCGCCGAGGCGGCCGTGTTCGCCGTGCCCGACGCGGTGTACGGGCAGCGGGTCGCCGCCGCCGTGGTCATGCGGGCGGGCGAGAGCGTGGCGGCCGCGGAGATCCTGCGGTACTGCCGTGACCGGCTGGCCCCGTTCGAGGTGCCCGACCGGCTGGACGTGGTCGCCGCCCTGCCGTACACCGCGAAGGGCGGCCTGGACCGGAAGGCGGTACGGGCCCGGTACGCGCCCTGACGCCAGGGCCGGCGGGTGCACAAGGCAGTGCTCCGGTGAGACCCGTCGCGACGGGTACGGATCGGAAGACACAGCCGACCCAACACGCGCCCCCCGCCCGAAGCCGGCACACGCCGCCGCTCAGCAGCGGGGCGGCGGGCTGCCAGGCGCGCGAAGCAGTCGTCCAGGCGACACCCGTCACGACGGGGCAGCATCGCAAGGCACCGCCCACCCCCCGCACATGCCCCCGCCCGAAGCCAGCCCACGCCGCGCTCAGCAGCGGGGCTAGCTGGCGGGCCGGCGGAGTAGTCGGCCCCGTGAGACTGCCTTGCGTCCGCGCCCGAACCGGTAGGCTCCGCCGACCCGATGCGCGCCCCGGCCAGGGTCAGCGCACGCGGTGCTCGGCCGTCGGCAGTGGGCGGGCGAACAGGTCGTCCAGGGACAGGCCTGTCGCGGCGTTGACGAACGCGCGGGCGGCGACCGAGCCGGGGGTGGCCGCGTGGATCGCCACCGAGACCTGGGCGCCGGCCTCCGGGTCGACCAGGGGCAGCGCTCGTGTCCGGCCGACGACCGGCATGGCGCGCAGCCAGGTGTGCGGGACGATGCTCGCCCAACCGCCGCCGCCCACATGGGCGTAGAGGGAGGCGATGGAGTCTGTCTCGACCTGCGGGGTCACCACGAACCCCTTCTGCGCGAACACCGTGTCTACGATCTGCCGGATCCGCATGTCGGGTGTCAGCAGCGCGAGCGGCAGTTGGGCCGCGTCCGCCCAGGTCACGGTGGCGGACTGGGCGACGAGTTGATCGTCCGACACCAGCAGCATGTACCGCTCCTGGTAGAGGGGGACGACCTGAAGGCCCTCCTGGTCGCCCGGGTCGAAGTGGGCGATCGCCACGTCCAGTTCGAAGTCGCGCAGTTGGCGGTGGAGTTCCTTCGTGGAGAGGCGGGAGCGGACCTGCACCTTGGCCAGTGGGTGTGCCGCGCAGAACGCGGCCACGGGAAGCGCCAGGGTCGTGGACGCGGTGGGGTCGGTGCCCAGGCGCAGTGTTCCGGTGATACCTGACTGGACGGCGGCCACCTCGGCCTTGAACGCGTCCTGTTCGGCGAGGATGCGCTTGGCCCAGACGACCAGGCGTTCACCTTCCGGGGTGAGGCCCTGGTAGTTGTGCCCGCGGTTGATCAGAGTGACGTTCAACTCCCGTTCCAGCTTGGCGATCGCCGCCGAGAGCGCCGGCTGGGACACGTAGCAGGACTCCGCCGCCCGGGCGAAGTGCCGTTCCCTCGCCACCGCCACGAAGTACTCCAGCTGCCGGAACAGCATGAACGGCTCCTCTCTGTCCGGGGCCGCCCCAGCGTACGCGGCGCCTCCCCCGCGACGATCTACAGGGGAGACGGCGCGAGTCCGACCCGGCGGGTCAGCGCAGGAGCTTCACCGCGGCGACGACGAGCGGGTCGAGACCGTCCGCTCCGGCGTCGACGAACTCGTACAACCGCGTACGCATGCGTGGGTCCCAGAACCTGTCCACGTGCCCGGCGATGGCCTCGGCGGCGACGTCACCCGGCAGATGACCGTGGTTCGCGGCGATGTCGTTCGCCATCCGGCGCTCCGGTGGTACGGCGGCTGCGGCCATCTCAGTCCACCACCATGACCATGTCGTCCGCCGCCGGTTCGGCTTCGGCCGCCCGCGTGGGTCGGGCGAGGCCGACCTGTACGGCGGTCACCTTGTACTCCGGGCAGTTGGTCGCCCAGTCGGAGTTCTCCGTGGTCACCACGTTGGCGCCGGTCACGGGATGGTGGAAGGTGGTGTAGACGACCCCGGTGGGCATCCGGTCGGAGATCTCCGCGCGCAGCGACGTCTGCCCGACTCGGCTGGCCAGGGTGACCATGTCGCCGTTCTTGATGCCCCGGTCCTCGGCGTCGTGCGGGTGCAGTTCGAGGATGTCCTCGGGGTGCCAGGCGACGTTGCCGGTACGTCGGGTCTGCGCGCCGACGTTGTACTGGCTGAGGATGCGTCCCGTGGTCAGGACCAACGGGAAGCGGCGGGTGCTGCGTTCGTTGGTCGGCACGTAGGAGGTGACCACGAACCTGCCCTTGCCGCGCACGAATTCGTCGACGTGCATGACGGGCGTTCCCTCCGGCGCGGCCTCGTTGCACGGCCACTGGATGCTGCCGAGCTTGTCAAGGAGGTCGAAGGAGACGCCGGTGAAGGTGGGGGTGACCGAGGCGATCTCGTCCATGATCCGGCTCGGATGGTCGTACGCCATCGGGTAACCCATGGCGGTGGCGATCTCGCTGACGATCTCCCACTCGTGCTTGCCCGTCTTCGGCTTCATCACCGCGCGCACCCGGTTGATCCGGCGTTCGGCGTTGGTGAACGTGCCGTCCTTCTCCAGGAACGACGCGCCTGGCAGGAAGACGTGCGCGAACTTGGCGGTCTCATTGAGGAACAGGTCCTGTACGACGACCAGTTCCATCGCTTCGAGCGCGGCGGTGACGTGTTTGAGGTTGGGGTCGGACTGGGCGATGTCCTCGCCGTGGACGAACAGGCCCCGGAAGGTGCCGTCGATCGCCGCGTCGAACATGTTCGGAATACGAAGTCCCGGTTCGGCGAGGAGGGTTCCGCCCCAGAGGTTCTCGAAGACGGTACGCACCGCGTCGTCGGAGACGTGGCGGTAGCCGGGGAGTTCGTGCGGGAACGAGCCCATGTCGCAGGAGCCCTGCACGTTGTTCTGGCCGCGCAGCGGGTTCACGCCGACGCCGTCCCGGCCGATGTTGCCGCACGCCATCGCGAGGTTGGCCATTCCCATGACCATGGTCGAGCCCTGGCTGTGCTCGGTGACGCCGAGGCCGTAGTAGATGGCTCCGTTGGGCGCGGTCGCGTACAGCCTTGCGGCGGCCCGGAGTTCGGCGGCCGGCACGCCGGTGATCGGTTCCACCGCCTCCGGGCTGTTCTCGGGGCGGGCCACGAACTCCGCCCACTCGTCGAAGTCCTCGCACCTCGCGTCCACGAAGTCCCGGTCGAACAGGCCCTCGGCGACCACCACATGGGCCATGGCGTTCACGACGGCGACGTTGGTGCTCGGCCTGAGCTGGAGGTGGTGCGAGGCCTCGATGTGCGGCGAGCGTACGAGGTCGATGCGGCGCGGGTCGATGACGATCAGCTTGGCGCCCTCGCGCAGCCGGCGCTTCATCCGGGACGCGAACACCGGGTGCCCGTCGGTGGGGTTGGCGCCGATCACCATGATCACGTCGGCCTCGGCCACGGAGCGGAAGTCCTGGGTTCCCGCCGACTCGCCGAAGGTCTGCTTGAGTCCGTATCCCGTCGGGGAGTGGCAGACGCGGGCGCAGGTGTCGACGTTGTTGTTACCGAAGGCGGCGCGCACCATCTTCTGTACGACGTACACCTCTTCGTTGGTGCAGCGCGAGGAGGTGATGGCGCCGACCGAACTCGTGCCGTACCGGTCCTGGAGCTCGCGCATACGGCGGGCCACGGTGCCGATCGCCTCGTCCCACTCGACCTCGCGCCACGGGTCGGTGATCTTCTCGCGGACCATGGGCTTGAGTTGGCGGTCGGGGTGGGTGGCGTAGCCGAAGGCGAAGCGGCCCTTCACGCACGAGTGGCCCTCGTTCGCCCCGCCGTCCTTGTAGGGCACCATGCGCACCAACTCGTCGCCGCGCAGCTCGGCCTTGAAGGAGCAGCCGACCCCGCAGTAGGCGCAGGTGGTCACAACCGACCTGGTGGGCATGCCGAGTTCGACGACCGAGCGTTCCTGGAGCGTCGACGTCGGGCAGGCCTGGACGCAGGCGCCGCAGGACACGCACTCCGAGTCCATGAACGTCTCGCCGGCGCCGGCCGAGACCTTGGAGTCGAAGCCGCGCCCCTCGATGGTCAGCGCGAAGGTGCCCTGGACCTCGCCGCAGGCCCGTACGCAGCGGGAGCAGGCGATGCACTTGGACGGGTCGAAGTCGAAGTAGGGGTTGGAGGTGTCCTTCTCGGCTTCGAGATGGTTCTCCCCCTCGTAGCCGTAGCGGACCTGCCTGAGCCCCACCACGCCTGCCATGTCCTGGAGTTCGCAGTCTCCGTTGGCCGGGCAGGTGAGGCAGTCGAGGGGATGGTCGGAGATGTAGAGCTCCATGACGCCCTGGCGGAGCTTCTCCACCTTCGGGGTCTGCGTGCTCACCTTCATGCCGTCGGCGCACGGTGTGGTGCAGGAGGCCGGGGTGCCGCGTCGGCCGTCGATCTCGACCACGCACAACCGGCAGGAGCCGAAGGCCTCCAGGCTGTCGGTGGCGCACAGTTTGGGGATGTCGATGCCTGCCTGCGCGGCGGCGCGCATCACCGAGGTGCCCTCGGGGACGGTCACCGGCAGGCCGTCCACCTCCACGGACACCGTTGCCGGGCCGGGCCGTTCCGGGGTTCCGAAGTCGGGTTCCTTGAGGAGTGTCATGCCGTTCCCTCCGTCCTCACGCCGTTCGCCTGTACGGGTTGGATCGCTCCGACCGGTTGGTTCGCCCGGACCGGTTGGATGTCCAGGAGTCGACGGCCGCCGAGGAAGTCGTCGGGGAAGTGGGTGAGGGCGCTGCGTACGGGCATCGGGGTCAGCCCGCCCATCGCGCACAGCGAGCCGTCGGTCATCAGGTCGCAGAGGTCGTCGAGCAGGGCAAGGTTCTCATCCCGGTGCGTACCGGCCACGATCTTGTCGATCACCTCGACTCCGCGCACCGAACCGACCCTGCACGGTGTGCACTTGCCGCAGGACTCCTCGGCGCAGAACTCCATCGCGAAGCGGGCCTGCGCCGCCATGTCGACGCTGTCGTCGAAGACGACGATCCCGCCGTGCCCGAGCATCGCGCCGGCCTCGGCGAACGCCTCGTAGTCCATCGGCAGGTCGAACATCGACGTCGGCAGATAGGCGCCGAGGGGGCCGCCCACCTGCGCTGTGCGCACCGGGCGGCCGGTTCGGGTCCCGCCGCCGTAGTCCTCGACCAGTTCGCGCAGGGTGATGCCGAAGGCGGTCTCGACGATGCCTCCGCGCTCGATGTTGCCGCCGAGCTGGAAAACCTGGGTGCCGCGCGAGCGGCCGACGCCGAGGTCCTGGTAGGCCTTGGCTCCGTTCGCGAGGACGACCGGGACGGTGGTCAGGGTGAGGACGTTGTTCACCACGGTCGGTCTGCCGAACAGGCCCTCGATCGCCGGGATCGGCGGTTTCGCCCGGACCGTGCCCCGCTTGCCCTCCAGACTCTCCAGCATGGAGGTCTCCTCGCCGCAGATGTACGCGCCGGCGCCGACACGGACGTGCAGGTCGAAGTCGAGTGCGGAGCCAAGGATGCCCTTGCCCAACCATCCCTGTTCGCGGGCGAGTTCGATCGCCTCGCGCATCGTGGCGACGGCGTCCGGGTATTCGGAGCGGATGTAGAGGTAGCCCTCGCTCGCGCCGACCGCGTGCGCGGCAATGGTCATGCCCTCGATGAGCAGGAACGGGTCGCCCTCCATGACCATGCGGTCGGCGAAGGTCCCGCTGTCGCCCTCGTCGGCGTTGCAGCAGACGAACTTCAGCTCGTCGGCGCAGTCCAGCACGGTCTTCCACTTGATGCCGGCCGGGAACCCGGCGCCGCCGCGTCCGCGCAGTCCGGACGCGGTGACCTCGGCGACCACGTCGGCAGGCGCCATGTCCAGAGCGGCGCGCAGTCCGGCCAGGCCGCCGTGCTCGACGTAGTCGCGCGTCGACAGGGGGTCGGTCACGCCGACTCTGGCGAAGGTGACGCGTGTCTGGCGGGCCAGCCAGGGGAGTTCGTCGACGAGGCCGAGCCGCAGTGGGTGGTCCGCGCCGTCCAGCAGGCCGGCGGCCAGGAGTCCGTCCACCTCCTCGGGGGTCACCGGGCCGTAGCCGACGCGGCCCTCCGGGGTCACGACCTCGACCATCGGCTCCAGCCACAGCATGCCGCGTGACCCGTTGCGTACGACGTCGATGGCGAAGTCCCCACGTGTGGCGGCCCGTTGCAGGGCTCCCGCCACCTCGTCCGCGCCGACGGACCTGGCGGCCGAGTCGCGGGGGACGTAGACGGTCGCCGTGCCGTGCGAGGCGTCGTTCATGTCGTTCATGTCGTTCATGAGGAGACCGTCCCGTCGAGCGTGTTGTTTCGCGTCTCGCCGGGCGTCCCACGCAGGAGGGAGCCCAGTCGGGCCGGGCTCACTCGCCCGTACAGCCGTCCGTTCGCCTCCACCGCCGGCCCCAGGGCGCAGTTGCCCAGGCAGAAGACCTGCTCGACGGTGACCGAGCCGTCCGCCGAGGTCTCCCCCGGGGTCAGTCCGCTCTCGCGCGCGTAGCTCACCAGGCGGTCCGCGCCCAGGGCCTGGCAGGCCTCCGCGCGACAGATGCGCACGATGTGACGGCCTGCGGGCTCGCGGCGGAAGTCGTGGTAGAAGGTCACCACTCCGTGGACGTCCGCCCGGGAGAGGTTGAGCTCGTCGGCCAGCACCGGAATCGCCTCCTGCGGCACATGACCCAACTCGGCCTGGACCGCGTGCAGTACGGGCAGCAGCGGGCCGCGCTGATCCCGGTGGCCGGCCACCACCCTCCGGACCACGCTCTCGACCGACATGTCACTCCCGCTGGTCGTCATGATCGCTCCGCCTTCCGTCACGCGGGTCCCCCGGCGAGGGTTGCAGCAGACTGAGACAATACCCCATACAGACTTCTGTATACAGACGACAGTCGAAGAAGCCCGGCACGCCTTACAGCTGTCGCCATGTTGCATACCAAAACCTGTATGCTGCAACCGTCGTCGGCGACCCTCACGGCGGCCATCTCTTGGCGAAGCCGTCGACCCGGCGGCAGAACGGGACAACCATGCGCGAGGCACTCACGGCCGCAGCCTCCCGGCGCGTCACCCGCCCGGCACCGCTGCGCGAGGCCGTGTACGACGCCCTGACCGAACTGATCGTCAACGGCTCCCTCAAGCCCGGTCAGCACCTGGTCGAAGCGGAGCTCGCCGAGCATCTCGGGGTCAGCAGGCAACCGGTCCGTGAGGCCCTGCAGCGCCTCCAGACCGCCGGCTGGGTCGACCTGCGGCCCGCCCAAGGCGCCTTCGTCCACTCCCCCACCGAGGAAGAGGCCGCCCAACTGCTGGGCGTCCGATCGGTGCTGGAGACCTACTCGGCCCAGCTCGCCGCCGCGAACGCGAAGCCCGAGGACGTCGACCACCTCTGCGAGCTCCAGAATCAGGGCGTCGACGCCCTCGCCGCCGACGACGTCGAGCGCCTGGTCGCGGCCAACACCGCCCTGCACGCCTTCGTCACCTCGTTGGCCGCCAACGAGGTCCTGGCCGAGATGCTCTCGCAGGTGGGCCAGAAGGTGCGCTGGTACTACACGCCCATCGCCAAGCCCCGCGGCAAGGAAGCCTGGAACGAGCACACCCAGCTCATCAAGGCCATCGCCAAGGGGGACGCGGTCCGCGCCGGCGAGGTCATGCGCAAGCACACCGAGCGTACGACCGACTTCTACCGCAGGCAGATCGCCGCCGGGGCGGGCCAGGACTGAGTCGGGTCCGGCGTTCGTGAGGGAATCCGAACGGGCCACTCACCGGACGGAGTTGCCGTCCGCGCGCCGGAGTCCGGAGTCCGGAGTTCAGGAGGCCGCGAGGGTTTTCGCCGGTCGGGCCGCTGAGGCCGCGCAGGGGCGCACCCCCGCACCGGCGGCAGCCCCCAGTTCGAGCAGCCACGGCAGGACCGTACGCAGCACGATGTCACGCCCGCCGCCGTCCGCGCCGAGTCTCGCGTCGGCGGGCACCAGCACCGGATCGGCGAGCACCGTGGACGTGCCGCTGCCGGGCGGCCCGGCACCATCGGGCCGAGCGGGCACGAACAGGTCGGGGGCATGCGCGGGCACCCCCCAGAGACTCAGGCCGTCCGGCACACCGAGCGACCTGGAGGACCAGACGTAACTGTCGGCCTCCCCCGCCGCGACCACCCGGCGCTTACGGGCACGCAGGGCGACCACACCACCGGAGCGAACGGCTGTGCAGCGCGTCGCGAGCAGGTCGGACTCCGTCTCCCGCTCGCCGATGTCGTCCTCGACGAGGGCGAGGCTGCCGAGATGGCGTCCGGCTGCGATCTCGCCGCGCACCCAGGGGCTGCCGTACGACTCGATGACGGCGACGGCCGTGTAGTGGGACCGGAGCACTGCCGCCGTCGCCGGGCATACCCGCGCGGTCCGGGCCACCACCTCGGCGGCTTCCGCCAGGCCCAGTCCGACGCCGCCGAACTCGGTGGCGACGGTGAGCCCGAGCAGTCCCGTGGCCCCGAAGGCCGTCACGGCACCACGGGGGAACCTGCCTTCCACGCCGGTGACTTGGGCGCAGGGTGCGACGGCACGGGTGAGGACTTCCGCGAGAGCTGTGCGGTATGAGCGGTGCGGGCGGTACGGCACGGAGTACCCCTTCGAATGGATTGCATACAGCATCCTGAACGCCTTCGCCGAACACCAGGTACAGGTGAGCCAAATGTCCGCAGGGGCAGGGGGAGGCAGGATCACGGCCTCGGGTCGATCTCCCGCAGGAGCCCGGTCGTCACGTCGAAGACGAAGCCCCGGACGTCGTCGATGTGCGGCAGGAACGGCGAGGTACGCACGCGCTGTATCGACTGGCGTACGTCCTGGTCGACGTCCCGGAATGCCTCCACCGCCCATGCCGGGCGCTGGCCGACCTCCAGTTCCAGTTCGTGCCGGAAGTCCTCGGTCAGGGTCTGGAGACCGCAGCCGGTGTGGTGGATGAGGACGACGCTGCGGGTACCGAGCGCACGCTGACTGATCGTCAGGGAACGGATGGCGTCGTCGGTGACGACACCGCCGGCGTTGCGGACGGTGTGGCAGTCGCCGAGTTCCAGGCCGAGCGCGGCGTGCAGGTCGATACGGGCGTCCATGCAGGCCACGATCGCCACGCGCAGCACCGGGCGGGCATCCATTCCCGGGTCGGCGAAGTCGGCGGCGTAAGCACGGTTGGCCTCGACGAGCCGGTCGGTGACCGTGCCGGGACCGACACAGGCACCGACACCGGCACCGGGTGTGCTGTGGGTGGGGCGGGCGAGACGGGGTGCGTGAGTCGACATGCTGGGCTACCTCACTCCGGTCGGTTCGAGCACGAGCCGTTCTCCGGGCGAGGCGCGGTTCTCCGCACCTCGCCCGGAACGAGTGGAAGCGGCGTCGTCCGCCGCCTCCGGTCAGATCACGCCCTGCGCCCTGAGCAGCCGCAGTTCCTCGTCGCCCAGGCCTAGTTCGCCGATGAGGATGTCGGTGGTGTGCTGGCCGAGGAGGGGTGGGGTGGTGATGTGGGTGGGGGAGTCGGAGAGTTTGAGGGGGTTGCCGACCGTGGTGAACGGGCCGCGTTCGGGGTGCTCGACGGTGACGATCATGTCGTTGTCGGTGAGGGAGGGGTCCTCGATGATCTCCTTGGTGGAGAGGATCGGCCCGCAGGGAATGTTGTAGGCGTTCAGCTGTTCCAGGACCTGCCATTTCGGGAGGGTCGAAGTCCATTCCTCGATGAGCTGGAACATTTTCGCCAGTTTCGGCAGTCGTGCCTCGGGGGTGGCCCAGTCGGGGTCGTCGGCGAGTTCGGGCCGGCCGATCAGGGTGGCGAGGGGACTCCAGCCGGGTGGCTGGACGATGACGTACACGTAGTCGTTGGGGCCGCCCGGTGCGCACCGCACGGCCCAGCCGGGCTGGCCGCCGCCCGAGGCGTTGCCCGAACGGGGCACCTCGTCGTGGAAGTCCTCGTTCGGGTACTCCGGCAGCGGGCCGTGGTTCAGGCGTTGCTGGTCGCGTAGTTTGACCCGGCACAGGTTGAGGACGGCGTGCTGCATCGCCACGTTCACCCGCTGTCCCCGTCCGGTGTGTTCACGCTGGAACAGGGCGGCCAGGATGCCTGCCACGCAGTGGATACCGGTTCCGGAGTCGCCGATCTGTGCCCCGGTCGCCATCGGCGGCCCGTCGGCGAAACCGGTGGTGGCCATCGAGCCGCCCATGGCCTGGGCGACCACCTCGTACGCCTTGAAGCCGGTGTACGGGCCCTGGCCGAAGCCCTTGATCGACGCGTACACGATGCGGGGGTTGATCTCCCTGATCCGGTCCCAGGTGAAACCCATCCGGTCCACCGCTCCCGGCCCGAAGTTCTCCACCAGCACATCCGACCGGCGGATCAACTCCGTCAGGATCTCCCTGCCCCGCTCCGACTTCGTGTTCAGGGTGACACTGCGCTTGTTGCAGTTGAGCATCGTGAAGTAGAGCGAGTCCACATCCGGCACATCCCGCAACTGACGCCGCGTGATGTCACCACCGGGCGCCTCCACCTTCACCACATCCGCACCCAGCCACGCCAGCAACTGCGTCGCCGACGGACCCGACTGCACATGCGTCATATCCAGGACACGAATCCCCTCAAGAGCCTTCGTCATGATCGCCACCTCACTGTTGCGTCGACGTGTGTGCACGAGATGTCGGCCGGGCGGCGCCCCCGCACGGGCGCCGCCCGGTAGCCGCCGGTCACGGCATGAGTTGGTACTCCGGGAAGTTCCCGGGCAGCCGTTCGCCCGCCGGTCCCCGGGTCACCGCGCGCACCAGCAGTTCGCCGCCGACGAACGCGCCGCGCCAGGACGCGCCGAACCCGCCGAACAGCTCGTCGCGGTCGCCCCGCGAACGCGGCTTGCCGTGGCCGACCTTGAAGGCGCGGATCTGCGGGGCGAGCCGGTCGTAGGTCGCCCGGTCGTCCGTGGACAGGGTGGCCACGAGGGCACCGTTGGAGGCGTTCATCGCGGCGAGCAGCTCCGCCTCGGTGTCCACCAGGACGATGGTGTCGACCGGCCCGAACGGCTCCGCGTGGTGCAGCGGCGAGGAGGGCGGTGGGCCCAGGAGCGTGACCGGTTGGACGTACGCCGAGGTGTCCTGGCCGGGCAGGAAGCGGGAGTCGGTCTCACTGGCGCGGTGCAGGGGGACGGCGCCACGGGCGATGGCCTCGGCGACCTGGTCGTGCAGCTCCTTCGCCTTGGCCGCGTTGATCACGGGCCCGAAGTCCAGTGCCGGGTAAGGGTCGTCGGCCTTCTCGACGGCGAGCGGGTGTCCGACTCGCAGGGTGCGGACCGCCGGGAGGTACGCCGTCAGGAACTCGTCGAACAGTTCCCGTTGGACGACGAAGCGCGGGTACGCCGTGCAGCGCTGTTTGCCGTAGTCGAAGAGCTTGGGGACGACGGCCTTGAGGGCGTCCCAGTCCGAGAAGTTCCAGATGCCCCAGGTGTTGAGCCCTTCCTGTTCGAGGACGTGGCGTTTACCGAGGTCGGCGACTGCCGTGGCCACCGCGGCGCCGGTGTCGCGACCGCCCACGAAGGAGACGCAGCCGATCTCCGGCGCCCGCACCAGCGCCTCGGAGAGCTCGCCTCCGCTGCCGCTGACCAGGGTGACGGGAATCCCCTCACGGGCGGCGAGCGCGCAGGCCAGGGTCAGACAGGCGACACCGCCGTCGGTCGGGGTCTTGGCGATGACCGCGTTGCCCGCCAGTGCCTGTACCAGCATCGCGTGGACGAGCACGCTCATCGGGTAGTTCCAGCTGGCGATGTTGGAGACGGGGCCGTCCAGTGGCACCCGGCCGGCGACCATCGGTTCGATGCCGTCGGCGTACCAGCGGACGCCGTCGATGGCCCGGTCGACGTCCGCCTGGGCGAGCCGCCAGGGCTTGCCGATCTCCCAGACGAGCAGGAGCGCGAGGAGTTCGCGGTGCTGGGTGAGGGCGTCGAGGGTGGCCGCGACGCGGGCTCGCCGCTCGGCGAGCGGGACGTGCCGCCAGGCGCGGTGCTGGTCGAGGGAGGCGCGTACGGCCTGGCGGGCGGTGTCCCGGTCCAGGCGCGGCGGGCCGGCGGTGGGGCTGCCGTCGACCGGGCTGGTGGCGGGCAGGGCCCGGCCGTCCGCCTGCCAGGCGGAGTTCCAGAGGTTGAGGACGCGGTCGTCGCGGAACGCCTCGGGGGCGACGGCGAGGCAGCGCTGCCAGGCGTCGGTCCAGGACGTGCCGGACTTCACCACGAGGTGGGTGGATCGGGTCGTGTCGAGGGTGGTGGTCATGCGGTGTCTCCGCTCTCGGTGCACAGTCGGGGGCGGGGCGTGTGAGGGACCCCAGGACACGGTGGCGTCGTGGGGTACGGAGGGATCGGTCATGGGCCACGGCGGGGTCGTACGGTCAGGCGATCAGCGGCTGTCAGCCATGGCCGGCGGCACGGTCTGTTTCGTGGTCGGCGTGCAAAACGGCGAGTAGGCGTCGGGCCGTCCCGGTAAGGGTGTTTCCCACCCGGACCCCGACCGCCTTCAGAGTGTCCTCGTGTTCCGCGGGGGACGTAGGGGGCCAAGAACTCCCTCTTGGTGGGGGCGAGTTGGACGGCCTGGGCGGGATCGTCGGCGAGCCGGCGGCCCAACTCCCTTGTCCCCTCGGGCGAGTCGGTGACCCCCGCCTTTGGCACGAGGATGCCGTGTTCCTCGGAGAGTCCGCGGGCTTGGTGCTCGTACAGGTCCATGATTCGGCTCCCGTCTTAAAAGTGCTGCACGCCCCCTGGACATCACCCATCAGATGCGGGATAACAATCTTCATACAGTATTCGTCGACTGTATGCAATGTGCCAAGCAGTACTCGAGAACGGAGCGACCAGGACGCTCCGGGCAACGGACAGGGCGGCGAACGGGGATCTGACGTGCGGACCTCGGAGCGCACCACAAAAGTGCGGCGCCACACGGCAGTTGGGGGGCGGTTCATGACGTAACCCGGCGAAGGGGACGACCGACGGTGCGCGTCGGCCGGCCCCGGGACCCATGCGCGCACGAAAGGCATTTGGACAGGGGGCGCTGGCCAGATCTTTCGACGCAAGGAGTCTTGACCAAGATGACAACCATCGACTACTCGACGTCCCTCCCGTACCGGGAGGTGACGGACCACAACGGCCGCGTGTACCGCGTCGGTGAATCCGATGTCGACATCATGGGCCGCAGGCGCAGGTGGATGGTCATCCTGCCGTGGATCGGCATGATGGGGATCAGCTCCGCCGAGTACGCGTTCACGTCCGCGGAGGACACCCTCCACGAGGCCCATCTGTGGGACAGCGGACACATCTTCTGGCTGATGGGCGTCTGGGTGTTCTTCCAGGCGGCCGTGGCCTTCCCCGCCGGTCAGCTGCGGGAGAGCGGCAGACTGCCCGCCCGTACGGCGATGATGATCGGCGCGGTCGGCACCATGCTCGGCTACCTCTCGCTGGCGTACGCGCCCAACGTGCTCGTGGCCTACTTCGGCTTCGGCATGTGCAGCGGTATCGGCGCCGGTCTCGTCTACGCGACCTGCGTGAACATGGTCGGCAAGTGGTATCCGGAGCGCAAGGGCGGCAAGACCGGGTTCGTCAACGGCGGCTTCGCCTACGGGTCGGTGCCCTTCGTGTTCCTGTTCACGTCGTACATGGACCTGAGCAACTACCAGACCGTGCTGGCCTGTGTCGGCGTCGGGCTGTGCCTGGTCGTGGCGTCGGCCGGCTGGTTCTTCAAGGACCCGCCGAAGAACTGGTGGCCCTCGCACGTGGACCCGCTCAAGGTCACCGACGACCCGAAGATCCGCCGGGCCCTGGAGAAGAACCCGCCGGCCGTCAAGCAGTACGTCCCGAGGGAGGCCGCCCGGCAGCCCGTTCTGTGGATGATGTGGTTCTGCCTGCTGTGCACGGCGGGGATCAACATCTTCGGTATCGCCTTCCAGGTGCCCTTCGGCAAGGACATGGGTTTCGCGGGCGGGATCGTGGCCACGGCGATGTCCCTGAAGGCCATCGTCAACGGCACCGGCCGCGGTGTCATCGGCTGGATATCCGACCGCTACGGGCGACGCCACACGCTGATCATCGTCTGTGTGGTGCTGGGCACGGCGCAGTTCGGTGTGCTGGTCTCCGGCCAGATGGGCAGCATGCCGTTCTTCCTGTTCTGCTCCATGGTCTCCGGTTTCGGCGGCGGGGCGATCTTCCCGCTGTTCGCGGCCATGACCGCCGACTACTTCGGTGAGAACAACAACGCCTCCAACTACGGAATGGTCTACAGCTCCAAGCTCATCTCCGGCCTTGTCGGCTCCGGAGTCGGCGCGATCGTCGTCGACCACTGGGACTACGAGGGCGCGTTCGTCCTGGCCGGATCCATCGGACTGGCCTCCGCCGTACTGGCGGTGTTCCTGAAGGCGCCGGGCAGGCCGGCGGCCAACCGCCGGGTCTCCCCCAACCCCCAACCGCTCGGCGAGGAAATGGCCTGACACGACAGCAGGGAAACGGCCTGACACGGAGGAATTGGCCTGACATGACGGCAGATCCCATCGCGAAGAACAGCTCATCGACCCACCCCGAAGCCGCACACCGTCCCTATCGAGAGGTGACCGACCCCCACGGCCGCGTCTACCGCGTGGGCGAGACGGACCGGGACATCCTCGGTCACTCCCGCAAGTTCATGGTGTACCTGCCGTGGATCGCCATGATGGCCATCAGCGTCTTCGAGTACGCGTTCGGCTCGGCGGAGGACACCCTGTCCCACGCCCACGGCTGGACGCAGAGCAACACCTTCTGGATCCTCAGTGTCTGGGTCTTCTTCCAGGCCGGCATCGCCTTTCCGGCGGGCTGGCTGAGGGAGAAGGGCGTCCTGACGGCCCGTAAGGCCATGTACACCGGCTCGGGCCTGTGTGCCCTCGGTTTCCTCGCCCTGTCGCACCTGAGCAACGTCTGGCTGGCGATCCTGGGCTTCGGCGTCGTCGGAGGCATCGGCGCCGGCCTGGTCTACGCGACCTGTATCAACATGGTCGGCAAGTGGTTCCCCGAACGCCGGGGAGCGAGAACGGGATTCGTCAACGGCGGGTTCGCGTACGGATCGCTGCCGTTCATCTTCATCTTCAACTACGGCTTCGACACCGCGAACTACCACCGGGTCCTGGATCTGATCGGTTGTTACATCATGATCGTGGTCCTGGCGTCCGCCTTCTTCTTCAAGGATCCCCCGAAGAACTGGTGGCCCGCGGACATCGATCCGCTGACGTTCGCCGGCGACGAGAAGAACGCCACGAGCCTCGCCAAGAACCCTCCCGCGGTGAAGCAGTACACGCCCAAGGAGGCCATCAGGACAGGCATGCTCCCCCTGATGTGGCTCTCCATCGTGCTGACCGCCGGCGTGTCGATCTTCGGAATCTCCTTCCAGGTCGACTTCGCCAAGGAGGTGGGTTTCGGTCCGCTCGTGGCCGCGTCGTCCATGGGCGTCATGGCGGTCATCAACGGCATCGGCCGCGGTGTCGTGGGCTGGCTCTCCGACAGGTGGGGCCGCAAATCCACCCTGGTGTTCGTCATCGTCGTCCTGGGCCTGGCCCAGTTCGGGGTGATCTGGGCGGGCGACACGAAGAGCGAGCCGCTGTTCCTGTTCTTCGCCTTTCTCTCCGGCTTCGGCGGCGGCGCGTTCTACCCGCTGTTCGCGGCGCTCACCCCGGACTACTTCGGGGAGAACTACAACGCCTCCAACTACGGGCTGGTGTACAGCGGAAAGCTGGTCAGCGGTCTGTTCGGTGGTGGCCTCGGCTCCATGGTGGTCGCGGCCTGGGGCTATGACGGCGCGTACGCTTTGGCGGGCACCGTCTCCATGGTGGCGGCGGTGATCGCCCTGCTGCTGCGTCAGCCGGGCCGCACCACGCCTGCCCGGACTGTGGAGCCGCAGCCCGCCGGGTGACGGCACGCGCGCGTGAGGAGGGCCTCCCGGGATTCCGGGAGGCCCTCCTCACGTCTACGGGGCCTCATGTTCACGGGGCCTCACGGGTCGCGGCTTCAGGTCCGCGCGGTTTCACATGTACGCGGCGGCGTCAGCACTTCTCGCGCAGGGAGTGGAGGTGCTCGCTGGAGCGGCGTGCGAAGGTGAAGGACTCGGTCGGGTTGTCGTGTTCGGCCTGCCAGTGGTGTGCCAGACCGTGGCCGCGCAGCCGGGTGACGCCGGAGATGAACCGCTGGTAGTCGATGTCCCCGTCGCCGACGTCGGTCATGCGGTAGCCGTACTGGTTGCCCGGGTCGCTCACGCCGTCCTTCACATGGAAGAGCGGGTAGCGGTCGGGCTGCCTGAGAACGTAGTCGAGGGGCTCGAAGGGCGCCGGTGTGCCGTCGGGCCGCTTCGAGAAGCGGAACTGGCCCGAGTACGCCCAGAAGATGTCCATCTCCAGGTACACGAGCTTGGGGTCGGTCTCGGCGAGCAGGACGTCGTAGAGCCGGACCTTCGGGTTGTCGGTGGCGAAGGAGAACTCCTCGGAGTGGTTGTGCTGGTAGAACTTCATGCCGCGCGCCCTGGCCGCCGCGCCGTACGTGTTGAACTCCTGCGCCGCCCGCTTCCAGGCGTCGACGGTGGAGCCGTAGCGGAACGGCCCGGAGGCGGTGCCGATGTGCTTGAGGCCGAGGGCCTGGGCGTCGTCGAGAACCTTGTTCAGGTTCTGCGCGAAGGTGTACGCGTTCGGGTCGTCGGCGTAGTAGCCGACGTGGCTGCCGATCGGGTTCAGGCCGTGGTTGCGGGCGAGCCGCTTGAGCTGGGCGAGGGTGATGGGGCCGGCGGAGCCCTGGGTGTATCCGGCGAACTCGACCTCGTCGTAGCCGTACTTCTCCAGTTCGGCGAAGACGGGGGCGAAGCCCAGCGTGGAGACCTTGTCCCGCAGGCTGTACAGCTGGATACCGAGTCGGCCGGGCGGCAGGACGGGACGGCCGCGGCCGGCGCCGGTGGTCTGTGCCGAGGTGGCCGCGGTCGCCGGGGAGGCGGACCCGAGGAGAGCGGCGGCGGTGGCGCCCGCGGCCACGCCGAGCATGCCTCTTCGGCTGAGGCGGTGGGCCAGTTCGGGGTCCGTGTGCTGGGTGCGGCTCATGCCTGGAGCTCCTCTGGGTGAAGGGCCGTTGTCAGTGGTGGGTGCTTCACTGGTGATCAGTCAGGAGGGACCGGTCGGTTGCAGCGGGAGTGCTGTCACGTCGGTGGCCGAGTGGTGGCTGTCGGCGGCACGGGGGAGGTGGGGTGGACGGGGGGCTTTGTCGCGAGGCTTCGTCCGGGGGTGCGGGCTCATGGCAGCTCTTTCAGGCCCAGGTCGGTCAGCAGGTCGCGGGCGAGGGTTAGTTCGGCGGCGATGCCGTCGGCGAGCTGGGCGCGGGCGCGGGGCCGTAGCTCGGGTGGGAGGGCCTGCCAGGTGTAGGTCTCGACCTCCAGGTGCCGGGTGAGTGGGTGGGGGCCGCCGACGAGCCGGGTCAGCGCGGACTTCAGGACGGGAAGCGTGGAGGTGAGGGGTGCGGCGGGGGCCGCGTGGAGCGGGACGTGGAAGTGGGCGCGCCACGGGGAGGCGTCGGGCAGGGCGTCGCCGCCCAGTGCCTCGCCAAGGTCGTCGGTGCCACGCAGGCCGGCGGCGGTGGCCGTGCGGGTCTGATGCAGGAAGCGGGGTTCGTCGAAGGCTGCGAGAGCTTCGCGGACGTCGGGCAGGTGGGGGTGTTCGGCGTGCAGGGCGGCGGAGAGCTGGGACTTGACGACGGGGACGCCTGCCTGGGCGAGCGCGTCCAGGGCGGTGTGCGGATCTTCGAAGGAGGTGGCGAGGTGGCAGGTGTCGACGCAGATGCCGATACGGTCGTGGCCGATCTTGGTGAGCGGGGCGATCGCGTCGGCGGTGGTCTCGACGGTGCAGCCGGGTTCCGGCTCCAGGCCGACGCGGATGGAGCGGCCGGTGAGTTCGGCGAGGGCGTCGAGGCGTCGCGCGAGGGTGCCCAGGGCGGTCAGTGCGGTGGCCGCGCGCTTCTGGTCGTGGGCGGTGCGCCAGGCGAGGGGCAGGGTGGAGATGCTGCCTTCGGTGACATCGTCGGGGAGGAGTCCGGCGAGGACCCGGGCGAGGTCGGTGGTGTGGGTGAGCCGCTCGGGGTCGGCCCAGTCCGGCTTGTAGACACGGTACTTGACCTCTTCGGCGCCGAAACCCTCGTAGGGGAAACCGTTGAGGGTGACGACTTCGAGGCCGCGCCGGTCGAGTTCGGTGCGCAGGTGGCGCAGTGCGGAGGGGTCGGTGACCAGGGCGTGGGCCGCGTTCCTTGCCAGCCACAGTCCGATGCCGAGGCGGTCTCGGCCGAGGCGTCGGCGTACGGGTTCGCAGTGGTCGCGGAGTTGGGCGAGGACGCCGTCGAGGGTTTCGGCGGGGTGGACGTTGGTGCAGTAGGCGAGGTGGACGGTGGAGCCGTCGGGGTGGCGGAAGCGCATCGGTCACTCCCCGCCGCGCAGGACGGAGTTGCCCTCGTGGGTGGCGTCGGTCGCGTCGACTTCGAGGTCCAGTCGGCCGCTGAGCCCGTAGAAGGCGACCGGGTTGCGCCACAGGACGCGGTCGACGTCGTCCTCGGTGAAGCCTTCCGCCAGCATCAGGTCGCCGACCCCGCGGGTCTTGAGGGGGTCGCTTCTGCCCCAGTCCGCCGCGGAGTTGACCAGGATCTGCTCGGGGCCGTAGCCGCGGAGGACGGCGACCATCCGTTCCTCGTCCATCTTGGTCTCGGGATAGACCGAGAAGCCGAGCCAGCAGCCGCTGTCCTTCGCCTCCTTGACGGTGGTCTCGTTGAGATGGTCGACCAGGACGTGTTCCGGGGGCAGGGCCGACTCCCTTACGACGTCCAGGGTGCGGCGCAGGCCGGCGAGCTTGTCACGGTGCGGGGTGTGGACGAGTGCGGGCAGGCCGTGGTCGGCGGCGAGTTGGAGCTGGGCGGCGAACGCGGTGTCCTCGGCGGGGGTCATCGAGTCGTAGCCGATCTCACCGACGGCGACGACGCGGTCCTTGGCGAGATACCGGGGCAGTTCGTCGAGGACGGGGGTGCAGCGGGGGTCGTTCGCCTCTTTGGGGTTGAGGGCGATCGTGCAGTGGTGGGCGATGCCGTACTGGGCGGCGCGGAAGGGTTCCCAGCCCAGGAGGGAGTCGAAGTAGTCGAGGAAGGAGGCGGGAGAGGTGCGCGGCTGGCCGAGCCAGAAGGAGGGTTCGACGACGGCGCGGACGCCTGCGGTGTACATGGCCCGGTAGTCGTCGGTGGTCCGGGACGTCATGTGGATGTGGGGGTCGAAGATGCGCATCGGACTCCTTGCTCCTTCGCTTCGGACGCCGTCATGGCCAGGACGCGGTGCAGATCGTCAGGGACTGGGCGGCCGGCGGCGGTGCGTTCGGCGGCGTAGTCGTCGAGCATGCGGGCGAGTTCCGTGTCGGCCCGGGCCCGGTGGTGGAGGTCGGCCACCGCGTCGACGGGCACTCCGGTGAACAGGCACTTCAGCACGGCGTGGCGCCAGTTGTGGGCGTCCAGATGACGGGCGGCGTACGGGCCGACGGCCGCGGCGACGAGGCTCGTGTCGTTGGTGCGCAGGGCGTCTTCGACGAGGGGGAGGGCGTCGGGGCCCGCGACCAGGTGGGGCAAGGCGTGCAGGACGGCTCGGCGTTCGGCGGCGGTGCCCTGTCGGTAGACACGGGTGACGGCGTCCGGGCCGGGCCGGGCGGCGTTCAGGATCAGGACGCGTACGGCGTCGGCCTGGTCGGTGCCGCAGCGGCGACCGGCTTCTGCTAGGCGCAACTCCCAGGCGGAGATGGGGCCTTGGGTGTGGGAGCGGGCGGCTGCCTCGTCCAGGGCGAGGGCGAGCCAGGTGCGGGCGGCTTCACCGAGGTGGGCGGTGACCTGGGTGTGGAGATCGTCCAGTGGGGCGAGGGAGAGGGGGTTGCCGGCCGCCGGGGCGCCCGGTTCGGTGCGGGGCGGGCTCATACAGCTCTCCTTTCGACGGGGGTGGCGGAATGCCTGGCCGGTGGTGCGGGGTGGGTGACGGGAGCGTCCTTCGGGGTGGTGGCGATCCCGGGGTGAACGGTCTGCGGACCTGGTGGGGCGGGTCGGGGCGGCGGGGCGGCCGGCTCTGTGGTTTCGGGGAGGTTGGCGGCCTGGTTCGTGGCGGAGGGTGCTGTACGGCGTAGGTGGTGGAGGGAGTGTTCGGCGTAGTGGGGGCCGGCGTGGGAGTGGCGGGGGAGTTCCACGACGGTCAGGCCCTGGTAGCCGGTGGCCGACAGTGCGGCGAGCACGGGCGGGAAGTCGATCTCGCCGTCCCCGAACGGGAGGTGTTCGTGGACTCCGCGGCGCATGTCCTCGATCTGGACGTGCCGCAGCCAGGGTGCGGCGGCACGGACGCAGCCCGCGGGAGGGAGGGGTTCGAGGCACTGGCAGTGACCGATGTCGAGGGTGAGGCCGAGCGCCGCAGGGTCGTCGAGCGCGTGGCGGAGGTGGTGGAAGTCGGCGAGGGTGGCGAGCAGATGGCCTGGTTCGGGTTCGATCGCGAGGGGAACGCCGGCTGCGGTGGCCGCCTCCAGGACGGTGGTGAGTCCTTCGGTCAGGCGGTGCCAGGCGGTGACCGGGTCCGTGTCGGCGGGGCGGGCGCCGCTGAAGCAGTGCACGGCGTGCGCGCCGAGGTCCGCGGCGACGCGCACGGCCCTGAGCAGCAGGTCGACGCGCCGTGAGCGGTCCTCCGGGTCGGCGTCGAGGAGCGAGGGGCCGTGTTTGCGGCGTGGGTCGAGTACGTAGCGGGCGCCGGTCTCCACGGTGACGCCGAGACCGAGGGTGTTCAGGCGGCGGGCGACGCGTCGGGTGCGCTCGGTGAGGTCGGGGGCGAGCGGGTCGAGGTGCATGTGGTCGAGGGTCAGACCGACGCCGTCGTAGCCGAGGTCGGCCAGCAGACCGAGGGCGTCGTCGAGACGGAGGTCGGTGAGGCCGTTGGTTCCGTACCCGAAGCGGAGTGGGGCCAGGGGGGTGCGGGGAGGGGCGGGGTCGGACGGCGGCCCGGATCGGGCGCGGTCCCGGTCGGTCCGGTCGCGGGCGCCGTCCGCGGAGGGTGCGCCAGGTCGGGTGCTCACCGGTGTTCCTTGTCTTCGCCGGAGGGTCGGGCGCCCGGGGTCTGCGCCCGGGAGGTCGCGGTCCGTGAACGGGGCGTCTCGGTGACCATGCCCGTGGGGCGGCGCGGTCCCGCTGTCACGGCGGCGCGGCCCGCGACGACGGTGGTGGCGACGGAGCCGCGGGCTCCGATCAGCCATACCCCCACACGAGTTCGAGGACGGGACGACGATGTGGGCATGGGCGGCCTCCTTGCCGTTCGCGGTGTGCGCGGTGTTCGCACCCTCCGGCGGCGGGGCGGGAGGGCAAGGAAGGCGGCGGGCGGAGGTCCGGCGTCCCCCGCCCGCCGCCGCTCAGGGGGCGGCAGCCTGGTCGGCGACGGCTGCGCCGGCCTGGGGTGCGACCAGGGCCGGTGACGCTCCCGCGAGCGGCGCGCCCGTGAACAGGGCGAGCGCTCTGCGGAACCCCGGGTGTCGTCTGTGACGCTCGATTCTCGCGGTGCGGGTGGGGCCGACTTTCGCCTGCACGAATGCCTCCAGAATGGAGCTCGTGGTACATGCGGGTGCGATACGCCGGGGTGCGCCGTCACCCCGGAACGGTCAGGAGCGCCAGGTTCAGTCGCTGCTGCCGAACGCCGCGTCGAACGAGGCCGTCGGCGGGTCGAAGTCGTACGCCTTGAGGCGGGTCAGTGCTTCGGGTGCGCCGTGGAGTCGGTCCATGCCCGCGTCCTCCCACTCGACGGAGACGGGGCCCCGGTAGTCGATGGAGCGCAGCATGCGGAAGACGTCTTCCCAGGGGACGTCGCCGTGGCCGGCGGACACGAAGTCCCAGCCGCGGCGGGGGTCGCCCCAGGGCAGATGTGAGCCGAGGCGGCCGTTGCGGCCGTCGAGCCTTGTGCGGGCCTCTTTGCAGTCGACGTGGTAGATCCGGTCGCGGAAGTCGTAGAGGAAGCCGACCGGGTCGAGGTCCTGCCACACGAAGTGGGAGGGGTCGAAGTTCAGGCCGAAGGCGGGCCGGTGGTCGACTGCCTCCAGGGCGCGCTGGGTTGTCCAGTAGTCGTAGGCGATCTCGCTGGGGTGGACCTCGTGGGCGAACCGCACGCCCTGGGCGTCGAAGACGTCGAGGATCGGGTTCCAGCGGTCGGCGAAGTCCTGGTAGCCGCGGTCGATCATCGACTCGGGGGCGGGCGGGAACATCGCGACCAGGTGCCAGATCGCGGAGCCGGTGAAGCCGATGACGGTGTCGACGCCGAAGGCCGCCGCCGCCCGCGCGGTGTCGGCGATCTCCGCCGCCGCCCGCCGCCGTACGCCCTCCGCGTCACCGTCGCCCCAGATACGGGCGGGCAGGATCGCCTGGTGCCGCTCGTCGATGATGGCGTCGCACACCGCCTGGCCGACCAGGTGGTTGGAGATCGCCCAGCACTTGAGGCCGTACTTGTCGAGGAGCTGGTGGCGGCCCGCCAGATAGGAAGGGTCCGCGAGCGCCTTGTCGACCTCGAAGTGATCGCCCCAGCAGGCGAGTTCGAGACCGTCATAGCCGAAGTCACGGGCCAGACGGCAGACCTCTTCGAGAGGCAGGTCGGCCCACTGGCCGGTGAAGAGTGTGAAGTCGCGCGGCATTCTCGTCGAGCCTCCTCAGACCGATGCGGATGAGACAGCTATGGGTGTGTAGACGGAGTTCTTCTCCGCGCTCTCCTCGACCGCCGCGAGGACGCGTTGCACCTGGAGGCCTTCCGTGAAGGACGGCCGGGGGCGGTTGCCCGCCGCGATCGCGAGGACGAGGTCGCGGGCCTGGTGGACGAAGGTGTGCTCGTAGCCGAGTCCGTGGCCCGGCGGCCACCACGCGTCCAGGTAGGGGTGATCGGGTTCGGTGACGAGGATGCGGCGGAACCCGGCGTGTGTGCCGGGTTCGGTGCCGTCGTGGTACCCGAGTTCGTTGAGTCGTTCCAGGTCGAAGGCCAACGAGCCGTGTTCGCCGTTGAGTTCGATGCGCAGGGCGTTCTTGCGGCCGGTCGCGTACCGGGTTGCCTCGAAGGACGCGAGGGCGCCCGAGGCGAAGCGGCCGGTGAACACGGCCGCGTCGTCCACGGTGACCTGCCCGGCGCCGACGGTCGCGGTGGCGGTCAGGCCGTTGACCGTGCCGCCGGGCAACGGGCGTTCCCGTACGAAGGTTTCGGTGAGGGCGGAGACACCGGCGAGGGGTTCGCCCACGAGGTACTGGGCGAGGTCGATGATGTGGGCGCCCAGGTCACCGAGCGCGCCCGACCCGGCCGTCTCTCTGCGCAGTCGCCAGGTGAGGGGGAACCGCGGGTCCACCAGCCAGTCCTGAAGGTACGTCACCCGTGCGTGCCGCAGGCTGCCCAGCCGTCCCTCGGCGACCATGGAACGGGCGAGCGCGGCGGCGGGCAGACGACGGTAGTTGAAGCCGACCATCGCCAACTGGCCGCGCTGCTCCGCCTCTTCGGCCGCCGCTGTCATCGCCATGGCTTCCTCGACGGTGTTGGCGAGGGGCTTTTCGCACAGTACGTGTTTGCCCGCGGCGAGGGCGGCGAGGGCGATCTCGGCGTGGCTGTCGCCGGGGGTGCAGATGTCGACGAGGTCGACGTCGTCCCGTTCGACGAGGGCGCGCCAGTCGGTCTCGGCCGCCGCCCAGCCGTGCTTGTTCGCTGCCGCTCGGACGGCACCCGGGTCCCGGCCGCAGATCGCGGCGAGCACCGGGCGCCGGGGCAGGTCGAAGACGTGGCCCGCAGTGCGCCAGCCCTGGGAGTGGGCCGCGCCCATGAACGCGTATCCGACCATGCCGACGCCCAGTGCCGGCTTGTCTGCCTGCGGCTCTGCCATGCGGATGTCCTCCTCGTGGTGGGGGGGTGATCCAGTGGGTCCGGCTGCGGGTGCGTTGCGGCTGGTCGCGCAGTTCCCCGCGCCCCTTGAAGGGGCGCGCCAGGAACCTTGCCCTCTGGAGCCCCTGCTGGGTGTCCCTCTACTTGAAGCCGGTCGGCATGTACTGGTCGATGTTGTTCTTGTCGACGACCGCCGAGTAGAGCGTGAGGGAGGAGGGGATCTCGAACTCGGAGAGGCCGCCCACCCCCTTGCCCTGGCCCAGTGCGCGGGCCAGGTCGATCGCGGAGGCGGCCATCGTGGGCGGGTAGAGCACGGTCGCCTTCAGGACGCCGTTGTCCTGCTTGATGGCCTGGAAGGCGGAGAGGGCGCCCGCGCCGCCGACCATCAGGAAGTCGTCGCGGCCTGCCTGGTCGATGGCCCGCAGCGCGCCTACGCCCTGGTCGTCGTCGTGGTTCCACAGGGCGTCGAACTTGGGCTGTGCCTGCAGGAGTTGGGCCATCTTCGCCTGGCCCGACTCGACCGTGAACTCGGCGGCCTGGCGGGCGACCTTCTTGATGTTGGGGTAGTTCTTCAGGGCGTCGTCGAAGCCCTGGGTGCGCTGCTTGGTCAGTTCCAGGTTGTCGAGGCCGGCGAGTTCGATGACCTTGGCGTCGGACACGTCCTTGAGCTTCTCGCCGATGTACTGCCCCGCGTTGAAGCCCATGCCGTAGTTGTCGCCGCCTATCCAACAGCGGTACGCCTGTGGGGTGTTGAAGATCCGGTCCAGGTTGACGACGGGGATGCCGGCGCGCATGGCCTTCAGTCCGACCTGGGTGAGCGCCTTGCCGTCGGCGGGCAGGATCACCAGTACGTCGACCTTCTTGTTGATCAGCGTCTCGATCTGGCCGATCTGCGCGGCGGTGTCGTTCGAGCCCTCGGTGATCTCCAGCGTCACGTCGGAGTACTTCTTCGCCCTGTTCTTGGCGTTGTCGTTGATCGCGTTGAGCCAGCCGTGGTCGGCCTGCGGTCCGGCGAAGCCGATGGTGACGGCCTTGCCGGGGGTGTCCGCGGCGGCCGGCTGGTTGTCGTTCGCGGCGGGCTCGTCCACCGGATCGTTGCTGGTGCAACCGGTGAGCAGGACTCCCGCCCCGACGGCGGCGGTCCCGAAGAGCAGTCCTCTGCGGCTTGTGAAAGGCGTCGGCTCTGGCATGGCGGTGAACCCTTCCCTCAGGTCGTGCTTGCGGTGCGGCGCTGGACGAGCACGGCGGCGACGATGATCGCGCCCTTGGCGATCTGCTGCACATCGCTCTGCAGGTTGTTCAGGGCGAAGATGTTGGTGATCGTGGTGAAGATCAGGACGCCCAGGACGGAGCCGACGATGGTGCCGCGACCTCCGCTGAGCAGGGTGCCGCCGATGATCGCGGCGGCGATTGCGTCCAGCTCGTACAGGTTCCCGTTGGTGTTCTGGCCCGAGCCGGACAGGATGATCAGCAGGAAGGCGGCGATCCCGCAGCACAGTCCGGACAGCAGGTAGAGGTAGAGGCGCTGGCGGCGTACGTCGATGCCCGCCAGACGGGCGGCCTCCGCGTTGCCGCCCACGGCGACGGTACGGCGGCCGAAGGTGGTGCGGTTCAGGATCAGCCAGCCGAGAATCGTCACTACCGCGAAGACGAGCACCAGGGGCGGGATGCCGAGGACGTAGGCGTCGCGCTCGCCGAGGTCGAGGACACTGTCGATCGTGACGATCTGTGTCGCACCGTCGGTGATCTGGAGGGCGAGTCCGCGTGCCGAGGCCAGCATGGCGAGCGTGGCGATGAACGGGACCATCCCGCCGTACGCGATGAGCAGGCCGTTGACCAGTCCGCAGCCCACGCCGACGAGTACCGCGGTGAAGAGGATGCCCGCGAAGCCGTACTCCTGGGTGGCGACGGTGGTCGCCCACACCGAGGAGAGGGCGACGATCGCGCCGACCGACAGGTCGATACCGCCCGACATGATGACGAAGGTCATGCCGACGGTGACGACGCCGATGACCGAGCCCTGGGTGAGGACGAGTTGGAGGTTGCGGGTGTCGAGGAACTCGTCGGGCTTGGTGATGCCGCCGACGACGATCAGTGCGGCGAGGACACCGAGGAGGGAGAGGGTGCGGATGTCGGCGCGGGCCACCACACCTCGCCAGGGCGGGAGTTGACCGGCTGCCGGGGCTTTGTCGGTGGTGTCGCGCGGTGGGGACACGGGCTGCGTCATGACGCGGGGCCCCTTTCGCCGGCCGCGGAACTTGTGCTGGCCACGGGGGCTCCTTCCATCACGAGGTCGAGCACGCGGTGTTCGTCGAGTTCGCGGGCGGGTGCCGTGTGGACGACCCGGCCCTCGCGCAGGACCAGGACACGGTCGGCGAGGCCGAGCACCTCGGGTACCTCGCTGGAGACCAGCAGGACGGCGAGACCCTCGTCGGCGAGGCGTCGGACGACCGCGTACAGCTCGGCGCGGGCGCCGACGTCGACGCCCCGGGTCGGTTCGTCGAGCAGCAGGACCCGGCAGCCGCGCAGCAGCCAGCGGGCGAGGACCGCCTTCTGCTGGTTGCCGCCGGAGAGGGTGCGCACGGGTACGGAGGGGTTGTCGGGCCGTAGCGACAGCTCGCGGGTGGCGGCGCGGGCCGCGGCCAGTTCGGCTCGCCGGTCGAGCCAGCCTCCGTGTGCGAAGCGGGACATGGAGGAGACCGACACATTGCGGGTGACGGACTCCAGCAGCAGCAGTGCCTGCGCCTTGCGTTCCTCGGGGGCGAGCCCGAGCCCGGCGCGCACCGCGGCCCGTACGCTGCCCGGCCTCAACACGTGCCCGTCGACCAGCACTTGACCGGCCGTGGGCCTGCGGGCGCCGTAGATGGTCTCCAGGATCTCCGAGCGTCCCGACCCGACCAGTCCGGCGAGGCCCACGATCTCGCCGGGCCGCACGGTGAGGTCGACGGGCGCGAACTCGCCTTCCCTGGCGAGCCCCTGGACTTCGAGGACCGGCGGGCCGGCCGCGTCCCGCGGTGTCGGTGGGCGTTCCGGGAAGACGTACTCGACGTTGCGGCCCGTCATCAGGGCGACGACCTCGCTGGTCGGCGTGGACTTCGCGGGGAGCCCGCCCGCCACCGCCCGGCCGTCCTTGAGGACGGTCACGCGGTCGCCGATGCGGCGGATCTCCTCCAGGCGGTGCGAGATGTAGACGACGGCGACCCCGGCGGCGGTCAGGTCGCCGACGATCCGGAAGAGGTTGTCGACCTCCTCCGGGTCGAGCGCCGCGGACGGCTCGTCCATGACGATCAGCCGTACGTCGTGGGAGAGCGCCCGTGCCATCGAGACGATCTGCTGCTGCGCCGCCGACAACTCCCCCACCAGGCGCCCTGGATCGACCTCCGGATGACCGAGCCGGCCGAGCAGAGCCGCTGTCGCTGTCTTCGCCGTCCTTCCTCGTACGACGAAGCCGGCGGTCGTCGGTTCATGGCCGAGGTGGACGTTCTCGGCCACCGACAGGCCTTCGACCAGGTCGAGTTCCTGGTAGATGGTGGCGATACCGAGGCGCATGGCGGCGATCGGTGAACGCAGGGTGACCGGCTCGCCGCGCCAGTTGATGACGCCGTCGTCGGGCTGGTGGGCGCCGGCCAGGACCTTGATGAGGGTGGACTTGCCGGCTCCGTTCTGGCCGAGCAGACAGTGCACTTCGCCGGCCTGGACGTCGAGGTCGACGCCGTCGAGGGCCCGGACTCCGGGGAACGACTTGGTGATGCCGGACATGCTGAGCAGCGGTGGTTCTGGTGCCATGACGGTTCCCCTTGGCGGGCGTGCGGGCCGGTTGCAGGGTGGATCGCTTGCTGGGCAGGCGTTTTCTCGCAGGGCAGAGCAGGGCGCTGTGCTGGTGGTGTGTGTCGGGTGACGTGGCTACGGAGTGGGCCGAGCGGGACGGGGTCGGTCTACGCGGGTGAGAACAGGTGGTCGCTGATGAGCCGGGCGGCGCCGATGACTCCGGCGGTGGGGCCCAACTCCCCCAGAACGATCGGCAGGTTGCCGGTCGCCAGGGGCAGCGACTGGCGGTAGACCTGGGTACGGATCGCGGCGAGCAGGGTGTGGCCGAGGCCGGTCACCCCGCCGCCGATCACGACCAGGCCGGGGTTGAAGAAGCTGACGAGACCGGCGATGACCTGGCCGGTGCGGTTGCCGCCCTCGCGGATCAGGTCGAGCGAGGTGGCGTCCCCGGCGGCAGCGGCGGCGGCGACGTCGACGGCGCTCAGGGCGCCGCTCGCCTCCAACCGGGCGGCGAGTTCCGCCGAAAGTCCTTGCTGGGCCGCCTCTTTGGCGTCGCGGGCGAGCGCGGCGCCGCTGAAGTGGGCTTCCAGGCAGCCCCGGTTGCCGCAGGCGCACGGGCGCCCGTCGGGTACCGCCTGGATGTGCCCGATGTCTCCGGCGCTGCCCGTCACCCCGCGGTGGACCTCACCGCCGACGACGATCCCGCAGCCGATTCCGGTGCCGATCTTGACGCAGAGGAAGTCGTTCACGGAGCGGGCCACGCCCGCGTGCTGCTCCCCCATCGCCATCAGGTTCACGTCGTTGTCGACCATCACCGGGCAGCCCAGTTCCTGGCTGAGTGCCTCCCGTACGGGGAAACCGTCCCAGCCGGGCATGATCGGCGGGGCGACCGGTACGCCCTCCGGGAAACGGACCGGGCCCGGAACACCGATGCCGGCGCCGTCGAACCCCTCCGCGAGCCCGGAAGCCCTCAACTTGGCGGCCATGGACAGGACTTGCTCGAAGACCGCGACCGGGCCCTCGCGTACGTCCATGGGCTGGTTGAGGTGTCCCAGCACTTCCAGTTCAGCGTTGGTCACCGCGACGTCGATCGAGGTCGCGCCGATGTCGACGCCGAGGAAGCGCAGGGCGGGGGCGAGCCGGATGTTGTGGGAGCGGCGGCCACCTCGGGAGGCGGCGAGTCCGTCGGCCACGATCAGGCCCGTCTCCAGGAGGCGGTCCACCTCCACGGCCAGCTTGGACCGTGACAGGTCGACCTGATCCCCCAGCTGGGCCCGGGAGTTGGGCCCACCGTCACGCAACAGCCGCAGCAGTCGGGCCTGGTGGGAGTTCGCGGGTCGTGCGGTCATACGTCTCACAAGCCCCTCCCAGCCTGGTCAGGCACCAACCTGCCACGGTTCCGGCCGCTTCGCCGGGCTTTCGAGTGGAACGTAGCAGCGACCGCCGGGGCTGGGAAGAAGTCGAGCACAGATTGAGGCCGACTTCTTCCATTGAGAGGACAAAGAGGGGGCGCCGAGGCACCGTGAGTGTTCGGCGAACACCTTCCGGAGCCGGAATCGTCACGGGCAGCGGACGACCTGCCCGGCGTACGAGAGGTTGCCTCCGAAACCGAACAGAAGGACGGGGTCGCCGGTGGAGATCTCGCCGCGCTCGACCAGTTTGGAGAAGGCCAGCGGAATGCTGGCGGCCGAGGTGTTGCCGGACTCGACGACATCGCGGGCCACGACGGCGTTCACCGCGCCGATCTTCGCCGCCAGCGGCTCGATGATGCGCAGGTTGGCCTGGTGCAGGACGACGGCTGCGAGGTCCTCGGGGGCGAGACCGGCGCGCTCGCACGCCTGGCGGGCGATGCGCGGCAGCTGGGTGGTGGCCCAGCGGTAGACGCTCTGGCCCTCCTGTGCGAAACGCGGGGGCGTGCCCTCGATCCGTACCGCGTGCCCCATCTCCGGCACCGAGCCCCACAGCACGGGCCCGATACCCGCGGGTCCCGGCGCGTCCGCGGCGGCGGGCGGGCAGGCCTCGACGACGGCGGCGCCCGCCCCGTCCCCGACGAGTACGCAGGTCGTGCGGTCGGTCCAGTCCGTCACCGCTGACATCTTGTCGGCGCCGATGACGAGGGCCCGTACCGATCCCCCGGCCCGTACCGCGTGGTCGGCAGTGGCCAGGGCGTGGGTGAAGCCGGCGCACACCACGTTGAGGTCCATCGTGGCCGCCGAGGGGATGCCGAGGCGGTTCGCCACCCGGGCGGCCATGTTCGGCGAGCGGTCGACGGCGGTGGAAGTCGCGACGAGGACGAGGTCGATCTCGCTGGCGGCCAGGCCCGCCGCGGCGAGCGCCTTGGCCGCGGCGTGCGCGGCCAGCTCGTCCACGGGCTCGTCGGGCCCGGCGATGTGGCGCGTACGGATGCCCACCCGGCTTCTGATCCACTCGTCGTTGGTGTCGACCAGACCCGCCAGGTCCTCGTTCGTGAGTACCTTGGCGGGCTGGTAGTGACCGACGGCGGCGATGCGCGAGCCGTTCATGGGCGGGTCCCCTTTGCTGCTTTGCGGTAGCGGGATCCTCCAGTCTGATCAGTGACTCACCAGTACGACGGCACGCGATGCCACAGGATTAACGCGGCCGGGTTGTCGGCTTCCATCAGACTCCCCCGGGTCCGAACACCTACCCGGTGAACAGCTGTGTCGCCTTCTGCACCAGTTCGTAGACGCCGTAACAGAGCGGCAGGCCCACCCACAGCCAGGCGAAGGCGATCAGGGGCCGGCGGTCCGTCGGGCCCGCGTTCTCAGACGGACTGTTCTCGCTGGACATCGGCGGCCTCCTTCGGCGCGGGCACGTGGTGACGGGGATCGACGGGGCGGACGAGTTCGTTGGCGACGAAGCCGACGGCGAGCAGTCCGATCATGATGGCGAACGATGTCCCGTAGAGCGCCGAGCCGTGTTTGCCGGCCTCCTCCTGGCGGTCCGCGATCCAGTTGACGATCAACGGGCCGAGTACCCCGGCCGTGGACCAGGCGGTGAGCAGCCGTCCGTGGATCGCGCCGACCTGGTAGGTCCCGAAGAGGTCCTTCAGATAGGCGGGGATGGTGGCGAATCCGCCGCCGTAGAAGGAGAGGATCACCAGGGCGCACAGGATGAACAGTGGCTTGGAGGAGTCCCCGAACCAGGCTATCGACGCGTACATCAGTGCCCCGACGCCGAGATAGACGCGGTAGATGTTCTTGCGGCCGATCAGGTCGGAGGTGGACGACCAGCCGATCCGGCCCGCCATGTTGGCCGCCGAGAGCAGCGCGACGAAGCCGGCCGCCGCCGACACCGAGACCGGAGTGGAGCTGTCCGCGAAGAAGTCCTTGATCATCGGCGCGGCCTTCTCCAGGATGCCGATGCCCGCGGTCACGTTCATGCAGAGGACGACCCACAGGCACCAGAACTGCGGGGTCCGCACGGCGCTGCGCGCGGAGACCTGGACGCCCGTGAGGGCGCTCGGCCCGCTCGACCCGTCGGCGGCGGGCTTCTCGCCGCGCGGCACGCGGACCAGGAGCACGCCGAGTGACATGAACGCCGCGTACGCCAGTCCGTGCACGAGGAAGGCCAGCGCGATCCCGGAGCTGTCGGAACCGAACGACTCCAGCATCTGCGCCGACCACGGCGAGGCGATGAGCGCGCCGCCGCCGAAGCCCATGATCGCGATGCCGGTGGCCATGCCGGGCCGGTCGGGGAACCACTTGATGAGGGTGGAGACGGGCGAGATGTAGCCGATGCCCAGGCCGATGCCGCCGACGAAGCCGTAGCCGAAGACGATCAGCCAGTACTGCTCGGTGGCGGCGCCGAGCGAGGCGAGCAGGAAGCCGGAGGAGAAGCAGACCAGGGCGACGGTCATGGCCCAGCGCGGTCCGTTGCGCTCGACGAGCGTGCCGCCGAACGCGGCGGACAGGCCGAGCATCACTATGCCGAGCTGGAAGGGCAGCGCGCTCTGGGTGCCGCTGAGGCCGAGTGCGGATTCCAGCGGCGGCTTGAAGACGCTCCAGGCGTAGGCCTGGCCGATGGACAGGTGGACCGAGAGTGCGGCCGGAGGAACGAGCCAGCGGCTCCAGCCGGGCGGCGCTATGGGGGGACTCATGATCCCGGACGATAGGAACCGGCCGCACGGTTGGGAAGGCGGCCGGTCGAACTCGCCGACCGTATGCGGTGAACGGTATCCGCACTGCGCCGAACGGTCGTTCGGACCGGACGAACGGTGCCCCCGGCCACCCTGAGCGCGCCTTCCCGGCCACCATTTCTCCGCTTCCCGGCCACAGGGCCGCAGCCGACCAGGGGCACACCTCTTGCCGAGTCGACTCCCATACTGTAGACAATATGTCGTCAACCCGTTCCCTCGCGGTGGCGGAATTCCACGGCCCGCGGCGCCACCTCGCGCGTGCAGGACAATGAGAACGAGAAGGTCACCTACCAGCACGTACAGAACCGGGGCTGATCAGGACATGGGACGAGTCACCGAACGGCGCAGGGTGATCCGGATCCGGGACGGGGTGATCTCCACCCGGCCGGACACGCTCGTCGCCGAGGAACCCATGGAGATCCGGCTGAACGGCAAGCCGATCGCCATCACCATGCGGACACCGGGCGACGACTTCGCGCTCGCCGCCGGCTTCCTGGTGAGCGAGGGCGTGCTCGCCGAGCGGCGCGAACTCCAGAACATCGTGTACTGCGCGGGGGCCACCACGGACGGCTCGAACACGTACAACGTGGTGGATGTGCGGACGGCTCCGGACGTGGTGCTGCCCGACATCACGCTGGAGCGGAACGTGTACACGACGTCCTCGTGCGGCCTGTGCGGAAAGGCCAGCCTGGACGCGGTCCGTACGACGGCGCGCTGGGCGATCGACGACGGCGCCGATACTCCCCCGGTCCGGGTGACCCCCGAACTGCTCGCGAGCCTCCCCGACCGGCTCCGGGCATCCCAGCGAGTGTTCGACCGGACCGGGGGCCTGCACGCGGCGGCCCTGTTCACGGAGGAGGGCGAACTGCTCGACATCCGTGAGGACGTGGGCCGGCACAACGCGGTCGACAAACTGGTCGGCCGGGCCCTGCAGAACGGCGACCTGCCACTGTCCCGCGTGATCCTGCTGGTCTCCGGCCGGGCGTCGTTCGAACTGGCTCAGAAGGCGGTCATGGCCGGGATCCCGGTGCTGGCGGCCGTCTCGGCGCCCTCGTCGCTCGCCGTCGACCTGGCGGCCGAGTCGGGGCTGACCCTGGTGGGGTTCCTCCGGGGCGCCAACATGAACGTGTACGCGGGCGAGGACCGTATCGCTCTGCGGGCCGCGGCCTCCCAGGGCTGAACGGCTTCCCCGCGGCACGGCGGCGGGGTCCCGAACGGCGGGGAGCGCCCCCTGCGCCGGTGGGGCCCCGCTTCTGCCCATCGGGCCGCCGGCCGCTAACGCGTGCCCGAGACCCTGGTGAGCAGGCCCAGGAACAGTTCGCGTTCCACTCCGGTGAGCGGCGCCAGCAGTTCGTCGTTGGCCCTGCGTGCGGCCCGCTCGCAGCGGGCCAGCAGTTTTCGCCCCTCCGACGTGACCGTCACCGCGTTCTTGCGCCGGTCGCGCGGATCGGGCGTGCGCACGACCAGTGAGGCGCCCTGAAGGTCGTTGAGCACGCCGACCATGTCCTTGGCGTCGAGCCCCACCCCGCGCACCAGTTCGGCCTGCGCGACCGGGCCCACCTCCGCGACGGCGGAGAGCACCACGTGATGCCACATCTTCAGCCCCTCGTCCGCCAGCGCGGCGGCGACCAGTGCCCGTCCGCGGTCGGCGGCCCTCCCCAGGATCCAGCTGGGGAGGACACGTATGGAGCGAAGTTCGACAGACATGCGGAAAGACTAACCAATAATCATTGGACCTCCCAATGGTTATACGTTTATCGTTGGGGCTCCCAACGGTTTCTCCACGTGCGAGGTAAGAGGTGCGGATGCGGCGCGTTCGGTACGGGCACACAGGTGGTCCCCTGTTCCTGGAGGAGGCCCCCCTGCCGGAACCCGGGCCCGGTGAGCTCCTCGTCCGCTGCGAGGCGGTCGGCGTCACCCTTCCCGCCGTCCGCAAGGTGACCGAGGCCGACGAGCCGGTCCCGCTGGGCGGCGAGATCGCCGGTGAGGTCGTGGCGGTGGGCGCCGGGGTGACCGGTTTCCGACGGGGCGAGCGCGTGACCGGGCTCTGTTTCGGCCACGCCTACGCCGACTTCGCGGTGCTCCGGGAGGCCATGGCCTCCCCCGTCCCCGACGACGCCTCCCCGGTGGCCGCGGTCGCGCTCGTCCGCAGCGGGCTGGTCGCCCTCGGCGCGCTGTCCGCCGCCCGCCCCTCGACGGGCGAAACGGCGCTGATCACAGGGGCTGCGAGCGGAGTCGGACATCTCGCGGTGCAGCTCGCGCGGACGCGCGGCGCGTCCCGGGTGGTCGGCGCGGTCTCCGACCCCGCCAAGGCCGACTTCGTGCGCTCGCTCGGAGCCGACGAGGTCGTCACGTACGACCGGATGGACCGCGGCGACCGGTCCGCACCCGTGGACTACGTCCTCGACGCGGTCGGCGGGGCGCTGCTCACCCCGGCGCTCGCCGCCCTCGCGCCCGGCGGGCGGCTCGTCGCGTACAGCTCGGGCGGCGGGACCGTCCGGGCGTACGACCTGCTGGTGGGTTCAACGACCGTCACCGGCTTCCAGCTGCGCCGAATAGCCCGCGAGCGACCCGAGTTGTACGAGCGGTGGCGCCGCGAGCTGTGGCGGCTGTTCACCGAAGGAACCGTACGACCGGTGGTGCACGGGGAGTTCGCGCTGGCGGACGCGGCCGGAGCACACCGGGTCATCGAGTCCCGGACCAACCTCGGCAAGGTTGTCCTGATCCCCTGACACACGGTTCTTGTGGGGCGGCTGAGCATCCAACTACCGTCTGATGCGCGCACGTTGGACGTAGGATGTCCAGATTTTCGGATGCCCGATTGTTCAGATGTCCAGACCTCTGAAGTCACGAACTCCCACGTCACGAACTCTGAAGTCCAGACGCATGAAGTCCAGACGTTGAAGGGCAGGGCCGTACATGCCGTCAAGTCTTCGCGCACGTCTCAGATACACCCTCACGGCCGTGTTCACCACGGCCGCTCTGCTGCTCGCGATGCCGAGCCCCGCAGGCGCCGAACAGGCCACCCCCACGGCCACGTTCGAGCAGCAGGTGCTCTTCCGGGCCTCCCAGGACCCCGGTTACGCCTGCTACCGGATCCCCGCGATCGTCCGGACCCTGAAGGGCACGCTGCTGGCGTTCGCCGAGGGGCGGAAGGACAACTGCGGGGACGCCGGTGACATCGATATCGTCGTCAAGCGGTCGACCGACGACGGGCGCACCTGGGGCCCGGTGCAGGTGGTCGACGACGGCGGGGTCGACACCCATGGCAACCCGGCGCCCATCGTGGACCGGGAGACCGGCCGCATCCTCCTCGCGGAGAGCTGGAACACCGGCCGGGGCGGCGGGAACTGCCCGGTGCCGTGCGACCGCACTCCCCATCTGCAGTACAGCGACGACGACGGACTGAGCTGGTCCGAGCCGCGCGATCTGAGCGCCGAGATCATGCCCCCCGAGTACAACTCCTGGTATGCGACGGGCCCCGTGCACGGCATCCAGCTCACCCGGGGCGAGAACGCGGGCCGGCTCGTCTTCGGCGTCAACACCGAGACGTGGGACGGCAGTCGGATCACCGCCAACCATGCCGCGCTGATCATCAGCGACGACGGCGGCGACCACTGGAAGGTCGGGGCCACGGACACCTGGCCGATCGCGGCGGACGGCACCTTCCGGCAGAAGCCGTCCGAGGTGACGCTCACCGAGCGCTCGGACGGGGTGATCCTGGTCAGCGGGCGCGAACAGGACGGTACCGATCTCGGACACCGCACCCAGGCCTTCAGCGCGGACGGCGGCAGCAGCTTCCTCACCCCGTTCCACGCCCTCCCGGATCTCTACGCGCCCCAGGTCCAGTGCTCCACCGTGGGCTTCGGCGCCCGTGTGCTGCTGGCCTGCCCGGGCGATCCCGACCGGCGCCGGACGATGATGATCCGCTCCTCCTACGACGGCGGGCGCACCTGGGACAGCGTGGACCGGGGCACGGTCGTCTCGCGGGACTGGTCGGGCTACTCCGACCTGGTCAAGATCGACAGTGAGACGGTGGGCCTGATGTACGAGGGCGGCACCGTCGACGCACGCGACGAGATCCGCTTCGCCCGCTTCACCGAGGACTGGCTGACGCCCGCGCGCGGCCCGGACCCGACCACCCGTGACCTGGCCCCCGGCGCCCGTCCGGCCGCGGTTCTCGGCGGTGCCACGCAGACCACCGGGGTGTTCGGCGGGGGCGCGCTGGAGTTCGACGGCGTGGACGACGCGGTGCGCCTCCCGTACAGCGACCGTCTGCCGCTGGGCACCAAGGACTTCACGGTGGCTCTCTGGTTCCGGACCACGGCGACATCGGGTGACCGGCCGCTTCTGTGGATGGGCGGGGTCGGCTCCACCCAGCCGCAGGTCTGGCTGCGGGCCGAACCTGCGAGCAACCGGGTCCGGGGCCTGATGACCGTCCGGGACGGCGCGTCGGCCGTCAGGACGGCTTCGGCGACCTCCGTGGGTACCTACAACGACGGCCAGTGGCACTTCGCGGCCCTGCGTCGTGGCGGCGGCCAGTTCACCCTCTTCGTCGACGGTACGGCGGTCAGCGTCGCGGACGTCACCGGGTCGGTCAGCCGCAACTCGGTGTTCGGGGTGCACGTCGGGCAACGGGTGGACAGCCTGCAGCACTTCAGCGGCGCGATCGACGATGTCCGGGTCTGGGACCGGGCGTTGGACAACGCGGAACTGTCCGCGGCCTCCATGACGGCGACGGTGGACGAGGCGGCGGCCACGAGCAGTACAGTGCTGTGGCTGCCGATGGACGAGGTGAGCACCGGTCGCTCCGCGCGGTAGGTGAATCGTTCGCCGCGGGGCGGTGGGGGCCGGTCGCGCAGTTCCCCGCGCCCCCTACGGGGCGCCCCCGGCCCGCGGCTCAGCCGGAACACGTCGGCTGGACCAGGTGAACACGAGCCGCTCCCCGCGATAGGTGCATCGTTTCCCGCGGGCCGGTGGGGGCCGGTCGCGCAGTTCCCCGCGCCCCCTACGGGGCGCCCCCGGCCCGCGGCTCAGCCGGAACACGTCGGCTGGACCAGGTGAACACGAGCCGCTCCCCGCGACAGCTGCATCGTTTCCCGCGGGCCGGTGCGGGCCGGTCGCGCAGTTCCCCGCGCCCCCTACGGGGCGCCCCCCGGCCCGCTGCTCAGGCGGAACGTGTCGTTGCCGTCACGCGGGGCGGGGCCGCCGGTTCCTGCTCGGTGGCCGTCTCGTCGGTGGTCGCCGGGTCCCGCGACCGGCGTTTGGCGATCACCGCGCACACCATCAGCTGCATCTGGTGGAAGAGCATCAGCGGCAGTACGGCCAGCGCGGCCTGGGTCCCGAACAGGACGCTCGCCATGGGCAGTCCGGCCGCCAGGGACTTCTTCGAACCGGCGAACTGGATCGTGATCCGGTCCTCGCGGCCGAAGCCGAGCGCCTTGCCGCCGTACCAGGTGAGCGCCAGCATCACCGCGAGCAGAACGGCCTCGACGACCATGAGTCCGGCCAGCCGGCCCGGGCCGACCTGGTGCCAGATGCCCTCGACCACGCCCTCGCTGAACGCGGTGTAGACGACGAGGAGGATCGAACCGCGGTCCACCAGCCCGAGCACCTTCTTGTGCCGGGTGACGAACGCCCCGATCCAGCGCCGGAGCACCTGCCCGGCGACGAACGGGACCAGCAGCTGGAGCACGATGTCGACGAGCGAGTCGAGCGAGAAGCCGCCGCCGGTGCTGCCGAGCAGCGTGGCCGCGAGCAGCGGGGTGACGACGATGCCGACGAGGGAGGAGAAGGAGCCGGCGCAGATCGCGGCGGGCACGTTGCCCCGGGCCATCGAGGTGAAGGCTATCGACGACTGGATCGTGGACGGGACAAGGGTGAGGAAGAGCAGGCCGGTGTAGAGGTCGTGGGTCAGGAACACCGGTTCGAGTCCACGGGCGGCCAGGCCGAGCAGCGGGAAGACGACGAACGTACAGGCGAGAACCGTGCCGTGCAGGCGCCAGTGTTTCAGGCCGGCCAGCGCCTCGCGGGTGGAGAGGCGGGCGCCGTAGAGGAAGAAGAGGAAGGCGATGGCGGCCGTGGAGGCACCCGAGGCGACGTCGGCGCCCGTCCCGCGTGCCGGGAGGAGCGCCGCGAGGCCCACCGTCCCGAGCAACAGCAGGATGTAGGGGTCGATCGGCATCCAACTCGGCCACTTCAGGCGTTTCACGGTGCTCCACTACTCAGGTTCAGGGACGGTCGTGCCCTTTCCATCGTCCTCCTCCGCCTCGTGATCGGGAATCCCGTACACCGCTCTGACTGTCATCGTGTTTCGCGATAACGAGGTAGCGTGGAGACGTGTACGACCCCTCTCATCTGCGGACCTTCCTGACGGTGGCCCAGACGCTCAGTTTCACGCAGGCCGCGCGTCGGCTCGGGCTGCGCCAGTCCACGGTCAGCCAGCATGTGCGGCGCCTGGAGGACGCGGCCGGACGGCAGCTGTTCTCCCGGGACACGCACTCGGTGGAGCTGACCGAGGACGGCGAGGCGATGCTCGGCTTCGCCCGCCGCATCCTGGAGGTGCACGAGCAGGCGACGGCGTTCTTCACGGGCACGCGGCTGCGTGGCCGACTGCGGTTCGGCGCGTCCGAGGACTTCGTGCTGACCCGGCTGCCGGAGATCCTGGAGGCATTTCGCAGCGACCATCCCGAGGTCGGTGTGGAGCTGACGGTCGAGCTGTCGGGCACCCTGCACGAGCAGCTGGCCGCCGGGAAACTGGATCTCGTTCTGGCCAAGCGGCGCCCCGAGGATCCGCGTGGTGAGCCGGTCTGGCACGACGAGCTGGTGTGGATCGGCGCGCAGCGGCTGCGCCTGGAGGCCGACCGTCCGGTGCCGCTGATCGTGTACCCGCCACCGGGCATCACCCGTGCCCTCGCCATGGAGGCGCTGGAGCGGCAGGGCCGGGCGTGGCGCGTCGTGTGCACCAGCGGCAGCCTCAACGGTCTGATCGCGGCGGCCCGGGCGGGCCTCGGCGTGATGGCCCACTCACGCGGCATGATCCCGCCCGGCCTGGTCCGCGTGCCCGACCGCGCCGGGCTGCCGGAACTGGGCCAGGTCGACTTCGTCCTGGTCCACGGCCAACGCCGTACGTCGGCCCAGGGCGCGGCGGACGCGCTGGCGGCGGCGATCCTGACGAGCGGGGACCGGCTGCACCGGCGCTGACGGAACAGGCGTGACGAAATCGACGTCCGGAACGCAGTGAGAGTGGGCGAGCGGTCGCCCGCGGGTTCTTCGAGACCTTAAAGAGAGTCCCAAGAGCCCTGGCACGGGCGGTGAGCGGGTCGGTCGGATTCGGTGGAGATACAGGGACCTGGTCATCCGTCGACGGAGGCGGATCTGTCCGTCCCCTACCCATACAGACACAATTTTCCGCCCACGCCGGCGCACAAGCACAGCACCGCCCGGTTTCGTACCCCCTCCCGCGGTATGAGGCCGTGGGGTAGTTTTCACGGCGCTGTGCAAGGCGTCACTAGGAGCGGGTTTGCGCGAATTCACCAACCCTCCGTTGGCGTTGGCGCCGCCCGTGGGCGGACTGGCCGACGTGGTGTTCGAACATGCCCAGGAAGACCCCCTGCGTGTCGCGCTCGGCCGAAAGGACGAGGCGGGCCAGTGGCGGGACGTGACCGCGGGCGAGTTCCGCGACGAGGTCCTCGCCCTCGCCAAGGGCCTGCTCGCGCGGGGCATCCGGTTCGGGGACCGGGTCGCGATCATGTCCCGCACGCGCTACGAGTGGACGCTCTTCGACTACGCGCTGTGGACGATCGGCGCCCAGGTGGTGCCGGTCTACTCGACGTCCTCGGCGGAGCAGGTCTTCTGGATGCTGTACGACGCCGAGGTCACGGCGGCGATGGTGGAGCACGAGGACCACGCGATGACCATCGCCACCGTCATCGACCGGCTTCCTCAGCTGCGCCAGTTGTGGCAGCTCGACGTCGGCGCCGTGCAGGAGCTGTACGAGGCCGGCGCGCACCTCGACGACGACACGGTGCACCGGCACCGGCTCGCGGTCACCCCCGAGTCGACCGCGACGATCATCTACACCTCCGGCACCACGGGCCGCCCCAAGGGCTGTGTCATCACCCACGCGAACTTCATGTTCGAGGCGGACACCGTCATCGAGCGGTGGGAACCGGTGTTCCACTCCAAGAAGGGCGACGAGGCGGCGACCCTGCTCTTCCTCCCCCTCGCACATGTCTTCGGCCGGATGGTGCAGGTGGCCGCGATCCGCGGCGGGGTGCGTTTCGGTCACCAGCCGCAGCTCAACGCGGCGGCCCTGCTGCCCGACCTCGCCGCGTTCCGGCCGACGTTCTTCCTCGGCGTGCCGTACATCTTCGAGAAGGTCTTCGGCGCCGCCCGTCGCAAGGCCGAACGGGAGGGCAGATCCGGCCCCTTCGAGAAGGCCGTCGAGGTCGCGGTGCGCTACGCGGAGGCGATGGAGGAGAAGGCCTGGGACGTGGGCCCCGGCCCGTCGGCGGGCCTGCGGATGCAGCACCAGCTCTTCGAGAAGCTCGTGTACTCCAAGATCCGGGCCGCGATGGGCGGACGCGTACGGCAGGCGATGACCGGCGGTTCGGGCATGGACCGGCGGCTCGGGCTGTTCTTCGCGGGCGCGGGCGTGCACATCTACGAGGGCTACGGCCTGACGGAGACGACGGCGGCGGCCACCGCGAACCCGCCGGAGCGCACCCGTTACGGCACGGTCGGCCAGCCCATCCCCGGTATGACGGTGCACATCGCGGACGACGGCGAGATCTGGCTGCGCGGCGACAACGTCTTCCAGGGCTATCTGAACAACCAGAAGGCGACGGACGCGACCCTGCACGACGGCTGGCTGGCCACCGGCGATCTGGGCTCCCTCGACGAGGACGGCTTCCTCACGATCACCGGCCGCAAGAAGGAGATCCTGGTGACGTCGGGCGGCAAGAGCGTCGCCCCGGGAGGCCTGGAGGAACGCGTCCGGGACCATCCCCTGGTTGCCCAGTGCATCGTGGTCGGCAACGACCGGCCGTACATCGCGGCCCTGGTCACCCTGGACCGGGAGGCCGTCGAGCACTGGCTGACCATGCGCGACAAACCGCAGCTGACCTCGACGGAACTGGTCCGCGACCCGGACCTGGAGAAGGAGGTGCGACGCGCCGTGGTCGCCGCGAACACCCTGGTCTCCAAGGCCGAGTCGATCCGTACGTTCCGCATCCTGGCCCAGCCGTTCACCGAGGAACACGGTCTGCTGACGCCGTCCCTGAAACTGAAACGCAAGGCGATCGAGGACGCGTACGCGAAGGAGGTCGAGGCCCTGTACCGGGCCTGACCTCCTGTCGGGCCTGCTCCTGCCGGGACTAGGTGATGTTCACGCGGAAGATCTTGTCGGACCCGGCCGGCTCCCCTCCGTTGTTGTCGCTGTTGGTGGTGGACAGCCACAGCTGGTCCGCGCCCGGCACCTTGGTGACCGTGCGCAGCCGGCCGTAGGTCCCGACGTAGTACGCGGTCGGCGTGCCCACGCTCTCGTTGTCGCCGTTGATCGGGATGCGCCACAGCCGCTCGCCGCGCAGGGACGCCATGTAGACGACGTTGCGGACGATGGCGATACCGCTGGGCGAGGCGTCGGAGACGTTCCAGGTCGCCTTGGGATTGGTCATCCCGGAGACGTCGCAGGTGCCCTCACAGGTGGGCCAGCCGTAGTTGGCACCCGGCTTGATCAGGTTCAGCTCGTCCTTGGAGCTGTTGCCGAACTCCGCTTCCCACAACCGGCCGTTGCGGTCGAAGGCGAGGCCCTGCGGGTTGCGGTGGCCGAGGCTGTAGACGTAGTTGCCGAACGGGTTGCCGGGAGCCGCTTTCCCGTCGGTCGTCATGCGCAGGATCTTGCCGTTGAGGGAGTTCTTGTCCTGCGCGAGGTCGGGTGTCTGGGCCTCCCCGGTGGAGACGTACAGATAGCCGTCGGGGCCGAAGGCGAGGCGACCGCCGTTGTGGTAGCGGTTCTTCTTGATGCCCTGGAGGAGGACCTTGTAGTCGCCGAGCTTCGTCCCGTCGTACGTCATGCGGACGACGCGGTTGCCCTCGGACGCGGTGTGCATGAAATAGACGAAGTGGGTGGTCGCCCATTTCGGGTCGACGGCGACGCCCAGCAGTCCACCCTCACCGTTGGTGGTGACGGCCTCGGGGACGGTGCCGACCTTGGTGCGGGTCCCGTCCTTGGCGAGTTTCCAGACCCCGAAGTCGTCCCGCTGGGTGACCAGGGCGGTCTGGCTGTCGGGCATCCAGTACGTGCCCCACGGGATCGTCCAGCCCGTGGACAGCGTGGAGACGGAGGACGGGACGCCGCCGTCGGTGGCGCAGGCCTTGGTCGTGAGTCCGACCGTGTTGCTCTGCTCGGAGACGTTCCCGGCCGCGTCGCGCGCGACGACGTTCAGTGCGTACGGGCTGTCGCAGGCGAGGCCGGTGAGGGTGGTCGAGGTGCCGGTGGTGACGGACTTGTAGACGGTGGAGCCGCTGCGCACGTCGTACGCGACGACCGCCCGGTTGTCCGTCGAGGCGCCCCAGGTCAACTCGGCGCTGTTCGCGGTGACGTTGGCGGCCGAGAGGGTGCCGGGCCTGGTCGGCGGGGTGGTGTCGGAGCTCGGCTTGGTGGTGCAGTCGACGACGGGGCTGGCGGCGGAGGTGTTGCCGGCCGCGTCACGGGCGATGACGGTCAGGTTGTAGGTGGTGGCGGGCGTCAGACCGGTCAGCGCCTTCGAGGTCGAACTCCCGGACGCCTCACCGATCTTGTTGCCGTGCTCGTAGAGGTCGTACGCCGTCACGCCCGCGTTGTCGGTCGAGGCGCCCCAGGCCAGGGTGAGTCCGTTCTCGCCGATGTCCGCGCAACTCGGCTGCCCGGGACGGGTCGGGGCCTGGGTGTCGGCCGCCGCCGCGACGCTCACGCGGTCGAGGTTGGGACCGCCGCCCGCGGTGGTGGCGGTCGCGCGGATCTTGTTGGAGCCCGCGGCCAGCGGGACGTTGACGGTCTTGTTGACCCAGGTGTTCCAGTCGGCGGTGGCCGGGAAGGACACGCCGGCGGCGACCACGGTGCCGCCTACGGAGATGTCCATCGGGCGGTCGACGGCGGTGCCGTTGGCGTACCGCAGGACGACCGAGGAGGTTCCGGGGGAGGCGGCGCTCACCGTGAACTCCACGTACGAGCCGGTGACGTTGGTGTAGTCGACGAAGCCGATGCCCGTGTAGCCGGTGTGGTTGGAGGCCACCGCGCCCTGTACGACGGTGGCGTCCTCGGCCTGGTAGTCGGTGGCGGCCCGCGCGGCGGAGCCCGCCAGGCCGACGAGCGGGACGGCGAGGGCCAGTGACAGCCCCCACGGAAGTGCTCTGCTGGGTTTCATGGCTGTCCTCTCAACCCGTGTACTGGGCAAAGACCTTGAGGTAGTCGTACGGCTGCTGTGTCACGCCGCTGCAGGCGTCGCCGTCGGTGCCGGAAGCGCACGGGCGGTCGCGGTTGACCGACCAGTAGGTGAGGCGGCCGATGTGGTGCTCCTGGGCGTAGGCGAGCATCGTTCTGAAGTCGGCGACGCGGACGCGTTCACCGGAGTCGTCCGTCTTGCCGTTCATCGAGGACAGGCCGATGTGGGCGTACGCGGTCGCGTCGGTGTAGCCGTACGCCGCCTTCACTCGGGCCTTGAGTCCCTCCATGGCCTGGGTGGTCAGGCTGCCCATGTTCGTGGCGCCGCCGCCGAAGTCGAACGGCATGACGCACCACACGTCGTTCGCCAGGCCGGAGTTCGCGGCTCGCTTGATCATGTCGACGCCGGTGGCGTCGGGGCCGCTGGTGGTCGTGCCGAAGGTGATGATCGTCTTGAGGCCGGGGTTGTTCGCCTTCACCGTCTTCAGCGCGTCCACCACGCGCTGCCGCACGGTCGCGTTGGACCACTCGGTGTTCTCGATGTCGATGTCGAGCACCTTGAGCCGGTAGGCGTTGATCACCTTCTGGTAGGCGCCGGCGAGCGCGGCGGCACTGGAGCACTTCTCGCCCAGCTTGTTCCCGCTCCAGCCGCCGACGGACACGACCACGTCGCCGCCCGCGGACCTGATCGCGTCGATCTTCGACTGGTCGTTGCCGCCGGTCAGCGGGCGCGTGCCGTCCCACTTCGGGTTGCAGGTGCCGTCGGAGAGGACGAACGCGAGTGTGAACCACTTGACGCCGGTCGCCGACATGACGGCTGTCGGGTTCTGGGGACTGCCCCAGCCGAGGTACTCGTAGGGGGCGACGGCCAGGCCGGGGGACGCCGCCTCTGCTGTTGCCGGTGCCGCCTCTGCTGCCGCCGCCGGTGCAGAAACGTTCACGTTGTTAACCGGCTTCACACGGATCAGCCGTGTTTCACCCGGCCGCAGCGTCGCGCTGTACGAGTCCGCGATCACGCCCTTGTGCGAGCCCGACCAGAGGTCCGTGACATCGCCGGATCCGGTGAAGCCCACCTGCGACCAGTTCACACCGACCGTGCTGTTGCCGGACGTACCGGTGTTGAACAGCGCCACCACGTAGTCGCCGTTGTTCTCCCGTTTACTGAAGACCTGCCTGACACCACTGTTCACAACCCGTTTCGCGGCCACCCCGTCCTGGTCGACGGCGATCAGCCGGTCATTGGCCAGCATCGCCTTGTCGACGGAGTCGAGTGCGGTGAGGTCGGTGCCGAGCAGCAGCGGGGACGCCGCCATCGCCCAGAGGGTGAAGTGCGAGCGCCGCTGGTCGGCGGTCAGCCCCACCTGGTCACCGTTGCCGATCTCCAGGGAGTCCAGGTCGTTCCAGCCGCCGGGTCCGGCGTGCGGCTGCCAGGACGCGGCGGTGTTGAACCGGGAGGAGACATGGGACCAGTCGGTCAGCGGATAGCCGCTGCCGTTGGCGCCGGGTCCGCAGTAGCACTCCACGTCGCCCTGGGTGCGCCAGCTGTTGGCGAGCTGCCGCCAGGTGGCGGCGTCCGCGATCGGAAGGTTGTTGGACAGCGCGTAGTTGATGGGCCGTCCGCTGGCACGCAGAGCCTTGTCCCAGGCCTGGACGTCGGGGATGTCCTGACCGCCCACGCCGTCGATCTTCAGGTAGTCGACTCCCCAGGAGGCGAACTGCCGTGCCCACGAGTTCACGAACTCCTGTGCGCCCGGCTTCCCGTAGTCGATGTAGTACATGTTCTTGCAGTTGTAGTTCTTCTCGGTCTTCGACGTGTCGGCGATGTCCTTGGCGTGGTATGACGTGCCCTCGATCGGGGTGTTCTTCAGCACGGCGTTCTTGGCGATGCCGGGTGTGACGTAGAAGCCGAACTTCAGGCCCTTGGAGTGGATGTAGTCGGCCAGCGCCTTGATGCCGCCGGGGAACTTCGCCGAGTCGACGGTCCACCGGCCGACCGAGTCGACGACGAAGCCGTTGTCGTCGCACTTCTGCCAGAAGTCGTCGAGGTTGACGTACACATAGCCGTGGTCCTTCAGACCGCTGGACACCAGCGCGTCGGCCTGTGCCCTCATCTTCGCCTCGGTCGGTGTGCGGCGTACGAAGCTCCAGCTGCTCCAGCCCATGGCGGGCCGGACCGACTGGCCGTTGTCGGAGGCGGCCGCCGGGCGGGCGGTGGCCAGCAGCGGGATCGCCGAGGCGATCAGCAGCCCGATCACCACCACGACCAGCGATCGGACGCGGGTGATACCCGTCATGACTGTCCCCCGTTCCCCGGAGTCGCGTATGAGGTGCCGATCCACGCCTCGTCGACGCGCAGGCGCTTGTAGCGGGTGGTGTCGGTGGCGGCTGCCCAGGTGGTGTCGACTTCGAGGCGGACGTAGCGGGCGCTGACGGCCGTGAGGTCGATCCCCTGTATCCCGCGCCTGCTCGCCAGTTGGCCGGTCTTCACCGCGTTGCCCCAGGTAGAGCCGTCGTCGCTGACGAACACCTTGTAGTCCTTGATCCGCGCCGACTGCTCGGTGTCCGAGCGGGCGTAGGCGACGGAGTCCTCGCGCTGGTTGAGCCCGGCGTACCGCACCTGCTTCGCCGAGCCGAGGTCGAAGGTGAGGTCGACGGGCAGGGTCTTGTCGCTGTCCCAGTAGGTGAGGTGGTCGCCGTCGCCGGCGGCGGAGCCCGCGTGGCCGCTCGCCGACGCGCTCGCGCTCACCTTGAGGCCGGAGAGGATGCCCTGCCGTCCGGCCGTGGTGACCTTGAAGACGGTGTCGTACGGGTCCCAGCCGCCGAGGCCGCTCAGCGTGAGTACGCCGCCCGACTGCGACCAGGAGACCGCCGCTCCGGTACGGAGGTCGGTGACGGCGGCGACGCGGTAGCCGTTGTCCCGGACGCGCAGCACGCTGGTGCTGGGCGGGGTCAGCACATGCACGTACTGGCGGTTCGGGTCGGCCTTGGCGACCGTGGTGACACCGTGCGCCCCGTCGTTCCAGAAGCCGGGTTTCAGACCTCCGTACAGGTAGCCGCCACCCTCGGTGCCGTGCAGGGACTCCCGGATAGGGTCGAGGTAGGAGTCCACGAAGGTGTTGAAGGAGGCCTGGTTGGCCGGGAAGGTGCCGTCGACCTGGGCGGTCTCCGCCATGAGTGCCTTCACCGAGGAGCCGGCGTTGGTGACGAGCCGGCCGAGGGTGAGCTTACGGTCGACGGCGGGGTCGGAGCCGTCGTACCACCAGGCGCCGGACGAGGGGAGCTTGAAGTCCGCCTCGGTCAGGCGGGGTTGTGCGGTGTATACAGCCTGCGGGTAGTCGTATACGGGCGACATTCCCGTCTTCTGCTCATTGCTGATCATGTCCATGATCGGCGTGTCCTCGTTGTTGTTGCTGAGCGTGTAACCGGGCCGCTTCTGCTGGATCTGCGCGTAGAGGTTGTGGCTCTCCCAGTACGCGTTGTCGTTGTCGATCCAGAAGCCCCCGAGGTCGGGATAGCGGTCCATGACCTCGAAGAAGTTGTCGTAGCCGAACTGCCCGAAACCCTCACGGGTGGTGAGGTCGACGTTCGCGCCCTTGTGAGCCGAGTACGCCGCCGAGTCGAGCCACTCATGGCCGCCCTCGGCGTGCCACTGGGGGTCGTCGGTCATGTAGAGGATGACCTTCAGCCCCTTGGCCTTCGCGGCGGTGATCAGCTCGCCGACGAAGTCCCGCTTGGTGGAGCAGGAGCCCGGGATCTTCGACGGCCAGGGGCGGGCATAGCCCAGGCGGCTGTGGAAGGTGGCGAGGACGAGGTACTGCGTGTGCAGTTTCTGCGCCTCCCGCACCCAGTAGCCGGGCGTCCAGCCGCCGTTCGTGACGTCGTTCTCCCAGGCGGAGCAGCTGGTGTGGGCGGGTGCGGTGCGCAGACCCCAGTGCAGGAAGAGGCCGCCGGTGGAGGCCCGGAGGAAGTCCTGGCGAGGGTTGTCCAGGTCGAGCGGTCGCACCGCCGGACCCGCCGCATCGACGTCCTTCACGGCGTCGACGAGGTTGACGGCTGCCGCGCGCGAGGCGGAGTACGGAGCGGGGGCCGGGACGGGGTGCGGTGCAGCGAGGGCGCCGGGCTGGGTGAGTCCGAGGACGGCGGCGAGGACGAACAGGACGATCGCCCCTGCCCCGCGCGGGGAAACGGTGGGGGGTTTCATGGAGGCGACTCCTCAACCGAGCTGGTAGCCACGGAGGCTGGTGAGCAGCATGTAGGTGTCCTGCAGGGATCCGGAGGTGTCGCCGAGGGAGCGGTAGATGCCCCACTTGGGTCGCACGCGGTCGGCCAGGAAGGTGTCGACGCCGGTCTTCGAGGCGTCGATCACGGTCGAGCCGCCGGACTTGAGGATCCAGCGGACCGTGCCCGCCGACCCGTTGCCGACCTTGATCTGGAAGTCGACGTCGGTCCATTTGTCGTGCAGCGGGTCCAGGTTCGTGCGGCCGATCAGGATGTCGTCGATGGCCAGCTTGAGTTCGATGGTCTGCACGCCGTTCACCCGCCGCAGCGACTGGACGACGAGTGGCGAGGTGCCGTTGCCCGGCTGCTTCATCTGCATGATGTGGGTGAAGGTGGTGGTCGCCTTCAGCGAGCTCGGGATGTACATCGAGTAGGTGACCCGCCAGGTCTGCCCCTCGGTCCACTTGAGGTAGTTGCCGCCGCTTCCGTTGCGCAGGCCCGTGACCTCCTGTCGCTGGCGGTCGGTCGAGGTGTCGCGGTCGACGGTGTGCATGTTGAAGCGCCAGTTGTTGCCGGTGGCGTAGATGTGCGGGTGTGCGGCGGGGTGGGAGTCGGCGCGGTCGTCCTCGATGGTCTCGAAGGCGTCGAGGCCGTCGGCGCTCGCCGACGGGGCCCACTTCTGCTGCCAGGAGGCGGCGTGGGCGGTGGTGGCGGTCGGCAGACCGACGGCAGCTCCGGCGGCCCCGCCGAGGGCGGCACCCAGCAGGGTCCTTCTAGACGTGCTCATGACACTAATCACCTCGCAGTTGTTCGTTCATGATCAGGAAGGCACCCAGACCGTGGAAGTCGTTGGTGGCCCGGGTGCGGGCGACGTAGTACGCGTAGTCGCCGACGTTCGTACCGACGGAGATGTCGGCGAGTTCGGTCCGGCCGTCCGCGCCGGTCGAGAGCTTCGCGAGGACGCCCTCGTGGCCACGCCGGGCGACCGCCTTGAAGTGCGGGTCGAGATAACCGCGTTGGGCACCTCGTGAGAGGGCGTAGGTGAACATGCTGGAGCAGGACGTCTCGGTCCAGTTGCCACTCTCTCCGCCCTTGTCGATCACCTGGAACCAGCGTCCGGTCGCCGGGTCCTGGTACCGCTCCAGACCGGCCGCCAACTTGCGCGCGATGGCGATGAGTTGTGGACGGCGTGGATGGTTCGCGGGAATCGCGTCGAGGACGTTGACGACGGCCATGGAGTACCAGCCGACGGCACGGCACCAGTGCTCGGGAGCGAGCCCGGTCCCCGGATCGGCCCAACCCACGCTCTTCGACTCGTCGTAGGCGTGCCTGAGCAGCCCGTTCGCGACCTGCAGATGACCGCCGTAGACGGCGAGTTGCTTCGCGGCCTCGTCGTTCGCGTACGCGCTGTCGCCGAACTCCTTGCCGTACTCGACAAGGAACGGATTCACCATGTAGACGCCGTCCGCCCAGAGTTGATGGGCACGGCTCGCGGTGTCCGCGTGCCAGAAACCTCCGTCACCCGTGCGCGGGTAGGTGTTCAGGCGGTCGCGGATCTTCCGGGCCGCCGTGCGGTAGCGGTCCTGGCCGGTCTCGTGGTGGAGGATCACCAGAAGCCGGCCGGCCTGCATGCTGTCGAGGCTGTTGAAGGCCTGGTCGATGGAGCCGTCGCTCTTCACGAAGCGGTCGACGTAGTCCTTGATGTAGGCGAGTTGGCGGGCGTCGTGGGTGCGCCGGTAGACCAGGTACTGGCCGTAGAGGTAGAGGCCGACCGGGTAGGACCAGCCGCCGATGGCGCTCGGCGTGTAGCGGGCCATGGTGGAGTCGACGACAGCCAGGGACCGGTCGGGGTCCGCGGCCGGGCGGGGTGCGGGCCGACCGCTCGCGGCCACGGCCGGTTGCGGAACGGCCGCGGGGAGGGCGGACAGGGTGACGGCGGTGAGTGCGACGGACGTGAGGGCCGTGGACAGACGCCGGTGTCTCATGTTCATCCCCTTCGATGGGATTCAGGGGCTTTGTCGGACCTTTCATCGGATGTCTTGCAAATAGAGCCCCTTCATCGAGGCGGAAGGCACCACAGACTCACCCAAGGGCGTACGCCTGCTTTCCGGACGGGTGGGGGAGGGAAAGCCCAGGCCAACAGGTCATTCACATAGCCGAACAGAATTCAGCACCTCGTCCGGCGGCGCCATACAGCGTCGCGGTATGACGGGCTGCGGTCAATGGTCCGGACCGATGACCTCGGATGCATTTTGGCCAATCTCGTTTCCGGGACTGACTCATCGGTCAGTTCGCACGGGTCCCCCGGCGACGGAGACGGCCCAGGACGCGCTCGGAACGCGGCCCGGGATGCGGCGCGGCTCGTGATCGTACGATGGGAGTCCCCACCCGACGACTGAAGGATCGAGAGCTCGTGAGCAGCAAGGTCCCCCCGATCATTCTGAACAACGGCGTCGAGATGCCCCAGCTGGGCTTCGGCGTCTGGCAGGTGCCGGACGACGAGGCCGAGCGGGCGGTCACCACCGCACTGGAGGCCGGGTACCGCAGCATCGACACAGCGGCGATCTACGGCAACGAAGAGGGCACCGGCAAGGCCATCGCCGCGTCCGACGTTCCCCGCGAGGACCTCTTCGTCACCACCAAGCTCTGGAACGGCGACCAGGGGTACGACACCACCCTCCGCGCCTTCGACACCTCCCTGGAGAAGCTCGGCCTGGAGTACGTGGACCTGTATCTGATCCACTGGCCGCAGCCGGCCAAGGGCAGGTTCGTCGACACGTACAAGGCGTTCGAGAAGCTCGCCGCGGACGGCCGAGCCCGGTCCATCGGTGTCTCCAACTTCCTTCCGGAGCACCTCGACCGGCTCCTCGCCGAGACGTCGGTCATCCCGGCCGTCAACCAGATCGAGCTGCACCCGCATCTTCAGCAGCACGAGTCCCGCGAGTACCACGCGGAGCACGGCATCGCCACGGAGGCCTGGTCCCCGCTCGGCTCCGGCAAGGGCCTGCTGGAGGTCCCGGCGATCGTGGCCATCGCCCAGAAGCACGGCCGCACGCCGGCCCAGGTCGTCCTGCGCTGGCATCTGCAGCTGGACAACGTGGTGATCCCCAAGTCCGTGACGCCGTCCCGGATCAAGGAGAACATCGAGGTCTTCGACTTCAGCCTGGACACGGAGGACCTCGCGGCGATCAGCGCGCTGAACGAGGGCCGCCGACTGGGTCCTGACCCCGCCACGTTCGAGTCGGGCTGACACCGGCCGGACAGCCACGCCGAACAGTCACACCAACGCCCTGGCCCGCGCCGACTCCGGTCGCGGTGCCGGGGCGTTTGGCTTGCCCCGGCGCGAGTTCGCGACCGTCACGCGGTCGTGAATGCACGACCTCATGACGTCACGACGTCACGCAGCCGTGCAGCCGTGCAGCCGTGGGCAGGTTTTCGGTACGGCCGGGACGTCACCCCGACCGACGGCGCGGAGCCCCACTCCCGGCGGGACGAAGACACCAGGGCCGCGGCGAACCCCGGTCGACGGGGTTGACGCGGGCATGCTGGCAGGTCCATTTTGGAGCCCACTCGGTAAGGAAACTTTCCTAACAGAAGGGTCTCCCCACAGTGCGCTCTCGAACACTGACCCTGACCGCGGCCGCCGGTGCGGCCCTGCTCGCCACCGCCGCGCTCCCCTCGTACGCCTCCGGCGCGGCCCGCCCGGTGTCCACCAGGGAGGGCTCGGTCAGCGCGGCCGACCTGCTCGCCAAGGTGACCTCCTGCTCCCAGCTCTCCAACGGCAAGTACAGGACCGACGACGAGACCTCGGCGTCGGTCCCCGTGTGCGGCAAGAACGGCGCCGTGTTCTGGAAGGCCGACATGGACGTCGACTGCGACGGCCAGCGCACGTCGAAGTGCAACGAGGACACCGACCCGTGGTACCAGGACGACACGGCGTTCCATCAGTCCAACGGCAAGCCACTCAAGGCCGATTCCCTGCCGTACGTCGTCGTGCCCAGCTCCAGCGGCATCTGGAACTACTCCGGCGCCGGCATCAAGGGCGGTGGCGTGGTCGCCGTGATCTACAACAACAAGGTCGAGTACGCGGTCGTCGGTGACACCGGCCCCACGAAGATCATCGGCGAGGCGTCGTACGCCACCGCTCAGGCCCTCGGCATCGACCCCGACCCCGAGACCGGCGGCACGGACTCCGGCGTGACGTACATCCTGTTCAAGAACTCGCAGGTGTCGCCCATAGAGAGCCACAGCGCCGCGGTCTCCCTGGGCGACCAGCTGGCCAAGCAGTTCATCCGCAACAACTGACGCGACAACTGAGCCGGGGGGAAGGGGAGTCCGGGGGTTCGGTGTCGCGTACAAGTACGCGACACCGAACCCCCGGACCGGGACAACTCACCCTGCTTCTACGTCAGTTGGGCTGACCGATCGGACGTACGACGACCGTGTTGACGTCGACCCCCTCCGGCTGCCGGATCGCCCAGACGATCGAGTCGGCCAGCTGGTCGGCCGTCAGCAGATGACCCGGGGGCAGGCTGCCGTAGCTGTCCCAGAAGGGGGTCTCGACTCGCCCGGGGGCCACCAGCGTCACGCCGACGCCGAACTCCGTGACCTGGCGGCGGGTGTTCTCGGCGAGGCCGGTCACCGCCCACTTGGTCGCCCCGTAGATGTTGCCCGGCCCGTGCACGAACCCGGCGACGCTGCCGACCAGCACGATCCGGCCCCGGGTCTCCTTCAGTGCGTCGATCGAGGCCCTGATGAGCAGCGCGGGTCCGAGGACGTTGGTCAGCACCATCTCCGGCCAGCCCGCCGGGTCGCCGTCGGCGACCGTGTCGTGGGTCGCGAAACCGGCGTTGGCGACGACTGTGTCCAGCCGCCCGAACTCCTTCAGGGTCGTCTCGACGGCGGCGCGCACGTCGTCGTACTCGGCCGCGTTCCCGGGAATCGTCAACAGGCCCTGGGGGTGCCCGAGTTCCTCGGCGAAACCGGTCAGTCGCTCCTTGCCCCGGCCGGTGACGGTGACCCGGTGGCCGGCGGCGAGCAACTGCCGTGCGACGGCCGCGCCGATTCCGCTGGCGCCACCGGTGACGAGCGCTACGGGTGAGCCGGCTGAGTTCGGTGAGTCGGTCATGATGTCTACCCCCTGTATGTGGAACGGGTATGCCCTGTCCGTGCGGCGCGTGTGCCATGCGCGTCCGTGAACAGCGGGGAGTCCATCAGTTGAAGCGCCCTCGAAGTCAAGCCCGGGGCGGGCGCGGCTACGTCTGCGGTTTGCATCCCGTGTACAGCGTGTGCGTGGCCAGGACGAAGATGTCGGGGCGGTGGTGCAGGCCTGCCTTGTCGTCGGGGTCGAGGAGGCGGTCGAGGGTGGCGCGGTCCTCGGCGTCGAGCTCCTTCGCGAACATCGTGCGGCGCCGGTCGAAGACACCGATCACATAGGCGCGGGCCTCGTCCGTGACCGGTGCGGGCAGATCGAGGAGGAAGGAACGAGTGCCGGAGGGGCGCAGGCCGGCGGCGGTGAGGAGGGCAGGCCAGTCCTCCGTCTCGCGTACATGGCCGACCAGGGAGGTCCGCATCTCACTGAACCAGAACTGCTCGATCACATCGAGCCGCGCCTCCAGGCCGGGGCGCCCGAAGCCGAGGTCACGCGGCAGGTTGCGCTCGGGGAGACCACCCTCCAGCACGGCGAGCGTGCCACCCGGCGCGAGCACGGCGGCGAGCGCGGTGAGCGCGGCGCGCTGGTCACCGACGTGGTGCACGGCCCTGCTCGACCACACCAGGTCGGCTGGATACTCCAACTCGCCGAGTCCATCGGGGAGTTCGGCCAGCACAGTGCTGAAGCGGTCGGTGGTGCCGAGTCGTTCGGCGTTCTCGCGGGCCCGTTCCAGGAGCGGCGCCGAACTGTCGGCCGCGACGATACGCGCCTCGGGGAACGCCGTGGCGAAGAAGCCCGAGATGATGCCGGGGCCGCTGCCCGCGTCGACGATCAGCCCCGGTTCGGGCTGCTGCCCGGACAGCCAGGCCAGGGCGTCGGCGTAGAGGGGCGCGAACAGTTCGGCCTGCCCCTCCAGGTGCGGGATCATCGTGGCGAAGTCGATGTCGTCGTGGTTGTGGTTGTGGTTGTGGTTGTGGGTGGGTGTGGGGGTGGGGGTGGGCGCCTGGTCGTGGTCATGATCGTGCCGGTGCTGCTGGGCCATGGTGTGCGGGCCTCCCGTTGTCGTTGGCACCAGCCTGCTCCGCCCTCGCCGAACCGGCCAGTTCTGTTGCCGTTACGGCAAACAGAAATCCCCTCTCCGGCCGGCTCGGCAAAAACCGGATGCGTGGGGCAGCCCCGCTCCCCCACGATGTCCGGATGGACGATGAGCTTGTGGAGCGCTTCCTCGAAGACGGGTTCGTGAAGATCGAGGGCGCTTTCCCGTCGCGGGTCGCCGAGCACTGCGCACGGATGCTGTGGCGGGAGACGGGGTGCGATCCGGACGACCCGGGCACCTGGACCAAGCCCGTGCACTGGGTGTCGGACATGGCGCAGGGCCCGTTCGCCGCCGCGGTCAACACCCCTGTGCTGCATGAGGCGTTCGACGCGCTGGTGGGCGAGGGCCGCTGGGCGTCACGCTATTCGCTGGGAACCTTTCCGCTGCGGTTCCCGCACGAGGAGGAACCCGAGGACGCGGGCTGGCACATCGAGGGGAGCTACTTTCCCGAGGGCGCGACCTGGCCGTACACGAACCTCCGCTCCCGGGACCGGTCCCTGCTGATGCTGTTCCTGTTCACCGAGGTCGGCGAGGCGGACGCACCGACCCGCATCCGGGTGGGTTCCCATCTGGACGTACCCCCGCTGCTGGAGCCGTACGGGGAAGAGGGCGTCTCGGGGCTGGAGATCGCCCCGGAGCTGGTGGCGGCCTCGGCACACCGGCCGTTGGCATACGCGACGGGGAGCCCCGGTGACGTGTACCTCTGTCACCCCTTCCTGGTCCACGCGGCGCAACCGCACCACGGCACCCGCCCCCGCTTCATGGCCCAACCGCCACTGCATCCGGCGGTGCCCTACGAACTGGAACGTACGGATGGTACGTACTCCCCGGTGGAACTGGCGATCCGCCGGGGACTGGGGACAACTGCCTGAGCGGGCCCGATGAGGGCGGGCGCGCCCCGCGCCCCCCAGGGGCGCGGGGAACTGCGCGACCAGCCCCCACCGGACCCGCGGTCAAAAGCGAACCGCTGAACCGCTGAACCGGCGGAGCCTAAAGTGCCGGGTAGGCGTTCCTCATGAGCTCCTGGAACTGCGCCGAGAACCAGTGCCCGGAGACCGGCGCGTTCGGCAGCGCGCCCGACATGTTGTTGTTGTTCCGCGGGTTACCGGTGTACGTCGGGTCGCACATCCGGTCGAAGCCCTTGCCCTCGTCGTTCGGGATCGCCGAGCTGGAGCCGTCGGACTCGCCCGGAGGCTTCATCCACACGTACGCGTCGATCCCGGCCGCCGGAGCGGCCTTCGGGCGTTCGCCCAGACCCGCGCCGGACTGGTTGCACCAGTTGCCGGTCTGGAAGCGCCGGTCGTAGCGTCCGCCGTCGACATAGGTGTCGACGGTGGTCGTCGCGCCCGGGCCGGTGGGACGTGCGGTGCCGCCCCAGCCGTTCCTGGACGTGTCGATCAGCATGCCGATGGTGGACGGGAAGCCGACCGACACCAGCTGGTTGCGGAAGGCCTGTGCGAAGGAGAGTTCGTCGGTGTACCGGTTCCAGTCCACCCACTTCGACTCGCGGACCGACTTGCCGGCCACGGAGTCGTTGATGGTGAAGTTGTTCTCCTTCAGGGCGCTGTAGTTCGCCGTGTTGCTGATGAACCCGTGCACGTCGTTGACGGTCGCGCCCTCGGCGGTGGCCGCCTGCTTGAACAGGTCCGCGGAGGCACCGAAGTTGTCGTCCCAGCCGATCCAGCCGTGGTGGCCGGCGTCGACGTAGTTGTAGACGTTCGGCACGTCACCGAGCTTGTTGAGCGCGTAGCCGACACCCTTGACGTAGTTGCCGTTCGCCTTCATCACGTCGCACGCGGGCGTGGCCGTGACCCGGCTGCCGGTGTTGGTGACGAGGTTGGGCAGCGAGTCGATCTCGACGGTCGTGACGATACGCAGGCCCGCGTACTTGGTGTCCGCGAGGATCGCCGCGATCGGGTCGATGTACTGGGTCTTGTACTTGTCGATCTCCGTCGGGCCGAGTTCGCCGTTGGAGGCGAGGGCGGCGCAGTCCCGTCCGGGCAGGTCGTAGATGACCAGCTGGACGACCATTTCGCCGGTGCCCTTCTGCTGGAGTGCCGCGTCGAGGTGGGCGCGAAGGCCCATCCCGCCGTTGACTCCGTTGATCGCGGCGATCCGGTCCAGCCAGACGCCGGTGGGCTGGTTGGAGATCCGGCTGCCGCCCGTCTCGGCAGCGGCCTTCGCCGACCACTCCGGGTTCACGTACACTTTGGCGCCGGCGTACGGGTTGTCGACCCTCGTACCGGTGCCGGGGTCCGGCGGGTTCGTGGGGCCGGTCCCACCGTCGACGTTGCAGGTGACGCCGTCGAGGGTGAAGGTGGTGGGAATCGCGTTCGTCCCGCTGTAGCTGCCCTGGAAGCCGAAGCTCGCCGAACCACCGGTGGCGAGCGTGCCGTTGTAGGTCTCGTTGGCGGCGGTCACGGCGGTGCCGGACTGGGTGATCTTCGCGTTCCAGCCGTTGGTGACCTGCTGGTTACCGGCGTAGGCCCACTTCACGGCCCAACTGGTCTTGGCCGCGCTGTTGTTGGTGACCGTCACGGCGGCGGTGAAGCCGGTGGACCACTGGTTCTGCACCGTGTAGGTGACGGTGCAGGGGATCGCGGCGATGCCGACATCGGCCTGCGCGGCGGCCGCCGCGGCACCGGTGGCACCGGCGACCAGCGCCATGGAGGCGAGGATCGCTGTTCTGGTACGGCTCATGAGTGCGGTTGTCCTCTCGTTTTCCTGTGGGGTGCGAAGCGCCTTGCTGGGAAGGGGAGTTGGTGCACTAACCGATGGCGCGCAGATGGTCGCGCAGACCGATTCCGAAGGCCGTGGGTGTGCCGTCGTAACCGGAGATCAGGGACGGGCCGGTGGCACAGTTCCAGGTGTTCCAGGTCCAGCCGAGGTAGGACAGGGAGCGGTCGTCGAACCACTTCATGACCCGGTCGATGAAGGAGTGTGCGCAGGTGTTCTCGCCGATCTCACCCGCCACCAGTGGGACCTGGGCGGCGACCGGTGCGAGCGTCGAGTTCCAACAGCTCTCGCTGGAGCAGGAGTTGAAGTTGTAGATGTGCCAGGCGGCGCCGAGATTGCCCGCCGGGTCGGTGGGTTTGTACGTCAGCCACTGGCTGAGGTCGTTCGAGTACGCGAGCCCGCCGGCGAGGATCACGTTCTTGGCGCCGGTGGAGCGGACCGCGTCGATCAGATCCTGCATACCGGCTACCTCGTACCCGATGCCGGAGCAGGTGCCGCCGTCCCGCCAACAGGTCCAGGCCTGGGCCGCCGTGGAGGTGGCGCGGTCCGGGTAGGGCTCGTTGAACAGGTCGAACACCACGGTCTGGTCACCCTTGAAGGTGTTCGCGACCGAGGTCCAGAAGGCGGGCGAGTACTGCATGTCGGGCATCGGTTTCTGGCAGCTCGCGTGCACGTCGGAGCAGCCGGCCGAGTTGCCCGTGTACTGGCCCCAGGTCCAGTGCAGTTCGACGACCGGCGTCATACCGTTCGCCTTCACCTTCGCCACCAGGTCCTTGACGGCGGCGATGTAGTTGGCGCCCGCGTACTCGGGCTTGATGTTGGACAGGCCGAGCCAGCACTCCTCGTTCAGGGGGATGCGTACGGTGTTCACCTTCCAGTCGGCGATCGCCTTGACCGAGGCGTTGTCGACCGGTCCGTCCCAGATGCCGTTGCCCTGGACGCATGCGAACTCGCCGCCGGAGCGGTTGACGCCGAGCAGCCGCCGGGTGGCGCCGCCGGAGTCGACGAGCTTGTTGCCGGACACGTGCAGGGCGGGTGCCCCTGCCTCGGGGACCGGTGGAACGGTGGATGACGGGGTCGGAGTCGGTGTCGGGCTCGGCTCCGAATCCGCGTTGCATGTCGTGCCGTTGAGCTTGAACGACGCCGGCACGGGGTTGCTCCCGGACCGCGAGGCGATGAACCCGGCGCTGACGCTCGCGCCCGTGCCCAGCGAGCCGTTGTAGCTCTCGTTGGCCGCGGTGACGGTGGTGCCGGACTGGGACCACTTGGCGTTCCAGCCCTGGGTGAGCTTCTGACCTGCGCCGAAGTCGAAGGTCAGACTCCAACTGCTGAGCGCCGTCTGGTTGTTGGTGATCCTGACGGAGCCCTGGAAACCGGCGTCCCAGGTACTGGTGACCGAGTACTCCACCGTGCACGCGGGGGTGGCTCCCGATGCTGTGAGGACCGGCGCGACCGCCGTGCCCACAAGGGCGACGGCAGCGCCGAGCACAAGTAAAAGACCTGAACGCGGAGGGTGTCGCATGAGCGACTCCTTGCAGATCGGGCGCGTCGTTACGGACGCGTCGACTGACGGAATCGCTCCCACTGGTGTCAACGAAGTTAGCGCCAAGTGACGGCAAAGGACAGAGGGGGTTGCGTGTTTCCATCAGATGTCGTCGTCGAATCAATTCGAGTCTTCAAACACCTTGACCCTTGACACACCTGTCCTCACTATGGGAGCGCTCCCACTGGTTCAAGGCTTGTTGCTCCTCCCCACATCTCCACGAGCACCTCCGAGCCCGCTAGGAGGAACCAGCACCATGCACCCCCATCGCAGACGCCGCGTCACGCGGCGGTTCTGGACCGCTGTCGTGGCGGCCCTCGCCCTCCCCCTGACCATGCTCGCGACCGGCACGACCTCCGCACAGGCGGCGGTGGTCCAGTGCAGCGTCGACTACAAGACGAACGACTGGGGTTCCGGTTTCACCGCGGATCTGACGATCACCAACCGCGGTACGGACGTCATCAACGGCTGGACACTGACGTACGCCTACGCGGGCAACCAGAAGCTCAGCAACGGCTGGAACGGCACCTGGTCCCAGTCCGGCCAGACGGTCACCGTGCAGAACGCGACGTACAACGCGACGATCGCCGCCGGCGCGGCGGTCAGCACCGGTGGACAGTTCACGTACAGCGGCGCCAACGCGGCGCCGACGTCGTTCGCGGTCAACGGAACGACCTGCGCCGGGGCCCACCAGCCGCCGGTCACCGTGCTGACCAGCCCGACAGCGGGCGCGGTCTACTCGCAGGGCACCGCGGTGCCGATGGCGGCCACGGCGGCCGCGGCGGACAGCGCGACGATCACCAAGGTCGAGTTCTACGACGACACCACGCTGCTCGGCACGGACACCACCGCGCCGTACACGTACTCGGCGACCTCACTGGCCGTCGGGAGTCATTCGCTGCTGGCGAAGGCGTACGACAGCCTGGGCGCCTCGGCGCCGTCCACGCCGGTCGGCATCACGGTCGCCTCGGGTCCCGCCGTGGTCGCCGTACCCACCCAACTCGGCGTCCAGCAAGGCAAGACGGGGACGTACGACGTCAAGTTGTCGACGCAGCCGAGTGCCAATGTGACCGTGTCGACCGCTCGCGCGAGCGGCAACACGGGACTGTCCGTGACGGGCGGCGCCTCGCTCACCTTCACGCCGGCGAACTGGAACACGGCGCAGAAGGTGACGATCACCGCCAACGCGACGGGCACCGGATCGGCGGCCTTCGACTCGACGGCCACCGGGCACGCCAAGGCGACGGTCACCGTCACAGAACTGGCGGCCTCGAAGGTGTACGACGCCCGGTTCCTGGACCTCTACGGCAAGATCACCAACCCGGCGAGCGGCTACTTCTCCCCCGAGGGCATCCCCTATCACTCGGTCGAGACACTGATCGTCGAGGCGCCGGACCAGGGCCACGAGACCACGTCGGAGGCGTACAGCTACCTCCTGTGGCTGCAGGCCATGTACGGCAAGGTGACGGGCGACTGGAGCAAGTTCAACGGCGCCTGGTCGATCATGGAGCAGTACATGATCCCCACCCACGCCGACCAGCCGACCAACTCCTTCTACAACGCCTCCAAGCCGGCGACGTACGCCCCCGAGTGGGACCTGCCGAGCCAGTACCCGGCCAAGCTGGACACCGGTGTCTCGGTCGGTACGGACCCGATCGCGGCCGAGCTGAAGAGCGCGTACGGCACGGATGACGTCTACGGTATGCACTGGCTCCAGGACGTCGACAACGTGTACGGCTACGGCAACTCGCCCGGCAAGTGCGAGGCGGGCCCGACGGACACCGGCCCCTCCTACATCAACACCTTCCAGCGCGGACCGCAGGAATCGGTGTGGGAGACCGTTCCGCAGCCGACCTGCGACGCCTTCAAGTACGGCGGTACGAACGGGTACCTGGACCTGTTCACCGGCGACGCGTCGTACGCGAAGCAGTGGAAGTTCACCAACGCCCCGGACGCCGACGCGCGTGCCGTGCAGGCCGCGTACTGGGCGGACGTCTGGGCGAAGCAGCAGGGCAAGGGTGCCGACGTCTCGACGACCGTCGGCAAGGCGGCGAAGATGGGCGACTATCTGCGCTACTCCATGTACGACAAGTACTTCAAGAAGATCGGGAACTGTGTCGGCCCGACGGCCTGCGCGGCCGGTACCGGCAAGGACGCCTCGCACTATCTGATGTCCTGGTACTACGCGTGGGGCGGCGCCACCGACACCTCGGCCGGCTGGGCCTGGCGCATCGGCTCCAGCCACACGCACGGCGGCTACCAGAACCCCCTGGCCGCCTACGCGCTCAGCTCGTCCGCCGATCTCAAGCCCAAGTCGGCGACAGGGCAGGCGGACTGGTCGAAGTCACTGGGCCGGCAGATCGAGTTCTACCGCTGGCTCCAGTCCAACGAGGGTGCCATCGCGGGCGGCGCGACCAACAGCTGGCAGGGCCGCTACGCGACTCCGCCGGCCGGTACGCCGACCTTCTACGGCATGTACTACGACCAGCAGCCGGTGTACCACGACCCGCCGTCCAACCAGTGGTTCGGCTTCCAGGCGTGGTCCATGGAGCGGGTCGCCGAGTACTACCAGCAGACGGGCAACGCGGCGGCCAAGGGTGTCCTGGACAAGTGGGTCGACTGGGCGCTGTCCAAGACGACCATCAACCCGAACGGGACGTACCAGATTCCCTCCACGCTCCAGTGGTCGGGCGCCCCCGACACCTGGAACGCCACAACTCCGGGAGCCAACGCGGGACTTCACGTCACCGTCGCCGACTACACCAACGACGTGGGCGTGGCGGCGGCGTACGCCAAGACGCTGACGTACTACGCCGACCGCTCCGGTGACACCGAGGCGGCGACGACGGCGAAGGCGCTCCTCGACGGCATGTGGTCCAACTACCAGGACACCCTGGGCATCGCCGTCCCGGAGACCCGCACCGACTACAACCGCTTCGACGACCCCGTCTACGTGCCGTCGGGCTGGACCGGGAAGATGCCGAACGGCGACACGGTCAACTCGTCGTCGACGTTCGCCTCACTCCGTTCCTTCTACAAGAACGACCCCAACTGGTCGAAGATCGAGGCGTACCTGGCCGGTGGCGCCGCGCCCTCGTTCACCTACCACCGGTTCTGGGCCCAGGCGGACATAGCCCTCGCCATGGGTTCGTACGCGGAGCTACTCGAATAGCCCCCGCCCGGTCCGATCGGACCTGAGCTCCGCGTACCGCGCCGGGCGGCCCCTTCCCGCACTGGGGGCCGCCCGGTGTCGTGTCCTGCTCTCCCCCACGCCCCCGCACCACCCATGAGACCTCTTGTCGAGAGGACCCCCACCATGCGAAGAACCCGTATCCTCACGGCCGTACTGGCCCTGACCGCAGGCCTGTTGGCGGGCAGTCCCGTGGCCCTCGCCGCCCCGAACGCCGCGGAGGTGACGCTCGCCGCCGACACGTACACGTGGAAGAACGCCCGGATCGACGGCGGTGGTTTCGTCCCCGGGATCGTCTTCAACCGCACCGAGAAGAACCTCGCGTACGCCCGGACCGACATCGGCGGCGCCTACCGCTGGCAGGAGTCGACGAAGACGTGGACTCCGCTGACGGACTCGGTCGGCTGGGACCGCTGGGGCCACACCGGCGTGGTCAGTCTCGCCTCCGACTCCGTGGACCCGAACAAGGTGTACGCGGCTGTCGGCACGTACACGAACAGCTGGGACCCCGGAAACGGGGCCGTGCTGCGGTCGGGTGACCGGGGCGCGAGCTGGCAACGGGCCGACCTGCCCTTCAAGTTGGGCGGCAACATGCCCGGCCGCGGTATGGGCGAGCGTCTCGCCGTCGACCCGAACAGGAACAGCGTGCTGTATCTGGGCGCGCCCAGCGGCAAGGGGCTGTGGCGCTCGACGGACTCGGGGGCGAGCTGGGCGCAGGTGGCGAACTTCCCCAACGTCGGGAACTACGCCCAGGATCCGACCGACACCAGCGGGTACGCCGGCGACAACCAGGGGATCGTCTGGGTCACCTTCGACGAGTCGACGGGGACGGCGGGCAGCACGACCCGCACGATCTATGTCGGGGTCGCCGACAAGGACAACGCGGTGTACCGCTCGACGGACGCGGGCGCGACCTGGACGAGGCTCGCCGGACAGCCCACCGGCTATCTGGCCCACAAGGGCGTCCTGGACGCGAAGAACGGCTACTTGTACCTGCCGTACAGCGACAAGGGCGGACCGTACGACGGCGGCAAGGGCCAGTTGTGGCGGTACGCGACGGCCACCGGTACCTGGACGAACATCAGCCCGGTCGCGGAGGCGGACACCTACTACGGGTTCAGCGGGCTGACGATCGACCGGCAGAAGCCGGGCACGGTCATGGCGACGGCGTACAGCTCGTGGTGGCCGGACACCCAGCTCTTCCGCTCCACGGACAGCGGCGGAACCTGGACGAAGGCATGGGACTACACCTCGTATCCCACCCGCGCGAACCGGTACACGATGGATGTCTCGTCCTCACCGTGGCTGACCTTCGGCGCCAACCCGTCGCCGCCCGAACAGAGCCCGAAACTGGGGTGGATGACGGAGTCGATGGAGATCGACCCGTTCAACTCGAACCGCATGATGTACGGAACCGGCGCCACGGTCTACGGCACCGAGAACCTCACCAACTGGGACAGTGGCGGCCAGTTCAGCATCAAGCCGATGGTCCAGGGGCTGGAGGAGACGTCGGTCCTCGACCTGGCCGCTCCCCCGTCGGGCGGCGCGGTACTGCTCAGCGCCCTGGGTGACATCGGTGGATTCCGGCACACGGATCTCACCAAGGTCCCCTCGATGATGTTCACTTCACCGAACTTCACCACCACCACGAGCCTGGACTACGCGGAGACCAACCCGGGGATCGTGGCCCGCGTGGGCAACCTGGACTCCGGCCCGCATGTCGCGTTCTCCACGGACAACGGCGCCAACTGGTTCGCGGGGACGGATCCTTCGGGCGTCTCGGGCGGCGGCACGATCGCGGCGGCGTCGGACGGCAGCCGGTTCGTGTGGAGCCCGGCGGGCACGGGAGTGCAGTACGCGACGGGCTTCGGTACGTCGTGGGCGGCGGCGTCGGGGATCCCGGCGGGAGCGATCGTCGAGTCGGACCGGGTGGACCCGAAGACGTTCTACGGCTTCAAGTCGGGCAAGTTCTACGCGAGTTCGGACGGCGGCGCCACCTTCACCGCGTCGGCGGCGACCGGTCTCCCGGCCGGCGACAGCGTGCGCTTCAAGGCGTTGCCGGGCACGAAGGGCGACATCTGGCTGGCGGGCGGCGCGTCGGACGGCGCGTACGGCCTGTGGCACTCGACGAACGGCGGTACGACGTTCACCAAGCTGGCGAACGTCGACCAGGCCGACACGATCGGCTTCGGCAAGGCGGCGACGGGAGCGTCGTACCAGACGCTCTACACGAGCGCGAAGATCGGCGGCGTACGCGGCATCTTCCGCTCCACGGACAAGGGGGCGACCTGGACGCGTATCAACGACGACGCCCACCAGTGGGGTTGGACGGGTGACGCGATCACCGGTGACCCGAGGGTGTACGGGCGCGTGTACGTGTCGACGAACGGGCGGGGTGTCATCTACGGCGACTCGTCGGACACGAGCGGTGGGGGCGGCGGAGGCACCGACCCGACCCCACCCACGCCCACGGGGGCCTGCACGGTGACGTACAAGGTCACCAGTGAGTGGTCGGGCGGCTTCCAGGCGGACGTGAAACTCGCCAACACCGGCACCACCGCCTGGAACGGCTGGTCACTCGGCTGGTCCTTCCCGAACGGCCAGACCGTCTCCCAGCTCTGGAACGCCGAGTACACGCAGTCCGGTGCGACGGTGACAGCGAAGAACGTGAACTGGAACGCGAACGTGGCGGCGGGCTCGTCGGTGAGCTTCGGCTTCACGGGCAACTCACCGGGCACGAACGGCAGACCGACCGCCTTCAAGCTGGGCGACCAGTCCTGCACGGTCGTCTGAAGCACGCCGGTGGGCGTGCGCTCGGCGGAGCGCACGCCCACCCCTCACTCCCGCGCTTCGATCCAGTCCACGCACTCCAAGTCCTGGCCGTGGAGTTCCCACTTGACGCACAGGCGGGCGCGGAGCACCTCCGGATCGGTTTCCCGGTCGTTGAACTCGGTGACGATCCGGTCGCCGTCGACCCGGGACATTCCGTGTTTCCGGGTGAAATCGATCTTCATCTGCCGCTCCAGGACCATGCTTGCCAGAGCGTAGTTCTGGGCAGCTTCAGGATGCTTTCTGAATACGTCGGTGACATCGGCGAAGAAATCGGCATCCGCCTTGGAGCGGTATCCGGCACTGGTCACGGCGGCCTCCCGACGAACACGCGCGGCCCCCGTTCCAGGGTGCTCCGCGCCCGGCCGGTTCGCCAGCCGGGGCCGGCGGGGTCCCGGCGGAAGTGGGTGCGTATCCCGGAAGGAAGCCTCCCGGGAGGGGCACGCACCCACCCTCGTTCACGGCGTGTACACCGTCGGCCTCGGTGCCGTCGGCATGTTGTTGCCGATGAAGAAGCTGGGGTGCGGGGGCTGGTTGTAGGCGGTGTTCTGCCAGGCGATGCCCGTGCGGTACATCGTGTCGTGGAGCAGGGTCGTGATCCTCGTCGTCGTCTCGATCGGCGTGGAGTAGACGCGCAGGGCCGTGTTGTCGCTCGTCGCCCAGACGACCTCCTCGCGCCAGTCGCCGAAGAGGTCCCCGGAGAGTGCCGGGGTGGCCTTCGTGCTGTTGTTGGAGTGCACGGACGCGCCGGTCAGCAGACGGGTGTCCGAGGACGTGCCGTACTTGTCGATGTGCGTGCCGTCGAGGAGTTCACGGACGGGGTCGCCGTCCCACCAGGACAGGAAGTTGACGGAGGACGGCTCGCGGCCCTTGGTGGCGCCGCCCTCGTCACGGATCGAGGTGTCCGACGCCGACCACACCTCCGCTCCGTCGTTGCCCGCCCAGATGTCCCCGGCGACTCCCCGGCCGTTGTCGCAGCAGGCGGCGAGCTTCCAGTCGACCGTGCCATTGGCCGGGTTGATGTACAACTCGGCTGGCTGGGAGGTGCCCTCGGACACCTTGAAGTACTCCAGGCCCGCGTGCGCCGGGTCCAGATCGCCCAGGTGCTGGGCGTCGCCGTGCCCCGTCTTCGTCGTCCACAGCCCGTTGCCGTTGTCGTCGACGGCCATCGCGCCGTAGACGATCTCGTCCTTGCCGTCGCCGTCGACGTCCCCCACGGACAGGCTGTGCGAGCCCTGACCGTCGAATCCCTTGCCACTGTTGGTGGAGGAGCTGGAATCGAAGGTCCAGCGACGCGTGAACGTCCCGTTCCGCCAGTCCCAGGCCGCGAGGACCGTACGTGTGTAGTAGCCGCGTGCCATGATCAGGGAGGGTCGGGCTCCGTCCAGGTAGGCGGTGCCGGCGAGGAACCGGTCGACCCGGTTGCCGTAGGAGTCGCCCCATGCCGACACGGTGCCGCGCGCCGGGACGTAGTCGACGGTGCCCATCGCCTTGCCGGTCTGCCCGTTGAACATGGTCAGGTATTCGGGCCCGGAGAGCACGTATCCGCTCGAATTACGGTAGTCCGCGGCCGAGTTGCCGATGACGGCACCGGTCCCGTCGACCGTCGCGTCCGCCGTCTTCATGGCGACCTCGGCCTTGCGGTCGCCGTCGTAGTCGTACACCTGGAACTGGGTGTAGTGCGCGCCCGAGCGGATGTTGCGGCCCAGGTCGATCCGCCACAGCCGCGTGCCGTCGAGCTTGATCCCGTCGACGATCGTGTTGCCGGTGTATCCCGACTGGGAGTTGTCCTTGGCGTTGGTGGGCTGCCACTTCAGTACGAAGTCGAGGGCGCCGTCCCCGTCCAGGTCGCCGACCGAGGCGTCGTTCGCCTCGTAGGTGTAGGCGACACCGTCGGGGGTCGTGCCACCGGCGGGCGGGGTGATGGGAACGTCCTTGTATCCGGTGCGGAACTGGATCGCGTGGACGGAGTCGGCCTGTTCCACGCCACCGACGATCGCCCGCACCGTGTAGTCGGCCTGGGCGGCCGCACCTGAGTGGAAGTAGTTCGTGGAACCGGTGACCGGCGTCGAGTTGACCTTCGTACCTGCCCGGTAGACGTTGAAGGACACATCGTTCGGGTCGGTGCCGAGCCAGCGCCAGCTGACCAGGTTGCCGCTGTCGGTGTGCACACTGACGACACCCCGGTCGAGCGCCTCGACCTGCCGGGCGGTGGCAGCCTCGGCCGGCGTCGCGGAGAGCGTCACCAGCCCTGCGGCGGCGAGCGCTCCGGCGGTCACGGCGGACAGCAGGGTCCGGCGTCTGGTGCGGGTGGGGGGATGGGGCTGGGCATGCGGCTGCGGGTGCTGCACGGTACCTACCTCCTGCGGGGCGGACGGGTTCCACTCCTCAGTCGCCGCCGTCCGCAGGGGAGTTGCCGCTCGGGTGCGTGAAGTCGCTGTATCGCGCCGCCAGTTCCGTCACCGTCCGCGTGATCCGCTCCCGCAGCTCGGCCGGCGCCAGCACCTCGATTCCCGTGCCCAGTCTCAGGAACTCTTCGTGGGCACGGTCGACGGACTCGATCGGTACCGTCGCCACGATCCAACCCTCCTCATCGGTAACGCCGTTGGCCTTGACGGCACCGGCGGCGGGCCGCGGCAGCCGCACACCGGGCGCCAGCCGCACCAACGCCTCGGCGCGGTACAGCCGGTCATGGAAGTCACGCTGGTACGCCGTCCAGTGTGCGGCCAGATCGAAGCCATCGGGTCGGGTGAACTCCTCGTCGGACGCCGCGAGTTCGAGAATCTGGTCGACGCGGAAGGTGCGGGGCCCGGGCCCCGCGACGACGTACCAGCGCCCCGCCTTCAGCACCAGTCCGTACGGCTCCAGTCGGCGCTCCACATCGGTGGGCTCGCGCCAGCGCCGGTACACGACATGCAGGACACGGCTGTTCCACACCGCGTCGGCGACCGCTGGAAGGTACGGCGTCTCTTCGCCGGCCGCGTACCAGCCGGGTGCGTCGAGGTGGAAGCGGCCGCTGATCCGGTCGGCATGGGCGCCCAGCTCAGGTGGCAGGGCCGCACGGACCTTGAGCTGGGCGGCGGCGAGGACCGCACCCAGGCCGAGCTCGGCGGCCGGTCCCGGTACCCCGGCGAGGAACAGTGCCTCGGCCTCGTCGGCGTTCAGGCCCGTCAGCCGGGTGCGGTAGCCGTCGAGCAGCCGGTAGCCGCCCGCGTGACCCGCGTCACCGTACAGCGGCACGCCCGCCGCGCTGAGCGCCTCGACGTCCCGGTAGACCGTACGCACCGACACCTCCAACGCCCCCGTCACCGCCTTCACCCCGTTCAGCGAGAAACTGCTGACCGTTCTCCCACCCCTCGAGGTGGCCGGCCGGCACATCAAGCGCTACCACGTCACGGCCGACCCGGGAGGTATCGCGCCCGACGTCGAGGAGGCCGCGTACGCGATGCTGCCGAAGCTGCTCCCCGAGCCGGACGGCACCCCGCCCGCCACCTTCGTCGTCCTGCACCGGGGCGGCGACGACGGCGCCTACCTCAACGCGTACAGCTGGGTGTGGGACAACGTCCTGCACTTCCGGGGCGCCGCGGCGGGCCAGCCGGTGCTGGGCTGCCCGGACCGTGACCCCACGCACTTCATCGCGCCTGACGCCCCCTGGATCGGCTGCGTCTGGGAGCTGCCGCCGATCCTGCACGAACGCGACGCCTGGGTACGGCACTTGCTGGCGCCCCAAGTCCCGGACCTGGGCGCCTACTTGGCAGACAGCCTGCCCGAGGGAACCACTGGAGACCGCTCCTGAGCAGCTCGCACGACTTCGACTACCTGCACGGCGAGTGGACGGTCCGCAACCGCCGCCGCACCGACCCACGCCCCCGGAAGAATGGTTCCTCAGGACGACCAAGGCTTCCGGAACGCCCGCAGCGTGAACACCGGGTCCGGGCGGGGCCGGTCCTGGTCGGGCAGTGCCTCCAGTCTGGCGGCGAAGCCGTCGGCGAGCGGGTCGCCCGGCGGTAACGTCATGAACCATCCGCGTCGCAGGTCCGCGGCGGCCCGCCGGGGACTGCGCCCCTGCCCTCGCCCCCGGAAGCGCGCCTCACCGGCCGGAACCAGCCCGTGCTCGACGGCGTACGCCTCGACGACGGCCGCCGCGTCCGGTGCCGCGCGCCACGGGCGCGAGGCGAGGACGGCGTCGATGTCACTGCCCACGTTGTGCGAGGCACCCTTGTCGACGGTGGTGACGTACACCCCGCCCGGCCGCAGCACCCGCGCGCACTCCCCGACGATGGCCCGGACGTCCTCGGCCCGCCCCGCGAGATGCAGCAGCCACACACTGGTCACCGCCTCCAACCTGCCGTCCGAAAAGGGGAGTTGACGGCTATCGGCGAGTACGACGGACCCCGGCAGCCGAGCGGCGGCCCGCCTCGCCATCGCGTCGGTCAGGTCGACGCCCGTCACCCGCATCCCGGCCCGCGCCGCCGCGAGCCGCCGGGTCACGATGCCCGTACCGCACCCCACGTCGAGCAGGCTGCGCGCCTCTTCGGGTACGAGGCTCAACACGGCTTCCGCGGCAGCCGCCGCCCTGGGCTCGCCGCCGCGCGAGGCGTCGTACCGCCCCGCCTCCTGGTTGTAGTCCAGCACGATCGCGTTCCCTCGGCCCGGTCAGCTCGCCCCGTGGCCCGGTGCGAGGGCCTCGACTCTGCGGGCGAGCTGGAAGTCGAGGTCCGTGACGGCACCGCCCGCGCTGTGGGTGTTCACGGTGAGTGAGACCGTGTTGTAGCCGAGGGTGAGATCGGAGTGGTGGTCCAGTTCCTCCTGGACCTGGGCGATGTGGATGACCAGCGCCGTCGCGGCGAAGTGCGAGCCGAGGCGGTAGGAACGGGCGATGCGGTCCCCGTCGAGCGACCAGCCCGGCAGCTGCTCCAGCCGGTCCTCGGTCTCCTTCTGCGACAGCGGTTCGACGGACATGGCCGCGCTCCTTCCCTGATGTGGGGTGCTCTCCCAGCGTGCCACAAGCCGGGCGTTCCGGCCCAGGTCAGGAGGGTGTCCGACGACTGTTACGTACGTCGGGGACCGGCCGCTCGTGCGTTCGCCCCTCTCCGGCACGCCTCGGCTACGGTCGTCGTATGACCACGGTCCCGACCGGCGGCGCGGCCCGCCTCATCGCCCCCACGGACAAGGCGCACAACACGCGCTCGGGAGCCGGCCCGCTGCTGCGGGTCTGGCGCGAGCGGCGGCGCGTCAGCCAGCTCGAACTGGCGCTGCGGGCCGACTCCTCCGCCCGCCACATCAGCTTCGTCGAAACGGGCCGCTCCCGCCCGAGCGAGGAACTGCTGCTTCGGCTCGCGGAACACCTGGACGTCCCGGTCCGGGACCGCAACGCCCTTCTTCTGGCGGCCGGTTACGCCCCGCGCTACCGCGAGACCCCGCTCGACGACCCGGCGCTGGAGTCCCTGCGCGAGGGTATCGAGCGGCTGATCCAGGGCTACGAGCCCTACCCGGCGTTCGTGGTCGACGCCACGTACGACGTCCTGGCCGCCAACCGGGGCATCCTGATGCTCCTCGATGGTCTCCCCGAGTCCGTGCTGGCGCCGCCGCTGAACGCGATGCGCCTGACCCTGCACCCGGACGGCCTTGCCTCGCGCATCCTCAACCTTCCCGAGTGGCGCGGGCACCTGCTCGGCCAGATGGAACGCCAGATAGCCCTGCACCGCTCGGACCCGCTGCGCGCGCTGTACGAGGAGGTCGCCGCGTACCCGGTACCGGAGGGAAGGGAAGGACGGGAGAGACAGGAGGGCCCGGCGGACCGGACGGCCAACTCGGCGTCCACATCCGCGTCGGAGTCCGCGTTCGCGTTCGCCCTGCCGATGCGGATCGAGCACGAGGGCCGAGTGCTCTCCTTCGTCTCGTCGATCTCCACCTTCAACACCCCGATGGACATCACCGTCGCCGAGCTGGCCATCGAGACGCTCCTCCCGGCCGACCCGGCGACGGTCAAGTACCTGCACTCGATGACGAGTTGATGCGTCGGCGCGTTGGCGCTCCTCAGCGATTTGCTCGCAGCGACACGTACTGCAGCGCGGCGAACCCTGCCACGACAGCCGCCTGCAGCAGCGCCCAGACCGTCCCGACCGTGCTCGGGGTGAGCCACAGAGCAAGCGCGACACAACTGACCACCGCCCAAGCCAGGTTGACCTCGATCACCACCCGCACCGGCAGCACGCCCGGCTGCCCGCGCGAGGCCAGCCACCCGACGGCCCCGGCGTACAGGGCCAGGACCAGGCCGAGTTCGAGCAGCAGCCCCGAGCCGACGCCGAGGAGACGGGCGAGCGGGCCGGCCGCCACCAGGTAGGCGATCGCGTTCGCTCCGGTCACCAGCGCGTCCAGCGCCAGGAAGCGGCGCAGCATCACGGGCGGTTCGGCGGACCGGGCGGCGAGCGCGGCGAACTGGGTTGCGGACATGGCGGATCCCCTTCATCGAGGTCGAGACGGAAGTCGAAGCAGAATCGAGGCAGAAGTCGATGTGCGGAAGTCGATGCAGAACCGGAACCCGGGTTCCGGACCGGAGTGCGCCGCCCCGGAACCCGTTGCCACCACTGTTCCGCGCACGCTCACCGGGGTCGATTACCTCCGGGGTAATCTCCGGGTTTCGAATCTGTCGGGCCGACAGCGGAACGTGACACACTGTGCGCGATACTTCGGCGCGTAGGGGAGGCGTGGCGTGAGTGAGCGGCGGGCTGCGCCCACCGTGGGCCAAGTGGTGCTCGGGCGTCGGCTCCAGGAGCTGCGCGAGGCCGCCGGGCTGAAACGGGAAGAGGCAGCGCGGGTCCTGCGGGTGGCTCCGGCGACCGTACGGCGGATGGAGATGGCCGAGGTCTCCCTCAAAATCCCTTACGTACATGTGCTGTTGACGGCGTACGGCGTCCCCGAGGACGAAGTGGCCGTGTTCGTGGACCTGGCCGAGGAGGCGAACGCGCCCGGCTGGTGGCAGCGGTTCTCCGACGTCCTGCCCGACTGGTTCAGCATGCATGTGAGCCTGGAGGGCTCCGCCCGGCTGATCCGGAGTTACGAACCGCACTTCGTGCCCGGCCTGTTGCAGACCCCGGAGTACGCGCGTGCCGTCATGGAGGCCGGGACGATCGGCCACACAGGCCCCGAGGCGGTCGAGCGGCATGTGTCGCTGCGCATGGCCCGGCAGAAGCTGCTGACCCGCGAACACCCGCCCCACCTCTGGGTGATCATCGACGAGACCGTGCTGCGCCGGCCCGTGAGCATCGACGGACAGGTGATGCGCGACCAGCTGGACCGGCTCCTCGACGTGTCGGAGAGCGGTCATGTCACCATCCAGGTCGCCGAGTTCATGGACGGCCCGCATCCGGGCACGTCCGCGCCCTTCGAACTGTTCCGCTTCGCCGAGCCGGAACTGCCCGACATGGTCTACACCGAGTACCTGACCGGTGCGCTGTATCTGGACTCCCGCCACGAGGTCGCCGCGCACCTGGAGGTCCTGGACCACATGACGGCGGGTGCCGCGTCGGCCCAGCGCACCAAGGAGATCATCGCCGAGTACCGCGACGGCTACTGAACAACGGCGCCTGCCACGGGACTTGATCAGCCGCAGCACGGATCAGGGATCAACGGATGTACGGATCACGGAACTTGAGGAGCGACACCGCATGACCGCACCCGAGGGCGCGCCCACCCGCGTGGACACCAGCAGACCCCACCCCGCCCGGGTCTACGACTGGTGGCTCGGCGGCAAGGACAACTACCCGGTGGACGAGGAGCTGGCCCGCCGGATCCTCGCCGTGGACGGCACGGTGCTGCGCGGCGCGCGTGCCAACCGCCGGTTCATGCAGCGGGCGACACGGACCGCCGCCGAAGCGGGGATCCGCCAGTTCCTGGACATCGGTACGGGCATCCCCACCGAGCCGAACCTGCACCAGATCGCCCAGAGCGTCGCGCCCGACGCCAAGGTGGTGTACGCGGACAACGACCCGATCGTCCTGCGCCACGCCCAGGCCCTGCTGCACGGTACGGCCGAGGGCACGACCGAGTACGTCCACGCCGACGCCCGCGATCCGGAGACGATCCTGCGCATGGCCGGCGAGTCCCTCGACTTCACCCGGCCCGTCGCGCTGTCCCTGGTCGCGCTGACCCACTACCTGGGCGACGACACCGACGGCGACGATGTGCACGGCCTGCTGAAGACGTACGTCGACGCGCTCGCCCCGGGCAGCTATCTGGTCCTCTCGCAGGTCACACCGGACCTCAGTCCCGAGGCCATCGCGAAGGCGGCCGAGCACTTCCGGCGCAGCGGCACCCCCTTCTTCCCGCGCCCGCTCGCCGAGTTCCACCGTTTCTTCGACGGCCTCGAACTGCTGGGCCCCGGCGTCATCCCCGTCTACGGCTGGCGCCCGGAACCGGAGGACGTGGCAGCCCAGGCGGAGGGCATAGTGCCGGTGTACGCGGGAGTGGCCCGCAAACCCTGAAGAGTGCCGACGGAAGGGGCGCGGGCTTCAGGGGCGCGAGGAACTGCGCGAGCAACCACAACGAGCCCGCACCCCGCAAACCACCTAAACCCCCGCCCCCTTCCCGCCACCCCCCTCTCCCCGCTCGTCATCAACGATCTCCGCATCCACCACCCCCTCGTCCTCCGCCGCAGACCCGGCGTCCCCCGTACCTCCGCTCTCCGTCGGAGACCCCCGCTGGGCCTGCGCGTACATCGCCTGCCCCATCCGCTGGCTGACGGTGGCGAGTTTCTCGACCCCCGCCCGCAGCACGGCGATGTCGGTCTCCCCGGACAGGAGTGCCTTCACCTCGGCGACGGCCTCCGCGACCTCGGACTTCGCCTCCGCCGGCACCCGTTCCTCGTTGTCCCGTACGAACTTCTCGGTCTGGTAGACGAGTTGCTCGGCCTGGTTGCGCGTCTCGGCCGCCTCCCGGCGCCCGCGGTCCTCGTCGGCGTACTGCTCGGCCTCCCGCATCAGACGGTCGATGTCGTCCTTGGGAAGCGCCGAACCGCCCGTGACGGTCATCTTCTGTTCGCGGCCGGTGGCCAGGTCCTTCGCCGAGACATGCATGATCCCGTTGGCGTCGATGTCGAAAGCGACCTCGATCTGCGGCACGCCGCGCGGGGCCGGCGGCAGCCCGGTGAGGTCGAAGACCCCCAACTTCTTGTTGTACGCGGCGATTTCGCGTTCACCCTGGTAGACCTGGATGCCGACCGAGGGCTGATTGTCGGCGGCCGTGGTGAAGATCTCCGAACGCCGGGTCGGGATCGTGGTGTTGCGCTCGATCAGCTTGGTCATGATGCCGCCCTTGGTCTCGATGCCAAGGGACAGCGGGGTGACGTCGAGCAGCAGGACGTCCTTCACGTCACCGCGGATGACACCCGCCTGGAGCGCGGCACCCAGGGCGACCACCTCGTCCGGGTTGACGCCCTTGTTCGGGTCCTTGCCCGTGAGTTCCCTGACCAGTTGGGTGACCGCGGGCATCCGGGTGGAGCCGCCGACCAGGATCACGTGGTCGATCGCGGAGAGCTCCACTCCCGCGTCCTTGATCGCCTGACTGAAGGGCTTCTTGCAGCGGTCGAGCAGATCCGCGGTGAGTTCCTGGAACCGGGCGCGCGTCAGTTTCTCCTCAAGGTGCAGCGGTCCGTCGGCGGAGGCGGTGACATAGGGCAGGTTGACGGTCGTCTCGGAGGAGCTCGACAACTCGATCTTCGCCTTCTCGGCGCCCTCGCGCAGCCGTTGCAGCGCCATCTTGTCGGCACCGAGGTCGATGCCGTACTGCCCCTTGAAGCGTTTGACGAGGTGGTCGACGATCCGCTGGTCCCAGTCGTCGCCGCCGAGTCCGGTGTCGCCGTTGGTCGCCTTGACCTCGATGACTCCGTCGCCGATCTCCAGGAGCGACACGTCAAAGGTGCCGCCGCCCAGGTCGAAGACGAGCACGGTCTGTTCCTCGCCCCGGTCGAGGCCGTACGCGAGGGCGGCGGCCGTCGGCTCGTTGATGATCCGCAGGACCTTCAGACCGGCGATCTCGCCGGCCTCCTTGGTGGCCTGCCGCTGGGAGTCGTCGAAGTACGCCGGGACGGTGATCACCGCGTCCGAGACGTCCTCGCCGAGATACGCCTCCGCGTCCCGCTTCAGTTTCTGCAGTACGCGCGCGGAGAGTTCCTGGGCGCGGTATCTGGTGCCGTCCACGGATCCCTGCTCGGGGAACCGCCAGTGCCCGTCGCCCATATGGCGCTTGACGGAGCGGGCCGTGCGATCCACGTTCGTCACGGCCTGCCGCTTGGCGACCTCGCCGACGAGCACCTCGCCGTTCTTCGCGAAGGCCACGACCGACGGTGTGGTCCGCGCCCCCTCGGCGTTCGCGACGACGGTGGGCTCACCGCCCTCCAACACGGCCACCACCGAATTCGTGGTCCCGAGATCGATCCCGACCGCACGTGCCATAGCTGTCCCCTTCCGCCGGGTCCCTCCTATGACGTACCCCGGAAACGGCCCTGCCGCGCACCTCGGACCGAGGCGCGCGGCAGGGTGGGTGAGCGAACGTCAGGCGAGCTTCGCCGACAGGGTGATCGTCGTGCCGGTCAGGGCCTTGCTGACCGGGCAGTTCTCCTTGGCGTCCTCGGCGGCGGCGACGAAGGCGTCCTCGTCGAGGCCGGGCACGGTGCCCTCCACGGTGAGGTGGATGCCGGTGATGCCCTCACCCGGCTGGAAGACGACGTCCGCCGAGGTGAGGAGCTTGGTGGCCGGGGTTCCGGCGCCGGCCAGGGCGTGCGAGAACGCCATGGAGAAGCAGCTGGAGTGGGCGGCGGCGATCAGCTCCTCGGGGCTGGTCTTGCCGTTCGCGTCCTGGGCGCGCGAGGCCCACGTCACGGGCTGCTCGGCGATGGCGCCGGAGGAGTCGAAAGTGACAACTCCGCTGCCCTCCAGCAGGTTGCCTTCCCAGACGGTGTGTGCAGAGCGCGTGGTAGCCACGGTTCTTCCTTTCGCGTGTGGTCCCGGTGCCGGGGTTCCGTGTCCCCCATCCGATCACACTCCGGCTCACTTCCGGCTCACTGCACGCGAAAGACGGGCCCATGGGCGGTGAACGGCAGACGAGCGCCCCGCGGAATCGGATGGGCGTGCTCGCGCCGCACCCGCGGGACGTGGCACCAGCCGTCCGTGCTGACCGGCACGGGTGCCCCCGGCGGCAAGTCGTCGGCCCTGTGCGGCAGTTCGCCGCCCGGCCGCGGCACGGTCCCGCCGCGCCCGTGCACCCGGACCCGTTCCGGCGATCTCCGCGACCGGCGGACAGCCCGCGTCGTGTGCGGCGCGGCAACTCCGGGGTCGTAGAGGACCGGAGCGCGCGAAGGCGCGAGGTCCGGTACGAAAAGTGTGGGTACGCGGAAGCGGGAGCGCAGCCGATTTTCCGGCGGCCCGCGCTCAGGCGACCTGGTGGTCCCCGGAGACCTCCAGGGGCACCTGCGGCCCGTTGCACTCGCGCAGCCAGCGCCGCAGTACGCGGTGGAGTTGCTCGGCGCCGACCAGTTCCGTCCCCTCCTCGACCGCCTCCGACAGCGCGAAGGGCGCCAGCAGGAACGGCTTGCCCTGCGCCCCGCCGAGCCCGCCGTGCGAGCCGATCTGCTCCTCGAAGGCGAGCACCTCGCCCTCGGCCGGGTCGTACGAGGAGTTGACCATGATGTCGGCGGTGTGCGGGAAGGAGTGTGTACGGCGCACCGCGCTCGCCGCGCCGGAACCGAAGTCGGCCAGCGGAGTGCCGTGTTCGTCGCCCGGTTCGCTCGGTTCGTCGAGCGCGTCCACCGGGATCTCCACGCCGTGCGCGCCCAGCACCACCCCGCCGTGCGCCTCGCTCGCGACGAGGACGAAGCCGACGCCGGGATGGTTGGCGAGGGTGGTGAGCAGCGCGGGGTGACGGGCGTCGATCTCCTCCCTGGTCATGCGGTGATGCACGTCCGGGAAGGAGATGAGCCCGAGGTTGCCGGAGGCGAGCACCAGCGGTTCGGAGTGGTGGCCGGTGGGCACGTGGTGTCCGCCGTTCTCCTCGACGGGTCGGCGCAGCGCGGCGCGCACGGCGGCCCGCGCCTCGGCCCCGCTGTGGGTACGACGTGCCCTGCGTGGCACGGGCAGTCCGCAGCCGGCCCGGACCAGGTCACCGAGGCCGAGCCCGTACCGGCCCCGGAAGGTCTCGCCGGGGCTCTGGCCGTGGTCGGAGAGGAGGACGATCCGGTACGGGCGGGGCGCGTGCTGGGCGACTTCCGCGATCAGCGCGGTGGCGCGGTCGAGGCGTTGGAGGACCTTCTCCGCATCGCGGCTGTGCGGCCCGGAGTGGTGGGCGACCTCGTCGTAGGCGACCAGGTCGGCGTAGACGGCGGTGCGCCCGGCGAGCATGTCGCCCATCACGGCGGCGACGACCACGTCCCGTTCGATGACCGTCGCGAAGGCGCGGATGAAGGGGTAGAGGCCGCCGCGTGCGATCCTCGGGCGCCGTTTCCGGATCCGGGCCATGGTCGACTGGCCGATCTCGCGGCCGACCTCGGCGAAGAAGGACAGGGCGGTGCGGACGGCGTTGGCGGGGTCGGAGAAGTAGGCGAAGTAGCCCGCGCGGGAACGGTTCTCCCGGCCGCGTCGGCCGGCGACGGACAATACGAGTGCCTGCTCGGCGGCGCCGCCGCCGAAGAGGTTGCCGCGGCTGGCCCCGTCGACGGTGAGCAGTCCGCCGTCACCGGTGCGTTCGACGGCCCGGCGCTGGAGTTCGGCGGCGCTGGTGGGCCGGTTGCAGACCATGACCTCCCCGGTGTCCTTCTCGTACCAGCGGAAGGCCGGGATGTCGTGGTTGGTGCCGTGCAGGATGCCGAGTTGGCTGGCGCCGGTCTGGCTGGACCAGTCGGTACGCCAGGGGGTGAGCCGGTGGGTGGCGTCCAGCCAGCCCGCGACGGTCGGCATCAGCCCCTTCTCCGCGGCCCGGACGAGGACGTCGTGGCCGACGCCGTCGAGTTGCAGGAACACCACGCCGGGCGTCGTGGGGCCCTCGAACGGCCGCGCGAGGCCGCGTCGGTCGGCGAGGCGGTAGAGGCGTCTCCGGTAGGCGTCGTCGTCCCGTACGGCCAGTGCCGCGCCCGTCGCCGAGGCCACGGCGGACATCACGGCGGCGACCACCACCGCCGTCTCCGGGGCCGCCTCTGGGCGGTCGGCCGGGGTCAGCCGCAGGGCGACGAGCAGCAGACCGCCGTTGAGGAAGAAGACCAGCAGGCCCAGTACGAGGGCGGGCACGAGCAGCAGGAGCCGTACCAGGACCGGCCAGGCCAGGGCCGACAGCAGACCGAAGGCGCCGGCGCCGATGGCCGCGGTGACCGCGATCCGGGTGGCGCTGTCGCCGTCACCGGTGCGGATCTGGAAGTCCGGCAGGAGGCCGGCGAGCACCAGCATCGTGAGCGTAGACACGGCCCACACCGCGACGCTCCGCCCGATCTGGCTGGCGATCCGCCGCCAACGCCCCGCACCCACGTCCCGCACACCTCACGTCCCGGCCCGTCCCCACGGCGGGGCCTGTGCACACCCTGTCACAACGAGGGAGCGGAGCCCGGCGTGCGGGCCGGGCGCGGGTTCAGCGGCCGTCGTACCCGGCGGTGGGCATGGACAGGCGCCGGTGCACCCGGGCCTTCATCTGGGCGTCGTACGAGGGTTCCGCGCGGCCCACCGTCTCCACCCGCACCCCGCGTCGCGCGCACTCGGCGGTGAACTCGTCGACCGAGGTCAGCGCGTGCTCCAGGACTCGCTGACTGGGCGCCACGAAGAGGTCGAGGCCCGGCTCGACGCCGTCCCAGAGGGCGGAGTGGTCGGGCCGCAGACTCCGTACGAGCAGCTCCCGGGTGACGACGTAGCCGTGCTCGGCGGCCCAGCGGGCGCACATCGCGTGCTGGCTGCGGGAGTCGACGAGGAAGGGCTCCTCGTCCAGTTCCTCCAGCGGTGTCAGGCTGGCGATCGCGGTCACCCGCGGTACCGCGCCGCGCAGACCGACGGCGGCGTGCGCGTGTCCCATGGCGTCCCCCTCAGCTCCGGGCTTCCCCGCTCACCTCAGGGTTTCCCCACTCGCCCCGGGTTTCCCGCCGACCCTACTCCTGCCCGTAGGCTTCGGGGAGTCGCGCGAAGGAGGCAAAGGGGTGCCGGTGGAGATCACGTGGTGGGGTCACGCCACCTGTACGGTCGAGGACTCGGGCGTACGCGTGCTCACCGATCCCCTGTTCGTGCGCCGGCTCGCCCATCTGCGCCGTCGCCGGGGCGAGTTGCCGCCGCCCGGCGCATGGCGCGCGGACCTGGCGCTCGTCTCCCATCTGCACTCCGATCACCTCCATGTGCCCTCCCTCGCGCGCCTCGCGCCGGGCGCGCGCCTGATCCTGCCCCGGGGCGCGCCGAAGGCGGTGCCCGGCCTGTCGCGCCGGCTGGCGCATCTCCGGGTGACGGAGGTGTCCGCCGGGGACCGGGTGGAAGTCGGTGACCTGGTCGTACGGGCCGTGTCCGCGCGGCACGACGGGCGGCGGCTGAATGTCGGACCGCAGCGGGCGCCCGCGCTCGGCTATGTGGTCGAGGGCGAGGCGCGGACGTACTTCGCCGGGGACACGGGCCTGTTCGCGTCGATGGCCGAGGAGGTCGGGCCGGTCGACGCCGCGCTGCTGCCGGTGGGCGGCTGGGGGCCGTATCTCGGGGAGGGGCATCTGAACGCGGAACGGGCGGCCGAGGCGCTGGCCCGGTTGGCGCCGCGCAGCGCGGTGCCGGTGCACTACGGCACGTACTGGCCGATCGGGATGGACGCTGTGCGCCCCCATGAGTTCCACGCGCCGGGTGAGGAGTTCGTCCGGCTCGCGGCGGCGCGCGCGCCCGCGGTCGACGTGTACCGGCTGGAGCACGGCGAGAGCGTACGCCTGGGGGTCGCGCGGTGAACGTGGTCCTGGCCGCCGCCTCGACCTCGGGGCAGGGGTCGGCGGGGCAGGCGATCGGCTATCCGACGCTGTTCCTGCTGGTGCTGGTGGGTGCGTTGGTGCCGGTGGTGCCGACGGGGGCGCTGGTGAGTTCGGCTGCCGTGGTGGCCTTCCACGAGACCGCGCCACTCGCCATGGTCCTGGTGTTCGCGGTGGCCTCGGTGGCCGCGTTCCTCGGCGACGTGGCGCTGTACTGGCTGGGCCGGCGCGGGATGGACTCGAAGAACGGGTCGCGTTGGCTGGCCGCGATCCGGTCGCGGGCGCCCGAGGACCGCCTCGCGCAGGCCCAGCGGAAGCTGAGCGAGAACGGCGTGACGGTCCTGGTGCTGTCCCGGCTGGTGCCGGCCGGGCGCATTCCGGTGATGCTGGCCTGTCTGATGGCGAAGTGGCCGGTACGCCGCTTCGCCCGCGGTGACATCCCCGCCTGCCTGGCGTGGGCCGCGACGTACCAGCTGATCGGCGTCCTCGGCGGTTCGCTCTTCGACGAGCCCTGGGAGGGCGTGGTGGCGGCGGTCGCCCTGACGCTGGCGATCAGCGCGGCACCCAGTGCGTGGCGGCGGATACGCGGGACGGCCTGAGCGGGGGCCGGGCCGGGGCCCGCGGGGTTGCGGCATTCCTCGGACACCAAGAGGCGAACCCAGCCATTTCAGCCCGTCCGGGGGTCCCCCCTCTGGGGGAGCTTGAGGACAAGGCCCGTTCAGGACCGGCTCCCCTCCCACCCCGGCCCGCACCTTCAGCCCGTCCGGCGCTTGAGGACAAGGCCCGTCCAGGGCCGGAGCGGGGGTCTGGGGGCGCAGCCCCCAGGTACAGGATGGGACGGGTAGGGGCGGCGGGGGCGAGAACAACTCAGCCCAGTACCCGTGAACCCCCGACCGGCAGGTCCCACAGGTCCTCACGGGCCAGGCCGGCCTTCTGCCAGGCGGCCCGCACCCGGGTGAGCGGTTCGAGGACCGGCTCGGCGGAGAGCACGAAGGTCGCCCAGTGCATGGGCGCCATCCGGCGCGCGCCGAGGTCCATGGCGGCCCGTACCGCTTCCTCCGGGTCGCAGTGGACGTCGCTGAGCCACCAGCGCGGGTCGTACGCGCCGATCGGCAGCAGCGCGAGGTCGATGCCCGGGTAGCGCTGTCCGATACGGGCGAACCAGTGGCCGTACCCGGTGTCGCCCGCGAAGTAGACGCGCTGCCCGTCCAGGTCGGTGAGCACCCAGCCGCCCCAGAGGGTGCGGCAGGTGTCGGTGAGGCCGCGCTTGGACCAGTGGTGGGCCGGCACGAAGTCGAAGCGGACACCGTCCAGTTCGGCCGTCTCCCACCAGTCGAGCTCGGTGACGTGCGTGAACCGGCGGCGCCTGAACCAGCGGCCGAGCCCGGCGGGCACGAACACCGGGGTGTCGCGCGGGAGTCGGCGCAGGGTCGGGGCGTCCAGGTGGTCGTAGTGGTTGTGGCTGATGACGACGGCGTCGACGCGCGGCAGCGCGCTCCAGGCGACGCCCACGGGGGTGATCCGGGCCGGTGTGCCGAGGATGCGGCGGGACCAGACCGGGTCGGTGAGGACGGTGAGGCCGCCGATCCTGACCACCCAACTGGCGTGCCCCGCCCAGGAGACGGCGATCGTGCGCGCGTCGACGCGGGGCAGCGGGCCGGGTTCGAAGGGCAGCCGCGGGATGTCGGCGAGGCCTTCCGGTGTCGGCCGTACCGCGCCCTCTCTGGCGAATCTGGCCATGCCCCTCAGGCCTGGCAGAGGGGTGGTCAGCCGGTCGGCGAAGGAACGGGGCCACACCCGGGTCCCGTGCGGCGGCTGAAGCGTCTCGGGCGGCGAGGTCCCGACCGCGCTGTTTCCGATGCCGATGCTCGGGTTCGTGCTGGTGCTCGTGGTCGACTCGGACTGCTGCGTCATCGAGGAGGCTCCCGTCGCTGAGCGTCGTCACAAAGATCGTCGAAGGTTGATTCCACCAGGGTCAACGCGCGTCGCACGTGTGGCAGTTCCAGTGGTTCGGGTGACGTGAGCGACTGTGTCCGTTCCGCCGGCGTGTCCCCGAGCAGCGCGCCCGTGGCCAGCCGGACGCGCAGCGACGCCAGGTCGTCCCCGAAGCGGTGACCGCCCGGTGCGGGCATGCCGAGCCGGTCGGTGAGGTGGTCCTCCAGTTCCTGGGCGTCGCCGACGCCGTGTGCGCCGAGTGCGGTCCGCAGGGGGCCGAGATCGACGTACAGATGGCGTCCGGCCCTCGGCGGCAGGGCCAGACAGCCCGCGGCGACGACCGCGCGGTGCACGGCGGTCGCCACGCGCGCGTGCAGGCGTACGGCGGCGGTGAGCCGTTCGGTGACGGGCTCGGGCTCGCCGAGCGCATAGCGGGCAGCGGCGGCGACGGGTTCGGCGATCCGGGCGCCGAGCGCGGTGAGTACGTCGAGCACGCGCGCGCGGAGGGCGTCTCCGGAGGCGTTCGCGGGGAAGCGGGCGAGGGCGGCGGGCCAGCCGGGCGGCAGCCACGCGCCGCGCAGGTCGGTGACGACGGTGACCCGGTCGGGCAGCATCTCGGCCGGGCTGAGCAGCACGGTGTCCTGCGGCCGGTGCAGGGTGTCGCGCCAGGTCTCGTCACTGACCAGGTGCAGCCCCTCCCCCACGGCGGCCTCGACGGTCTCGTGCAGGAGTTCGGGCGGCGCCACGGTGGCCGTCGGGTCGTCAGCCACGGACAGCACGAGCAGCCGCGGATCACCGCCCTCGGCCCGCACCCTCCGTACGGTCTCCAGCAGGGCGTACGGGTCCGGCACGCCTCCGCAGTCGGCCGGGGTGCCCACGTGGAACACGGATCTGCCCAACGCCCGTACCTGCGGCGCCCACCAGGCCGGGCAGGGCCGGGGCACCAGGACGTCACCGCCGATCGCGGCGGTCAGCGCGTGCAGCAGGGCCGGGGCGCCGGGCGCGGCGGCCACCTGGTCGGGCTCGGCGGGCAGTCCGCGCCGGGTCCAGTAGCCGCGGGCGGCGTCGAGGAGCGCGGGGCCTCCGCCGGCCGGCTGGGCATCGGGGCGGGTGGCCGCGGCGGCGAGCACGGCGGCGAGTTCGGGCAGTACGAGGAGTCCGTCGGCGGGGAGCGGCGGGCCGTAGCGGACGGGGCCGTGCCCCTGGGAGTCCGTCCGCCGCATGCGTTCCTCCGCGCGTTGCCTGTGCGGTGCGTGTGCCCGCCCGTGCCTACGAGTACCCACGGTCACAGGGACCCGTGGGAGCCCGCTGGGGTTGCTTCGGCCGGCCCGGCGGGCGGTGCGGGCGGCGGTCCGGGTCAGCCGCGCGTCGGCTTCTCCCTGCGGCGCAGCCGGTGTACGGCGGCCCCGGCGGCGCCCGCGATCAGCACCCCGCCGGCGACCAGCGCGGGCACCGAGTCGGTGAACGCGCCGCCCTGGCCCGCCTCCACCCCGCGCTGCACCGGTGCGGGGGTGCGTTCGGCGGTGCGCGGGGGGCAGGAGGACACGTCCTGGAAGTCGCCGTTCTGGAAGTCGCCGTGGGGGTCGGTGCCGCAGGTGCCGGTGCCGGTGCCGTCGCGGGTGACTGTGAACGTGGCCTTCCACGCCTTGCCCTGGCTTCCGGCCTGCCCGGGACACGTACCGTCGGCGGACCATTCGGCGGCGGGCGCTGTCGCGTTCTGGTCGCCCTCGAAACTCCAGGCGGGCGCGATCTTCGCGGTGCCGCTGTAGGCGGGGCCGGTCACCTGGTCGTCGTTGCCGGGCACCTGCTGGAGCTGGACGGTGCCCTGCTCGAAGCCCTGGGAGTGCGCGTCGATGGACGCGGGCGGGGTGCCACCGGTCGCCTCGCAGGCCACGGAGACGGTGACGGTGCCGCCGGGTCCGACGGTGCGCGGGTTGACCTCCCCGGCGGCGTCCGCGGACGCGGCCGAGGCGGCGGCACCGAGGGCGGCACCGGCCAGGGCGGCGACGGACAGGACACGGGCGGTGCGGCGCATGGCTGGGCTCCTTCGAGCGGCGGCTGCGGGGAGCGTCGGGTGATGCCCCGCACCCCATCACAGCCCGCCCGGCGGCGCCGCGCGCGCGGCCGGGCACCATTCGCGGGACGGGCACGCCCGAGCGGGTGACGGCGGGCCGACGCGTGTCGCGCTCACCGAGCTGCTTCAGCTCGGTGAGCGCGACACGGCGGGAACGGTTCGCGGACCGGAATCCCGGCAACCTGCCCGGGTGGGTCCGTTCTAGGCCGCGTCCTTCATGACCTGGTCCCGCAGCCGGTTGCAGGAGCGGCTGATCAGGCGGGAGACGTGCATCTGGGAGATACCGAGCTGTTCGGCGATGCGGCTCTGGGTCATGTCCCCGAAGAACCGCATGTAGAGGATGGCGCGTTCACGCTCGGGCAGTGCCCGCAGACGCGGTTTGACGGCCTCGCGGTCGATGACGGTGTCGAGGGCCGGATCGGCGGCGCCGAGGGCGTCGCTGAGGGAGTATCCGTCCTCGCTGCCGGGCAGTTCGGCGTCGAGGGACAGCGCGGTGAAGCTCTCCAGCGCCTCCAGGCCGGCCTTGACGTCCTCCTCGGTCAGGTTGGCGTGCTCGGCGATCTCCGCGACGGTGGGCCTGCGCCCCGAGATGGTCTGCGAGAGGTCCTGGGAGGCGAACCGGACCCGGTTGCGCAGGTCCTGGACCCGGCGCGGGACGTGCAGGGTCCACATGTGGTCGCGGAAGTGGCGCTTGATCTCCCCGGTGACTGTGGGGACGGCGTAGCTCTCGAAGGCGTTGCCGAGTTCGGGGTCGTAGCGGTCGACGGCCTTGACCAGGCCCAGCGCGGCCACCTGACGCAGGTCGTCGAGGCTTTCGCCGCGGCTCCGGAAACGGCCCGCGAGCCGGTTGGCCATGGGCAGCCAGGCCTCGACGATCTTCGCCCGGAGGGTGTCGCGCTGCTGACCCGGAGGGAGCGCGGCGAGCTTGCGGAAGGCCTCGGCGGTGTCGGGGGCGTCGTCGTGCGGATGCCGCTTCGGACTCGTGTGGGTTCGCATGGTGCGTCGCAACTCCCTAGGAGTGCTCGGGGTGGACGGGTTCCCGCGGGAGGGTGCGCACCACCGGGACAGAGACACACCCGGGTCGGTGATCCACCGCTCCCACGGACGTGCCTCCTGTCCGAAGCACTGATGCTGCGCCTGCCCCGCCGTATGCGTGCCAAACAGGTTTCGCCCAGCACTGTCCGGTGACTCGGCCGGTACCACCCGTACGCCTCCTCCACCAGGGAGGAGGCCCCCGGGCAGGAAGAGCCGTCGAGGCGTGTCGGCCGCGGATCCTCGGGTACGCGGCCGGAACCCCCGAAGTCTGGAGGCACGCATGCAACAAGGCAGCGGCCGCGTCAGCGCCCATCGCGACGACGAGATGAAGCACCAGGTCCAGGGCCTGCTCAGGTCCGGCCGTCCGACCCGCACCGAGGAGTGGAACGACCCGGAACCCGCCGCCGAGGACGACCCGCCGATCGCGGGCGGCCCGGTGGATCCCGGCCGCGCACCGGCCGGGATCGCGACGGTGCGCTTCGAACTGGCCCGCTATCTGGGCCGTACGTCCTTCCCGGCCGGGCCACGCGAACTGCGTGGCCTACTGCGCGCCGGCCATGCCCCCGACACGCTGGTCGAGCCCCTGGAGCGTCTTCCCCCGAAGGCGCGTTACGCCTCCGTCCAGGAACTGGCCGTGGCGGTCGTGGGCGGCCCCGGGGAGCCCGGGGAGGACGCGTAGCCGGTCCCCAGGGAACGGATCGGGGACACGTTCCCCGTTCAGGAGGTCGTCGGCGAGGTGGCAGCCCGACGATCTGAAGGCATTCTGCGAGGCACTCGTGTCCGAGTTCGGCAAGGAGGCCGCCTGACGGCGCTTCCTACCGGTAGCGGTCCCGCCTTCGTCGCGGCGGTCGCGGCCCATCGGCGCTGGGATCTCCCCCGGTGCGCCGCTGAGATCCACCGCCGCCGGTGCCGCTGCCACCAGAGCCTGGCAGCGGCACCGTTCTCACTTCTGGGTGCAGTCCCGGTCCCGGGCGCCCTCGCGGGTGCGGCCCGCGGCGATCGGGCGGCGCGGGTGGCGGCGCAGGTACTCGCCCTCCAGCTGCGCCATCCGGTCGTTGTGGGCGCGCAACGCGTCGCTCGACGCGTGCAGCAGCGTGTCGTGACGGGTCCGGTGGATCGTCTCCAGCTCCCTCATCAGCTGCTGGTCGTCCAGTCGGCCCGGGTCGACTCCGGTCATGGTGGCACCCCACTCGTCGCGTCCGAGTCCTTCGCTACGCGACCCGAGTACCCCTCGCCGCCCGGGCGAAGCCCCTACCGCGCCCGCTCCACCCGCCGCTCGTCCCATACGGGCTCCGGGGTCTCACGGATCTTCCCGTCACTGCCGAACACCAGATATCGATCGAACGAACGAGCGAACCAGCGGTCGTGTGTGACAGCGAGAACCGTGCCCTCGAACGCCTCCAGCCCTTCCTGGAGCGCCTCTGCGGACTCCAGGTCGAGGTTGTCCGTCGGCTCGTCCAGCAGCAGTGCCGTGACGCCCTGCAGTTCGAGGAGCAGGATCTGGAAGCGGGCCTGCTGGCCGCCGGAGAGCCGTTCGAAGCGCTGCTCGGCCTGGGCGGTCAGTTCGTAGCGGCGCAGCCGGGACGAGGCCGCGCCCCGGTCCTGCGCGTGCTCGGCCCACAGGATGTCGAGGAGCGTACGGCCCTCCAGCTCGGGATGGGCGTGCGTCTGGGCGAAGTGCCCGGGCACGACCCGCGCACCGAGCTTCCACTCGCCGGTGTGCGCCACGGTGTCCCCGGCGAGCAGCCGCAGGAAGTGCGACTTGCCGGAGCCGTTGGAGCCGAGGACGGCCACCCGCTCGCCGTAGAAGACCTCCAGGTCGAAGGGCTTCATCAGCCCGGTGAGCTCAAGTCCCTTGCAGGTGACGGACCTTACGCCGGTCCGGCCGCCCTTGAGCCGCATGGTGATGTCCTGCTCGCGCGGCGGCTCCGGCGGCGGGCCGGCCTCCTCGAACTTCCGGAGCCTGGTCTGCGCGGCGGCGTAGCGGGACGCCAACTCATGGCTGATGGAGGCCGCCTGACGGAGGTTCAGGACCAGCTTCTTCAGCTGGGCGTGCTTCTCGTCCCAGCGCCGGCGCAACTCCTCGAAACGCGCGAACCGTTCACGCCGCGCCTCGTGATAGGTCGCGAAACCCGCGCCGTGCACCCACGCGTCCGCACCGGCGGGCCCGGGTTCGACGGACACGATCTTCTGCGCGGACCGGGAGAGCAGCTCCCGGTCGTGGGACACGAACAGCACGGTCTTGCGGGTCTCCGCGAGCCGCTCCTCCAGCCACCGTTTGCCGGGTACGTCGAGGTAGTTGTCCGGCTCGTCGAGGAGCAGCACCTCGTCCGTGCCGCGCAGCAGCGCCTCCAGCACCAGCCGCTTCTGCTCACCACCGGACAGGGTGCGCACCAACCGCCACTGCGCCTTCTCGTACGGCATGCCGAGCGCGGCCGTGGTGCACATGTCCCACAGGGTCTCGGCCTCGTACCCGTGCGCCTCGGCCCAGTCGGAGAGGGCCTGCGCGTACTGGAGCTGGGCCGCCTCGTCGTCGACGGTCAGCATGCCGTGCTCGGCCCGGTCGACCGCCTTGGCGGCCTCCTGGATCCGCGGGGTGGCGACCGACACGAGCAGGTCGCGTACGGTCGTCTCGTCCCGTACGGAGCCCACGAACTGGCGCATCACGCCGAGCCCACCGCTCACGTTGACGGTCCCGCCGTGCGGCTTCAGCTCGCCGGAGATCAGCCGCAGCAGGGTCGTCTTCCCGGCGCCGTTGGGCCCCACGAGGGCCACGACGGCCCCTTCGCCCACCCGGAACGACACATCGCCGAGCAGCGCCCTCCCGTCGGGAAGGTAGTACTCAAGGTGCGCTGCTTCGAGGTGTCCCATGAGGACGCATTCTGCGGTCCCACCACGACCCCGGGCAAACCCATATCCACGGCCGGACAGGTCCTAGCCGTGCAGTGCCTCTCCCGCCGGTCCGCTGCCCGTGTCCGGCCCGGCCGCCGCGACCACCGCGCCCGCCCAGGACACCGCCTTCCAGCCGTCCGCCGGCGAACCCTCCAGGACGACCACGCCGGTGTTGTCGAGCCGGTGCTCGGCGGCGAAGGGCACGTCGACGTTGTCCGCGCGGGCCGCAGCCCACATCCGGATCACGGCGCCGTGACTGACCATGACGACCGTGCCGGCCCCGCTGTCCGCGGCCTCCGCGACGACCGCGTCGAACCGCCCGAGCGCCTCCACACCGTTCTCCCCGCCCGGCATGCGCAGCTCCGTGTCGCCGGCCGCCCACGCGAACAGGGTGGTCATGTAGGTGTGCGCGGACTCGGCGTCGCCCCGCATCTCCAGGTCTCCGGCGGTCACCTCGCGGATCCCGTCCCGCACCCGCACGTCGAGGCCGCGCGCCTCGGCCAGGGGCGCGGCGGTCAGCTGCGTACGGGTCAGTGTGGAGGCGTAGATCGCGTCGACGGCCTCATCCGCGAGGGCCTCCGGCAGTGCGGCGGCCTGCCTCGCTCCCAGCTCGGTCAGCCTTGCCCCCGGAACCGCGGTGTCCAGCAGGAACTTCACGTTCGACGGGGTCTGACCGTGCCGGATGAGCAGCAGACGCATACAGGTTTCCTTTCGCCCCACGACTTCCCGACGAGCCCCGTGACCTGTTCGACAAGACAAAAAGGCTCACTTCAGGGTACCCAGAGCCTCATGACCGCAGACATCGACCTCACCGTCCCGCAGCTCGGCAGCCACGCCCTGCGCGAGAAACTGCTGAAGCTCGACTTCCGGCTGTTCGAGACGGCAGCCACCAGGAACTGGCCCGGCGCCGAGCGCGTCCTGCCGAGGCTGAGCCGCAGCGCGAACCACGGCGTCCTGTGGTTCGCGACGGCCGCCGCCCTGGCGGCCACCGGGAGCCCCCGGGCCCGTCGGGCCGCCGTCCGGGGCCTGGCCTCGCTCGCCGTGGCCTCCGCGACGATCAACACGGTCGGCAAGCGCTCGGTACGCCGTCCACGCCCCGTGCTGGACGCCGTACCGATGGTCAGGCAGCTGAAGCGGCAGCCGATCACCACGTCGTTCCCGTCCGGCCACGCGGCGTCGGCGGCCGCGTTCGCGACGGGTGTGGCCCTGGAGTCCCGGGGGCTGGGTGCGGTGGTGGCACCGCTGGCCTTCTCGGTGGCGATGTCCCGCGTCTACACGGGTGTCCACTTCCCCAGTGACGTCCTCGCCGGCGCGGCCCTCGGCGCGGGCGCCGCGTTCGCCGTACGGGAGCTCATGCCGACCCGCGACCGGTCGGCGCCCCCGGCCCGGCCGCACGCCACGGCTCCGGCGCTGCCCGACGGCGAGGGTCTGGTCCTGGTGGCGAACACCGCGGCGGGCACCGCCGACCGGGTCCGCGCGCTGGAGGACGCGCTGCCGCTCGCGGAGATCGTGGAGTGCGCGCCCCAGGACCTGCCGGGCGAGCTGGAGAAGGCGGCGGCCCGCTGTCAGGTGCTCGGCGTGTGCGGCGGCGACGGCACGCTGAACACGGCCGCCGCGGTCGCCCTGCGTTACGGACGGCCGCTCGCGGTACTGCCCGGCGGCACGCTCAACCACTTCACGCTCGACCTGGGCGTCGAGGACGCCCGGGACGTCGGGCGGGCGGTCCGCCGGGGCGAGGCGGTGCGCGTGGACGTGGGCCGGTTCCGGTCCGGCGACCAGGAGGGCGTCTTCCTCAACACGTGCAGCCTGGGCGTCTATCCGGAGCTGGTGCGCGAACGGGAGCGCTGGTCCGACCGGATCGGCGCCTGGCCGGCCGGGGTGGTCGCCGCGGCCCGTGTCCTGCGCGGCGACCGCCATCCTCTGGAGGCTCGACTCCAGGGTGAGCGGCGCCCGTTGTGGCTGCTCTTCGCGGGCAACGGCACCTACCACCGGCTCGGCCTCGTACCGGCCCGCCGGGTCGACCTGGCGGACGGGCGGCTCGACGTACGGGTGGTGCACGGCGGCCGGGGGCCCTCGCTGCGCCTCCTGGCGGCGGCCGTGGCCGGCCCGTTGACCCGCTCCCCCGCCCATGCGGGCGTCCTGGTCAGCCGTCTCCACGTGGACGACGTGGCGCCGGGCACCCTCCTCGCGTACGACGGCGAGGTCACGGAGGTGGAGGGCAGCGTGACGCTCGAGAAACTCCCCGAGGCGCTCACGGTCTACCGTCCGCTCGGCCGGAACTGACCTCCGGTCGGCGCCAGTTGACGGACTCTGTCCATATCCCAAGACGTGTGTCTCATTATTCGGCACGACTGCGTACGGTGGTGAGCGAGTCGTTCGAAGCGGGTCGTTCGAGAAGACGAGAAGGGGCACGGTCATGTCCAAGCCGCAGTCACAGCCGCGGGAGACCGCCGTCTACACGCACGGGCACCACGAGTCCGTGCTCCGCTCGCACACCTGGCGCACCGCCGCCAACTCGGCGGCCTACCTCCTCGGCTCGCTGAAGCCGCACATGAGGATCCTGGACATCGGCTGCGGCCCGGGGACGATCACCGCGGACCTGGCCGAACTGGTCCCCGACGGACAGGTCACCGGCGTCGACCGGGCGCCGGGCGTCCTGGACCGGGCCAGGGCGACCGCCGCCGAGCGGGGACTCACCAACGTCGACTTCGCGGTCGCGGACATCCACGCGCTGGACTTCCCGGACGACACCTTCTGCGTGGTCCACGCCCATCAGGTGCTCCAGCACGTGGGTGACCCGGTGCGGGCGCTGCGCGAGATGCACCGGGTCACCAGACCGGGCGGGTACGTCGCGGTCCGCGAGTCGGACTACCTGGCCATGGCCTGGTATCCGGCGTCGGACGGCATGGACGACTGGCTGGACCTCTACCGGCGGGTGGCCCGGGCCAACGGGGGCGAGCCGGACGCGGGACGCCGGCTGAAGTCCTGGGCGCTGCGGGCCGGGCTCACGGACATCAGGGCCACCTCCAGCACGTGGACGTTCGCGGACACCGCCGAGCTGGCCTGGTGGAGCGGCCTGTGGGCGGACCGGACACTCGCGTCGGCCTACGCGGACCGGGCGACGGAGGGCGGTCTGGCGACCCCGGAGCGGCTGCGGGCGGTCTCGGAGGCCTGGCGGCAGTGGGGACGGCAGGAGGACGCCTGGTTCACCGTCCCGCACGGCGAGATCCTCTGCCGAAAGGCCGGCTGACACCGAAATACCGGCCGATTCCCCTGGGCGATGTCTGAGACTCCGATTTCGGGAAACTCGGGGCCCAGGAGGTTCACAATGGTTCCCATTCTGCTCGTACTGCTTCTGGCCCTGATTCTCTTCGGTGTCGGATTCGCGGTGAAAATACTCTGGTGGATCGCACTGATCGTGCTCGTCGTCTGGCTGCTGGGATTCCTGGTGCGGGGCACGAGCGCGAGTGGATCAAGGGGTCGCTGGTACCGCTGGTAGTCGGCAACCCGGCGAACCCCTTGCCGGGTAACCCGGTAACAGCGAATGACCCGTCCCAGGTGTTCAGTCCCTCGGCAGCAGGGGGCCCAGCGGCCCGAGGTCCGGATTCAGGTCCTCGGGCCGCAGCCCGTACCGCTCCCTCAGCTCGGCCACCGGAGTTCGCCCCGCTTGTCGAGGTCCACGCGGTAGCTCGCGAGCAGGCTCATGGTGTCGGGGACCCTGGTGAGTTCCAGGACCCCGTTCTCCAACGTCCGCCCCCGCCGCATCACTTCGTCCCGCGGACGGCTGCGCGCGGCCCGCTCGACCGCGTCCGCGACCGTCGGTCCGCGCGTACCCGCCGTACCGCGGCGTCGGTCACGGCGCGATCCCCTCCTCCACGAGCAGCCGGCCCGCCGCCATGATCGCCTCGGCGTCGATGCCCGCGGCGTGCAGCTGCTCGTCGGGGCTCGCCGAGCCGGGCATCGTACGAACGGCGAGGCGGGCGAGACGGGGCACCGGCCGTCCGTCGAGGAAGGCGTCGAGGACCGCGTCCCCGATACCGCCCTCCTCCCGGTGGTCCTCGACGGTGAGCAGACAGCCGGTCTCCTCGGCGGCCCGGCGCAGGGTGAGCCGGTCGACGGGCTTGACGGAGTACAGGTCGACGACCCGCACCGGGATGCCCTGGGCGTCGAGGGCGTCGGCGGCGGCCAGCGCCTCATGGACGGTCACGCCCGCCGCGACCACGGTCAGCCGGTCCTCGCGCCCGGCGGACCGCAGCACCTTGCTGCCGCCGACGGGGAACTCCTCGTCGGGCCCGTACAGCTGCGGTGTCCCGCCGCGCGAGGTGCGCAGATAGCGGATGCCGTCGAGGCCCGCCATGGTGGTGACGAGCCGCGCGGTCTGGTGGGCGTCGCACGGATAAAGGACCGTCGAGCCGTGCAGCGCGCGGAACATCGCCAGGTCCTCCAGGCCCATCTGGGAGGGCCCGTCCTGCCCGATCGCCACGCCCGCGTGCGAGCCGACCAGGTTGATGCCGGCCCCGCTGACCGCCGCCATGCGCAGGAAGTCATGGGCGCGGGTCAGGAAGGCGGCGAACGTCGACGCGTACGGCACCCAGCCGCGCGACGCCAACCCCACGGCGGCGGCGACGAGTTGCTGTTCGGCGATGTAGCACTCGAAGAACCGGTCGGGGTATTCCTTGGCGAAGGCCTCGGCTCGCGTCGAGTCGCTGACCTCGCCGTCGAGCGCCACGATGTCGCCCCGGGCGTTGCCGAGCGCGAGGAGCGCCTGCCCGTAGGCGTCCCGGGTGGCGACCTTCTCCCCCTCGTCCCAGCGGGGCGGTTCGAGGTGTCCGGCGCGTACGGCGTGCAGCGCGCGGGCGGCGCGCGGCTCGGGCGGGCGGACGCGCAGGTCGCGGGGCCCGCCGAGTTCGGTGATCGCGTCGTCGGCGTCCTTGAGCGGCTTGCCGTGCAGGCCCTCACGGTCCTCGACGGCCGCGACGCCCTTGCCCTTGAGGGTGCGGGCGAGGATGACGACAGGCTGCCGGGTCGTGGACTCGGCCTCGCCGTAGGCCCGGTCGACGGCCTCGACATCGTGCCCGTCGACCTCGACAGTGTGCCAGCCGAAGGCCTTGAACCGGCGGGCATAGGCGTCCAGATCGTGCCCGTGCCGGGTCGGCCCGCGCTGTCCGAGCCGGTTGACGTCGACGACGAGGACCAGATTGTCGAGCTGCTCGTACGAGGCGTGCTCGGCGGCCTCCCACACCGACCCCTCGGCCAGCTCGCTGTCCCCGCACATCACCCACACCCGGTATCCGGTGCCGTCGAGCCGCTTGCCGGCCAGCGCGATACCGACGGCCACGGGCAGCCCCTGGCCGAGCGATCCGGTGGCCGTCTCGACCCAGGGCAGCCGCCGGGGTGTCGGGTGCCCTTCGAGCCGGCTGCCGAGCGTGCGGTAGGTGAGCAGTTCGGCGTCGTCGATGACGCCGACCGCCTTGTAGGCGGCGTAGAGCAGCGGCGAGGCATGTCCCTTGGAGAGGACGAAGCGGTCGTTGCCGGGGTGGGTCGGCCGGTCGAAGTCGTAGCGGAAGTGGCGGGCCAGGAGTACGGCCATCAGATCGGCGGCGGACATGGACGAGGTCGGATGCCCGGAGCCCGCGGCGGCCGAGGCCCGGATGCTGTCGACACGCCACTGCTGTCCCAGCTCGGCGAGTTCGGCGGTGTTGTGCAGGGTTTCGGCGGTTTTCACGACTCTCCTTCCGATGGAGCGGACCACTGTGCGGCCCGTCCCGACGACTGTTCCGGCACCCGTTCCGGGGACCTGCGCGCGCCGTCCGGCACCCGGGCCGGCTCCGGCGACGCCGTGTCCAGCGGCACCGACCAGGACCGTACGAGCCCCAACTGCACGCCCTGGCGCGGGAGTACGGCGTCCAGCAGCCAGTCCGCCGCGACGCGCACCCGGTTTCCTGGCATCGCCGCGAGGTGGTAACCCCGGGTGACCGCGCCGGCGACGGGTCCGGACAGTGAGACGCCGAGCGGGTTGGCGGCGGCCTTGACCCCGCCCAGATCGACGACGAACCCCAGGCCACGGTGGCGGTAGGCGGTGCGGGACCCGAGGCCGAGCGAGGCGGCGACATTGCGGGCGGCGGCCTTGCCCTGCCGCCAGGCGTGCTGCGCGGTCATGCCGGTGAACTCGCCGGGCTTGTTCAGGTCGGGCACGGCGGCGGCGTCGCCGCAGGCGAACACCTCGGGGTGGCCCGGCACCTGGAGGAAGGGGTCGACGATCAGCCGGCCACGTTCCAGGGGCTGCCCGATGCTCTCGACCAGCGGGTCGGGGCGGACCCCGACGCACCACACGAGGGTGCGCGACTCGACGAACTCCCCGTCGGACAGCAGGACTCCACCGGGCGTCGCCTCCTTCACGGAGGTTCCCGTGCGGACATCGATGCCCCGCTGCCGCAGCACCCGGTCGGCGGTGCGCGACAGTTTCCCGTCGAGCTGGGGCAGGACGCGCGGCGCGGTGTCCAGGAGCAGCCAGCGTGGCCGAACGCCGTCGCGCCGGGGTTGCCCGCGCATCAGCGCGTCGGTGAACAGCTGCCCGTGCGCGGCGACTTCGGTGCCGGTGTATCCGGCGCCGGCCACGACGAACGTACAGCGGGCCGCGCGGCTCCCGGGGTCGTCGGCGGTGGCCGCGAGTTCGACCTGCCGGGTCACGTGGTCGCGCAGATACAGCGCCTCGGGCAACCCGCGGAAGCCGTGGGCGTTCTCGGCGACGCCGGGTACGGGCTGCAGTTTGTTGACGCTGCCGACGGCGAGGACGAGCCGGTCGTAGCCGAGGGTTCCGCTCTCGCCCTCGGGGTCCGTGTAGCGCACGGTGCGCGCGTCGAGGTCGATGCCGTCGGCGTCCGCCTCGCCGAGCACCAGGCGCACCCCGCGCAGGGTGCCGGGGAGGGAGACGGTGACGCGGCGGGGTTCCAGGACACCGGCGGCGACCTGGGGCAGCAGGGGCAGGTACAGGAAGTGGTCGGTCGGGTTCAGCAGGGTGATGTCGGCCTTCTGCCGGGTCAGCCGGGCCAGGGTGCGGGCCGTCTGGTACCCGGCGAAGCCCGCGCCGACGATCAGGATGCGGGGTCGACTCACGTTTTCGCCTCCGGCGGTGTCGCGTGTGCTGAGCCTTCGGTCAGTCGTACGAACGCCTGCGTGGACGTCGTACGGAACTTTCCGCGTCCCCCTGGTCAGGGCACCCAAACGTCTGCCGCCGCCCGGTTCGGCCGACCGCGCATCGACCTCGGTGCGCCGGTTTCCCCGCCGTCCGCTGGGTACCCGGAACGGACCCCGACCCGCTCTCTTCCGGAGGTGCTTCTCCATGCCCGAATACGGCTATTTCCTCGCGTGCGAGGAATTCGGTCCGGCGGACCTCGTCGAGCAGGCGAGGCAGGCCGAACAGGCCGGATTCCAGGCGCTGTGGATCTCGGACCACTACCACCCGTGGAACGGCGCGCAGGGCCAGAGCCCCTTCGTGTGGTCCGTGATCGGCGCGCTGTCCCAGGCCGTGTCGCTGCCCATCGAAACAGCCGTGACCTGCCCGACCGTACGCATGCACCCGGCGGTGGTGGCGCAGGCGGCGGCGACCAGCGCGGTGCTGACCGAGGGCCGTTTCCGGCTCGGCGTCGGCTCGGGCGAGGCGCTGAACGAGCACGTCCTGGGCGATCGGTGGCCGCCCGCGCACACCCGCCTGGAGATGCTGGAGGAGGCCATCCAGGTGATGCGCCGCCTCTTCACCGGCGAGGAGGTCAACCACCGCGGCCCTCACTACACCGTCGAGAACGCCCGTCTGTACACCGTCCCCGACGAGCCCGTCCCGATCGACGTCTCCGGCTTCGGCCCCCAGGCCACCGCGCTCGCCGCCCGCGTGGGCGACGGCTACATCACCATGGGCCCCGACGAGGACCTCACGACCCAGTTCCGCAAGGGCGGCGGGGGCGCGGGTCTCGTCAGCGGCGGCACGAAGGTCTGCTACGGCACCGACCGCGACGAGGCCGTCCGTACGGTGCGCCGGCTGTGGTCCAACCAGCTGCTGCCCGGCGAGATGGCCCAGATCCTGCCCACCCCGCGCCACTTCGAGCAGTTGGAGCCGCTGGTCACCGAGTCCATGGTGAGCGAGAACACCGTCTGCGGCGCCGACGTCGACGCACATGTCTCGGAGCTGTCCGCCTTCGCCGACGCGGGCTTCGACCGGGTCTACGTCAGCCAGATCGGCCCCGACCAGCGCGGCTTCTTCGACTTCTACCGCACGAAGGTGCTGCCCCAACTGCAGGGCGGCTGAACAGGAACAGGGGAAACAGGGGAACATACGAAACGGGCCGCCGACCCAGCTGGGTCGGCGGCCCGTTTCTCCTGGAAGGCTCATGGCCGGTGGTGCGGCCCCTCGGGGTCGATGCCGTCCCGGGCGGGCGTTCCGGGCGCGGTGGCGTTCGGCGCGGCCGGGGGCACGGGCGGCACGGGCACGCCGAACCCCTTGGCAGGCGCCGAGACCGGCGGGTCCGCGGCCGCGCCGACGCTGCCGGCCGGGGGGTGCGTACGGGACGGGCCCGGTCGGGCCATGTTGCGCAGGGAGTAGGCCAGGGCACCGAGGACCACCGCCGTGATGAGGGCGGCGGCCCAGTCCGGCAGCCCCGTCGCCAGGCCCAGCCCGAGGGCGAGCGCGAGAGCCGCGCCCGCGTACAGGGCAACGGCGCCCGACGTGGCGTACAGCGCTGCGGTGCGGCGCTGTTTGCGGGTCTGCTCACGCAGTTCGTCACGCACGGCCTCGCGCGCCACCCGCGCAAGCTCGTCGACCAGATGCTTGTCGAGATGTTCCAGGTGATCGATGCGGTCCATGACCGCCGGATACCCCGGCCCTCGCCCGCCTAACGCCGACGGCCGCGGGCGCCCGGCTGCTTCCTCAGCATGTCCGAGGTGATCGCCCACCGTTCGTGGTCCCGCCAAGCGCCGTCGATGTAGAGGAAGTTCGGCGAGAAGCCCTCCAGCCGGAAGCCGCAGCGCCGGGCGAGGGCGATCGAGGCGGCGTTGCCCGGCTGCACGTTGATCTCCAGCCGGTGCAGCCGCAGGCGCGGCCCGAAGGCGTACCGCACGACGAGACCGAGACCCTCGCCCATCAGCCCCCGCCCGGCCGCGTGTGCGAAGGCCCCGTAACCGAGGGCGCCGCACAGAAAGCCGCCCTGGACGATGTTGTTGATGTTCACGAACCCGGCGACGGCCCCACCCTCTCCACCGGTCCCGTCGCCCTTCTCGCACACGAGGAACCCGGCCTTCGTCGGATCCTCGATCAGCCGCCCGGCGTACGCGGCGTAGGCGTCCGGGCCGGCCGGCGGAGCCAGCCAGGGGTGGTGCAGTTCCCGGCTCTCCCGCACCCGGGCGATGAACTCGGGGCCGTCCTCGTAGGTGAACGGACGTATGCCCACACGGGGCCCTTCGGCGAGGTACTCACTGCGCTCGGACACTCAGCCACCTTACGCACGGCGCCTGTTCATCTCCGGCGCCGCATGAAGTAGGCCCCGCAGAGGGCGCCGATGACCGCGGTGCCCAGCAGCGCCATCCACAGAGGCATGGTCACCTCGGGGATCAGCAGCCGGATCCTGGTGGCGCGGGTGTTCTCGAAGATGAAGATCAGGGCGAGCAGGGCGAGCGCCCCGACGGCGACCCTGGCGGGCGTGAGCAGCCCCCGCGCGCCGGAGGCCCTGCCACCGGCGCTGCCACCGCTCTCGAAGGTCTTCGGGCTCATGAGGCCAGCATGGGCCGAGCCAGGGCTTCCCGCGCGCCCGGAGGTACGCCGGACGGGTGACGGCACCGCGCCGCTCAGCGCAACGCCGGCTCCTCCAGCGTCAGTGTCCCCGCGTCCGCGTCCAGTTCGGCGGCCACCCCGAAGGGGATCGTCAGCGCCCCGTCGCAGTGTCCGAACCCGAACCCCTCCACCACCGGCACCCCGAGCCGGCCGAGCCGGTCGGCGAACACGGCGCGCAGGTCCTCGTACGGACCGCACCGCTCCCACGAGCCGAGCGCGATCCCGGCGACGCCGTCGAGCCAGCCGGTCCGCAGCAGTTGGGTGAGGGTCCGGTCGATCTGGTACGCGCTCTCCCCCACGTCCTCGATCATGACCAGTCCGCCGCGCGCGCCGGGCCGGGCGTGCGGGGTGCCCCGTTCGGTGGCGAGCATGATCAGGCAGCCGCCGAGGGTGACACCCCGGGCCCGCCCGGGCACCAGGGCCCCGGCGCCTTCCAGGGCGGTGACGACCCGTACCGACTCCGGATCGAACAGCGTCGCCCGCAACTGCTCCTGGGTCCGCGCGTTCTTGAGGAAGTCGACGGCGGAGATCATCGGACCGTGCAGGGTGGCGAGTCCCAGACGGACCGCGAACGCCTCGTGCAGGGCGGTGATGTCGCTGTAGCCGACGAACACCTTGGGACCGGCCGCCCGCAGCGCGTCCCAGTCGAGCAGGTCGACCATGCGCTGCGCGCCGTAGCCGCCCCGGGCGCACAGCACCGCGTCGACCGCGGGATCGCACCAGGCGGCCTGGAAGTCGGCGGCGCGGTCGGCGTCGGTGCCCGCGAGGTAGTCGAACTCCCCGTGCCGGTCCAGGACATGGGGCGCGACCACGGGATCGAGGCCCCAGCCGCGCAGCAGGTCGAGCCCGGACTGCAGCCGCTCCTCGCGCACGGGTCCGCTGGGCGCGACGACGGCCACGCGGGCACCCGGCGCGAGCCTCGACGGCCTTACCAGTGGCTTCACTTGACGAGCTCCAGGGTGGGAATGCCGGGCGGGGTGAGCCCGAAGACCTGTGCGTACAGGGAGAGTTCGGCCTCCAGGACGCGTACGGTCGTGTCCGCGCGCCGGAATCCGTGCCCCTCCCCCTCGAACGCGAGGTAGCGGTGCGGCACTCGTCGCCCCTCCGCGGCGAGACGGGCGAGGAAGCGCTCGCACTGCACGGGCGGGCAGATGACGTCGTCCAGCCCCTGCAGCAGCAGGAAGGGTGCGGTGATGTCGGCGGCGTGCTCGGCGGGCGAGCGCTCCAGATAGCGGCCCGGGACCTCGGCGAGCGGTCCGACCAGGGACTCCAGGTACTGCGACTCGAAGTCGTGGGTCTCCCCCGAGCCCCAGCCGGCCAGGTCGAGGATCGGGTAGAGGATCGTGCCGCAGGCGTAGACGTCGGTGCCGGTGAGGGAGGCCGCCGCGGTCCAGCCACCCGCGCTGCCGCCCCGGACGGCGAGCCGGGCACTGTCGGCGGTGCCCTCTTCGGCGAGGGCGAGCGCGACGGCCGCGCAGTCCTCGACGTCGACGACGCCCCACTGTTCGCGCAGCCGGTTGCGGTATTCGCGCCCGTACCCGGTGGAGCCGCCGTAGTTGACCTCGGCGACGCCGATGCCCCGGGAGGTGAAGTAGGCGATCTCCAGGTCGAGCACGAGCGGCGCCCGCCCGGTCGGCCCACCGTGCGCCCACACGACGTACGGGGGCAGCTCGTCGTCGGGCGCCGTGTGACCGGGGTGGTGCGGCGGATAGATGTGCGCGTGGATGTCCCGGCCCTCCGGGCCGGTGAAGGTGCGGATCTGCGGCTCGGGGTAGTACACGGGGTCGACCGGGTCCTGGTGGGCGGCGCCGACGACCCGGGCCCGTCCCGTACGGGTGTCCAGCTCGACCACCTCGTAGGCGCTGCGGGGACTGGCCCCGACGGCGACGACCCTCTCCCCGTGCACGGCGAGGGTGGCCGCGAACTCGGTCCAGGGGCCGGCCGCGTCGACGACGTCGCCGGTCTCGGGGTCCAGGATGCCGAGCGTGGTCGCCCCGCGCCCGTGCACGACCGCGACGAGGCCGCCGTCCAGCGGGGCGAACCAGCGCTGCCCGACCTTCCACAGCGCCCCGCCGAACTCCTCCGGTCGGGGACACACGGCCACGTCGTCCCGGTACAGGTTCCACCAGCCTGAGCGGTCGCTGACGTACAGCAGGGCTCCGTCGCTCGCCCAGTCGACCTGCGCGATCGACTCGTCGGTCCCGCCGGCGACCGTCCGGGCCCCGCTCAGCGTGCCGTCGGCGCCCACCTCCGCGAGGACCAGCTCCGTGCCGTCCCAGGGCATCCGAGGGTGGTCCCAGGCGAGCCAGGCCGCACGCAGTCCGTCGGGCGAGACGCGGGCTCCGGTGACGAACCGGTGGGCGTCGTCGGTGAGTTCACGGACGGCGTCCCGCGCCTCGGCGGCCGACCCGTCCAGCGGCACGGCGGCGAGGACACGCCGTACGTCGGTGGGTCCGTCGCCGGTGAACTCCTCCAGTACGCACCAGACTTCACCGAGGTCGAGCCGCAACTGCGGCTCCACCCAGCGCAGTCCGCCGCCGACCGGGGACAACGGCGTGAGCGGGCGCGGTTCCTGACCCTCCTGAAGGCGGTACAGCCGCTGATCGGCGAAGTTGACGAAGACGACCAGCGGGCCGTCGTCGCGCATGACGCCGGCCCATGGATGACCGCCGTACTCCATGACCCGGCTGCGCACGTTCCACGGGGCGTCCAGGACCGACTCCTGGGAGCCGTCCGCGCGCCGCCGCACCAGGGTGCGCCGGCCGCCCTCGGTGGGCCGGGGTTCCGTCCACCATGCCTCGTCCCCGACGAAGCCCACGCAGTCGGGCGACCCGTCGTGCGCGGCGGCGAGTTCCGCGTCGATGGGCGAGAGCCATGATCCGTACGGCAGTGTCTGCACTGTCTTCCCCACTCCCTAGGCCGTGCGCAGGAACCGGTCGAGTACCCGGACACCGAAGTGCAGCGCCTCGACCGGGACGCGCTCGTCGACACCGTGGAAGAGTGCCTGGTAGTCGAGGCCCTCGGGCAGCTTCAGCGGCGCGAACCCGTATCCGGTGATGCCGAGCCGCGAGAACTGCTTGGCGTCGGTGCCACCCGACATGCAGTACGGCACCACGAGCCCCTCGGGTGCGAACTCCTCGACGGCAGCGCGCATCCGGGCGTACGTGGGTGAGTCCACGGGCGCCTGCAGGGCCACCGAGCGGTGGTGGAACTCCCAGGTGACGTCGGGGCCGGTGAGTTCGTCGAGGGTGTCACGGAACTCGTCCTCGCAGCCGTGCAGGAAGCGTCCGTCGACGTACGCCACGGCTTCCCCGGGGATGACGTTGACCTTGTAACCGGCGTTCAGCATGGTCGGGTTGGCGCTGTTTCGGACGGTCGCCTCGACGAGCCGGGCGGCGGGTCCGAGCTTGGTGAGGAGTCCGTCGACGTCGTCCAGGCCGGGATCGACGCCGTAGACGGCGGCGAGGCGCACGAGGGCGGCTTCGACGGTCGGGGTGAGGCGTGGTGGCCACTCGTGGGCGCCGATGCGGGCGACGGCGGCGGCGAGGCGGGTGACGGCGTTGCTGTGGTTGACCTTCGAGCCGTGCCCGGCCCGGCCCTTGGCGGTCAACTTGAGCCAGGCGGTGCCGCGTTCACCGGCGGCGATGGGATACAGGTGGCGTCCGTCGCCGTCGTGGAAGGTGAACGCCCCGGACTCGCCGACCCCTTCGGTGCACCCGTCGAACAACTCCGGGTGCTCGGCGGCCAGGAACTCGGAGCCGTCCGCCGCGCTGTCCTCCTCGTCGGCGGTGAACGCGATCACGATGTCGCGCCGGGGCCGGACGCCGTGGCGGGCCCACTGCCGGACGACGGCGAGGATCATCGCGTCCATGTTCTTCATGTCGACGGCGCCCCGCCCCCAGACGACGCCGTCGCGGATCTCCCCGGAGAACGGGTGGACGCTCCAGTCGCCGGCCTGTGCGGGTACGACGTCGAGGTGGCCGTGCAGAAGCAGTGCGTCGGCGGAGGGATCGGTGCCCTCGATCCGGGCGACCACGTTGGTGCGCCCCTTCCGCCGCTCCAGGAGCTCGGGTTCGAGGCCGGTCTCCGCGAGCAGCGCGGCGGCGTACTCGGCGGCCGGCCGCTCGACGCAGTCGCCGCCGCCGTGGTTGGTCGTGTCGATCCGGATCAGGTCCGAGGTGAACGACACCACCTCGTCGAGCGCCTGCTGGTCAGCCATACTGCTCCTCCACCGCGGCCGATGCGATCGTCGTGACCGCTTTGAAGGTACGAATGCCCTCGTACATTGTGCCGCTGGTGTAGGCCACTTTGCGCTCACCGATCCGCGCGACGCCGGGCACGACGGTGGCGGCCATGGCGAGATGCTCGGCGTCGAACTCCAGGGCGACGGTGAACGGGCCGCCGACGACGGGCTCGTGCCGCACGGCGAGTGCGGCGGCCTCCTTGGCGGCCGCCCGGATGTCGGCCGCGGTCCTGGCGGGTGTCCGGCAGACGGCGGCGTACCGCGAGACATGGTCCTTGACGGCGACCTTCAGCGCCTCGGGCGCGTAACCGAGGGCGTCCTCGCAGGCGTGGTCGTCACCGGTGACGAGGACGACGGGAACCCCGTACTCGGCGACCACATGGGAGTTGAGGAGCCCTTCGCTGGCCCGCACGTCGTTCACCCACACGCCGGTGATGGAGTTGGCGAGGTAGGTGTGGGCCAGGACGCCCTCCATGCCGGCGCCCGCGTGATAGCCGACGAAGGCGATGCCGTCCACGTCGCCGTGCTGCACGCCCTCGACCATGGACAGCGACTTGTGGCGCCCGGTGAGCATCTCCACCCGCTCGTCGAGCCGTTCGAGGAGCAGGTTGCGCATGGTCCAGTGGGCCTCGTTGACCAGCACCTCGTCGGCGCCGCCGTCGAAGAAGCCGAGCACGGCGGCGTTGACGTCCGAGGTGAACATCGAACGGCACCGCTCCCACTGCGGGGTGCCCGGCAGTACGTCGGCCGGCCAGGTGACGCCGGTGGCGCCCTCCATGTCGGCGCTGATGAGAATCTTCATGGTGAGACAGTCCCGTCGCAGGTCAGCGGCTCGCTGTCCGAACGTTACGCGCCGGGCTCCGTCCCGGCCAGGAAGCCCCGCTCCGGCCGCCCGGGTGAGATCACGGATCTCCGGACCCGACCGTTCGGTTGCCGGGCGGACACGACAGCCCCGCCTCCCTGCGGAGACGGGGCTGTCGAACGGAGCTGTGCCCTACGGGACGACGGTGGTCCGTCGACGCCCGGTCAGGCGCGGCGGGAGCGGCGGGCCAGGAAGAGCGCGCCGGCGCCGAGGGCGACCACGACGGCCGCCACACCGGCGATCGGGCCGACCGGCGCGCCGGCGCCCGTCTCCGCCAGCGGCGGGGTGCTCTCACTGGGCGAGGGCTCCGGGCTGGTGGGCGGCGTCGACTCGGCCGGGGGCACGTCCGGCGTGGTGGGCGGCGTGGTGGAGGTGTCCGGCGTGGTCGGCGGGGTCGTCTCGACCGGCGGCTCGCTGCCCGCGGGGGTCGTGGGCGGCGCGGGGGTGGTCGGCGTGGCCGGGGTGCTCGGCGCGGGCTCCGACGGCGTGGGGGCGGGCGGCTCGGAGGCGCCGGTGTCACACGGCTTCTCCCCTCCGTTCCAGGCGGCTATGAGGTGGTACGGGGTGACCACGTTGTCGGGCTGGTAGGGAGCGGGCCCGTGGCCCTCCCCCGTCTGGCCGTCGTAGGCGATGTCGTCGCCGTACAGGTCGATCTGCCCGTAGCAGTCCGGGGTCTTCACGCTCAGCTTCTGCCAGGCGTGTTCGGCGCCACCCTCGTCGGCGACATCGGCGGAAGTGAGGTAGACGGTGTCCTTGTCGACCATCGTCTGGTGGCCGGAGGTGTTCCAGTTCGGACCCTCCGTCGTGTACTCCGCCAGGGACACGGGGTACTTGCAGCCCTCCCCGACACTCTGGCCCGGGGCCAGCCGCACCTCGACGGCGCCGGGAACGCTGCTCCAGGCGTGGAACCCGCCCTGCGAGGTCCAGTCGCCGCCGGCGATGCGGTACTGGACGGTGGCGGACTGGCACGTCCCGCCCGTGGTCGCGCTCGCCGTGCCCGCCGCGAGGACGGGTACGGCAGCGGCGGCGAAAGCGGTTGCGGCGAGGACGGAAAGAGTTCTGGGGTGACGCGAACTCGACAAAATGGGCCTCTGTGGATCGTGGCGTGTGGGAGGTGTTTCAAGCGCCAGCGACCGGCGCGGCGGATGCCACGAAGGCTCACGCGGCCAGGTCACTCGCATCACTTCGCTCGCTTCAGTCACAACGAAGTGATGCGAATTCTGGTCACCTTTCACGACTCCCGTCAATCCTTCACGGGTTCACCACATACCGGATTGATCACGACGGCCGTCGGCCTCGCGGTCCGGCCGCCACGATCCTCAGCGCTGCCGCGCCACCACGACCCATTTCGAGGGCAGCACGACGCGGGTTCCCTCTGCCGTGTACTCCGTCGTGGTGAGGGGGAGTTCGCCGCTCGCGAGGACCTCGAGTCCCGCCGCGCTCAGGTACACCGGCACCGCCGAGTCCGCCACCTCGCCCGGTGCGATGCCGTGCTGGAGAACCGGGCGCAGCTTGGGCGGCGGGCCCTCGGGGCGCTGGGCGAGGTCCATCAGCAGGGGGCGCGCGTCCTGCGACAGTTCGACCAGGAAGGCCCGGCCACGCTGTCCGATGAGGGTGGCGATGCCGTCGACGAGTGTCTGCCGGTCGTCGGCGTCGCACTGGTGGAGCACCCCGCGCATGTACAGGTTGGTGTCGCCGAGCTTTCCGTGCAGTTCCTCGACCTCGGTCCTCTCGGCGCAGTCGAGCAGTTCGTACTCGGCCGTGCCCTCCGGGTCGGCCTGCCGGGCGCGCTCGATCGCGGCGGGCGAGAGGTCGGCGCCGACGACCCTGGTGAACCGGTCGCTGAGGAACCGGGTCTGGGTGCCGTTGCCGCAGCCGAGGTCCAGGAAGGGCAACTCGAAGTCCGCGAGATGCGGTTCGAAGACGGCGAGGTGGAGACCGGCGGTCAGCATCGGCTCCGAGTCCCAGAAGACGGCCCCCTGACCATGGGGGGCCTCCCGCCAGAAGCCCTCCCAGGACTCCCTGTACCGACTCGTCACGCTCATGCCCAACTCCCCAGGGTGCGACGGCTGCCCGTCCCAGGCGGCGGGCAGTTCGGTCTACCGTGCCCCGGTCGCGCTCACAAGCGCACCGCGTATACCTTCACGGCTCGTTCGAGAGGTGTACGCCGGAGTGCGCCTGGCACGCCCGGCCCCGCGGCAACATCAATCCAAGCACAGGGCGGTGACATCGCCGACGGAGCGTCAGCGCCGACGTGGCAGCGTGAGCTCGAACCACACGGTCTTGCCCGTGCCCGTACGGCTGGCGCCCCACTCCCTGGCCAGTGTGCTCACCACACTCAGCCCGCGGCCGAACTCGGCTGTGGGCTCGGCACTGAGCAGCGTGGGCAGGGTGTGATCGTCGTCGTCCACCTCGCACAGCAGCGTCTCGCCGCGCACCAGCCGCAGTTCAAGGGGCCGACCGTGCGAGTGCCGTACGGCGTTGGTGACCAGTTCGTCGACCAGCAGTTCCGCGTTGTCCACCAGCCGCGCCAGGCCCCATTCGTGGAGCTGTTCACGGACCACGGCTCGGGCCCGGCCCACCTCGGGCGGGGTCGGGGCGAGCCGCCATTCGGCGACGTCGTCCGGTTCGATGCCGCTCAGCCGGGCCATCAGCAGCGCCACGTCGTCCTTGCGGCCCCCGCGCGTGTTGAGGGCGCGGATGATCGTGTCGCACGCGTCGTCCATGGAGGCGGCCGGGTGGGCGGCGGACTCGCAGAGCGTCGCCAGGCCCACGCCGATGTCCTCACCGCGTACCTCGACCAGGCCGTCGGTGCACATCACGAGCCGGTCACCGGGCGCCACGCGCACGCGTACCGCCTCGAAGGGCACTCCGCCGACGCCGATGGGCGCGCCGGTGGGCAGGTCGAGCAGTTCGCTCCGGCCGTCCTCCGCCCGGACCAGCACGGGTGGGATATGGCCCGCGTTGGCGATGTGCAGTTCGCCCGCGATCGGGTCGTAGACGGCGTAGAGGCAGGTCGCGAGGTAGGTGTCGCCCAGGCGCTGGGCGAGGTCGTCGAGGTTGCGCAGAAGCTGGGCGGGCGGCAGGTCCAGGGCGGCCATGGTCTGCACGGCCGTCCGCAACTGGCCCATCATCGCGGCCGAGTTGAGGCCGTGTCCCATGACGTCGCCGACGACGAGAGCGGTGCGGGCTCCGGGCAGTTTCACCGCGTCGAACCAGTCGCCGCCGACCCGGCCGAGCAGTGTGCCGGGCAGATAGCGGGTGGCGATGTCGCAGCCCGCCATGCGCGGCGGGATGTTCGGCAGCATGCTGTCCTGGAGGGTCTCGGCGACGCTCTCCTGGTAGGTGTACATGCGCGCGTTGTCCAGCACGAGCCCCGCGCGGGCGGCGAGTTCGGCGCCGGTGACGCGGTCCATGTCGTTGAACTCGACGCGCTCCGGGTGGCGCAGCAGGATCATGAAGCCGAGGACGACGTTACGGGCCTTCAGCGGGACGACCAGCATGGAGCGGCCGGTGATCAGCGGCCGGATGTCACGCTTCTCGAACTGCGAGGCGATCATGTGCCCCATCTGCTCGCTGATGCGCGGCACGAGCACGGGCTGACCGCTGGTCATGCACTGGAAGAACGGCGTGTGCGCCGGGAACGGCATGGCCTCACCGACCGGAACGACGTCGTCCCAACGACCCGGTTCATCGGTGTGTTCGAGGGCGACGCGGTGCCACATCGTCGTCGTGTCGGGCACGCCGTCGGGGAACCCCTCACCCGCGACGACCTGTTCACGCAGGTAGGTGCCCGCCACATCCGTGAAGCGGGGTACGACGGCTCTGCTGACCTCGACGATCGTGCGGGACAGGTCGAGGGAGGTGCCGATGCGTCCGCTGACCTCGTTGAGGAACTCCAACCGTTCGCGCACGGCCGCGTATTCGAGGTCCTCGACTTCGTCCTGCAGGTCCTCGGGCAGGGCCTCGCCGGCCAGCACCGCCCGGGCCGCGCGTTCCCGGCGGGCCTTGCGCTCGGCACGCCGGGGCACACCCCAGTCGGGGGTGACGGGAATCAGGTCGTTCTGGCTGAACTCCAGGACGGGATAGCCCAGTTCGAGAATCTGGGAGACGATGCGGGCGCTCTCCCCGACGCTCATGCTGGGCAGGATCTCGGGAAGCCTGCGGGCGAGTTCGTCGGCGCCGGGGAAGTCGGTGTGCAGGGCGAACCCGGGCGCGATGCGCTCGACGGCGCCCTCGTCGTCCTCGTGGCGCAGCCCGTCGGTGTCGGCGGCCAGCACGAGGAGCCGCTCGCTTCCGGGGCCCACCAGGGGGTAGGCCCACCACAGCACGTCGACGCGGTCGCCGTCCCGGTCGGGCGCCGCGAGACGGGCGCGGCCGGCCGTGCGGTAGGCGAGCCTGCCGTCGAGGGAGGACTCCAGGTCGGGTCCGAGGCCGTCGTAGGCCGTGTACGACCCGTAGGGCGTCGTGTTCTCGTCCTCGGTGTCGGGGAGGGCTCCGGAGACGGGCAGCAGGTCGACGGCGGGCCGGCCGAGGGCTTCCTCCTTGGAGGCGCCGAACAGGCGTCGCGCGCCGCGGCTCCAGTGCGAGACCAGGCCTTCGCGGTCGACCACGACGACGGCCAGCGGGATCCGGCCCGCCGGGGCGTGCTCCGCCGACGCGCTCTCCCCAGCCCCGCGGCTGGGAGGTACGCCCGTCTCGGTGCCACGGTCCATGGCGCAGGCCCCTTCTTCCCACGGCTCCGCAAGATCTGTGCCGTCGTCACCACCGTACGGCGCCGGTCCGTCGCGATGTGTGGCAATCCGCTAATTGGTCTTGGCCGGTCCGCTCCGGCGCGCGGACGCACGCCCCGCGCGCCGGTAGGGCCGAAACGACCGGCCGCCCGGCCGGTGCGGAGGCCCGGACCTGCTGGTCAGTCGTCGTGTCCGAGCCGGAGGTCGCGTTCCGCACGACCGCCGCCGGACACCTGGAGGACGGTGGCGACCGGCGGGTAACCGGAGGCGAGGACCGTGTACTCACCGGCGGCCAGGTCCACGAACCGGAACGTTCCGTCGGCCGAGGTGGTGAGTGTGTCCACGACGGTGCCGGTCATGTCGAGCAGGGTCACGCGCGCGTCCTCGACGGGCCGTCCGCCGCCCGCCCGCACGGTCCCCTTCAGGACCGCGCCGCCGGCGAGTTCGACGTCCTGGCAGGTCTCCCGGGACGCCTTCACGATGACGGGGAGCGCGGCCGGGCGGAACGCGGGCGAGCCAACGGCGAGGGTGTACTCACCGGCAACCAGTTCGGTGATGAGGTACCCGCCCTGGTGTCCGCTGCGGGTGGTCGCGACGACCTCGCCGTGCGTGTCGGTGAGCGTGACGGTGGCGTCCGGGACCGGATTGCCGTCCGCGCTCCGTACCCGCCCCGCCAGACGCCCGGCGCCGCCCAGGACGAGGTCCAGTTCGACGGGTCGTCCCCCGACCGTCACGGAGACCGCCTGGGGCTGGTGACCGCCGGCCGCGGCGATCATGACGTACGTGCCCGAGCCGGGTGTGGACAGCGCGTACCGTCCGTCCTCGGCGCTCGCGCCCCGCCCGATCTGCGCTCCCGTGACGTCGATGAGCGTGAGCGCCGCGCGCGGAACGACGGTCCCGTCCGGGTGCTGCACCGTGCCGGACACCGGGATTCCGGCGGTGTACGGCGCCCGGTTCTGCGGCATCGCCAGGGTGGCCGAGGTTCCCGCGGGGTCGAGGTCGGCGGGGGCGGTGTGGTGGGACACCAGCGGTTTCTCCTTCAGGAAGCAGGCGACGAGCAGACCGAGGACCAGTACCGGCACGAGGTAGAGGAAGATGCGCGGCATGGCGTCGGCGTACGCCCTGATGTAGCTGTCGCGCAGCGCCGGGGGCAGCGTGTGGACGAGCTGCGGGGTGAGCGAGTCGGGGTCGGGGAGGCGGGCACCCGCGCGCGCCGGGAGGCTCTCGCGCAGGGACTCGGCGAGCCGGTTCGCGAAGAGGGTGCCGAAGACCGCGGCGCCGACACTGCCGCCGATCTGCCGGAAGTAGTTGTTGGCGCTGGTCGCGGTGCCGAGGTCGGCCGGGCGCACGGAGTTCTGCACGGCGAGGACCAGGACCGGCATCACCATGCCGATGCCTGCGCCGAGGACGGCCATCCACAGGCTGTAGTGCAGCCGGGGCGTGTCCACTTCGAGGCGGGACAGCAGCCACATGCCGAGGGCCGCCAGGGCGCTGCCGAGGACCGGCCAGATCCGGTAGCGGCCGGTGTGGCTGATGAGCTGTCCGGAGATGACCGACGCGCCGACGATGCCGGCCATCATGGGCACCATCAGGAGCCCGGACTCGGTGGCACTGACGCCGTCGACCATCTGGAGGAAGGTCGGCAGATAGCTGGCGGCCCCGAAGAGCGCCACCCCGATCACCAGGCCCACGAGACCGGTGACGTTGAAGACGGAGTCCCTGAACAGCCGCAGCGGGATGAGGGGTTCGGGTGCGAAGTGTTCGGCGACGACGAAGAGCGCGCCGGCCACGACCGCTCCGGCGCCGAGCCCGAGGATCTCGCGCGAGTCCCACGCGTACTCGGTGCCGCCCCAACTGGTCAGCAGCACCAGGCAGGTGGAGGCGGCGGCGAGCAGCAACGCCCCGAGGAGGTCGAGCCGGGCCCTGACGGCGGGCTTCGGCAGTTTCAGTACGACGGTGACGACGGCCAGCGTCAGCAGCCCGAACGGCACGTTGAACCAGAAGCACCAGCGCCAGGAGAGGTGGTCGGTGAAGTAGCCGCCCAGGAGGGGCCCGGCGACCGAGGCGAGGCCGAACGCGGCGCCGATCAGGCCCATGAAGCGCCCGCGTGCGCGCGGCGGCACGATGTCCGCGATGATCGCCTGCACTCCGATCATCAACCCGCCCGCACCGGCGCCCTGCAGGGCGCGGAAGGCGATGAGCTGGTCCATGGTCCGCGACCGGCCGGCCAGCGCCGAGCCGACGACGAAGACGACGATCGCGAACTGGAAGACGCCCTTGCGGCCGAGCAGATCACCGAGTTTGCCGTAGAGGGGCAGTCCGACGGTGGCGGTGAGCAGATACGCGGTGATCGCCCAGGACATCTTGTCCAGACCGTGCAGCTCGCCGACGATCTTCGGGAGCGCGGTGGCGACGATCATCTGCTCCAGGGCGGCGAGCAGCAGCGCGAGCATGAGCCCGAAGAACACCAACCGGATCTGGCGCGGGCCGAGTTGTGGAGGTTCCGGCGGGGGTGCGGCGTACGCGGTGGCCGGTTCGTCCTGCACCAGAGTGATCCCGCCCACGTACCGCTCCCCTCGTCGCACCTACCGCACAATTCCCGCTTTGGGCGACAACTGTGAGCAAGCACGACGAGTTACGGCGTTCCGGTGCACGGGGGCGGAGATCCACTCGAACCGGTGAGAGGTACGGGGCGGCGGTCAACGCCCCTGGGGAGGTCGCCTCTTGGGCTGTTCCCTACTTCTCCACCTCGGTGGCGAGCCTGTCGAGGAGGCCGTCGTAGATGCGGGCGAGGCCCTTGGGGGCGAAGGTCCGCTCGAAGAAGCCGCCGATGCCGGTGGCGCCGGTCCAGACGCTGGTGACGACGACCCTCGACGTGCCCTCACCGGCGGGGGTGACGCGCCAGGTGGTGACCATCGAGGAGTTGCGGTCCTTCTCGACGAGTTCACCGTCGGTGGGCTCGCTGACCTCCAGGAGGCAGTCCCGGACGCGCTTGCTGGTGGCCTGGAGCTTCCAGTGGACGAGGGTGCCCTCGCCGTCGCCGCCCTCGCGCACCTCGTACTCGCTGAACTGCTCCGGCATCACCTTCGAGCGCGTGCCGCTGTAGTCGGCGAGGGCGTCGAACACCGTCTCCGCGTCCGCCGCGACGATGCGCTCCGTGGTGGCCTCGACCTGCGCCATTGCGTTCCTCCAGCAGCTGGTTCTTCGGGGGTTCGCGCTCACCCAACCACCCTGCCGCCCGGCCACCCAAATCGGGGTGCCCTCACGGACCTTCACGACACTCGAACATACGATCGCACGATCAAGGGAACATGTGTTCTATTCTGGGGTCAGTGCTACCGAGGAGGTGTCATGCGCTGGGAAAACCTCACAGTGGAGTCCGGCTCCGGCCCGGCCGACGCCGCGCTGTTCGGCGCGGACGCGGTGACCACCCGTACCTTCGACTCCCCCGAGTTCCGCGGGATCACCTTCCACGAGATCCGGGCCCGTTCGATCATCAACCGGGTGCCGGGAGCCTCACGCATGCCGTTCGAATGGACGGTGAACCCCTATCGGGGCTGCACGCACGCGTGCGTCTACTGTTTCGCCCGCAGGACGCACAGTTATCTGAACCTCGACACCGGTCTCGGCTTCGACTCCCAGATCGTCGTCAAGGTGAACGCGCCGGAACTGCTGCGCCGCCAGCTCGGCTCACGCCGCTGGCTCGGCGAGCACATCGCCATGGGCACCAACGTCGACTGCTACCAGCGCGCGGAGGGCCGCTACCGGCTGATGCCGGGCATCCTCACCGCCCTGCGCGACCACGCGAACCCCTTCTCGATCCTGACGAAGGGCACGCTGATCCTGCGCGACCTCGACCTCCTGGTGCAGGCCTCCCAGGTCACGGACGTCGGTGTCTCCGTCTCCGTCGGCTTCACCGACCCCGACCTGTGGCGCACGGTGGAACCGGGCACCCCCGCTCCGGAACGGCGCCTGGACGTCGTACGGACCCTGGCCGAGCACGGCATCGGCTGCGGGGTGCTGATGGCGCCGGTGCTCCCCTTCCTCAGCGACCACCCGGACCGGCTGCGGGCCACCGTGCGGGCGATCGCCGCCTCCGGGGCGACCTCCGTGACCCCGCTGGTGCTGCATCTGCGCCCCGGTGCCCGCGAGTGGTACATGGCCTGGCTGGGCCACCACCACCCCCATCTGGTGCGCCGGTACGAGCGGCTGTACGCGGAGGGCGCCTACGCGCCCAAGTGGTACCAGCGCCGGATCACCCGCCAGGTCCACGAACTCGCCCAGGAGTACGGAATCGGGCCCACGGGCACGGGGATGCCGCGCCGGATCACCGAGCCCGTCGCGGACGACCCCGCCGCGCTGCCCGAACCGGTCCAACTGACCCTCCTCTGAGGACAGCGGCCTGAGGACAGCAGCCAGAGGGCAGAGGGGGAAATCGGGAGGCCTCCGTACGTCCGCTCCGCCTAGGGTGCCGCCATGAACGCCCCGATCCTCGTCCGCGAGATGACCCTCGACGACTGCGACCGCGTCTCCGAAATCCGTATCCGGGGCTGGCAGCACGCCTACAAGGGCCTGATGCCGCAGACGTATCTCGACGCCCTGAGCGTGCCGGAGGACGCCGAGCGCCGGCGCATGTTCTTCGTGCGGGCCGGTTCCGAGGTCGTCGATCTCGTCGCGGAGCAGTCGGGCACGGTGATCGGCTGGGCCTGTCACGGGCCCTACCGGGACGGTGAGATCCGCACGGAGGACGCCGAGTTGTACGCGATCTACGTGGCCGTCGAGCGGCTCGGCGCCGGGGTCGGCCAGGCGCTGCTGGGCGAGGTGATACGCCGGTGCGCCGGTGCCGGGCACCGGCGCGTGTTCCTGTGGGTCGTCGAGGGCAACGACCCCGCGCGGCGGTTCTACGAGCGGGCGGGGTTCACGACCGACGGCGCCGAGGAGCCCTTCGAGGTGGACGGGGTCGCCGTACCGGAGGTGCGGTACGTGCGGGAACTCGCCGGGTGACGGGCTCCGCTTCATGTCTGCTTCATCTCTGCTTCGGGATGCGCGCCAGGGCGTGCACCGCCGCCTCGGCGAGGGCGGGGTGCGCGAGGGCCTTGTTCAGGACCGGTGCCGCCCGCCGGTCCCCCAGCGTGCCCAGCGCCTCCACACAGGCGAGCGCCACCCGCCGGTAGGGGTCGTGCGGTGTCAGGCGGCGGCCCAGCGTGGTGATCAGCGCCGGAACCGACTCGGGGGCGCGCAGTTCCCCCAGCAGACGGACCGGGTGCAGGGCGTAGGCGACGCGCAGTTCGTTGGTCGCGAGGGCGGCCGCCGCACGGGCCGTGCGCGGATCACCGAGGCGGGCCAGCGCGTACGCGGCGGAGGCGCAGCGCTGCGGGTCACGGTGGTTGAGGAGGAGGACGAGGGCCTCGAAGGCTCGCCGGTCCCCCATGAGCCCCAGCCTGAACGCGGCCAACTCCCGGGCCCACAAAGGCTGTCCGGGGGCGGTGAGGACATCGGCCAGTTCGTCGGGGTCTCCGGTCGCCACCAGACGTTCGTACGTCTCCGAGGTGCCCGCCCCGACCTCGGCCCGTAAGCGCTCCGTGAGCGATCGCAACTCTTCGTCCATGAGCCGAGATTAGGTGCGAGAGCGGGAGCGCGTGGGCAGGATCCCGGGACGTACATCACAAAACCGGGGGCTGGCGCGCTCGTTACCCACCGGTTAAGCTCAGACGAGCGAGTTACCCACTCGCCTGTACTACTTGCTGACGACGGCCTGGTGACGCAGCCGTCGTGAGTGCTGGTCGGTTCGGTACCTCGTGTACCGCAGTACGACCCCGGCTCGGGACAGGGCCGGTCGGATCCACCGTTCCCCGGGCGTGTGCGCTCGCGGTCCGGCAACACCCGCACTCCTTCCCGCACCCGGTGCGCCCCTCTCGGCGTACCCGTGGGTGCTCCCAGTCGTCACCACCTCATTTCTGGAGTCCCGCGATGGCCACTCCCCTGTCCCACACCTCTCCGTCGCCGCTCAGGACCGTCGCCGTGGTCGGCCTCGGCACGATGGGCACCGGCATCTCCGAGGTCCTCACCCGCGCCGGCCGCGAGGTCGTCGGCATCGACATCAGCGAGGCCACTGCCGCGAAGTCGGTCGCCGCCCTGGAGGCCTCCACCGCCCGTGCCGTGGTGCGCGGCCGGCTCACCGAGCAGGAGCGCGAGGACGTCCTCGGCCGCTTCCGTACCTCCACCGACCTGCGCGAGGCGGCCGACGCCGACCTGGTCATCGAGGTGGCGCCGGAGTCGTACGAGATCAAGCACCAGATCTTCCGCGCCCTCGACGACATCGTGCGCCCGGAGACGATCCTCGCGACCGGCACCAACGCCCTCTCCGTCACCCGCCTCGCGGCCGACTCGGCGCGTCCCGAGCGGGTGTTGGGCCTGCACTTCTTCAACCCGGCCCCCGCGATGAAGCTGGTCGAGGTCGTCTCGTCGGTGCTGACCGCGCCGAAGGCCGTCGCCGCGGTCACCGATCTGGCGATCGAGCTCGGCAAGGAGCCCGTCGCGGTCGGTGACCGCCCCGGATTCGTCGCCGACGGACTGCTGTTCGGCTACCTCAACCAGGCAGCCGCGATGTACGAGGCGAAGTACGCCTCCCGGGAGGACATCGACGCGGCGATGCGGCTCGGCTGCGGTCTGCCCATGGGCCCGCTCGCCCTGCTCGACCTGATCGGCATCGACACGGCCCGTACGGTCCTGGAGGCCATGTACGCGGAGTCCCACGACCGGCTGCACGCCCCGGCGCCCGTCCTCAAGCAGCTCAGCGAGGCGGGTCTGACCGGCAGGAAGGCGGGGCGCGGCTTCTACTCGTACGAGGCGCCCGGCGGTGCGACGGTCGTGGCCGACACGCTGACCCCGCTGGCCGGTCCCCCCGAGACCCCCGGCCGCGCCGTCCGCTCCGTCGGTGTCGCCGGCTCCGGCACGATGGCCTCCGGTATCGCCGAGGTCTTCGCCAAGGCCGGGTACGAGGTGGTCCTCGCCGCCCGCAGCGAGGAGAAGGCGCAGACGGCCAAGGCCAGGATCGGCAAGTCGCTGGCCCGCTCCGTCGACAAGGGCCGTCTGACCGCCGAGGCCGCCGCGCAGACCCTCGACCGGATCACGGCGGCGGGCTCGTACGACGCCTTCGCGGACGTCGATCTGGCCGTCGAGGCCGTCGCCGAGGACCTGGCGGTCAAGCAGCAGCTGTTCGCGGCACTGGACAAGGTCTGCAAGCCGGGCGCGGTGCTGGCCACGACCACCTCCTCGCTGCCCGTCATCGCGTGCGCCCGCGCCACCTCGCGTCCCGAGGACGTGATCGGCATGCACTTCTTCAACCCGGCGCCGGCGATGAAACTGGTCGAGGTCGTCCGTACGGTGCTGACCACCGACGACGTCCACTCGACGGTCCGCGAGGTCTGCGTCAGGATCAAGAAGCATGCGGTGGACTGCGGCGACCGAGCCGGATTCATCGTCAACGCGTTGCTTTTCCCGTATCTCAACAACGCGATCAAGATGGTCCAGGAGCACTACGCGTCTCTCGACGACATCGACGCGGCGATGAAGCTGGGCGGCGGCTACCCGATGGGTCCGTTCGAACTGCTGGACGTGGTCGGGCTGGACGTCTCCCTGGCGATCGAGAAGGTCCTGCACCGCGAGTTCCGTGACCCGGGTCTGGCCCCCGCGCCGCTCCTGGAGCACCTGGTGGCCGCGGGCTGCCTCGGCCGCAAGACGGGCCGCGGCTTCCGCGAATATGCCCGCCGCTGACGGGGCCGGCGACCGGTCCGGTCACGGCCTTGGACCCGCCCTCGGACAGGAGAACGACTGGGGCGGGCTGCTCGGCCCGGCCTCGACACCCCCGCCCGCCCGGGGCGGGGGTGATCCCGGGCGGGCGCGGCACCCTGCGCACATGCAGTACGTTCGGGTCATGTCCCAGCCCGCCAGGTCCTCCCGTACCCCAGCCACGCCCGACGCGCCGGAGAGCGCCGCCGGTGGCCGCGCCGCCGCGCAGCGGCTCAAGATGCGCCGCGAACTGGCGGCCGCGGCGATGGAGCTGTTCTCGACCAAGGGCTACGAGGGCACCACCGTCGACGAGATCGCGGCCCGGGCCGGCGTGGCCCGCCGCACCTTCTTCCGGCACTTCCGTTCCAAGGAAGAGGCGATCTTCCCGGACCACGACGACACGTTGATCCGGGCGGAGGCGGTGCTCAACGCGGCGCCGGCGCACGAGCATCCGCTCGACACCGTGTGCCGCGGCATCAAGGAAGTCATGAAGATGTACGCGGCGCGGCCGGAGATCTCGGTCGCCCGCTACAAGCTGACGCGCGAGGTGCCCACCCTGCGGGAGGCGGAGATCGCCTCGGTCGCCCGCTACGAACGCCTCTTCACCCGCTATCTCCTGGGCCACTTCGACGAGCACGCCCACGACGACGACGCCAACGACGACCCGCTGCTGGCGGAGGTGGCCGCGTCCGCCGTGGTCACCGCCCACAACCACGTCCTGCGGCGCTGGCTGCGGGCGGGCGGCCAGGGCGATGTCGAGGCACAGCTCGACCACGCCTTCGGGATCGTGCAGAAGACCTTCGGCACGGGCATCGGCGTCGGACGTGACACCGCGCCCCGGACAGTGCCGGCCTCGGTGACCTCGCAGGGGGAGGTACTGGTGGCGGTCGCCCGGACGGACGCGCCGCTCGACGAGGTGATGCGCACCATCGAGCAGGCGCTGAAGGAACGGTCGTAGAGAAACCCCGGAAAGAGGCGGGTCGCAGTTGCTGCGGCCCGCCTTTTCTGTGCCCCTCCGGACCCACCCCGGACCTACTCCTCAGTAGCTTTTGATCGATCATCGCTCATTTGTTACGTAAAGATTTCATTTGAGGTCAGTTTCTGGCACCCAGTGCCTTGTCACCTGACACGGGGTGCCATACCTTGAAGGTGTCCGGGCGGCCGGCGTGCAGAGACCATTCGTACGTCGGCTGTCCCCGCAAACCACGTGCTTGCGCGCCCGGACGCCTGCGTCACAGGCAACCTCCCGCGCCACCCCGCGCTGCCGGAAGCACCACCCGCCGAACCGACGGCACGTCTCACCCAACCCTCAGCAGCACCGACGTAACCCTCAGCGTCTTCCCTCAGGACGCCATTCGCCGGAGGCAATACCGTGACCGTTAAGGACATCCTGGACGCGATCCAGTCGCCGGAGTCGACTCCGGCCGACATCGCCGCTCTGCCGCTCCCCGAGTCGTACCGGGCGATCACCGTGCACAAGGACGAGACCGACATGTTCGCCGGCCTCGAAACCCGCGACAAGGACCCCCGCAAGTCGATCCACCTGGACGACGTCCCGGTGCCGGAACTCGGCCCCGGTGAGGCCCTGGTGGCCGTCATGGCATCGAGTGTCAACTACAACTCGGTCTGGACGTCGATCTTCGAGCCGATGTCGACGTTCGGCTTCCTGGAGCGCTACGGCAGGCTCAGCGAGCTCACCAAGCGCCACGACCTGCCGTACCACGTCATCGGCTCCGACCTCGCGGGCGTCGTCCTGCGCACCGGCCCCGGTGTCAACTCCTGGAAGCCCGGCGACGAGGTCGTCGCGCACTGCCTGTCCGTCGAGCTGGAGTCCAGCGACGGACACAACGACACGATGCTCGACCCCGAGCAGCGCATCTGGGGCTTCGAGACCAACTTCGGCGGGCTGGCGGAGATCGCGCTGGTCAAGTCCAACCAGCTGATGCCGAAGCCGGACCACCTCAGCTGGGAGGAGGCGGCGGCCCCGGGCCTCGTCAACTCCACCGCGTACCGCCAGTTGGTCTCCCGCAACGGCGCCGGCATGAAGCAGGGCGACAACGTCCTCATCTGGGGCGCGAGCGGCGGACTGGGCTCGTACGCCACGCAGTTCGCGCTGGCCGGCGGCGCCAACCCCATCTGCGTCGTCTCCAGCGAACAGAAGGCGGACATCTGCCGGGCGATGGGCGCCGAGGCGATCATCGACCGCAACGCCGAGGGCTACAAGTTCTGGGCCGACGAGCACAACCAGGACCCGCGCGAGTGGAAGCGGTTCGGCAAGCGCATCCGTGAGCTGACCGGCGGCGAGGACGTCGACATCGTCTTCGAGCATCCCGGCCGCGAGACCTTCGGCGCGTCCGTCTACGTCACCCGCAAGGGCGGCACGATCGTCACCTGTGCCTCCACCTCCGGCTTCAACCACGAGTACGACAACCGCTACCTGTGGATGTCACTCAAGCGGATCATCGGCTCGCACTTCGCCAACTACCGCGAGGCCTGGGAGGCCAACCGGCTGGTCGCCAAGGGCAAGATCCACCCGACGCTCTCCAAGGTGTACTCCCTGGAGGAGACCGGGCAGGCCGCCTACGACGTCCACCGCAACCTCCACCAGGGCAAGGTCGGCGTCCTGTGCCTGGCCCCCGAGGAGGGCCTCGGTGTGCGCGACCACGAGAAGCGCGCCCAGCACATCGACGCCATCAACCGCTTCCGGAACATCTGAGACCGGAGGTCATCGATGACTGAGCGTCAGCCCACCACAGGCAAGCGGGAGAAGGACCGGCCGTGGCTCATGCGCACGTACGCCGGTCACTCCACGGCCGAGGCGTCCAACGAGCTGTACCGGCGCAACCTCGCCAAGGGCCAGACAGGTCTGTCGGTGGCCTTCGACCTGCCTACCCAGACCGGGTACGACCCCGACCACATCCTCGCCCGCGGCGAGGTCGGCCGGGTCGGCGTGCCGGTCTCGCACCTCGGTGACATGCGCCGGCTGTTCCAGGACATCCCCCTGGACCAGATGAACACCTCGATGACGATCAACGCCACCGCCATGTGGCTGCTGGCGCTCTACCAGGTCGTCGCCGAGGAGCAGGGTGTGGACATCACCACGCTCCAGGGGACGACCCAGAACGACATCGTCAAGGAGTACCTGTCCCGGGGCACGCACGTGTTCCCCCCGGTACCCTCGCTCCGGCTGACGACGGACATGATCTGCTACACGGTCAACCACATCCCCAAGTGGAACCCGATCAACATCTGCAGCTACCACCTCCAGGAGGCGGGGGCGACCCCGGTCCAGGAGATCGCGTACGCCATGTCGACGGCCATCGCGGTGCTGGACGCCGTACGGGACTCGGGGCAGGTGCCCGCCGAGAAGTTCGGTGACGTCGTCGCCCGTATCTCCTTCTTCGTGAACGCGGGCGTCCGGTTCATCGAGGAGATGTGCAAGATGCGGGCGTTCGGCCGGATCTGGGACCAGGTCACGCGTGAGCGGTACGGCATCGAGAACCCCAAGCAGCGGCGCTTCCGGTACGGCGTGCAGGTCAACTCCCTGGGGCTGACCGAGGCGCAGCCGGAGAACAACGTCCAGCGGATCGTGCTGGAGATGCTGGCGGTGACGCTGTCGAAGGACGCACGCGCGCGTGCCGTCCAGCTCCCGGCGTGGAACGAGGCGCTGGGCCTGCCCCGGCCCTGGGACCAGCAGTGGTCGCTGCGGATGCAGCAGGTGCTCGCGTACGAGAGCGATCTGCTGGAGTACGAGGACATCTTCGCCGGGTCGCACGTGGTCGAGGCGAAGGTGGCCGAGCTGGTCGAGGAGTCGCTCACCGAGATCGCCCGGATCGAGGAGATGGGCGGCGCGATGGCCGCCGTCGAGTCGGGCTATCTGAAGTCGAACCTGGTCGCCTCGCACGCCGAGCGGCGGGCCCGTATCGAGTCCGGCCAGGAGAAGATCGTCGGCGTCAACATCTTCGAGTCGACCGAGCCGAACCCGCTCACGGCCGACGTCGACGCGGCGATCCAGACGGTCGACCCGGCCGTCGAGGCGCGGGTGACCTCGGCGCTCCGGGGCTGGCGCGACACGCGGTACCAGCCGCCGTTCAACCACCCGCGCCCCTGCAAGGCGCTGGAGCGGCTGAAGGAGGCCGCGAAGGGCACCGACAACCTCATGGAGGCCACCCTGGAGTGCGCCCGCGCCGGGGTCACGACCGGCGAGTGGGCCGGGGCCCTGCGCGAGGTGTTCGGGGAGTTCCGGGCGCCGACGGGTGTCTCGTCCGCGCCGGTCGCGGTGACCGCCGAGGAGGGCACCGCGATGGCGCTGGTGCGGCGCAAGGTCGAGGTCACCGCGCGGGAGATGGGCGTCGGCAAGCTCCGTTTCCTGGTGGGCAAGCCGGGTCTGGACGGGCACTCCAACGGGGCCGAGCAGATCGCCGTCCGGGCCAGGGACGCCGGGTTCGAGGTGGTCTACCAGGGCATCCGGCTCACCCCGGAGCAGATCGTGGACGCGGCCGTCGCGGAGGACGTGCACGCGGTCGGCCTGTCCATCCTGTCCGGCTCGCACGCCCAGCTGGTGCCGGACGTGGTGGAACGGCTCCGTGTGGCCGGTGCCACAGACATACCTGTCATCGCCGGTGGGATCATCCCCAATGGAGACGCCGAGCAGCTCAGGGCCGCCGGCGTGGCCGCGGTCTTCACCCCGAAGGACTTCGACATCACCGGCATCATCGGCCGCATCGTGGACGAGATCCGGAAAGCGAACAAGCTCGACCCCCTGGAGGTCCCCGCATGACCGTCAACCGTCTGCGTCCCCGCCGCTCGTGTCTCGCGGTCCCGGGAAGCAACCCCCGCTTCCTGGAGAAGGCCCAGGGCCTGCCGGCCGACCAGGTCTTCCTGGACCTGGAGGACGCGTGCGCCCCGCTCGCCAAGCCCGAGGCGCGGCACACCATCGTCAAGTTCCTCAACGAGGGCGACTGGACGGGCAAGACGAGGGTCGTGCGGGTCAACGACTGGACGACCGAGTGGACGTACCGCGATGTCGTGACGGTGGTCGAGGGCGCGGGCCAGAACCTCGACTGCATCATGCTGCCGAAGGTGCAGACCGCCCAGCAGGTCGTCGCCCTGGACCTTCTGCTGACCCAGATCGAGAAGACGATGGGCTTCGAGGTCGGCAAGATCGGCATCGAGGCGCAGATCGAGAACGCCCAGGGCCTGAACAACGTCAACGAGATCGCGACGGCCTCCCAGCGCGTAGAGACGATCATCTTCGGCCCGGCCGACTTCATGGCGTCGATCAACATGAAGTCGCTGGTCGTGGGCGAGCAGCCGCCCGGCTACCCGGCGGACGCCTACCACTACATCCTGATGAAGATCCTGATGGCGGCCCGGGCCAACAACCTCCAGGCGATCGACGGCCCCTACCTGCAGATCCGCAACGTGGACGGCTACCGCGAGGTCGCCCAGCGGGCCGCCGCCCTCGGTTTCGACGGCAAGTGGGTGCTGCACCCGGGCCAGGTCGAGGCGTCCAACGAGATCTTCTCCCCCTCGCAGGAGGACTTCGACCACGCCGAGCTGATCCTGGACGCGTACGAGTACTACACGTCCGAGGCGGGCGGCAGGAAGGGCTCCGCGATGATCGGCGACGAGATGATCGACGAGGCCAGCCGCAAGATGGCCCTGGTCATCTCGGGCAAGGGCCGGGCGGCCGGTCTGCAGCGCACGTCCAAGTTCGAAGCCCCCGCCGGTTAAGGAGCCCTGAGCACCATGCAGTTCGGACGCACCTACGAGGAGTTCGAGGTCGGGGCGGTCTACAAGCACTGGCCCGGGAAGACGGTCACGGAGTACGACGACCACCTCTTCTGTCTCCTGACGATGAACCACCACCCGCTCCACATGGACGCCAACTACGCGGAGAACACGACCGACTTCGGCAAGAACGTCGTCGTGGGGAACTACATCTACTCGCTGCTGCTCGGGATGTCCGTGCCGGACGTGTCGGGCAAGGCGATCGCCAACCTGGAGGTCGAGTCGCTGAAGCACGTCGCGCCGACCTTCCACGGCGACACGATCTACGGCGAGACGACGGTCCTCGACAAGACGCCCTCCCGGTCGAAGAACGACCGCGGGATCGTGTACGTCGAGACCAAGGGCTACAAGCAGGACGGCACGCTGGTCTGTGCGTTCCGCCGCACGGTGATGGTGCCGACCGAGACGTACATCAAGGAGCGCGGCGGCGAACAGCCCGGCCGGCCCCGGCTCAAGGAGCAGGAGAAGTAACCATGGCGCGACTCGCCCAGACCGCCGGTCTGACCGACATCCAGCGCGAAATCCTGTCCACGGTGCGGGACTTCGTGGACAAGGAGATCATCCCGGTCGCGACCGAGCTGGAGCACCGCGACGAGTATCCGCAGGCGATCGTCGACGGCCTCAAGGAGTTGGGCCTGTTCGGCCTGATGATCCCCGAGGAGTACGGCGGTCTGGGCGAGTCTCTCCTGACGTACGCGCTCTGCGTCGAGGAGATCGCGCGCGGCTGGATGTCGGTCTCCGGGATCATCAACACGCACTTCATCGTGGCGTACATGCTCAAGCAGCACGGCACGCAGGAGCAGAAGGACCACTTCCTGCCGAGGATGGCGGCCGGCGACGTCCGGGGCGCCTTCTCGATGTCGGAGCCGGGTCTCGGCTCGGACGTGTCGGCCATCACCTCGAAGGCGGTGCGGGACGGCGACGAGTACGTCCTCAACGGCCAGAAGATGTGGCTGACGAACGGCGGGACGTCCAATCTGGTCGCCGTACTCGTCCGAAGTGACGAAGGACACCCGGAGGGGACCGCGCCCCACAAGTCGATGACCACCTTCCTGGTCGAGAAGGAGGCGGGCTTCGGGGAGGTCCGGCCGGGACTCACCATCCCGGGCAAGATCGACAAGATGGGTTACAAGGGTGTCGATACCACCGAACTCATCATGGACGGACTGCGGATTCCGGCCAATCGCGTTCTCGGGGGCAGCACCGGCCGAGGTTTTTACCAAATGATGGACGGCGTGGAGGTGGGACGGGTCAATGTGGCGGCACGTGGCTGCGGTGTCGCTCAGCGTGCCTTCGAGCTGGGCGTCCAGTACGCCCAGCAACGCCACACTTTCGGCAAGGCGATCGCTCAGCACCAGGCGATCCAGTTCAAGCTGGCCGAGATGGCTACCAAGGTCGAGGCCGCCCATGCGATGATGGTGAACGCGGCACGCAAAAAGGACTCCGGGGAGCGAAACGACCTTGAGGCAGGGATGGCGAAGTACCTCGCCTCCGAGTACTGCAAGGAGGTCGTGGAGGACGCCTTCCGGATCCACGGCGGCTACGGCTTCTCCAAGGAGTACGAGATCGAGCGCCTCTACCGCGAGGCTCCGATGCTGCTGATCGGCGAAGGTACCGCCGAGATCCAGAAAATGATCATCGGGCGCAGGTTGCTCGAAGAGTACAAATTCCAGGGCTGATTGTCCGCTTCGGGGTGTTTTCTTCGAGTTGAAGGTCACACCCCGTCAGCGCCCTTCAGCCGCCGACTCAGCTTCCTGGCTTACCCAGTTGTGGTCGTGAGCCGCTACGATCGCCGGAAAGCCGCCGTCCCCTGATACCGCGCGGCATCATCCGCTACGAAGGTCATCCATGCCCCACAGCCAAACCTCTGCACCTCGCGACAGCCTGGCAGGCGTACGCCTGGCGCGCGGAGCATCGCCGTGGCTCCTCCCGACCGTCGCCACCGCAGCCCTCAGCCTGGTACGCGCGCGCAAGTCCGGCGCCGCCAAGGCCGTGGCCGTACCCGTCACCGCGCTGGCGGCGGGCATGCTGTGGTTCTTCCGCGATCCCGAGCGCGAGATCACCCAGGGCCGGGTCATCTCTCCCGCCGACGGCGTGGTCCAGAGCATCATGCCCTGGAAGGACGGCCGGACCCGCGTCGCGATCTTCATGAGCCCGCTCAACGTACACGTCAACCGCGCGCCCCTCTCGGGCACGGTGACGTCCGTCGAGCACATCCCCGGCGGGTTCGTTCCGGCGTTCAACAAGGAGAGCGAGAACAACGAGAGAGTTGTCTGGCACTTCGACACCGAGCTCGGTGACATCGAGATGATCCAGATCGCCGGTGCTGTCGCTCGCCGCATCGTCCCGTACGTCCCGCAGGGCACGAAGGTCGAGCAGGGTGAGCGGATCGGCCTGATCCGTTTCGGCTCGCGCGTCGACATCTATCTCCCCGAGGGTGTCGAGGTCGCGGTCGAGGTCGGCCAGAAGACAGTGGCAGGGGTGACTCGCATTGACCGTGATTGATCCCGAGACCCAGTGGGTGCCGGAGGCCGACGAGGTGGGTGACGACGAGGAGGAGATGCCTCTTTCTCTCCGCCTCTCGATAGCGGACACCCTCACACTCGGCAACGCGACCTGCGGCTTCATGGCCGTGTACTTCACCACCACGGGCATCCTCATCCCGCACCTCACCGGCAGTGACGAGTCGGGCATGGCCCGTCACTCGGCGGCGACCGCGGTGATCCTCATGCTCTGCGCGGCGGTCTTCGACCTCTTCGACGGTCTGGTCGCCCGCAAGCTGCGCTCCTCCCCCATGGGCGCCGAGCTGGACAACCTCTCCGACCTGATCAGCTTCGGTCTCGCGCCCGCGTACTTCGTGCTGGTGTATGGCATGGTCGCGGACGACGCGTACCAGAAGGTGGCCGCGGTCGGCGCGATCGTCGTCCTGCTCGCCGTGGTGCTGAGGCTCGCGAGATTCTCGTGCGTGACGGTGAAGGACGGCACCTTCCAGGGCATGCCGAGTCCTTTCGGCGCCCTGACGGTCGTCTCGATCGTGCTCCTGGAGCTGCCGTTCGTGGCCACGCTCATGGCCATCGTCGGCACCGCCTGGCTGATGGTGAGCCGCGTCGAGTACCCCAAGCCGCGCGGTCCGCTCGCGATCGCGATGGTCTCCTGGATCGTGTCCGGCATGGCTCTCCTGGCGGCCTGGGCCTTCGACGCCCCCGGCGGCCAGCTGCTCCTCCAGACCGGTTGCGCCCTGCAGCTGGTCCTGGGCGCGGTGATCCCGCTCTTCGCGACGGCACGCCGGGTGAACAACTTCCGCGGCAACCGCCGCGAGGCACGCGCGGCACAGCTGCCGTAGCGGTCGGCGACACAGTCGTACGGAGGGCCCCGAACCGTGGGAACGGTTCGGGGCCCTCCGCGTTGTGCGCGCGGTGCTCGCGCGTCCGTGCTCGTGTGCTCACGCGTCCGGCGCGTAGCCCTCCACGGCGGACGATGCCTCGGACTCCCGTACGACCTTCATACCGCCGGTCGCGCTCTTGTCGGGCTGGAGGATCACGCTCTCCTTGGAAGAGGGGGCCTTCGGGTCGGTGAAGTCCTGCGGGCTGCCGAAGCCGACGTCGAACGCGTTGATCGTCAACAGTGCCTTGTCCACTCCCGCACGGGTGAGGTCCTTGCTCGCGCAGGCCTTCTTCAGTGCCTCGCCGAAGACGGAGGCCGCTGTCCAGCCGGCCACCACACCGTTGTCCAGCGAGTCGCTCGGGTAGGCGGCCTGGTAGTCGGCCACGAGCTTCTTCGCCTGCTCGGTGTCCGCCCCGATGGGCAGGGACGGCGAGGCGACCCAGTAGTTCTTGGACAGGGCCGGGCCCGCCTGGGTGGCCAGGAGCTGCGGGGCGAAGGCCGAGTTGTTGCCGATGACCGGGACGCCGAAGCCGCCGGCCGCGGCCACTCCGACCAGCGAGGCGGCCTGGCGCGGGCCCGCGCTGAGCACGATCGCCTTGACACCGGCCTGTTTCAGCGCGGCGACCTGGGCGGTCATGTCGTTGTCGGTGGGCTTGATCTTCTGCTCGACGATCGTGAGCCCGGACTTCTCCGCCATGTACTTGGCCCCGGCCAGAGCGCTCTCCCCGTAGTCCCCCTCGAAGTAGACATGACCGATCTTGTCGCCCTTCTTGATCCCCTTCTCGTTGATCAGGAAGTCGACCGCGTTGATCGTCTCGATGTCGTACGTCGACCCGATCACGCGTATGTACGGACTGCCGAGCAGGGAGGCGGCCCAGGCCTGCGGCAGCACCAGGACCTTGTCCTGGCCGTCGACGCGCTGTTTCACCGCCGCGACGAACGGCGAGCCGATGAACTGGGCGAAGCCCAGCACCTTGGGTGCCAGCTCCGTGTAGCCGGAGATCGCCTTCTGCGGGTCGTAGCCGTGGTCGCGGACGGTGAGGGTCACCTGCCGACCGCAGACGCCCCCGGCGGCGTTGAGCTGCTTCACATACAGCTGCTGGGCCTGGGTGACGCTCTTGCCGAGGGTCGCGTAGACCCCGGTCATGTCCGTGAGCGCGCCGACCGTGATCGTCCTCGCGGACACGCCCACGTCGGTCTTGACGCCGTCCGCCGAGGCCGAACCGTCGCCGCCCCCGTCGTCGTCCTTGGCCTTGGAGCTGCACCCGGCAACTGCGAGCAGCACGGCGAGCGCGCCGGCGGCGGCTCGGGCCGTGTATCTCCTGGTCATCGTTCCTCCCCTGGATTGCGTCCGAAGCGGCGCCGGGCGGCCACCCTGACCAGCCCGCCCGGCAGGAAGAGCACCACCGCCACGACGGCGGCGCCGTACAGGTACCGGGACGCCTCACCCGGTGCGATCCCGCCCGTGCCCGGGGCGGAGACCAGGGGCAGGGCGTCGCTGTAGCGGGTCAGCAGCTGCGGCAGCAGCGAGACGAAGACCGCGCCGACCACCGCCCCGGAGACCGACCCGAGCCCGCCGATGACGATCATGGCGAGGTACTCCAGCGAGAGCGTGATGCCGAAGTAGTCGGGCACGGTCCGCTGGAAGACGAGGGCGAGCAGGACACCGGCCAGCCCCGCGTACATCGAGGACAGGACGAAGACGCCGGCGCGGTAGCGGGCCACCGGCACGCCGATCACCCCGGCGGCGACGCGGTGGTCGCGGATGGCGTTCATGGCCCGCCCGGGCCGCCCGCGCAGGACACCGCGGGCGAACAGCGCGCCCCCGAGCAGGAGGACGAGTCCGGCGTACCAGAGCTTCTCCGCGGAGCCGAACGGCACGTTCGCGACGAGGAGTTCACGGTCGTCGAAGGTGAGACCGAAGAGGCTCAGCGGCGGTACGTCACGGCCGTTGAAGCCGCCGGTGAGGTCGCGGGCGTTGAACAGGACGTGCTGGCCGATGAAGATCAGGGCGATGGTGGCGATACCGAGGTAGGGGCCGCGAAGGCGCCCGGCGATCGGGCTGAACAGACCGCCCGCGGCGCCCGCGACGAGGGTGGCCAGCACGACCGCGAGCCAGGTGGGCAGCCCGAACCCGGTCAGCCCGGCGGCTCCCCCGCTTCCGTCCCCGGCGAACACGCAGTAGCCGTAGGCCCCGACGGCGAGGAAGAAGGCGTGGCCCATGGAGAGCTGGCCGGTGGCGCCGGTGAGGAGGTTGATGCCGATGGCGCCGATCGCGGCGGCCATGGCGAACAGGCCGGCCTGGAGCCAGAAGCGGTCCAGGTAGAACGGGAGGGCGAGCAGTAGCAGGGCGCCCGCGGTGGCCGCGTACGTACGCCCGGGTGGCCGGGGAAGGGCGCGTCGGGGCTCGGACGTGGCGGCTCGGACGTCAGACACGTGCGGGCTCCTTCGTGCCGAAGAGCCCGGCGGGCCGGACGAGCAGGATCGCCACCATGACCAGATAGGGCGCGAGGTCGCCGAGGCCCCGGCCCATGAAGGCCAGGTCGCTCTGGTAGCCGGTGGCGAGGGACTCGGTGACGCCGACCACCAGGCCGCCGACGAGGGCGCCGGTCGTCGAGTCGAGGCCGCCGAGGATGGCGGCCGGGAATGCCTTGAACGCGGCGAGGGAGGTGGCCCGTTCCAGGCCCGGCGTCGGGAAGACGGTGAGGAAGAGGGCGGCGACGGCCGCGAGGCCGCCCGCGACGGCCCAGGCGCCGAGCGAGACCCGGCCCAGCCTGACCCCCATCAGGGCGGCAGTCTCCTTGCTCTCGGCCGCCGCGCGCATCGCCACACCCCAGCCGGTGTACCGGAAGGCGAGCAGGAAGGCCGTGATGAGCAGGGCCGCGGCGACGAAGGCGGCGATCCGGGTGTGCGCGAGCGAGATCGGGCCGAGGGTGAGGACGGCGTCGCCCCAGGGGTCGCCGAGCGCGAGGACGTCCGTACCGAGGCGGCGGGTGAGTTCGGTGGTCAGCAGGATGTCGACGCCGATGGTGACGATGGCCAGCACACTGTGGTCGCCGCCCCGGGCGCGGCGCATCACCAGGAACTCCACGGCCGCGCCGACGAGCGCCGCACCGACGATTCCCGCCCCCAGCGCGGCCCAGAAGCCGATGTCGTCGTGGAGGGAGGCCGTGACGTAGCCCCCGGCGAGCAGCAGGGAGGCGTGCGCGAAGTTGACGACCTCCGTGGCCCGGAAGATGACGACGAAGCCGAGGGCGATGAGGGCGTAGACGCTGCCCATGGAGATGCCGTTGAGGAGCAGTTCGGCGAAAGTGCTCATGGTGTGGCCTCCGCACCGAGATAGGCCCGGACGACCTCCGGGTCGTTCTGTACGTCCACCGGGGCCCCGTCCGCGATCAGTCGGCCGAAGTCCAGGACCGTGACGGTGTCGGCGAGTCTCATGACCACCCCCATGTCGTGCTCGACCAGGACGATCGAGATGCCGAGGCTGTCGCGGACCCCGGCGATGACGGCAGCGACCCGGCGCCGTTCGTCGGCGGTCATCCCGGCCACCGGTTCGTCGAGGAGCAGCAGCCGTGGCTCCATGCACAGGGCCCGGGCGAGTTCCGCGAGCTTCTGCTGTCCGTAGGACAGGGAGCCGGCGGGGCGCGTCAGGTGCTCCGCGAGGCCGACGAACTCGGCGATCTCCCGTACCCGCGCCCGGTGCGCGCGTTCCTCACGGGCCGCCGACGGCAGCCGGAGTCCGGCGGCGACGAAGCCGGTCCTGGTCAGCCGGTGGCGGCCGAGCAGCAGGCTGTCCTCCACGGTGGCGTGGGGCGGCAGGGCGAGGTTCTGGAAGATGCGGGCGACGCCGAGGCCGGCGATGCGGTGCGGGGACATGCCGGTCAGCTCGTGCTCACCGAAGCGGACGCTGCCGGAGGTGGCCCGGTACACACCGGACAGGACGTTGAAGCAGGTGGACTTGCCCGCGCCGTTGGGCCCGATCAGGGCGTGCACGGTGCCGGGGCGGACGGTGAAGGTGACGTCGTCCAGGGCGAGGAGCCCGGCGAAGCGGACGGTGAGGTGATCGACGTCGAGGGAGGGGACGGCAGGGGCGTCCGTGGTGGACGCGGGTCCGTCAGGTCCGGTCACGGTGGATCAGCCCTCCCATCTGGTCAGCGTCGGCCTGGAGCGGGTCGCCCCTGCCGCGTCCGCCGCCGCGTCCTCGTCCACCACGCCCAGATAGCGGCGCCGGACCTCGTCGGAGGCGGCCAGTTCGGCGCAGGGGCCGGACAGGGTGACCTCGCCGACCTCCAGGACGTACGCGTGGGTGGCGAGCCGAAGGGCCAGGGCGGCGTTCTGTTCGACGAGCAGGACGGAGGTGCCCTGGGCGTTGATCTCCCGGACGGTGTCGGCGATGCGGGCGGCCATCAGCGGGGCCAGGCCCAACGACGGCTCGTCGAGGAGCAGGACCCCGGGGGCGGCCATCAGGGCACGTGCGACGGCCAGCATCTGCTGCTCGCCGCCCGACAGCAGCCCGGCCCGCTGCTGGGCTCGGTCGGCGAGGACGGGGAACAGCTCGTGGACCCGGCGCAGGGCGGCGGCCCGATCCGCGCGTCCGCCGCGCGCGCCGAGGGCTCCGGCGCGCAGATTGTCGGCGACGGTCATCCGGGCGAACACTCGCCGTCCTTCGGGGACTTGGGACACCCCGGCGGCCACCACCCGGTCGGGGGCCAGCCCGTCGATCCGACGTCCGCCGAGGCTGACGGTGCCTCCGGTCGTGGCTCCGCCCTGGAAGGAGAGGGTGCGGCTGATGGCCCGTAACAGCGTCGACTTGCCCGCGCCGTTGGAGCCCAGCACCGTCACGACGGCCGCCTCGGGAACCTCAAGGGACACCTGACGAAGGGCGCGCACGGGCCCGTACCCGACCGACAGATCCCGTACGACGAGAGCGCCGCCGCCCGGGGAGCTGCGGGCGGGCCTGCGCGGAGATCTGCCCGCCGAACCGCCCGGGGAGCCGGCCGGAGATCCCCTTGTTCCACCGCCCATGGCGTCCACTCCCTTCCGCACACACGTCCGATGTGGCGCTCAGCCCAGCACCGGGGCGGGCGTCCGTCCACGGGTCGCGGCCGAAACTCCGCCGAAACGTGGCCGGTGACCAGCTGATTCAGCCGCCCGTTGTGCGCGTGCACAACGCTGCGTGTCAGGGGCCTGCCGAAGGGGCCCGGAGGGTGGCATCCTCCGGGCATGGGACCGCGCAGAAGGCGTACGGGTCATGACTGGCAGGTGCTCGCCGAGTCCTGCGCGGCACTGCTGGAACGGGTGCCCGAGCTGGTCGACGAACATGTGCGGCAACTCTCGGAGCACTCCCCCGTCTACGGCCAGGTCCTCCCGGACGACCAGCAGTGGCGGGAGGCGGAGGAGGCGATGCGCATCGGCATCGGGACGATCTCCGCGCCCCGGGGCTCACCGCGCCGCGACCTGGAGTACGCCGAGGACGCGGGCCGGCGCCGCGCCCAGCAGGGCCTGCCGCTGGAGTTACTGGTGCACGCGTACCGGAGTGCGGGCTATCTCGTGTGGGACGCGCTGCTGGAGGGCACGGGCGGCCAGGACCCGGAGCGGCTCGGCGTGCTGATGCGTTCGGCGACCCTGGTGTGGGCGGCGATCGACGCGCAGGCGGCGGTGGCGTCGGAGGCGTACCGGGCCACCGAGATGGAGTTACGGCGGCGTACGGACGAGCGGTTGCAGGCCTTGTTGGACGCGCTGCTCGACGGCCAGGAGTCACCGGGGCTGGCCGCCAGGGCCGCGGCCGGGCTCGATCTGCCGGAGCGGGGCACGTACGCGGTGGTGGTGCTGCGGGCGGAGCGACGGGACCCGAGGGAGGCCTTCCACCGGCCGTTACGGGGGGCCGGTTACCGGTTCGTGTGGCGGATGCGGGCCGACCGCGAGGTGGGCGTGGTGCTGCTGGGGCCCGACCAGGGGCTGGACGCGGTGGCGCAGGCCCTGAGCGGGCGGTGCTCGGGGGCGGGCGGGATCAGTCCCGTCGTATCGGGGCTGACCGAGCTGGGGCGAGCCCGGCGGCTGGCCGAACTGGCGTTACGGACCTGCCCGCCGGACGCCGGCGAGGTCGTACGGCTGGATCAGCGGATGCCGACGGCGCTGGTGGTGAGCCAGCCGGAGCTCGCGAACCGGCTCGTCTCGGCCGTCTTCGGCGCCCTGGTCGGGCTGGAACCGGCCGACCGGGAGGTGCTGCTGGAGACGCTGGACGTGTGGCTGGCCTGCGAGGGATCGGCGGGCCGGGCGGCCGGGCGGCTGTACTGCCACCGCAACACGGTGTTCAACCGGCTGCGGCGGCTCGAACAGCTGACCTCCAGGTCGCTGGCGAGGCCGCGCGACCTGATCGAGATGACGCTGGCACTGGACGCGTACCGGCTGTCGGGGCCGACGGGCGCGCAGGAGGAGGCGTCGCGGCTCGCCGGCAGCGGGTGACCCCTAGAGAGGGCCACCCACGGCGCCGCTGTCAGACCAGGAAGTCGCGTCCGATGTTCTCCGCGACCCGCTCCAGGATCGGCCCGGCGTCGGCGACGCACTTCGCGAGGTCCGGCTCGAGCTCCGTCAGGGGGTAGGCCCGCCTGATACCGGCGCGGCCCAGCGCCTCCGGGCGCAGGGAGAGGCGTCCGCACACCGCGACGACGTCACGGCCCCGCGCCCGCGCCGCCGCGGCGACACCGGCCGGGGCCTTGCCGTGCAGGGTCTGCTCGTCGAGGGAGCCCTCGCCGGTGATCACCAGCGTGGCCCGCTCCAGGGCGGGCGCGAAGCCGAGGACGTCGAGCATGACCTCGATCCCGGGCCGGAACCGGGCGCCGAGGACCAGGGCGCCGTAGCCGATGCCACCGGCTGCACCGGCACCCGGCGCGACCGCGAACGCGGCGGACCTCCCTCCGATCGCGGTCTCCAGGACCTTCGTGTAGTGCGCGAGGGCCTCGTCCAGGGCGGCCACGTCGTCCGGGGAGGCGCCCTTCTGCGGGCCGTACACCGCCGGCGCGCCCGTCGGCCCGGTCAGCGGGTTGTCCACGTCGCTGGCCAGCACGAGATCGACGTCCGCGAAGCGGGTGTCGAGGCCCGAGAGGTCGGCCCTGACAAGCCCCTCCAGGCCGCCGCCCCCGGGCGGCACGGGCTCGCCGTCGGCGTCCAGGAAGCGCGCGCCGAGCGCGGACAGCATGCCCGCGCCCCCGTCGGTGGTGGCGCTGCCGCCGACCCCGAAGACGATCGTGCGCGCGCCCGCGTCCAGCGCGGCCCGCAGGAGTTCACCGGAGCCGTACGTCGATGCCGCGAGCGGTGCGAAGACGCCCGCGGGCAGCCGCTGCAGCCCGCTCGCCTCCGCCATCTCCACCACGGCGGTGTCGCCGCGCAGCGCGAACGCGGCCGTCACCTCGTGCCCGAGCGGCCCCGCGACCCGTGTCTCACGCCGTTCGAATCCGGCGGCGACCGCGGCGGCCACGGTCCCGTCACCACCGTCGGCCACGGGCAGCGACTCGATCTCGACTCCGGGTGCCGCCCTGCGCAGTCCGGCGGTCACGCGCTCGGCGACCTCCACGGCCGTCAGGGATCCCTTGAACTTGTCGGCGGCGATCAGCACCCGTACCGTCCGCACACCTGTCACCCGCGCCGTACCCGCAGCGTCCGCCACCCTGCACTCCCCTTGCTTTCCGGCCCCGCACAGATCAGGGCAGTCGCGCCGCTGCGACCTTAACCGCAGGAGCCCCACCCCGTCATGCCTTCCCGGCCGCTCACAGCCGGGGTACGAGGGACACCGTACGCAGCGCGGGGTTCGGCTTCGACGGGGTTCGGGTCGGTGAACCGGCGGAACGGACCCTGCGGTTGGGACACCCGGAGGTGTGACGGAACCCCGACAGCCCCGTTTGCCGTCTTTCCCCTGGTTACGCTTCCGGGGTGACCATTCAAGACTTCGCCACGTACATCGCCGGCCTGCCCCGCGTCCTGGCCGGCGCCGCCGCGCTCTTCCGTGACGCCGACGGACGGATCCTGCTCGTCGAGCCCAACTACCGTGAGGGCTGGGCACTTCCGGGCGGCACGATCGAGTCGGACGACGGGGAGACCCCACGCCAGGGCGCACGCCGGGAGACCCTTGAGGAGATCGGCCTCGACCGGGAGCTGGGCCGTCTGCTGGCCGTCGACTGGGTCCACATCGCGGGCCATCCGCCGCTGGTGGCGTACCTGTACGACGGTGGCGTCCTCGGCGAGGACGAGCTCAAGTCGATCACCTTGCAGGAGGAGGAGCTGCTGTCGTGGCGGCTGGTACCGCGCGAGGAGCTCGCGGAGTACCTCCAGGGCTCCCTGGGCCGCCGGGTGCTGCACGCCCTCGACGTCCTGGCGGAGGGTGGGGGGACGGCCGAGCTGGAGAACGGCAGCCGGGTGGCCTGACGGTCGCCCCGGTTCGGGTTCAGCCCTGGACGTCCGGCGGCTTGACGTCGTCCGCGGCCCGCCGCGCGTCGTCGCGCTCGGCGACCCGGGCCTCCGTACGGTGACCGCGCGCGATGTAGTCCCGGACGACGAGCTCGACGGCGTCCTGCGGGTTCCCGACGCCGGCGAGCACCATGACTTCGACAACGAGTTCGGCGTCGAGCGAGACTGAGACCTTGGCTGCCATGCGGGGACATTAACACCGGACGATCGTTCGTACAGGGGTACGGCGACGACGGTCACGACAGCGATCCCGGGCGGATATCCGGTCGCCGCCCGGGACCCCGGAACCTACCCTCGGCTCCATGACCACCAAGCCCCTCGTCGCCGTTCTCAGCGGCGCCGGTGTCTCGACCGATTCCGGAATCCCTGACTATCGCGGGCCGAACGGCCTGTGGCGGCGTGACCCCGAGGCCGAGAAGCTCGTCACCTACGACTACTACATGGGCGACCCCGAGATCCGGCGCCGTTCCTGGCAGATGCGGCGCGAGAACCGGACCCTGAGGGCACAGCCCAACTCCGCGCACCTGGCCGTGGCCGAGCTGGAGCGGGCCGGGGTGCCCGTGCGGGTGATCACACAGAACGTGGACGGACTGCACCAGCTCGCCGGGCTGTCGGCCCGCAAGGTACTCGAACTGCACGGCACGGCACGGGAGTTCGTGTGCACCGAGTGCCATGCGCGCGGACCCATGGAGGACGCCCTCGCCCGCGTCGACGCAGGGGAGGACGACCCCGCCTGCCTGGTGTGCGGCGGGATCCTCAAGTCGGCGACCGTCATGTTCGGTCAGCGGCTCGACCCGGTCGTCCTCGGCGACGCCCTGGCCATCACCAAGGCCTGCCAGGTGTTCATCGCCGTCGGGACCAGCCTCCAGGTCCAGCCCGCCGCCGGGCTCGCCGGTGTCGCCGCCGACCACGGCGCCCGGCTCGTCATCGTCAACGCCGAGCCGACCCCGTACGACGACCGGGCAGACGAGGTCGTACGGGAGCCGATCGGCACGGCACTGCCGAAGCTGCTGCGGGAGTTGGCACGGACGGCGGTGTGACGGGGCGTCACCCCAGGTAGGCGGGGGCGACCGCTGAGGTCATGAGGGTGCGGGCCGTGCCGCTGCCGTCGGCGGGGACGGTCCACAGGTCCGAGCCGTAGTCGCCGGGGAGGGCGTAGACGAGGGTGGAGTCGTCGGCCCACAGTGCCTGGTCGTCGACATCGCGCCGCTCGGCGGTCGCGCTCTCCTTCATGGTGCGCAGGTCGAGGACGTACAGCCGCCAAGGGGCGTCGGGGGAGGCTCCCTTGACGCGTTTCTTGTAGGCGACGCGCGTTCCGTCGGGCGAGAGCGAGGGGCATTCGACGTTGCCGTGCAGGGTGGTGAGGGTACGTGCGGTGACGTCGCCGCGCACCAGGTAGGTCCGGCCGCCGGTAGCCAGCGTGGCGTAGAAACGGGTGTCGTCGGCGAAGGTGACACCCCAGACGTTGACGTCGGCCGCGTGGTGGGTCCGGCCGTCCTTGATGATGCGGAAGGTCTCAAGGTTGCTCTCGACGGCCCAGGTGCGGGTGTCGACGATGGTGGTGCGGGTGGAGAAGTTCGTGCCCGCGTAGGAGTCACCGCTGACGAAGACCGTCCAGGCGACGAGGTGGCCGGAGGGTGAGACCCGGGCCCGGGTGGGGATGCCCGCTGCCGGGAAGTGGTGCAGCTCGTGCAGCCGCGAGTCGAGGACGACCGCCCGGTAGGTGTCCCGCAGGGTGCCGTGCACGGCCTGCAGGCAGACGCCGGTGCCGGCTGCCGCGTGGAAGCGCAGGCACTTGACGCCCGACACGGTGCGCGGCCCCTGCGGATCGTCGGCCGGTACGGTGGCGAGCTCGTCGCGGTGCGGGCCCCAGGCCAGATTGCGCACCAGCAGCCGTCGGCCGGCCGCCGGGCGGAGCGAGACGGTGCCGGCCCGCACGGTCGGACCGTTCGCCTGCTGCTCGTCACGCATGCCCGAGCGGTGGGCGGCGTACAGCACCGACCCGGTGCCGACCCCACCCAGCAGCACCACCGCGACGAGCAGGATCATCAGGCGGGTTGTCCGGGTCATGCGGGCACCTCATCGGTGGGACGGAGGAAGGCCGCCCCGACGGCGAGCGGGCGGGCGAACCGGGCCGGCGCCCGGCCGCTGCCGGCCGGCGCCTGCCCGGGCCCGGCGGCCCTGGTGCTGTGGGAGTCCGCGAGACGCACCGGCGTCAGTTCCAGATGCCGGCGATGTCGGAGGCCGAGGACGCGTTGCCCGCGTGCGCGCTCAGACCGGCCAGGTCCTCCACGGTGCGCAGGACGTTGTAGTGGTTGTAGGTGGTGGAGCTGGAGCTGCCGGGAGTGACGTGCTGCCCGTAGAAGACCGTGGGGATGCGGTTGCCGGACAGCTTGTTGTCCTCGTCGAAGGTGACGGCGAGGATGCTGTTGTGCGTCGTGGCCCAAGTGGCGTACGCGCCCAGGTTGTTCTTGATCCAGGTGTCGCCGGTGGAGACCGAGCAGTCGTGCATGTCACTGCACAGGTTCGGTACGACGAAGGAGACCTTCGGCAGGGTCGTGTAGTCGGTCGGGAACTGCGTCATCGTCTTCGCGGTGTTCGTGGGCACGTTGGAGAAGCCGAACCAGGGATTGTGCTTCTGGGCGTAGTTGCCACTGCTGCAGGTCGTCGAACCCTGGCTGGGCAGCGTCTCGTTGTAGCTGGCCCAGGTCTTGCCCGCCGCGATCAGCTCCGAGGCCAGGTTGGGCGCGGAGATGGACCCGACCGATACGCAACTGTCGTCGGTGCGGCCCTGGTTGGAGCCCGAGAACAGCATGTAGTAGTTCGGCTCGCTGGGATGGGTGAGACCGAAGGACTGGGTGAGGCTCGCGCCACCCGCCTTGAGGGTGTTGTTGAGGTACGGGGCGCTGGAACTGCCGATCACCTGGGAGTAGGCGTGGTTCTCCAGTACAACGACCACCACGTGGTCGGGGGTCGGGAGGCCGGCGGCCTGAGCGGTGGAGGCCGTGGCGGCCCACACCCCGACAGACGTGGCCGTGAGGGCGACTGCCCCGGCGAGCGCGGCGAGGGAACGTCGTTTGCGCTGGGAATCCTTGACGGCTGCCATGACTGTCCTCCGGACAGGGAGACGGACCTACGGGGAGAGCGCCGCAACCATAGGGGCCCCGAACCGGGCCTGAATGAAGGTCAGACAAACAGTGGACCCCACCAGGTAAAGGTCACACCCGGCACAGGTAACGCACAGTAAAATCCGACGGTGGAACCCGGTTACCAACTGGACATGTCCTGCTCGACCTGGACATGTCACGCTCAACTTCCTGCCTCCGTCGGCCCGTTCACGGCGACAAGGGCTCCGTCAGTCCCCCTGTCGTCGTGACAGGTGTGGACGAGACCGTCACCGTCGCGGTGGCCAGGCCGTCGCGGGTGGCCCGGACGGTGATGGAGCCCGCGGTGCGGGTCGCGCGTACGAAGACCCTGTTGATGCCCGCTTCCGTGCTCACGTAGGACTGGAACACGCTGTACGGGATGCCCGCGTTGTGGCCACCGAGCAGTTTGGCCGGGCCGGTGACCGTGAAGTCCACCCGGGCCTGGTCGGTCGGTACGCGGCGGCCCGCCGAGTCCACCGCCTCGACGTCGATCATCGCCACGTCGGTGCCGTCGGCCTTCAGACCGTCGGGTGAGACGTGTGCCGTGAGGCGGAGGGCGACCGCGGGGCCCGTCGTCTGTTTCTGGGCGCGGGTCAGTTCGGTGCCGGCCGAGTCGAAGCCGACGGCGGTGATCGTGCCGGACTGCCAGGCGACGTCGGTGAAGGTGTGCAGGAAGTCGTACTGCGCAGAGGCCGAGGAACCGACCGATCTGCCGTTGACCAGCAGGTCCACCCGGGCGACACCCGCGGCCATGACGTACACCGTCTTGACCGTGCCGGACGGGTAGGTCCAGTGGCCGACGATGTGCAGGTCGGGGGTCGGGCTCTGCATGACGCGGTGGGTGTAGTAGGTCTCCTTGGGGATGCGGACCGAGTCGACGCGGCCGGAGAGGCGGCAGGTCTCCCAGTTGTACTGGCGGCCGTGCTGGTTGGAGTCCGCCCAGGTCAGAGCCGCCGCCCCGGAGTAGCGGCTGTTTCCGGGGCCTTGGATGCGCTGGCTCCAGAACTCGTGGCGGGTGCTCGCGGCGACGGTGGCAGCGAAGTCCTCCGAGGTCCAGTGGTAGGTGACGTCCGGGCCGGTGACGTAGCCGAAGTCCGGTGGGGAGGCGTTGTCCCAGACGCGGCGGGGAGCCTCGTCGCGGGTGAACTCGGACTCGATGAGCGGCATACGGTCGCGGGCGTAGTCGCTGTAGTGGCGGTTGAGCATGGTGCCGATGTACTCGCACTGGTCCACGGCCGCCGGGCCCCCGTAGGCGGAGTTGTCGGAGGTGGCCCGGGAGCCGATCGCACGCATGCCACTGGGATCCCATGTCTGCTTCAGCGCGCGCATCTGCTGCTGGTGGTCGGCGGTCAGCCAGTTGTTGCCCGACTCCCAGAACAGGATGCTGGGACTGTTGCGGAAGTAGATCATCACGTCCCGCATGGCCGCGAGGCGCTGGTCCCACTGCACACCGGTGGCGTCGGCCTCCTTGTCCCCGGCGGGCTGGACCGACACCAGTCCGTACCGGTCGGTCATCCGGATGTTCGCGGGCTGCGCGGCGAGGTGCATCCAGCGGATCAGGTTGGCGTTGCTCTCCCGGATGAGCCGGCCGTCGTGGTCGCGCAGCCATTCGGGTACGGCGTCGCCGAGCACCGCCCATTCGTTGGTGGCGCGTTGCGCGTACCCGGTGAGGAAGATCTGCCTGTCGTTGATGTAGACGCCGCCGGTGCTCGCCCCGCCACGGAACTCGGCCTTCCTGAAGCCGGTGCGGACCGTGTACGTGTCGACGACCGTCGCCCCCTCCGCGAGCGTCAGTCGCACGCTGTAGAGGGCGGGGTACGACGGTGACCAGAAGGTGAGCCCGCTGATCCGGCTGCCGACCTTGACGACGTGACTCGTCCCGGCGGCCAGCGTGACCGTCGAGGCGGGCAGCGTGCCCACCAGCGTGCCTTGTCCGTTCAGGACTTCGGCCGACACGGACAGCGTCCGGGAACGGTTCTCGTCGTTGATGATCTGCGCTTCCGCGTTGATCGTCGCGGTGTGACCGGAGACGTTGACGGCCGTCGGATAGACATACGTGCCCGTGGTGCCGAGGTTGCTGTAGAGCGGGAGCGTGAAGTGGGTCATGGGCACGACGTGCAGGATGACGTTCCTGGTGAGACCGCCGAAGGTGGGGTTGAAGTCCCGGGTGTCCCACTGGAAGGGCATCCCGGTCGCGACCTCGGGCCGCCACTTGGTGTTGTCCGCGCAGATGGCGAGCACGTTGTCGGCGCCGAACAGGACCTCTTCGGTGAGGTCGAAGCCGAAGGGGGTGACTCCGGCTTCGTAGCTGCCGATGAGGACGCCGTTCAGGTACACGGTCGCCGCTTGGCGGATGCCTTCCAGTTCCAGGATCACCTTGTGGCCCGTCTGCTCGGGCGGTAACTGAAAGCGCTTGCGGTACCACGTCGGCTGCATCGCCACCGAGGACTCGCCCGAGCTGCCGATCCAGTTGTCGAAGGAGTCCACGTCGTTGTAGGTGTGCGGCACGCTCACCACGGCCCACCCGGAGTCGTCGAACGTGACCCGTTCGGCGCCGGCCACATTCGACCTGATGAACCGCCAGTCGAGATTCAGGCTGAAAGCCTGCCGCTCAGCAGCCTCGACCTGCGTCTCCGAGGCCGCTCCGCCCATCGGCAGGGCCACCGCACCCGCGCCTGCGGCGGCCCCCTGCAGCACCCGCCGCCTGCTCACCCCGTCGGGTTCGAAGGGCGCGGGAGCCGTCGGAGCCGTGGAAGCTGTGGAACGGCTGGTGAACTCCATCGTCTACCGCCCTTCGAGACGCGCCCTCACGGGCACCCCTCCCAGACCATTGTCATGGATGCGACAGAAAGCGCTTCACATCATGCGCCGGGGTGTGGCGGGCGACAAGGTGCGGGACGAAGGTCGTTCGGGTGGATGGTGTTGCCGAGGGCGCGGGCGGGCCTGAAGAAGCAGCCGGAACACGAGCGGAGAAGTGCTGCAGGAGACGCCATGGGGACGTGGGGGATCTCGTGGGGCGGGCTAGAAGAGCGCCGGCCCGCGTTCGAAGTCCAGCAGCCGCTGCTTGCGCTCCAGGCCGCCCCCGTATCCGGTGAGGCTTCCGTCGGCGCCGACCACGCGGTGACACGGCACGATGATGCCCACCGGGTTTTTGCCGTTGGCGAGGCCCACGGCGCGGGAGGCCTTCGGGTTGCCGAGGGCGTCGGCGAGTTCACCGTACGAGCGGGTCTCGCCGTACGGGATGCGGCACAGCTGCTCCCAGACACTGCGCTGGAAGTCGCTTCCGGCCAGCCGGAGTTCGACGGTGAACTCCTTCAACTCGCCCTGGAAATAGGCCTTGAGCTGCTCGACCGCTTCCCCGAAGGGGGTGTCGTCGCGTGCGCCGAAGTTCTCCTCGGCCGGGCGGTGACGCTGGTCGACCATGTAGAGGCCGCAGAGCACTCCGTCGTCGGCCACGAGGGTGAGGAGGCCGTACGGACTGTCGACGACCGTGTGCTGCTTCATTTCTGCTCCTGACGTCCTTGAACCGGCTCACACCGGGAGGAAGTTGATGGGGTGACTGTCCGTCGCCCACAGATACTGGACCGCGTACGCCCGCCACGGCCGCCACGCCGCCGCCCGGGCGGTCAGCGCGGCCGGCGTCGACGGCAGGCCCAACTCCTGCGCCGCGCGCCGGATTCCGAGGTCCGTGGGGAGAAACGCGTCGGGGTCGCCGAGGGCACGCATCGCGATGACGTCGACCGTCCAGGGACCGAACCCGGGAAGGGCGAGGAGCCTGGCACGGGCCTCCGGCCAGTCACTCTCGACGCCCAAGTGAAGCTTGCCGTCCGCGAGTTGCTCGACGAGTGTGGTGAAGGTGGCCCGCCGGGTACGCGGCATGGCCAGGGACTCCGGGTCGAGGGCGGCCAGCGCCCCCGGTGTCGGGAAGAGATGCGTGAGACCACCCTCCGGATCGTCGACCGGGTCGCCGTGCGCCGTGACGAGACGGGCCGCGTGGGTGCGGGCGGCGGCCGTGGAGACCTGCTGACCGAGCACCGCCCGTACGGCGAACTCCGCCTCGTCGACCGTCCGGGGGACACGTCGGCCCGGGCCCTTCGCGACAAGCGGCGCCAGCACGGGATCCGTGCACAACTGCTCGTCGACCGCGACCGGATCGGCGTCCAGGTCGAGCATCCGACGGCAGCGGCTGATCGCGACGGGCAGATCACGCAGATCGCTCAGGGTGAGCCGGCACGCGATGTGATCCGGCTTGGGGGTGAGGGCGGCGATGCCGTGGCCGTACGGGAGTCGCAGGGTCCGGCGGTAGGCGCCGTCCCGCCATTCCTCCACGCCGGGTACGGCGGTCGCGGCGAGGTGGCCGAAGAGGTTGTCGGGGTTCAGCGGGGCGCGGAAGGGGAGACGGAGGTTCAGCGCGGCGGGGGCACTGACGACCGTGGTCGTGCCACTCGGACTCGGACTCGAACTCGGATGCGCTGGGGCGCGCGACCTCGGGAGGCGGTTGCGCAGATCGCTCGGGGAGAGGGCGAAGACCTCGCGGACGGTGTCGTTGAAGGTACGGATCGAGGAGAAACCCGCAGCGAAGGCGATCTCCGCCATGGACAGCGCTGTCGTCTCGACGAGGAGCCGCGCGGTCTGGGCGCGCTGGGCTCGGGCGAGGGCGAGTGGTCCCGCGCCCAGCTCGGCGAGGAGTTGCCGTTCGACCTGACGGGTGCTGTAACCGAGGCGGGCGGCGAGGCCGGGGACGCCCTCACGGTCCACGATCCCGTCGCCGATCAGCCGCATCGCACGAGCCACGAGGTCGGCGCGCTGGTTCCACTCCGGCGAACCGGGGCTGGTGTCGGGGCGGCACCTCTTGCAGGCCCGGAAGCCCGCCTGCTGGCAGGCCGCCGCGCTCGGGTAGAAGGTCATGTTCTCGGGCTTGGGCGGCACCACCGGGCAGCTGGGCCTGCAGTAGATCCGGGTGGTCAGGACCGCCGTGAAGAACCATCCGTCGAAGCGCGCGTCCTTGGACTGAACGGCTCGTACGCAGTGCTCGGTATCGGTGTGCATCGCGTTCCGCATACGTCCAGCATGGTCGATCAGCGCGACCGGGGCTGGCGAGAATCCGACATCAAGGTGGCGTGTCCAGGGACGCTCCGGATCACTTTCCCTCCGCGAGACGGGTACCGCAGTCAGCTTCGGTCGCCGCACGGGAAATCCCGCCGAGACTACGACCAGATGCCGAATTGCTAAATTTCGCAATTGCTTAGATGCTTTATCGGCCGTACACCCAGACGGCAGACAGCAGACAGCTACGCCCATCCACAGACAGTCACGCTGAAACGAGGGACCGGACGTGTCCGTTTCGCTGAACCAGGCAGGCGCGGAGTGAGCGACTCCGGCGGGCGTCGAGCCGGACACGCATGGCGTCAGGTGCGGTCTCTGCTGCCCGTCCGTGCCGACTTCGAGACGATGGCCCGTGATCCGCGTCGTGATCTCCTCGCCGGGTTGACCGTCGCGATCGTGGCACTCCCCCTCGCGCTCGGCTTCGGAGTCTCATCCGGTCTCGGTGCGTCGGCGGGGCTGGCGACCGCGGTGGTCGCGGGCGCGCTGGCGGCGGTGTTCGGCGGATCGAACCTGCAGGTGTCGGGGCCGACCGGGGCGATGACCGTCGTCCTCGTCCCGATAGTCGCCCGGTACGGGCCCGGCGGGGTGCTGACCGTCGGACTCCTGGCCGGGCTGCTGCTGATCGGGCTCGCCCTGGCCCGGGCGGGCAAGTACATGCGGTACGTGCCGGCCCCCGTCGTCGAGGGCTTCACCCTCGGCATCGCCTGCGTCATCGGGCTGCAGCAGTTGCCGAACGCGCTGGGGGTGGCCCGGCCCGAGGGCGACAAGGTCCTCGTGGTCGCCGGGCACGCCGTCGAGGCGTTCGTCCGCCATCCCAACTGGACGGCGTTCGCGCTGGCCTCGGGGGTCGCGCTGGTCATGCTGCTCGGTGCGCGTTGGCGGCCGACCGTTCCGTTCTCGATCGTCGCGGTGATCGTCGCCACCGTGCTTGCACAGGTTTTCGGCCTGGACGCGGCCAGGCCGATCGGGGATCTGCCCGCAGGACTGCCCGCGCCCTCGCTGGCGTTCCTCGACCTGTCGGCGCTGCCCTCGCTGCTCGCCCCGGCTGTGGCGGTGGCCGCGCTGGCCGCGCTGGAGTCGCTGCTGTCGGCGACGGTCGCGGACGGTATGACGGTCGGCCAGCAGCACGATCCGGACCGGGAGTTGTTCGGGCAGGGCATCGCCAACCTCGCCGCCCCGCTGTTCGGGGGCGTCCCTGCCACGGCCGCGATCGCACGGACCGCCGTGAACGTCCGTACGGGCGCCGGTTCCCGGCTCGCCGCGCTCACCCATGCCCTGGTCCTCGCGGTGATCGTCTTCGCGGCGGCGCCGCTGGTCTCGAAGATCCCGCTGGCCGCGCTGGCAGGCGTCCTGCTGGCCACCGCGATCCGCATGGTCGAGATCGGCTCACTGCGGGCGATGGCCAGAGCGACCCGTTCCGACGCGCTGATCCTGGTCCTGACCGCCCTCGCCACCCTCGTCCTCGACCTGGTGTACGCGGTGATCATCGGTCTGATCGTCGCGGGCGCGCTCGCGCTCCGGGCCGTGGCCCAGCAGGCCCGTCTCGACGAGGTTCCACTCGACCGGGGCGACCACAGCGCCGAGGAGCACGCCCTGCTGGCGGAGCACATCGTCGCCTACCGGATCGACGGACCGCTGTTCTTCGCCGCCGCCCACCGTTTCCTGCTGGAGCTGACCGATGTGGCGGACGTGCGAGTGGTGATCCTGCGGATGTCCCGGGTGTCGACCATGGACGCGACCGGTGCGCTGATGCTGAAGGACGCCGTCCAGAGGCTGAACCGGCGTGGCATCGTCGTCATGTTCTCCGGCATCCGCCCCGGCCAGCGCCAAGTCCTCGACTCCGTAGGACTGTTGGACCTGCTACGGCAGACGGACCGCGAGTACGGCACCACCCCCGAGGCGATCCAGGGGGCGCGCGCTCATCTGGAGTCCACCGGAGTCCTGTCCGCCGTACCCGCGCCGAGGACCAGACCGCGCACCACGGTCGAGGCCAGGAGCACGCCCGCGGCCGGGTCCACCGACAAGCGCACGGAGAACACCAGGGAGAACGACGGGGAGGCGGCCCGATGAGGACGGCGGCACGGCCGGGACCGGTGCGGCTCGGCGTCCGCGGCCGGATTCTGTCCTGCGGGCGTCGCGGGCGAGGATGAGCACCATGGTGTTCTTGAATGCGTGGGTGCGATGCGCCGAGGATCGGCCGGTGCCGGTGCGGTCGTACCGCTGTCCCGAGGAGGCGACGGCACGATGAGTACGCCGCTCTACCAACTCAAGGCCGAGTTCTTCAAGACCCTCGGGCATCCGGCCCGTATCCGCGTCCTGGAGCTGCTGAGCGAACGTGAGCACGCGGTCGCGGAGATGCTGCCCGAGGTGGGCATCGAGCCCGCGCATCTCTCACAGCAGTTGGCGGTGTTACGACGGGCCAACCTGGTCGTCACCCGCAAGGAGGGGTCGACCGTGTACTACTCGCTGACCAGCCCGTATGTGGCCGAACTGCTCCGGGTCGCGCGGATCATCCTGTCCGGCGTACTGACCGGACAGGCGGAACTGCTGGCGGACCTGCGGGCAGCCCAGGAGGAGGCCAGGGGAACGGCGAAACCGCCGTCCTGACGGCCCGACAGCCTCCGCCCGGCCCCGCCGCATCGGCCCGCCATCGGCCTGCCCGGCGCCGGAACGGGACCAGGGCTCGGGGCCCCGGGCCTCGCACCGACCAAGGAAACCGAACCCCGTTTGTCGTCAACGGAGTTGCCCGGCGAAGGCCTCGTACGCCTGATCGTCGAAGAGGACGAACCGCACCTCCTCGACCGCGGTCTCCGTGGCCCGTACGGTCTCCACCGCGATACGCGCGGCGTCGTCCATCGGCCCGCCGAAGATGCCGGCGGAAACCGCCGGGAACGCCACTGTGCGAGCGCCGAGTTCGTCGGCAACGCCCAGCGACTCCCGGTAGCACGAGGCCAGCAGCGCCGACCGGTCCTCCTCGGGGAGGAATCGGGGCCCCACCGTGTGGATCACCCAGCGTGCGTCCAGCTCTCCCGCGGTCGTGGCGACCGCTCGGCCGACGGACAGGCCCTTGCCGATGGGGGTCCCCCCGCTCGAGCGAAGCCGAGAGTGGGGGAGGGCGGCGCGCAGGGCTCGGCAGGCGGCGAGGATCTCGGGGCCGCCTCTGCGGTGGATCGCTCCGTCGACGCCTCCCCCACCCAGGAGGGACGAGTTCGCCGCGTTGACGATCGCGTCGGCACTCTGTCGGGTGATGTCGCCCTTGACAAGCGTGATGGCGGTCATGACTGTCTCAGCCTTCTCCAGACGGCCTTCGCCGCGTTGTGTCCCGACATACCGTGGACGCCGGGGCCCGGCGGGGTGGCCGAGGAGCAGATGAAGACGGCCGGGTGCGGGGTGGCGTACGGGAACAGGGAGAGCTTGGGCCTCAGCATGAGCTGGAGGCCGCTGGCCGCGCCGGACCCGATGTCGCCGCCGACGTAGTTGGCGTTGCGGGCCGCGAGTTGGGGCGGGCCTGCGGTGGCACGGGCGAGGATCCGGTCGCGGAACCCGGGGGCGAACCGCTCCAGTTGGCGCTCCATGGCGTCGGTGAGGTCGCCCGTCCAGCCGTTCGGGACGTGTCCGTAGGCCCAGAAGACCTGCTTGCCCTCGGGGGCCCTGGAGGGGTCGACGACGCTCGGCTGGACGGTGATCAGGAACGGGGTGTCGGGGGCCCGGTTCTCGCGGGAGGCGGCGCGCAGAGCGGTGTCGATCTCGGCCCTGCCGGAGGCGACCTGCACGGTGGTCGCTCTGCGGGCCTCCGGCGCCGTCCAGGGCACGGGACCGTCCAGCGCGTAGTCGATCTTGAAGACGCCCGCGCCGTAGCGGAAGCGGTCGTAGTACCCGCCGAAGCCCGCGATACGGGCCAGCGCGGTGGGTGAGGTGTCGAAGACGTACGCACGCGCGGGTGGCAGATCGTCCAGCCGCTTGACCTCGTAGTCGGTGTGGACGGTGCCGCCGAGGTCCACCAGATACGCGGTGAGCGCGTCGGAGATCGCCTGGGAACCACCTCTGGCGACCGGCCAGCCGCGGGCGTGTGCCGCCAGGGCGAAGACCAGGCCCACGGCGCCGGTGGCGACCCCGCCCAGCGGAGCCATGACGTGTCCGACGAGGCCTGCGAACAGGGCTTTCGCCCGCTCGTCGCGGAATCGGCGCATCAGCCAGGTCGAGGGCGGCAGGCCGACCAGACCGAAGCGGGCGAGCGTGACCGGGTCGCGGGGCAGTGAGGTCAGGGGCAGGGACATGAAGTCGTGGGCCAGCGTGTCCCACCGGCTGAGGAACGGCTCGACCAGCCTGCGGTACGCGCCCGCGTCACGCGGCCCGAAGGAGGCGGCCGTCTCGGCCACCGAACGGGCCAGCACCGCGGCCGTGCCGTCCGCGAAGGGGTGCGCCATGGGCAGGTCGGCGTGCAGCCACTCCAGCCCGTACCTCGCCAGCGGCATCGCCCTGAACGCCGGGGAGTTGACGCCGAGGGGATGCGCCGCGGAGCACGGGTCGTGCCGGAAGCCCGGCAGCGTCAGCTCCTCCGTCCGGGCACCACCGCCCACGGTGTCGCGGGCCTCGAAGACCGCGACGGAGAAGCCTCGCCGGGCCAGCTCCACGGCAGCAGTCAGCCCGTTGGGCCCCGCCCCCACCACCACCGCATCGAGCATCGACGGCACCTTCGGACTCCTTTGTCAGCCGACGGCCACTTCAGATCAGGATATGCCGGGACACCGACAGTGCCCGGCGCGGGTAACCTCGGCCGGATGACGCGCCGTTTCCGCATCCAATCGCCCGGCGAGGACGCCGACGACACCGCCTGGTTCTGGTTCGAGGTCGAGGACGACGGCTGGGTGCTTCGGCAGGCGGTGTTCGAGGCAGCACTGGAGGTCCCGCGTTCCTGCGAGCCCCTCCAGAACGCCGACGGCACCGCCTCCGGCGGCGCCTCGATGGCCGCCTCGCAGGGCCAACTGGCCCTCGTGCGCGAACGGTTCGGACACCTGGGCGTCCAGCTCTACCAGACCGTGTACGGGGCGTTCACCGAAGGGGCCGTGGAGGTGCCGCCGGAGGCGGTGGACGTGACCGACTCGGAGTTCGAGCGGGCCTGGTCCACCGCCCTGCGGCATCGGCACCTGAGCCACTACGTCACCGGCCCGCTGCCGGAGGGCTCCCTGCTCACCGGCATGGTGTGCGCGCTGCCGTGGGGTCCGGGCCGGACGGGCCTCTTCGTCGACATCAACCTGCCGGTCGACGCCTTCGTGGACGCCGCCTGGCTGCCCTTCGACCCCGCGGACTGGCCGGCGGTGGGCACGGTGGCCGAGTTCGAGGTCGCCACCCTGCGCTTCAGCTCGGCCCGCCCGCAGATCAGGCTGCGCCCGACAGCAGTTCCACCACCCGGCGAGCCGTGGCCGCGTCACGCGACGCGGTGAACGGCAGCGCGTTGCCGCCGGTTATCCGGAACGGCTCCCCCGCGCGCGTCAGGTGGACGCCGCCGGCCTCCTCGACGAGGAGGATGCCTGCGGCGTGGTCCCAGGCGGCCTCCCAGGAGAACGCCGTGGCATCCAGTTCACCGCGGGCGATGGCCAGGTACTCCAGGCCCGCCGCCCCGCAGGCGCGCGGCTGGACGCCGTCCGCCCACAGGCCGAGCAGCGCACGCTTCTGCTCGTCCGTCGTGTAGTCCGGGTGGGAGGTGGCGACCCGGAGGTCGCGGTCGGGCTCGGGCGACCCCGAGTGCAGGGGGACGCCGTCGAGGAAGGCGCCCCGGCCTCGGATCGCCGTGGCGAGCTGGTCGCGGGCCGCGGCGAAGGTCCACGACGCGCGGACGACCCCGTGGTGGGCGAGCGCGACGAGCGTGCAGAAGCCGGGGTCGCCGTGGACGAACTGCCGGGTGCCGTCCACCGGGTCGACGATCCAGACCGGCGCGTCGCCCTGTATCGCCTCGTACGAGGCGGGGTTCGCGTGCACCGCCTCCTCGCCGACGACGACGGAGCCGGGCAGCAGCTTGGGCAGCACCTCGGTCAGATACAGTTCGGCCTTGCGGTCGGCGTCCGTCACCAGGTCGTGCGGGCCGCTCTTCTGGTCGACCTCGTGGGCGGCGAGCTGACGGAAGCGCGGCATGATCTCCGCGGCCGCCGCCTCGCGGACCGCTTCTTCGACGTCGGACGCGTGCCGGGCGAGAAACTCTTCGATGGTTTCGTTGTCTTCGATCATGTCTCCATGAGAGCACGCGCCACTGACAATCCCCGCCGGGCCGGTGAACATGGGATGGAATCCGCCTGAAGACCAGGATTCGGACATCGGCCCGGATGTCGCGGACGTCTCAGCGCCCGACCGCGTAGCCCTGCATCCCCCGCGGATTCGCCGCCGCCGACAGGACGCCCGTCCCGGGGTCCCGGGCGACCGCGCACAGCCGGCCCTCCGACCAGTCGTCGCCGATCGTCACGTCGTGCCCCCGGCGACGCAGCTCCTCGATCACGTCGTCCGGCATGCGGGCCTCCACGGTGACACTGCCCGGGCGGGTGCCACGCGGGTGAAAGGAGCCCGGGAAGCTGTCGTTGTGCCAGTTCGGGGCGTCGATCGCACCCTGGAGGTCCAGGCCGCCCCGCACCCTGCCGCCCAGGGCGACCGCGAGGAAGAAGTGCAGCTGCCACTGGTCCTGCTGGTCCCCGCCCGGCGTACCGAACGCCAGTACCGGCACCCCGTCGCGCAGGGCGACGGAGGGCGTGAGGGTGGTCCGGGGGCGGCGGCCCGCGGTGAGGGAATTGGGCAGGCCCTCCTCCAGCCAGGTCATCTGGAGCCGGGTGCCGAGCGGGAAGCCCAGTTCGGGTACGACGGGGTTGGACTGGAGCCAGCCGCCGCTGGGTGTGGCCGCGACCATGTTGCCCCAGCGGTCGACGACGTCGAGGTGGCAGGTGTCGCCCCGGGTGGAACCGTCGGCGGCGATCTCGGGCTCACCGGGCACGGGTGAGGTGGGGAACTTGGCGACGGTCGGCTCCCCGGCCCCCGGAGCTCCGGTCCCGGGCTCGTCCGTGACCGGCACACGCGCGCGTGCGCACAGTCGCGGAGTACGCCCTCCGGGGCTCCCGGGCCTGAGCTCGTACGAGGCCGCACGACCGACGAGGGTCCGCCGGTCGGCGTTGTACGCGTCGGACAGCAGGTCGTCGAGCGGTACGTCGGCTCCACCGGACGCGTCCCCGTACCAGGCCTCCCGGTCCGCCATGGCGAGCTTGCAGCCCTCGATCAGCAGATGGACGTAGTCGGCGGAACCGTACCGGGGGATCTCGGCCGGCTCGGGCGGGAGCAGCGCGAGCTGCTGGAGAAGGACCGGGCCCTGGCTCCAGGGGCCGGCCTTGCACAGGGTCCAGCCGTGCCAGTCGTAGGTCACCGGTGCCTCGTAGGAGGCGGACCAGGAGGCGAGGTCGGCGGCTGTCAGGGTGCCGGTGTGGTGCCTGCCGCTGGTGTCGAGGGTGGGCCGCGCGGACTGACGTACGAGCGCCTCGGCGATGAAGCCGCTGCGCCACACCTCTCGTGCCGCCTCGATCTGGGCGACGCGGTCCCCCGCCCCTGCGACCTCGGCGAGCAGTCGCTTCCAGGTGGCGGCCAAGGCGGGATTGCGGAACAGCTCGCCCGGCCGGGGCGACCGGCCGCCGGGCAGGTAGACGTCCGCCGACGAGGTCCACTCCGTCTCGAAGAGTTCTCGTACGGTCTCGACGGTCGCGCCGACGGCCTCCACGGGCGCGTGCCCGTCCTCGGCGTAGCCGATGGCGTACGCGAGGACGTCGGCGAGCGGCTTGGTGCCGTGGTCGCGGAGCAGCAGCATCCAGGCGTCGAAGGCGCCGGGCACGGCGGCGGCGAGGGGGCCGGTGCCGGGCACGAGGTCGAGCCCCAGTCCCCGGTAGTGCGTGACGGTGGCCCCGGCCGGCGCCACGCCCTGCCCGCACAGCACCCGCACCTCGCCGCCGGCCGGCGCGACGATGATCGGCACCTCACCACCGGGCCCGTTCAGGTGCGGTTCGACGACGTGCAGGACGAAGCCGGCGGCCACGGCGGCGTCGTAGGCGTTGCCGCCGTTCTCCAGGACGGCCATCGCCGACTGGGAGGCCAGCCAGTGTGTGGAGGACACCATGCCGAAGGTGCCCTGGAGCGTGGGTCGGGTGGTGAACACGGCGGCTCCTTCACTACGGCACACGATCCGATGATCGTACGTACTCCACTTCCACCTCCACCTCCACGCTCCGCAGCGCATGCACCGCCTACGGCCGACGCCGTCCCGCAGTCAGCAGATGGCCACTCGCGCCGAGCAGCGTCGGTTCGGACTCGATGCGGCGGGTCGCGGACATGACGGCCTCGCGGCGCTCCGGATCGTCCAGCCACTCCTCGACGCCGCCCATGAGCCAGGCGAGGCCCTCCAGCCCGAACTGGCCTTCCGGTACGAGTCCCGCCTCCTCGAACTCGGCCGGTACCTCGGTCGGTTCGGCGAGGTAGGCGGTGGTGAACGTGCCGTGATCCGTGCCGTGCCGGCCGTGCGTGCTGACCTCGTCGGTGCGGGCCCGGTGCGCCGGATCGAAGTAGAGCTCCTGCCTCAGCAGGCCGTGCAGCGCGGTATGGCGGTTGATGGTGGCCGCGACGACCAGTCCCCCGGGCCGGACGACCCGCAGCGCCTCCCCCAACGCCGTTACCCGGTCAGACCGTTCGGGCAGGTGGTAGAGCGGACCCAGCAGCAGCACGACGTCGTACGAGGCGTCGTCCGCGGGCAGCGCACGGGCGTCCCCGAGCCTGGCCGAGACACCGGGCAACCGCCCCGCCTGATCCACATGCAGCGGCACGGGATCGACGAGCTCCACCTCGTACCCGTCCCGCGCCAGCCATTCCGCGTGTACTCCGCTGCCTCCGCCGACGTCCAGCAGACGCCCGGGCGCCGCGGGCAGCAGCCGCCGGAGCACGTCCTGGGTCCGCCAGAACTCCAGCCGGCCGGACCCCTGCCGGATACGGACGTCTTCCTTGCCGCGTGCGTAGTAGTCGAGGATCTCCTCGCGCACGGCTGGGAGTTCGGGGGACGCGTTCTCAGTGACGGCCGATGAGGAGGACATACGGCAAGGCTGCGTACGGGGCCGGAGCGACGCAAGCGCTTAACTGCACCCAGGACCAGTTGGGCCATATCCGCTTCGATGATACTTTTGCCGGAATTGATCCTGTTGGATGTGAACTGCGCGCTATCAGCGACGATTTGCGCATTCCGACGGACAGTACGGGCGGCCGACCGTGCAAGACGGTCATCGCACAGCCACGGAGCGAGTTCGTACTTCCGCCCCACAGACAGTCATGTGACACTGGCGTCCCGTCCGGAGTGCGGACCCCCCTCCGCACCGACCCCCACGAGAAGTGCGCCTTGAGCCTTCCCCTGCCGCTCGCACTCACCACCCGCCTGGCACCGGTCGCCGTGCTCGCCACGGCCGGCTGGGCGCTGTCCTCGGGCCCGCTCGCCCCGGCGCCGGCCGCCGACACCCATGACTCGGCCACCAAGGGCGCCTCCGCGTCGCCCACCGCGCCCTCGACCTCGGCGGCGACGAAGACGTTCACCGCCGCGCCCGCACCCTGCTCGGCCGTGAAACCTGGCACGGTCAAGTCCCTTGTCCCGGGCGCCAAGGCGGCCGGCAAGGAGATCCCGTCGACGGACGCCGCGGCGCGCCGCACCTGTTCCTGGAACGCGCTCAAGGAGTACGACTACCGCTGGCTCGACGTGTCGTTCGAGCTGTCCGACACGGACGCGGCGGCGGAGAAGACGTACAAGGAGCGCCTGACGGAGAAGAGCGGCGGCGGAGTCGTGCCGGGGCTCGGTGACGCCGCCTATTCCGTCGTGAACCTGACCACCGAGGACAAGCAGCAGACCCGCGAGGGTGTGGTCCTGGTCCGCGCGTCGAACGCGCTGGTGGTGATCACGTACAACGGCAGTGACTTCGAGTCGAAGAAGGCACCCAGCACGGATGTGATCAACAAGGGCGCCATCAAGGCCGCCCGCGACGCGGTGGCAGCGCTGGAGGGCACCCGGTAGACCGGCTGCCCTCCGTCGCACGTCAGGTCGTCACGTCGTCACGTCACGGGGTCAGGCCTTCGCCTCCTCCCGCACCCCGGGCTCCGCCCCGGTCCTGCCCTGGCCGGTCGCCAGCATCAGCACCAGGTAGAGCACCATCGAGGTGCCCAGGCCCACGGCCCAGCCGTAGTCGGCGAGTGAGGACAGGGCGGGGATGGGCCGTCCGTCGATCAGCGGCGCGAAGTTGGCGCCGCCCACGGCCAGCACACCGCCGACCAGGAACGCGACGACCGCTCGCCAGTTCCAGCCGTTGTCGTACCAGTACCGTCCGCCCGCGCGGTACAGGTCGGCGAGGTCGAGCTTGCCGCGGCGCAGGATCCAGTAGTCGGCGATGAGGATGCCGGCAACCGTGCCCAGGAGACCGCCGACCAGGCCGAGCCAGGTGAAGATGTAGCCCTGCGGGTCGGAGTACAGCTTCCACGGGAAGATCAGTACGCCGAGTACGCAGGTGGCGAGCGCACCGGCCCGGAAGCTGATCTTCCGGGGCGCGATGTTGGAGAAGTCGAAGGCCGGGGAGACCAGGTTGGCCGCGACGTTCACGGAGAGGGTCGCCACCAGCACGGTGACCAGGGCGAACAGCAGCCCGAAGACGTTGTCGGTCTTCGCGGCGAGCTGGACCGGGTCCCAGATGGCCTTGCCGTAGACGGCCTGCGAGCCCGAGGTGACCATGACGGACAGGAACGCGAACAGCGTCATCGTGGTCGGCAGACCGAGCGCCTGCCCCCACGTCTGGGCCTTCTGGCTCTTCCCGTACCGGGTGAAGTCCGGGATGTTCAGGGACAGCGTGGACCAGAAGCCGATCATGCCCATCAGTGCGGGCGCGAAGATCTTCCAGAAGTCCGCGCCGTAGCCCAGCTTGGAGGGCTGGTCGAGCAGCGGGCCGAAGCCGCCGGCCTTGCTCGCCATCCACCACAGCATCACACCGGCGCCGAGGAGCACGAAGGGCGCGGCCCAGTTCTCGAACCGGCGGATGGTCTCCATGCCCCGGTAGATGATGGCGACCTGGATCGCCCAGAAGATGGCGAAGGACAGCCACATCGTCCAGGCGTACCCACCGATGTGCGAGGCGTTCGCCCAGCTGTCACCGATGAGCTTCCCGGCGAGGAAGTAGATCGCCTCGCCGCCGATCCACGTCTGGATGCCGAACCAGCCGCACGCCACCAACGCCCGTACGACAGCGGGCAGGTTGGCGCCGCGCACCCCGAAGGAGGCGCGGGCGAAGACCGGGAAGGGGATGCCGTACTTCGGCCCGGCGTGCCCGGTGAGCAGCATCGGAACCAGCACGATCACGTTCGCCAGCGCGATCGTGAGCACGGCCTGCTTCCAGTCCATGCCCACGGCGATCAGACCCGAAGCGAGGGTCCAGGAGGCCGTGTTGTGGGCCATGCCCACCCAGAGAGCCGAGAAGTTGTACGTGGTCCAGGTGCGCTTCTCGATCGGAACCGGCAGCAGGTCCTCGTTGGCGTACGGCCCGGTGGGAACGGGCGCGTCGGGGGAGATCTCCACCCGGCCGTCGGGGAGGGTGAGTTGGGAGGACGGCGGTATGGCCGTGGGAGCGGTGTCGGTCATGGGCAGGCCAATCAAAGAGGTGGGTCGGGAAAGGCCGTGCGGGTGGCGGCGCGTTGGGGGACGCGCACAGGACACCCGGGGGTGTCCTGACCCCCTCCCCGGCTACCTGAACGCCGGGGAGAGGGAGTTGGTGGGGACGTGCGGGAGGTAACACGGCGGCCGGTGCCGGTCGTCAGGCGTTGACGGCCGGGATCACCGTCGAGCCGTAGGCGTCGATGACGGCTTCCTGGGCGTCGTGCATGTCGTAGACGGCGAACTGGTCGACACCGAGCTCACGCAGCTTGTTGAGCTTCTCGATGTGCGCCTCGGGGGTGCCGATGAGGCAGAACCGGTCGACGATCTCGTCCGGCACGAACTGGGTGTCGGGGTTGTCGGCCCGTCCGTGGTGGGAGTAGTCGTAGCCCTCGCGGGCCTTGATGTAGTCGGTGAGTTCCTCGGGTACGGCGGCGGAGTGTTCGCCGTACTTCGACACCAGGTCGGCGACGTGGTTGCCGACCATCCCGCCGAACCAGCGGCACTGGTCGCGGGCGTGGGCGAGCGCCTCGGGCGAGTCGTCCTCGGTGATGTACGCGGGGGCGGCGACGCAGATCTTCACCTCGGACGGATCACGTCCGGCGGCGACGGCCGCGTCCTTGACGGCCTTGACCATGTATTCGGTCAGATAGAGGTCGGCGAGCTGCAGGATGAACCCGTCGGCCTCCTCGCCGGTCATCTTGAGCGCCTTGGGGCCGTACGCGGCCATCCAGACGGGGAGTTCGGCGCCCGGCTTCACCCACGGGAACCTGACCACCGCACCACCGAGGTCGGCCTCCTCGCCCCGGCCCAGCGAGCGGATGACCTTCATCGCGCCGCTGATCCGGGCCAGCGTGTTGGGGGTCCGGCCGGCGACGCGCATCGCGGAGTCGCCTCGACCGATCCCACAGACCGTGCGGTTGCCGAACATGTCGTTGAGGGTGGCGAAGGTGGAGGCGGTGACCTCCCAGGTGCGGGTGCCCGGGTTGGTGACCATCGGGCCGACCGTCAACTTCTCGGTGCTGGAGAGGATCTGACTGTAGATCACGAACGGTTCCTGCCACAGCACGGCGGAGTCGAAGGTCCAGCCGTACGTGAAGCCGTTGCCCTCGGCGCGCTGCATCAGCTCGATGACACGCGAGGCCGGCGGGTCGGTCTGCAGGACGAGGCCGAAGTCCATTAGCGCTGCTCCTAGTTCAGATCAGGTACTGACAGGTGGAGCGGGGGGTGTAGACGCCGTGACCCGCGCGTCCGGTGAACTCCCGCTCGGTGATGACGAGTTCGCCGCGCGAGAGGACGGTCTCGACGCGGCCGGTGAGCCGCTTGCCCTCGTACGCCGAGTAGTCGACGTTCATGTGGTGCGTCTCGGCGGAGACGATCTGCTCGGCGTGCGGGTCGTAGATGACGACGTCGGCGTCGGCGCCCGGGGCGATGGTGCCCTTCTTCGGGTAGAGGCCGAACATCCGGGCCGGGGTGGCGCAGGCGATCTCGATCCAGCGGCGGCGGCTGATGTGCCCGTCGACGACGCCCTGGTGGAGGAGGTCCATGCGGTTCTCGACGCCCGGGAGCCCGTTGGGGATCTTCGAGAAGTCGCCGCGGCCCAGTTCCTTCTGACCCTCGAAGCAGAACGGACAGTGGTCCGTGGAAACGACTTGGAGGTCGTTTGTCCTGAGGCCCCGCCACAGGGCGGCCTGGTGGTCCTTGGGCCGCAGCGGCGTGCTGCACACGTATTTCGCGCCCTCGAAGTCGGGCTCGGCGAGGTTGTCGGTCGACAGGAACAGGTACTGCGGGCAGGTCTCGCCGAAGACGTTGAGCCCCTCGTCGCGCGCCCGTGACAGCTCGGCGACTGCCTCCTGCGCCGAGACGTGGACGACGTAGAGGGGTGCGCCGGCGACCTGGGCGAGCTTGATGGCGCGGTGCGTGGCCTCGGCTTCGAGGAGGGCCTTGCGGACCTCCCCGTGGTAGCGGGGGTCGGTCTCGCCCCGGGCGAGCGCCTGTTCGACGAGGACGTCGATCGCGATGCCGTTCTCGGCGTGCATCATGATCAGGCCGCCGTTCTCGGCGGAGCGCTGCATGGCGCGCAGGATCTGGCCGTCGTCGCTGTAGAAGACGCCCGGGTAGGCCATGAACTGCTTGAAGGAGGTGACGCCCTCCTCGACCAGCAGGTCCATCTCCTTGAGCGTGTCCTGGTTCACGTCGGAGACGATCATGTGGAAGCCGTAGTCGATGGCGCAGTTGCCGTCGGCCTTGGCGTTCCAGGTGTCGAGTCCGTCGCGCAGCGACTGGCCGACGCTCTGCACGGCGAAGTCGATGATCGTGGTCGTACCGCCCCAGGCGGCGGCCCGCGTGCCGGTCTCGAAGGTGTCCGAGGCGGCCGTACCGCCGAACGGCAGTTCCATGTGGGTGTGCGCGTCGACACCGCCGGGGATGACGTACTTTCCGGTGGCGTCTATGGTCCGCTCGGCCGTCCACGACTCGGCGGTTGCGCTTCCGCTGGTGGCGAGGGCGGCGATGCGGCCGTCCTCGATGAGGACGTCCGCGTGGAGTTCGTCGGACGCGGTGATGACTAGTCCGCCTCGGATTACGGTACGGCCGGACATGGGTTCACGCTCCTCGGTTGTCTTCGAAGTACCGGTTGTGTGTGGCTGGTCGCGCCCCGCGGCGGAGCCGCAAATGGACGCTGCCCCGCGCCCCTAAAAGCGGGGCGCGGGTGTGAGCGTCTGCTTGTTACGGGGCCGTGAGCGGGCCGTACGCGTCCGGGCGGCGGTCGCGGAAGAACTGCCAGCGGTCGCGGACCTCGCGCATCTTGGCCAGGTCCAGGTCGCGGACGACGAGTTCGGTCTCCTTGTCGCTCGCCACCTCGCCGACGAACTGGGCCTCCGGGTCCACGAAGTACGAGGTCCCGTAGAAGTCGTTGTCGCCCAGTTCCTCGACGCCGACCCGGTTGATCGCGCCGACGAAGTACTCGTTGGCGACGGCCGCCGCCGGCTGCTCCAGCTGCCACAGGTAGGAGGACAGTCCGCGTGAGGTGGCCGACGGGTTGAAGACGATCTCGGCGCCTTCGAGGCCCAGCGCACGCCAGCCCTCCGGGAAGTGCCGGTCGTAGCAGATGTAGACGCCGATCCTGCCCACGGCCGTCTCGAAGACGGGCCAGCCGGCGTTGCCCGGGCGGAAGTAGAACTTCTCCCAGAAGCCGTTGACCTGCGGGATGTGGTGCTTGCGGTACTTGCCCAGGTACGAGCCGTCCGCGTCGATCACCGCGGCCGTGTTGTAGAGGACGCCGGGCTGCTCCTCCTCGTACATCGGCAGGACGAGGACGATGCCCAGTTCCTTGGCGAGCGCCTGGAAGCGCTTGACGATCGGGCCGTTCGGAATCTGCTCGGCGTACTCGTAGAACGCCTTGTCCTGCACCTGGCAGAAGTAGGGGCCGTAGAACAGCTCCTGGAAGCACATGACTTGAGCACCCTGCGCCGCGGCGTCGCGGACCGCCTGCTCGTGGACCTGGATCATCGACTCCTTGTCGCCCGTCCAGGCAGTCTGGAAAATGGCGGCGCGAATCACCCTGCTCATCGGGACCTCCGGTCACTCGGTGTACGGCGAGCCTAGGAAGCCCGGAGATCGGGTTTGAGTTGCACGGTGTCACGCCTGCGGGCGTTCGGCGTTCCACGGTGTCACCCTGATTTCGGCCCATGTTTCACCACTGTTTTCCCGGGTCCTGTGATGTTTCGGAGCGGTAAGACGGCGCATCGGAGAGCGCGGTCATCGGCCTTGCTGAGCGTCGTGCGCGAGGAGCGCTATATGCACGGAGGCGGCCTGCTCGAAGTCGTCGAGATCGAGCCCGAGCCGCGTCTCTATCGCCTCAAGGCGTCGGTAGAGCGCGGGCCGCGAGACATGATGGAGTTGCGCGGTACGTGACTTGTTGCGCCCGGTCGCGAGATAGGTCCGGAGCACGGGCAGCAGCTCGGACTCGCCCTCGGCCCCGCACAGCAGTCCGTCGAGCTCCCGCTCCGCGAACGCCTGTACGTGCGGATCGTCCCGCAGCAGCCGGACCAGCCCGCGCAACCGTACGTCCCTCAGGTACACCAGCACCGGCAGGTCCTGCCCCGCCGGGGTGTCCGCGACGGCCGCGGCGACATGCAGCGCCTCGCGCAGTCCGGTGGGCACGTCGTCCCAGCCGGCGAGCGCGTCGGCGGCGGCCACGACGGTCCTGCCCCCGCCGGTCTCGGTGCGCAGCCGGAGCGCGAAGTGTGCGGCCAGCGCCTTGGCGTCCTGGTCCCGGGCGAGGCTCAGCAGGACGGCGGTGGCGTCGTCGGCCAGCTCGGCAACCAGCCCCGGCAGCCCCAACAGCCGCAGTACGCGGTCGAGTTCGGCGGGGTCACCGTCCCGTACGACGAGCGGCACGAAGGTCCGCCGGTTGACGGGCAGTCCGGCGGCCCGCGCGCGCGGCAGCAGCTGCCGAGCCGGTACGACGCCGCTCACCAGGTCCGTCAGCAGGCTCTGGGCGGACTGCTCCTCCCAGGTGTGGACGGAGCCCCCGAGCATGCGGTGCAGGACGAGAGCCTCGGCGGCCCGGTCGGCGAGGAGCCGTCCGGTGGCGGCGTCACCCCGGTAGCCGCAGAGCACGATCCGCCCCCAGCGTTCCCCGCGCCCGCCCAGTTCGGCCCGGATCCAGCCGTCGCCCTCGCTGCCGCCGGCCTGCCGGGAGATGCGCTCCCAGTCGCGCAGCACGTCGTCCACGGCCGACCGCTCCCCCGCCGTGGCGAGGACCCGATGGGCGAGGTTGGTGACGACGACGGGACAGGCGCTGTGCGAAGCGACCTCGTCCAGCAGCGGCTGCAGCGGGGCGCCTGAGGTGATGAGCCCCGTGAGAGCGGTCCGCACCGTCTCGGACAGGCTCACGGCGGCGAACTTCCGCCGCACGAGCCGGGACTGGACCTCCTCCGTCAACTCCGCGAAGGGGAAGGGACGGTGGAGGACCACCATCGGCAGTCCGCAGCGCTCGGCCGCGCGCCGCATGACGTCCGGCGGTGCCGGAAAGGCCCGCCCGAGCCCGAGGACGACGGCGGCGGCCTCCGCCCGGTGCAGCGACCGGATGTACTCGGCCTGGGCCTCCTCGTCCCCGGCGAGCAGCACCCCGGTCGTGAGGATCATCTCGCCGCCGCTCAGCATGACGCCGACGTCGGCGGCCTCGGCGACATGCACCCAGCGCACGGCCCGGTCGAGCTGGCCGGCGCCGGCCACCACCTCGGGCTCCCCGGCGAGCACCCGTTCCAGGCCGAGGACCTGACGGACCGACAGGGCGGGTTCCAAGGTGGTGGTCGTAAGCATGGGGCCGACTTTCTTGCGGTGGTCCTGCTGCGGTGTTACTGGACGCAGCTCCTCAGAGCACGTTCGAGGATCGCGGCGCCCTCCTCGGCCTCCGCGACGGTGAGGGACAGCGGCGGTGCGACACGCAGCGCGCTGGTGTTGTGGCCACCCCCCTTACCGAGGAGCAGCCCCTCCTCCCGGGCCGCTTCGAGCACGGCGGCGGCGGTCTCCGGGTCGGCAGTGTCGGTACCCGGCTTCACCAGCTCGACGCCGATCATCAGCCCGCGTCCACGGACCTCCCGTACGCCCGGAAGCTGTGCGGCGACGGCCCGCAGCCGTTCGACGAGGAGTCCGCCGACGCGACGGGCGTTGCCCTGGAGGTCGTGTTCCAAGAGGTACGTGAGGTTGGCGAGGCCGGCCGCCATGGTGATCTGGGTGCCGCCGAAGGTGGAGATGGAGTTGGAGTCGAGGCAGTTCATGATCTCGGCGCGGGCCACGACCCCGCCGATGGACATGCCGTTGCCGATGCCCTTGGCGAAGGTGAGGATGTCCGGCGGGCCGTTCTCCGCGTGTGCCTGCCAGCCCCAGAAGTGCTCGCCGGTGCGGCCCCAGCCGGTCTGCACCTCGTCGGCGATCCAGAGGATGCCGCGTTCCGCCAGCACCTCGCGGAAGGCCGCGTACAGCCCGTCGGGCGGCGAGGTGAAGCCGCCGACGCCCTGGATGGGCTCTGCGATCAGGGCAGCGGGTGGGCGGACGTGCCCGAGCAGGTCCTCCAGGTCGGCGACGCAGGCGGCGATGAAGTCGGCGTCGCTCAGCTCGGCGTACGGACCACGGGTGCGGACGCCGCCGTGGACGTACAGGGTCTGGAGCGGGGACAGGGAGGTCGGGGACCAGCCCTTGTTGCCGGTGATGCCGACCGTGCTGAAGGAACGGCCGTGGTAGCTGTTGCGCATCGCCAGGATCTGGTTGCTGCGCCGGTAGGAGGTGGCGAGGAGCAGCGCCGTGTCGTTGGCCTCCGTACCGGAGGTGGTGAAGAAGACGCGGGCGTCCGGGATGCCGGACAGTTCGGCGACGCGCTCGGCGAGTTCGACCATCGGCCGGTTGAGATACAGGGTGGACGAGTGGATGATCCGCCCGGCCTGTTCACTGACCGCCTTGGTGATCTCGGGGAGAGCGTGGGCGGTCATCGTGGTGAGGATGCCGCCGAAGAAGTCGAGGTACCGCTTCCCGTCCGCGTCCCACACGTACCGGCCCTCGCCGTGCGTGATCTCGATCGGATCCGCGTAGTAGAGGGCGAGCCAGTCCGGCAGAACCGCCTTGTGACGCCCGTACAGATCACCGCTCACGGCTGCACCAGCCCTTCGTACGCGTCCGGCCGCCGGTCCCGGTAGAAGGCCCACTGCTGCCGGACTTCCTCGATGAGATCGAAATCAAGATCCCGCACGACGAGTTCCTCGTCCTTGTCGCTCGCGACCTCGCCGACGAACTGGCCGCGCGGGTTCACGAAGTACGAGGTCCCGTAGAAGTCGTTGTCCCCGTACTCCTCCTGGCCGACCCGGTTGATCGCGGCGACGAAGTACTCGTTGGCGACGGCCGCCGCGGGCTGCTCCAGCTGCCACAGGTGGGAGGAGAGACCCCGGTGGGTCGCGGACGGGTTGTAGACGAGCTGAGCGCCGTTCAGACCGAGCTGACGCCAGCCCTCCGGGAAGTGCCGGTCGTAGCAGATGTACACGCCGACCTTCCCCACGGCCGTCTCGAAGACGGGCCAGCCGAGGTTGCCGGGTTTGAAGTAGTACTTCTCCCAGAAGCCCTTGACCTGCGGGATGTGGTGCTTGCGGTACTTGCCGAGGTAGGTCCCGTCGGCGTCGATCACGGCCGCGGTGTTGTAGTAGAACCCGGACTGCTCGACCTCGAACACGGGCACGACGATGACCATGCCGGTCTCGCGCGCCAGCTCCCGCATCCGGGTGACGGTCGGCCCGTCGGGGACGGGTTCGGCCCAGCGGTAGTGCTCCGGCTCCTGGACCTGGCAGAAGTAGGGCGCGTTGAAGACTTCCTGGAATCCGATGACCTTGGCGCCCTGCCGGGCGGCCTCACGGGCGTGCTCCACATGTTTGGCGACCATGGACTCGGTGTCGCCGGTCCAGGTGGCCTGGACCAGAGCGGCACGTACGACGTTGGCCATGACCTGCTCCTTCGGCTGGACGTCAGAGAGCCTCTACGCCCGTAGACAAGGTCACAAAGGTCGTAGGGGCTTGAAAGTAAGCCTCCGGAGAAGCCTTGCCAAGACCATCGTCGTTAACCCGCGGAGTCGATCACGTTTCACACTCCTGTGGGCGAGTCGGGGCCGGCCGGGTTACGCGCTGTGCCCTGCGACGCGCAGCGCGTGCACCAGGTCCCAGTAGCAGTCCTCGGAGGCGCCCCGGGCCGCCTCCAGGAGCAGGGGTACGAGGCGCTGGGGGTCTACCGCGACGCTGCGGGCGGCCTCCGCGGGGGTGCGGACCCGGACGTACGCGTCGAGCAGTGCGCGCACCTCGCGCCGCCTGCCGTCCTGGGCCAGCCGGAGCACGGCCTCGCCCACCTCCTGGGCCGGCCGCGCCATGCCCTGGCGCAGTATCTGCTCACCGTCGGTCGCCCGCCCCGCCGCGACGAGCGCGTCGGCGGCGTCGACCAGCCGGTCGACCGGCAGCGAGGCGGCCTCCCAGAGCAGGGTCGCCCAGTCGGCGCCGAGCCCGGCGCGGTGCAGTTCGGCGGCGAGCAGCGGAAAACGGGCGGCGGGCCACTGGGACGACTCCACGAGCAGCGCGTGCGCCTCGCCGGTGCGTCCCTCACCGCGCAGTCGTACGAGGGTGCGGACGGTGTCGATGGTGTCGTGCCGGGCGTCGTCGTCCAGCGCCTCCCGCACGGGTGCCGCCGGTTTGGCGGCAGCGGCGGCTCCGGCGAACCGCGCCCCGCGCGGGGTGCGTCGGCCCGGGGTGGCGGCAGGCGCGGGCATGACCGGCGCCCGGGTGGGGTCGACGGTGGGTGTGGCGCCGGTGTCCGCGTCGTCGATCATTCCGGCGAACCGGGCACTGCCGCGGGCACGGCGCTTGGCGCGCTGCTTGGAGGCGGGGCGGGGATCCACGGGCTCGGGGGCAGGGGCCGAGGGCTCGTACCAGTCGGCGGGAAGCTGAGGGGGTGTGGTGCGCTCGGCCGAGGCCCCGGTGCCACCTGGAGCGTCGGCCTGCCGGGCGTCGTCAGGGGCATCCCCCTGCCCGGAGCGCGGACCACCGTCACGCCCGACGAAGACGCCGTCGCCGGAGTCCTGTCCTCCAGAGCCTCGGTCCTCACCCCGGCGGGCGCCGTCGCGCCAGGCGGAAGCGCCGTCGCCGGGCCCCTGGCGGCCTGGGCCGCGGTCGTCGCCGTAGGCGGCCGGGCGGGCCCCGTCTCGGTCGGTGCCGTCGCGCCACGCGGGTGCGGTGCCGTCGGCGTCCCGCTGGCCGGAACCACGGTCGCCGCCGTAGCGGGGCCCCTCACGCCAGGCGAAGGACTCATCGCCGGAACCCTGACCGTCTGGGCCGCGGTCGTCGCCGTAGGCGGCCGGGCGGGCCCCGTCTCGGCCGGTGCCGTCGCGCCACGCGGATGTGCTCTCGCCCGGGTTTCGGCGGCCTTGGCCGAGATCGTCGCTCTCGCGGGCGCCGTCCCGCCAGGCGCGAGCCTCCCCGCCGGGACCCTGGCGACCGGGGCCGGGATCGTCGCCGTGAGCGGCCGGGCGGGCGGCGGCCTCGTCGGGCGCGTGGCCGGAGCCGGTACGCCATGTGCGAGCCTCGTCGCCGGAACCCGGGCCGCCAGGGGCTCGGTCGGTGCCGTAGGCGGTCGGGTGGGCGCCGGCCTCGTCGGTCGGGTGGCCGGGGCCGCGGGTGCCGTCGCGCCATGCCGGTGCCTCGTCGTACCAGGCGGCCTCGGTGCCGGCCGGGCGTTGTCCGTCGAGGTGGGTGCGTTGTCTCGGCAGGGGCATGGAGTCACCCGCGGGCGCGTCGGCGGGGTGCGGGGTGTGCTGGACGCGGCCGGTGAACAGGTCGGCCTCGTCGTCGCGGTCACGGTGCGGGGAGGGCGCCCGGCTCACCACCCTGCGGGCCAACTGGTCGAGCCGGTAACGGAGTTCGACGCAGCGGGCGGAGGCGCGCTCATGGTCGTCGTGGGCCCAGGCCAGGTCGAGGCGGAGACCTTCGGCTTCCTCGTGGGTGGCGGCGGAGGCGAGCGACCGCCCCAGCTCGGCGAGCCGTTCGGCGGCGTACTTCTGTTCCCGGAGCATCACGTCGAGCCGGTCCCCGAGGGTGTCGCGAGCGTCTGGGCGGGTGTCGAACGCGGCGAGCGCGGACTGGTGCAGGGCACGCGCCGGCTCGGCCTCCGAGGCGACGACGGCCGTTCCGTACCCCGCGGCGAGATCCTGGAGCAACGCGTCCACCACGTCCCAGGGCGGCACCTCCGCCCCTTCCAGGCAGGCCCGCATGCCGTCGGGGTCACGCTGCCAGAACACGCCGCACCAGCCCGCGTCCTGATCGAGACGGGCCAGCAGGCCATTCAGATACCGCGCGAACTCCCGCACCTGCCCCGGGAGTTGTTCCACCGCCATGACGTCCACCCCATGCCCGACCGGAGTTCTCCGCCCCGTAGAAAACACCAACCGTGTTACGGATGGGCTACGAAGGGTTTTCGGACCGGACGCAGAGTACCGCGCGCCCAGCGGAACGTGACGTGAGCCACTGACACATTGGCCGGAACCGCCCCACGAGGCTCACGCCGCGACCGGAGCCAACGGCTCGCACCGCCCGACGAGATCGTCCATGGACAGCCCGAGGACCCGCGCCAGCGCCGCGACCGTGAAGAAGGCCGGAGTCGGCGCGCGGCCGGTCTCGATCTTGCGGAGGGTCTCGGCGGAGATACCGGCGTGCGCCGCGATCTGCGCCATGCTGCGACCGCCACGCGCCTCGCGCAGCAACCGGCCCAGCCGCTCGCCGCGTTCATGCTCTTCGGGGGTGAGAGGAGTGCGTACCATGCCACCATTCTAATACCGGTATAGTAATTGGCATGGTGGAACTCAAGACAGACACAGCGATCGATGCCATGTACGAGACCGGCCAGGTGGTCGGCAGAGCCCTGACCGCCGTCCGGGAAGCCGCTGACGTGGGCGTCTCCCTGCTGGAGCTGGACGAGGTGGCACACGAGGTGCTGCGCGCCGCCGGGGCCACCTCACCCTTCCTCGGCTACCACCCCTCCTTCGCACCCACCCCGTTCCCGGCGGTGCTCTGCGCCTCGGTGAACGACGCGATCGTGCACGGCGTCCCGGACGACTACCGGCTGCGTGACGGCGACCTCGTCTCCGCCGACTTCGGCGCCGAACTGGGCGGCTGGGCCGGCGACTCGGCGATCAGCTTCATCGTGGGCGAGCCGCGCCCGGCCGACGTACGGCTCGTCGAGACCGCGGAGCGGGCCCTCGCCGCGGGCATCGCGGCGGCGGTCGTCGGAAACCGCATCGGCGACATCGCGCACGCGATCGGCGAGGTGTGCCGTACGGCGGGCTACGGCATCCCCGACGGGTTCGGCGGCCACGGAATCGGCCGCCGTATGCACGAGGACCCCCCGGTCCCCAACGAGGGCCGCCCCGGCCGGGGCATGCCGCTGCGCCCCGGACTGGTCCTGGCGATCGAGCCCATGCTGATCGGCAGTGGCAAGGACGGCTACTACGAGGCCCCGGACGGCTGGACCCTCCGCACCAACGACGGCTCCCGCGCGGCCCACGCGGAACACACGGTGGCGATCACGGCGTCGGGACCACGGGTGCTCACGGCCCGGCAGGACGCGCACACGAGCCGGGCCTGACCTACGGCCCCACGCTCACCGGGGGCGGCACCCGTGCCGGCGCGGACAGCATCGCGGGCCTGTACACGGCCGGTTGACGCGACTCGTGGGCCGCGCTCGCACCCGCCGCACTTCCGGACAACCCGCCGACGGCGGAACACCGCAGGTGGCGGCGAGGCAGCAGGAGGCGCTGTCCGGCCGGCCTGGACCCGCCGCTCGCCGAGCAGGACGGCGAGCCGCACGGCCGCATCCGTCCGGACCCGGCAGCGAACGGCCGGGGCCGCGTGCACAGCCCGCACGCCCAGCCGGGCCGTGCGGGCACCGGTGTCGGCCGCACCCTGCCGCACCAGGGCTTCGCCCGGGCGGCCTGCGCAGCGGCGAGCGCCCCCTGCGGACGGCCTCGGGCTTCACCCTGGAGGAGTTCGAGCACGCCTGGCCCGCAGCGGCTGTCAGCCCCTACACGGCCGGGCGGCGGCGGCCCCGGGCGAAGGACCGCCGCCGCCAGTACCCGGCCTGCTCAGGACGCCGGCCGCACCACCATCGCCGAGCCGCCACCGCGTCGTACCGTCTCGGCGGCGGCCAGCCACTTCCCGTTCGGCAGCCGCTGCACGCCGGTCGCCGCGCCGATCTCGGGGTTGAGCCGGAAGCCGTGGCCGATCGCCTCCAGCTTCGTCCTCAACTCACTGTTCCACAGCCCCGGTTCGAGCTCGGTGGTCGTCTGGTTGCGCTGGCTCGCGCGGGGTGCCGCGATCGCGTCGACCAGCGGGAGCCCTCGGTCGAGGAAGCCCGTCAGGGTCTGCAGGACGGTCGTGATGATGGTCGCCCCACCCGGCGACCCGAGAGCCACCACCGGCTTGCCGTGGGCGTCCAGGACGATCGTCGGGGACATCGACGAGCGCGGTCGTTTGCCCGGGCCCGGCAGGTTCGGGTCATGGACGGCGGGGCTGGCCGGGGCGAAGGAGAAGTCTGTCAGCTCGTTGTTGAGGAGGAAACCGCGACCCGGAACGGTGATGCCGCTGCCGCCGGTCTGCTCGATGGTCAGCGTGTAGGACACGACGTTGCCCCACTTGTCGGCCACCGTCAGATGCGTGGTGTTCTCGCCCTCGTACGTCGTCGGCGCCGCGACACCGGTGCTCGTGCAGGCCGTCGGGTGACGCGGGTCCCCGGGCGCGACCGGGCTCGTCAGCACCGCGTCGTCCTTGATCAGGCACTCCCGCGAGTCGGCGTACGACTGCGACAGCAGCTCCTTCGTCGGTACGTCCTCGAAGGCCGGGTCGCCCACCCAGCGCCCCCGGTCCGCGAAGGCGATCCGGCTCGCCTCGATGTAACGGTGCAGGAACTGGACGTCGCTCGCCTTCGAAAGGTCCGTCTTCTCAAGGATGTTGAGGGCCTCACCGACCGTCGTCCCGCCCGACGAGGAAGGTGCCATCGAGTAGACGCCCAGGCCTCGGTACGACGTCCTGGTGGGCGCCTGGCGCTTCACCCCGTAGGCCGCCAGGTCCTTCAGCGACAGTTCACCGGGACGCGCGTTGTACCCCGAACCGGGGTCCACCGGTGGCTTGTTGACCGTGGCGACGATCTCCCGGGCCAGCTTCCCCCGGTACAGGGAGCCGACACCCTTGCGGCCCAACTCCTCGTACGTACGCGCCAGATCGGGGTTCTTGAAGGTCGACCCGACCACCGGCAGCACACCGCCCGGCAGGAACAGCTTCGCCGTGTCGGGGAAGTTCCTGAACCGCGCCTCGTTGGACGCGGTCTGAGACCGGAAGGTGTCGTCCACCGTGAAGCCGTCGCGAGCGAGCCGCTCCGCCGGCTTCAGCAGCGCCCCGAGCCGCTGGCTGCCCCAACTGTCCAGCGCCGCCTGCCAGGTCGCGGGCGTGCCCGGCGTACCGACACCCAGCCCGCTGGTGACGGCGTCGGCGAAGGCGATCGGCTGCCCGTTCTCCAGGAACAGACCCGAGTCCGCCGTGAGGGGTGCCGTCTCGCGGCCGTCGATCGTGCGTACCGTACGGGACTTGGCGTCGTAGTACACGAAGTAGCCGCCACCGCCGACACCGTTGGAGTAGGGCTCCGTGACGCCGAGCGCGGCGGCCGTGGCGACGGCCGCGTCCACCGCGTTGCCACCCTTGCGCAGGATCTCGATCCCGGCGGCCGAGGCATCCGCGTCCACGCTCGCCACGGCGCCGCCGTAGCCGACGGCGACGGGGACCTTCCTCACCGACGTACCCGCGCCGGTGTCCGTGGACGGGGCGGCGGGCGGGGCCGCCGCCCCCACCGACATCACGACAGCCGAAACCGCCAGGACCGCCAGACTTCGCGCGACAGGGCGACGCATGAATACCTCCAGTCAATGACCGTCCGCGCAGCGTAACTTCATCGCAGCGGTCCCGTAAGAGCCCCTCGAACAGCGTTGCGGTCGACCGCTAGCATGCGCGCCCATGACTGACGACATGCGCAATATCGTCCTCGGTGTGGTCGCGGCCGGTATCAGCGCAGCCCTCGGCTGGCTGGCCCGCACCTATCTGTGGAAGCGCAGACTCCGCCGCAAGCAGGCCTTCTTCGGGCTGCCGGACAACTCCGAGTCGCTGCTCGTGGTGAACCGCGAGGCCGGTGGCCCCGAGTTGACGGTGATGCGCCACGACGTGTTCGCGCTGCTGGAACTCGCCGCGCTCATCAAGGACTGCAACGCCCACGCCCAGGTCGTCGCCCATGACGCCACCCAGCAGGGGATCGGCGAGCGGACCGAGTTCTGCGTGGGCGGCCCGGCCTCCAACCGCCGCATGCTGGCACATCTGCACTCCCTGCTCCCGGGTGTCCGGGTCAACGTCGACGCCGAACCCGGACCGGACCGAGGCGCCTTCCAGATCGGCACGGAGCGTTATCGCCTGGAGGCGGGCAAGGGCGAGTACGTGATACTCGCGCGCCTCACCGCCGGCCAGCGAGGCGAGGCCCGGCCGGTGTTCCTGTTCTGCGGCCAGCGTGCGATCACCAACCAGGCGGCGACCCGTTATCTCGCCCGCAATCACGAACGGCTGGCCCGCAAACACGGCAACAACTCCTTCGCCCTGCTCCTGAAGGTCGTCAACTCGCAGGCGTACGGCCCCGATGTCGTCGAGGTCGTCACGGACATCACCCGGGCCGCGCAGACGCCCCTGCCGGCCGTCGTCCCACGCAGCTCCCACCGCGCCTCCTAGAGTGCGTGCGCGGAACATCCGTCTACGCGCGGGAGGTGCCGGAACCAGGCGGAGCGGCACCCTCGTCGCGTACCTGCGCGACGTGGGCCCGCTCGGCCTCGGCGGGTCGGCCGGCCCGGTCGACCCGCTCCGCACATCGAACACACGTCGACCGGCGCGCAGCTGACCTCCTCCCCCACCGGAAGCACGACCCACATACGTGTCGATACCCCTGCGCGAGCAGTGATCTCCGGCTGCCGCCGGGCGAGCGAGTGCCCTTCTACTACTGCCCGCCTGGCAGCAGCGTCCCTGAATCGGCCGGTGCGACGGCCTCGGTCCACATCCCGATGGGGATGAACGGCAAATCGTAGTCGAGGTTCGGCTCGGACGGATTCCCGGCCTCGGCCGCCACCGGGAGCCGGTCCGTCGATACCTGCACGGCGTCCTCAACTCCCCTGACAGTCAACGATGTTGACCTCAGAGCTCCAGCATCTCGGCAGCACCTCAGTGCTTCAGGATCTTGGAGAGGAAGTCCTTGGCGCGGTCGCTGCGCGGATCGGTGAAGAACTCCTCGGGGGTACGGTCCTCGACGATGCGGCCGTCCGCCATGAAGACGACCCGGTTGGCGGCCGAGCGGGCGAAGCCCATCTCATGGGTGACGACGACCATCGTCATTCCCTCGCGGGCCAGTTGCTGCATGACCTCCAGAACCTCGTTGATCATCTCCGGGTCGAGCGCCGACGTCGGCTCGTCGAAGAGCATCGCCTTGGGGTCCATGGCCAGGGCGCGGGCGATCGCCACGCGCTGCTGCTGGCCGCCGGAGAGCTGGGCGGGGTACTTCGAGGCCTGCGAGGCGAGACCGACCCGGTCGAGGAGCTCGTGGGAGCGTTTGTCGGCCTCGCCCTTCCCGCGCCCGCGTACCTTGATCTGGCCCAGCGAGACGTTCTGGAGGACGGTCTTGTGGGCGAAGAGGTTGAACGACTGGAAGACCATCCCGACCTCGGCCCGGAGCCGCGCGAGCGGCTTGCCCTCGTCGGGCAGCAGCTGTCCGTCGAGCCTGATCGTTCCGGACTCGATCGGCTCCAGTCGGTTGATCGCCCTGCACAGAGTGGACTTGCCCGACCCGGACGGGCCGATGACCACGACCACCTCCCCCCTGCCGACGGTGAGGTTGATGTCCTGGAGGACATGCAGTTCACCGAAGTGTTTGTTGACTTCCATCAGCTCGATCAACGGATCGACGGCCATGCCCAGCCCTACTCACTTCAGCTGTGTCGTGGTTGCCGCAAACTATCCAGACAGGAGCGGAGTTAATACACGACACGCACTTTTCCGGCATTAGCCGTATTTACGCCAGATACCCCCTCGTGTCTACGTCTCCGCGACCTCCCCGTACAGCTGCGACAGCTCGGGGACACCGCTGGACGCCCACGCGTGCCCGGAGGCGACGACGTCGAACTCACGGCCCGACGACAGCCGTACGACGGGCTGGCCGTTCGGCCAGAAGTCCCAGGCGGCACCGGGGACCGTCCGCACGATGACCGTGCCGAGATAGAGGCCCGCGTCGTTGCCGAGCCAGGGCAGCGACTCCTCGTCGTCCCGCCAGCCCGGCAGCAGCTGGTCCAGCGCCTCCAACGAGGCGGCGGAGTCGTCGAGTTCGACGCCCACCCGGTGCGCCTGGGAACGGAGCAGCTCGCACTCGGAAAGGAGCCCCGCGGCCGCCTCGGGGTCGTGCTCCCCCGCGGAGTACACCGCCACCCCTCGGGCGAGCCCATGCTTCTTGCGCCAGTTGCCCAGGAAAGGGATGTTCATACGTCCAGCCTGTCATTCACACCGCCGACCGCACCACTGGGCGCGCGGGGCCACGGGTTCCGGCCAAGTTCCCCGTCCGCCCCCACCCGGCGCACCGGCCTCATTGACGGACCCCCGGCGGCTCCCTAGCTTCGCACTGCGGCCTCGCACCGCGGCTCCACACCGCGTTGAGCGACGGGCCCGAGGGAGCGGGGGACGGACATGCGCCGAGGCGACCGAGGCACGTGGGGCCCGGGTGTCCGTGGGCGCTGGGGACCGGGCATCACCCTCGCCCTCACCTGCGCCCTCACCCTGTGCGCGGCGTTGACGCCCCTGTCCTCCGCGGCCCGGGCCGCCGAACCCGATCCCCAACCCCTTCCCCTCACCCGGTACTTCGACAACACCGCCGTCAGCGACGACGCCCGCCCCGAGGCCGCCGACTTCGACGGCTCGGGCGTCTCCGTGTCGGCCCAGGACCTGACGGCCGCCGGCTGGACCAGGGGCTCCGGCCTCACCGTCCAGGGCGCCCGGCTGGTCTGGCCCTGCCGGGCACCGGGCGAGCCGGACAACGTCCGTGCCGCCGGCCAGGCCGTGCGCGTCCACGGGGAGGGGGACGCGCTCGCGTTCCTCGCCGCCGGCACCGGCGGCGCCGAGGTGAGCGGCACGGGCACCGTCTCGTACACGGACGGCACCCGGTCCTCGTACCGGCTGACCGCCCCCGACTGGCGCACCGGCTCCCTCGCCGCCAAGGCGGTCGCGCTGCCGCACGTGAACACGCCCACCGGCCAACTCGCCGAGAAGGCGCGGCTGTACGTCGTCACCGTGCCGATCGTGCGAGGGCACCAGGTCGCCTCCGTCCGGCTGCCGTACGCGGCCGACCTGCACGTCTTCGCACTCTCGGTACGGCCCGACACGGCCCGCTGGACAGGCAGTTGGGCGGCGTCGACCTCGACGTACGCGACCGTGGGCCCCTGGACCGACCGGACGCTGCGGCTGGTGGTGCACACATCGGCCGGCGGACCAAGGGTTCGGGTCCGCTTCGACAACACCTTCGCGTCGGCCCCGGTACGGATCGGCAGCGCCACGGTGGCCGTCCAGGCGGCGGGCGCCACCGCGAGCGCCACCCCTGTTCCGTTGACGTTCCGGGGCGCGCGTGGGGCCCAACTCCCGGCCGGGGCACAGGCGTTCAGCGATCCGCTCGATTTCGCGGTGCCCTCGGACAGTAACCTGCTGGTCAGCTTCGATCTGCCGGGCACGGTGACGGCGGCACCTCTGCACCGGCTCGCGCAGCAACGCTCGTACGTCAGCGAACCGGGCGACCACACGGCCGACGGCTCGCCGACGCCGTACACCTCGACGCTGACGACCTGGCCGCTGCTGACGGGGGTCGATGTGGGTGACGGTCCCGGATCCGTGGTGGTGCTCGGCGACTCGATCACCGACGGGGAGCGATCGACGGCGGACGCGAACCGGCGCTGGCCCGATGTGCTCGCCGACCGGCTCCTCGCCCAGAACACGGTGCCGCGCTACGGGGTCCTCAACCAGGGCATCGCCGCGAACCGCGTCCTGTCCGACCGCTACCCGGGCGACGGGGTCTCGACCGACTCGGGCGGGGTGAGCGCCCTGCACCGCCTGGACCGGGACGTCCTCGCCCAGACGTCGGCGCGCACGGCGATCGTCTTCCAGGGCGTCAACGACCTGCGGACGGGCGCGGCGGCGGAGGATGTCATCGCCGGTCTGAGGGAGCTGGCGGAGCGGGTGCGCGCACGGAGGATACGGGTGCTGGTCGCCACGATCGGGCCGTGCGCGGGTGAGGCGCGGTGCACGTCGGCGGTCGACGGTCAGCGGACGGCCGTGAACACGTGGATCAGGGAGGAGGCTGCGCGGGTCGCCGACTCCGAGTCCGCATCCCGGTCCGGGTCCACGTCCACGTCCGAATTTGACGGGGTCGTCGACTTCGACGCGGCGTTGCGGGATCCGGCGCAGCCGGCGCGGCTGCTGCCCGCGTACGACAGCGGGGACCATCTGCATCCGGGTGATGCGGGGCTGGCCGCGATGGCGGGGGCGGTGGAGTTGGGGGCGCTGGTGCCGTGAGCGCCCCGGGCCCGGTAGCCAGGCCCCCCTAGACCTCCAGGTCCACCACCACCGGGGCGTGGTCCGACGCGCCCTTGCCCTTCCGCTCCTCCCGGTCGACATACGCGTCCTTCGCCGCCTTCGCGAACGGCTCGTTGCCGTAGACCAGGTCGATGCGCATGCCCCGGTTCTTGGGGAAGCAGAGCTGGCGGTAGTCCCAGTACGTGTACGGGCGGTCGTACTTCAGGGGGCGCGGGACCACGTCCGTGAGCCCCGCCTCGCGCAGGGCGGCCAGGGCCTCGCGCTCGGCCGGGGTGACGTGGGTGAGGCCCTCGAAGGCGGCCAGGTCGTAGACGTCCTCGTCCGTCGGGGCCACGTTGAAGTCGCCCAGGACCGCGAACGGGCGGCTGCCTGCCGCGTCGTCGGCGACCGCCGCCCTCAGTGCCTCGAACCAGCCGAGCTTGTAGGCGTAGTGGGGGTGCGCCACCTCGCGGCCGTTCGGCACGTACACCGACCAGACGCGGACCGGGCCGCAGGTCGCGGAGACGGCGCGGGGCTCCTCGACGCCCTCGTAACCGGGGTCGCCGGGCAGGCCCCGCACCACGTCCTCCAGGCCTACGCGGGAGATCACCGCGACGCCGTTCCACCTGCCGGTCGCGTTGACCGCCGACTCGTAGCCCAGCTCTCGCAGTTGGTCGGACGGGAACTGCTCGGCGGCGACCTTGGCCTCCTGGAGGCACAGCACGTCCGTGCCGCTGCTCTCCAGCCAGGCCAGCAGCCTCGGCAGGCGGGCGGTGATCGAGTTCACGTTCCAGGTCGCGATACGCATGCCCCACAACCTACCCGCCGGGTCTGACAACGCCTCTCAGACCTCGGTCGAGGTCCCCGGCGTCAGCCGCAGGTGCTCGGCGCCGCCGAGGCCGCCGACCAGCCCGCCGTAGATCGGAAGGGCGAGGTCCGTGAGGAGGGCGTCGTGGATGTCGTACGCGCGCTGCGGCTTGATCTCACGGACGTAGTCGACGACCTCGGAGAGCTTGCTCCACGGGGCCATGATCGGAAGCAGCAGGGTGTCGACCGGGTGGTCGGGGACGGTGAGGGCGTCGCCGGGGTGGAAGACGGCGCCGTCGACGAGGAAGCCGACGTTGGTGATACGGGGGATGTCCGGGTGGATCACGGCGTGCAGTTCGCCGTGGACCTGTATGTCGAAGCCCGCGGCGGTGAACGTGTCGCCGTGGCCGACGGTGTGGACGCGGCCCGGGAAGGCCGCGGAGAGCTTGTCCGCCACGGCGGCGAGGGTCCAGAGCTCGGCGGCCGGGTTGGCGTCCAGGGCGGCACGCAGCCTGCCCTCGTCGAAGTGGTCGGCGTGCTCGTGCGTGACCAGGATCGCGTCGGCGCCGGCCGCCGCGTCCTCCTCGCTGAATCCTCCGGGGTCGAGGACGAGCGTCTGCCCGTTCTTCTCAAGGCGGACGCAGGCGTGCGACTTCTTCGTGAGCTTCATGGGTCCATCCTGCCGCGCGCCCGGACCGCGTCGCGGCTGGGGGTGGTGCTTTCACCACCCGGCTCAGGGGTCCTGCTCAGGCCTCGTGCTCCGGGGTCAGCCCTCGGGCGTCGTCTCCTCGCGGATGACCTGCTGGGCCACCTTGAACGCGCTGTTGGCGGCGGGCACCCCGCAGTAGACGGCCGCTTGGAGCAGTACTTCCTTGATCTCGACCGGGGTGAGGCCGTTGCGGAGGGCCGCGCGGGTGTGGAAGGCGAGTTCGTCGAGGTGGCCGCCGGCGACGAGGGCGGCGAGGGTGACGCAGCTGCGGGAACGCCGGTCGAGGCCGGGCCGGCTCCAGATCTCGCCCCACGCGTATCTGGTGACGAAGTCCTGGAAGTCCCCGGAGAACTCGTCCGCCTGGGCGAGCGCCAGGTCGACGTGCGCGTCGCCGAGCACCTCACGGCGGACCTTCATCCCGGCGTCGTACTGGTCCGGGCGCCCCTGTGCCTCGGGTTGCGGGGCGGGCGGCGCGATCTCCGCGATGGGGGTGGCCGGTTGGAGCGCGGCCAGGACCGGCTTGGCCGGGGCCGCCGAGATGGCCATCTGGCCGGTTCCGGTGCCGTACGCGGGCTGCCAGGCCGTCGAGAAGTGGCGTACGAGAAGGTCGGTGACGGCGGCGGGCTGCTCGACCGGGACCAGGTGGGAGGCGCCCGGCACCACCGCGAGGCGGGCGTCCGGGATGCCCGCGACCAGGGTGCGGGCCTCGGCGGGCCCGGTGACCTGGTCGTCGGAGCCGACGAGGACGAGGGTCGGCACCCCGACGCGGGCCAGTTCGCCCCGTACGTCGAAGGAGGCGAGCGATTCGCAGGCGGCGATGTAGCAGCCGGGGTCGGTGGTGCGGACCATCTGTACGGCCCACTCGGTGATCGCGGGCTGCGCGGCGGCGAAGCCGCTGGTGAACCAACGCTCGGGGGAGGTACGGGCGATGGGGTCGAGCCCGTTGGTCCGGACGATCACACCGCGCTGGCGGAACTCGTCGGCCGTTCCGAAGCGGGGCGAGGCGGCGATCAGCGCGAGCGAGGCCAGCCGCTCCGGGTGGCGCAGCGCCAGTTCGGCGCCGATCGCGCCGCCGAGCGCGCAACCCGCGTAGCCGAAGCGCTGCACGCCGACCCTGTCGAGCGTGGCGAGCAGCCGGGTCGCCAGGTCGGCGACCGACCCGGCGGGATGGGCGGGGGCACCACCGTGCCCCGGCAGGTCGAAACGAAAGACCCGCCACTGCTTCACCAGCTCCGGCACCTGCCGGTCCCACATGTGCCATGTGGTACCCAGCGAGGGTCCCAAGATCAGGACGGGAGCCTCTTCTGGCCCGTCAAAGCGGTATTGCAGGGTGTTCGACGGTGTCTCACTCACGCGTCAGACCCTCTCACGTCTCACGGACGCCCCTATAACGGAGGAGGATCGCCGGAGCGCTCAGCCCTCGATGTGATAGCGGCTCTGGGACGCGACGGCTTGGCGGATCTTGGTGGTGAAGTCGGCGGTACGGGCGATCCGGTCCACCCCGCCGGCCTTGTTACGACGCAGGACGCTCTTGAAGATCTGGTCCAGCGTTCCTGTCATGCGGAACATCAAGCGGAGCAGGCATCGCTTCAGACACCTCCAGAGGCGTTCAATTTTGCAGAAGCGAAGGCTTTGGCATGTTGGCTGCCAAGGGCTTTGGGCCGCATCCACTGCAGGCGTGTGTCATCACTACGCCCACGCGTCAAGTGCTCGTTGGGGGAGGACCCGGGGGGTGCGGTGCCACCGCCGGAGTTGCAGCACACCCGCCCGGAAGCCCCCTCCGGCCGCGTCTGCAGGGCCTTGCCGCCGAACGCCTCTCTCACCGGCGCTATCACAGACGCCCCTATAACGCGGGGGTGCGGGAAACCGGTCTGACCAGGTTGAAGACCTCTCGGGCGGCATATCGCTTGAGACATCGGATGATCTCACGGCGGGTCTTGCCCTCCTGGGTGCGGCGTTCGTAGTACGCCTGGGTGCGCGGGTCGTGGCGCAGCCGGGTGAACACGATGCGGTGCAGGGCGGCGTTCGCCTGTCGGTCGCCGCCGTGGTTGAGTCGGCGCGTGCTCCGCCGGCCCGAGGAGTACTCGACGGGGCTGACTCCGCAAAGGGCGGCAAAGGATGCCTCGGTGTTCAGCCGCTCGGGGTTGTCTCCCATGGTGATCAGGAGAGTGACGGCACTGTCCGGGCCGATGCCCACCGGGACGAGCAGCTGCGGGGCGTGGCGCTCGACGAGCCGGGTCAGGCGCCGGTTCAGCTCATCGATCTGCCCGGTGAGCTGCTCGATGCGCTCCGCGAGCATTCTCAGGGTCATGTGGGTGGCCTGGGCCACCGCGTCCTCGTCACCCCCACCGTCACGCAGGCCGAGGCGCGCGCACGTGCGGAACAACTCGGCATTGCCCAGGCTCGACAACCGCTCCCGCAAGGCAGGGTCAGCGATGACCAGGACGGCCTTGAGCTGGTTGATCGCCTGGGTCCGTGCCTTGACCGCGGAGACCTTGGCGAGTTTGAACATCCGGGCGCTGTGCACCGGACCATCACCGGACTTGGCCCGGGCCCGGGCACGACCGCTGAGCACAGCCCGCGCAGCAGCCTGCGCATCGAGCGGGTCCGACTTCCCGAGCAGACGGCGGGCCGAGCGGTCGGGCCGGTTCACTTCATACACCTGGACGTCCTGAGCCAGCAGGTAGCGGGACAGGCCCGCTCCGAAGGTACCGGTGCCCTCCACGCCGGCCCGGCGCACCGTCCCCCGCTTGCGGGCCCAGACGAGCAGCCGAACATAGCCGGTCGCCGTGGCCGGAAAGGACTCAGTGCCCAGGATCTTCCCGAGCGGGGAGATCACGGCGGCGACATGAACCTCACCGTGCGTGTCTACGCCCAGGACGACCTCGCCCGGAACGGGAGGATCCGTGCTGGAGGAGGTGCTGCGCTGCCTGGTCGTCATGATTGGTTCGCCTCCCGCGTGGTGACGTACTGGGTGGCCGGCACCGGCCTGAACGGGCGGTCTGAACCGTGATGGCGCCTAAACTTCGGCAAGGCCCCTATTGGGACACGCCCTGTGGCTCGGTGACAGCAGACACCATCCCGCAACGACAGTCGACAAGCCTGTGACTGGACACTTCGGTCATAGATCTCATGAGTCAGACCCCGCCCGGGACAGCACCACGCAACAATCCCACCAGGACCGGCACAACGGCATGATCCGACCACTCTCGGAAGACTTCGTCCGGACCGGAGACCAACTACTGCCGCAAGACGAGAGGATGGCCTCACCCTTCGTCTGCTCGTGACCGGCATTGACAGACACCCAAGTCACCCGCCGCACCAGCCGGATACGACCGGCACGCGCCCGTACGGTAGTTGGGCGTTGGCCCAGTCCCCGGCGACGGTCCGACGACCACGAACTCCCGTCCAGCGGGGGTCTCATGTCAGGAACCGTCATGGGCATCCAGGAGACAAATACAGCCTCGGAGCAGCGCCGGAATCACCCGATACCGGGGAGGCTGCCGCCCCCATGTCGGCACACGCGCAGTTACCTTGTCCGCGGCATCACCGTGATCGAGCTCCACGGAAGCATCGATGTTCTCGTGGTGCGAGCAGAACAGTGCGTGTACCGTCTGCGGTAGCTGTCATGGTTCCGAAGTACCGGTCGCCCGTGAGCACACCTTCACGGGCGATTTTGTTGTTCACCGTCTCTGAGGACCAGGGCGATCACCTCCGGTTCCCGCACGGTGCGGGACCGATTTCGAGTCCCCTTGGAGGACACATGGCCAGCGGCATCGTTAAGTGGTTCAACGCCGAAAAGGGTTTCGGCTTCATCGAGCAGGACGGCGGCGGCCCGGACGTCTTCGCCCACTACTCGAACATCGCCAGCTCCGGCTTCCGCGAGCTTCAGGAAGGCCAGAAGGTGAACTTCGACGTCACCCAGGGTCAGAAGGGCCCCCAGGCGGAGAACATCACCCCCGCCTGACGCTCGTCTGTTCAGCAGGCGCCGCCAGGTCACTGGCGCACGCCCTGTGAAAAGCCCGGCCGGGCCGTTACTACCGGCCGGGCTCTTCTATGGCGCGTATCTCCACGGACGGCGGGCTGTCCAGGTAGCGGTCATTTCAGGTCCCTGCGGGCGGACAGTTGACCTCCCTGTCCGGTATGACTTTCGTCCCCTGGATGGGGGCATGGGCCGTGGGTAAAGCCGTGCCGCGGAGGCCACGCATGCCTGACCGCTCCGCCTCCGGCGTCGTTGGCACCAAGGGGGCCGGCACCACGACCACCCTCACACCGCGGGCCGAGGGGCACACGGACCGGGACACCCCAATCAGGGCCCACGATGAGGCGCCGTACCGGCAGGGCCCGCCCCATTCCAGGGCCGCTGTACCAGGCATCGGGCCCATGTGTGGTTCTCTTCGTGGCGGTCGGCGACACACTCGCCAAGCAACTCGCCCTCGCGGCGGGCGCGGCAGGCGTACCGGGCATCGCGATGGTCGGCGGCAACGGCACCGCCGCCGCCTACCTGGCCTCCATCCTCCGCCCCGGCGACGTGGTTCTCGTGAAGGCGTCCCGCGGTGGACAGCTCTGGCAGATCGCCCAGTCCCTGACAGGACAGCCCGTCACCGGCTTGATCCAGTGACTGCGCGACAATGGCAGGCACGAGACGCACGTGCCGCACGCCGTGCGCCGATTTCGACAACAGAAGGGCTCCCCCAAGTCACGTCCTTGGGGGAGCCCTTCCTTGTGCCGCCTGCAAGTGAAGGTTGAGAAGACGATCACGAGCAGGACATCTGTGCGGAGGCGGACGCGACTACGGCATCACGGGGCGAGCAGCAGGCTGTCGCCGCGCTCCTTGGCTGCGGCGTAGCGCCTGGCCACGTCCTGCCAGTTGACGACGGCCCACATCGCGTCGATGAAGTCGACCTTCTGGTTCTTGTACTGCAGGTAGAAGGCGTGCTCCCAGGCGTCGAAGACCAGGATCGGCACCGAGCCCTGGCCGACGTTGCCCTGGTGGTCGTAGACCTGCTCGACGATCAGCCGGCCGCTGAGCGGCTCGTAGGCGAGGACGCCCCAGCCCGAACCCTGCGTGGTCGCCGACGCCTTGGTCAGCTGAGCCTTGAAGCCCGCGAAGGAGCCGAAGGACTCGGCGATGGCGTCCGCCAGCTCGCCCACGCCGTCCTTCTCCAGCGGCTCGCCGCCGCCGTCGCCGGTCATGTTGTGCCAGTAAATGGAGTGCAGGATGTGGCCGGAGAGATGAAAGGCGAGGTTCTTCTCCAGGCCGTTGATCGCACCCCACGACTCCTTGTCGCGCGCCTCCGCGAGCTGCTCCAGGGTGTCGTTCGCGCCCTTCACGTATGCCGCGTGGTGCTTGTCGTGGTGCAGCTCGACGATCTGGGGGTTGATGACCGGTTCGAGCGCCGCGTAGTCGTACGGAAGCTCCGGGAGCGTGTAAACCGCCATGTCCAACATCCTTCGGCCTTGTTATTGCCACTAGTATGCAACTGCACGCTAACAGCAAGACAGGGCCCCCGCCGATCAGACATTGGTCCTAGGACCGGGCCGTGTCGCGAGGAGACAACCGCCATGTGAGGTTCGGTCCCGGTCATGACGAACGGTCCTGTCGAACCCCGCGATCTGCTGAGACGGCACGGCCTGCGCTGCACGCCGGGCCAGCTGCGAGTGCTGACGATGCTCTGCGGCTCGGGGCGTCATCTCACCCTCACGGAAGCCTGGTCGCAGTTGGCCCGGGCCGGATCAGCCGTACATCTCACCACGGTGTATCGCACGCTGGTGTTGCTGACGGCAGTCGGTGTCACCCACGCCGTGCACGGTCCCGGCCCGACGCGCTACGGCATCACCGGAAGACCGCACCATCACACCGTCTGTCAGCGGTGCGGCATGGTCGCGGCCATCGCCAACGAGCATCTGACGGAAGCGGTGGGCAGGATCGAGGAGTTGACCGGGCTACGGCCGGACTCCTCGGGCTCCCTGCTGGTCTACGGCCGGTGCAGCGGCTGCAGCACTGCCTGAGGCCGGGCCACGGGCGTCTGCCTGAGCGTGCTCACACGCTGAGCGCCGCCCGTACGGTCTGCTCGGCTCCGGTGCCTCCCTCGCCGGAGGAGGTCACGCGGCCCGCTTCCAGTACGTAGTAGTGCTGGGCGGCCCGCATGGCGAAGCCCACGTGCTGCTCGACGAGGAGGACGGACAGTCCGCCGCGGCCGGCCAGGGACAGGATGGTCTGCTCGATCTCGGCGACGACGGACGGCTGGATGCCCTCGGTCGGCTCGTCGAGCAGGAGCAGGCGCGGGCGGGTCACCAGGGCGCGGGCGATGGCGAGTTGCTGGCGCTGGCCGCCGGAGAGCAGACCGGCGCGGCGGGCGGAGAGTTCGCGCAGGACGGGGAAGAGGTCGAGAGCTTCGGCGATGGCCTCCTTGCCGTCGGGGCGGCCGTCGGCGACGAGTTGGAGGTTTTCCGCGGTGGTGAGGTGCGGGAAGGACTGCTGGCCCTGCGGTACGTACGCCATGCCGCGGGCCACCCGCTGGTGCGGAGCGAGGCGGGTGATGTCCTCGCCGTCCAGCAGGATGGTCCCGTTCTTCGGCTTGATCAGTCCCATGACGGCGCGCAGGAGGGTGCTCTTGCCGGCGCCGTTGTGGCCGAGGACGGCCGCGACGCCGTCCTCCGGGACCTTGACGGTCACGCCGTGCAGCACGGTGGTGCGGTCGTAGCCGGCCTGGACGGTGTTGATCTCCAGCATGGGTGTCACGCCTCCTCGGCGACGGATACGGGAGTGGCGGACGGTTCGGATACGGACGCGGGTTCCGGCTCGGAGGCGCGGCCCAGGTAGACCTCCTGGACCTTGGGGTCGGCCTGGACCTCGGCGACCGTGCCTTCGCTGAGGACCTTGCCGGCGTGCAGCACGCTGACGCTGCGGGCGAAGGAGCGCATGAAGTCCATGTCGTGTTCGATGACGACGACGGTGTGGTCTGCGCTCACCCGCTGGAGCAGTTCGCCGGTGGCCTCGCGTTCCTCGTGGCTCATTCCGGCGACCGGCTCGTCGAGCAGCAGCAGTTGTACGTCCTGGACGAGCAGCATGCCGATCTCCAGCCACTGCTTCTGGCCGTGGGCGAGGACGCCGGCGGGGCGGTCTCGCAGGTCGGTCAGGCCGGTGGTCTCCAGCGCCTTGGCCACCGGCTCCGGTATGCCCTTTCGGCGGCGGAGCATCGTCATCATTCCCCGTCCGGCGCCCGCGGCGATGTCGAGGTTCTGCAGCACCGTCAGCTGCTCGAAGACGGTGGCCGTCTGGAACGTGCGCCCGATGCCGAGGCGGGCGATGCGGTGCACGGGCTTGCCGATGAGTTCCTGGTCGCCGAAACGGACCGAGCCGGTGGCCTTCGCCAGTCCGGTGACCGCGTCGACCAGGGTGGTCTTGCCGGCGCCGTTCGGTCCGATGAGGAACCGCAGGTCTCCGGCCGGCACGTGCAGGTTCACGCCGTCTACGGCCGTGAAGCCGTCGAAGGTGACCCGCAGGTCGCGGATGGTCAGTCCCTCGCCGCTCATGCTGTCTCTCCTGAACGGGTGGTAGGTGTACGGCGGTTGCGGATGACGGTCACCAGGGAGGCCAGGCCACCGGGGAGGAAGCCGACCGCCACGATGAACAGCAGGCCCTGGAAGTAGGTCCAGGCGGCCGGGAAGGCGTCGGAGAGGGTGCTCTGCGCCCAGGCGACGGCGACCGCGCCGAGCACCGCGCCCACGAGGGAGGCCCGGCCGCCGACCGCCGCGCCGATGACGAAGCCGATGGACGGCACGATGCCGATCAGAGCCGGGGAGATGATCCCGACGGCCGGCACGAACAGGGCGCCTGCCAGGCCCGCCATGCCGGCCGCGACGACGTACGCGACGAGCTTGACATTGGCCGGGTCGTAGCCGAGGAAGCGGACCCGTTCCTCGGAATCCCGTACGGCGATGAGGAGTTCGCCGTAGCGGCTGACGAACAGCTGGCGGGCGAGGGCCATCAGGAGCAGCAGGACCACGGCGATGATGAAGTACACCATCTTCTGGTTGACCGGGTCGTCCAGCGAGTAGCCGAAGAAGCCCTGCATGTCGGTGAGTCCGTTGGTGCCGCCGGTGGTGGCCTGCTGGCCGACCAGCCAGATGGACAGGGCGGCGGCCATGGCCTGGCTGAGGATGGCGAAGTAGGCGCCCTTGACCCGGCGGCGGAAGATGAAGAAGCCGAGCACCGCGGCGACGGCCATCGGCAGCAGGACGGTCGCCGCGAGCGCGAATCCGGGGTTGGCGAAGGGCTTCCACCACCAGGGCAGGGCGCCGCCGGTCCCGTACAGCTGCATGAAGTCGGGCAGTGCGCCGGGGCCGGCGCCCGGGGCCGCGGCGGCGTCGGCGAGCTTGAGATGCATGGCCATGGCGTAGCCGCCGAGGCCGAAGAAGACGCCCTGGCCGAGGACGAGCAGTCCGCCGCGGCCCCAGGCGAGGCTGACACCGACGGCCACGATCGCGTAGCAGAGGTACTTGGCGAGGAGGGAGAGGCGGAAGTCGGAGAGGGCGAGCGGTGCGATACCGAGGAGGAGCACGGCGCCGAGGGCGAAGCCGCCGGGTACGCGGAAGCGTTCCAGCAGAGATACGGGCTGCGGGGGCGCGGCGGCTGCGGTGGTTGTCGTCATGCCAGGCTCCGGGTGCGCAGTGTGTACAGACCCTGGGGTCGCCACTGGAGGAAGGCGACGATCGCCACGAGCACCATGACCTTCGCGACACTGACCGTCGTCGAGTATTCGAGGACCGACTGGAGGACGCCGAGCACGAAGGCGGTGATCACACTGCCCTTGAGCTGGCCGATGCCGCCCACGACGACTACCAGGAAGGCGTCGACGATGTAGTTGGTGCCCATCGTCGGGCCGATCGGGCCGACCAGCGTGAGTGCGACTCCGGCCACGCCGGCGAGACCCGAGCCGATGAAGAAGGTGATCCGGTCGACCTGTCCGGTGGCGATGCCCGACACCTCGGCGAGGTCCCGGTTCTGCACGACCGCCCGGATCCGGCGGCCCAGCGGGGTCGTACGGAGGATAAGGGTGAGGGCGAGGACGCTCAGCAGGGCGAGGCCGAGGATGAACAGGCGGCTGTTGGCGAGGGTGATCCCGCCACCCACCGAGATGTTGCCGGTGAGCAGGTCCGGGGCGTGGGTCTGGACGTTGGGGGCGCCGAAGATGTCGCGCGCGAGCTGCTGGAGCATCAGCGAGACGCCCCAGGTGACCAGCAGCGTGTCCAGCGGCCGGGTGTACAGGCGCCGGATGAGCAGCCATTCCAGCAGCGCGCCCATCAGACCCGCGACGACGAACGCCACGGGCAGCGCCACCAGCAGGGAGATCCCGGCGCTGCTGATCGACTTCTGCAGGACGTACGTGGTGTAGGCGCCGGTCATGATGAACTCGCCGTGCGCCATGTTGATCACGCCCATCTGACCGAAGGTCAGGGTCAGGCCGAGCGCGATGAGCAGAAGGACGGCACCGATGCTGATGCCGGTGAAGGACTGGTTGAGGATGACCGTCATGAAGCGGCTCCGGGTCGGGGACGGGGGTGCGGGCGCGGGACGGGACCCGGCCTTGAGAAGGCCGGGTCCGTACGGGATGGGTCGGGCCGGGGTCAGGAGAGGCCGGAGGCCCAGTCGTAGCCCTTGAGGAAGGGGTCCGGCTTGATCGGCTTGCCCGAGTTCCACACCTCGGTGATGAGCCCGTCCGCGCCGACCTTGCCTATCCGGGCGGTCTTGTAGACGTGCTGGGTCGCTCCGTCGACGGTGACCTCGCCCTCGGGGGCGGCGAAGGTGATCCCGTCCGAAGCCGCCTTCACCTTGGCGACGTCGAAGGATCCGGCCTTCTCGACCATCGCCTTCCAGAGGTAGACGGAGACGTACGCGGCCTCCATCGGGTCGCTGGTCGGCTTGTCCTTGCCGTACGCGGCCTGGTAGGCGGCGACGAACTTGGTGTTCGCGGCGCCGGGAGTGGTCTGGTAGTAGTTCCAGGCCGTCAACTGGCCTTCCAGGTACTGCGTTCCGATGCTCTTCACCTCCTCCTCGGCGATGGAGACGGACAGCACCGGCATGCTCTTCGCGGTCATCCCGGAGGACTTGTACTCCTTGAAGAAGGCCACGTTGCTGTCACCGTTGAGGGTGTTGAACACGGCGTCCGCGCCGGAGTCCTTGACCTTGTTGACGATCGTGGAGAACTCGGTGGAGCCGAGCGGCGCGTAGTCCTCGCCGACCACCGTCATGCCCTTGGCCTTCGCGTACGCCTGGATCTCCTTGTTGGCGGTGCGCGGGAAGACGTAATCGCTGCCGACGAGGTAGAGCTTGGTCAGGCCCTGCTTCTTCAGGTAGTCCAGCGCCGGGATGATCTGCTGGTTGGTGGTCGCGCCGGTGTAGAAGATGTACGGCGACTGCTCCAGCCCCTCGTACTGCACGGGGTAGAAGAGCAGCGACTTGTACCGCTCGAAGACCGGCTTGACCGCCTTGCGGCTGGAGGAGGTCCAGCAGCCGAAGGTGGCGACGACCTTGTCGTCCTTGATCAGGGCCTCCGCCTTCTCCGCGAAGGTCGGCCAGTCCGAGGCGCCGTCCTGGCTGATCGGGTTCAGCTTCTTGCCCAGCACACCACCGGCCGCGTTGATCTCCTTCACGGCGAGCAACAGCGCGTTGTGGACAGTGACCTCGCTGATGGCCATCGTGCCCGACAGCGAGTTGAGCAGACCCACCTTGACCGTGCTGCCGGACGTGTCGGCCTTGGCGCCGGCCGCGTCGGTCGAGGAGCTGTCCCCGGTCTTGGCGCCACAGGCGCTGAGGGCGGCGGACGCGCCGACCGCCGACATGCCGGCCAATAGACCGCGTCTGCTGATGCTGAGCCCGGACATACGAAACCTCCATGCCCCGAAGGGCGATGCGATAAGAGCGGAAGACGCTGGGGAGGGAGCAGATGGGACGCGCTTCAGGAACGGCTGCGGTGGCGCACGGATCCCCCAGCCGTTCCGGGGTGACGTCCGGGCTGGTCGCTGAAGTGCGACCACAGCCTGCGAGGAAACTGTTTCAAATGCGTTTCGAAGCAATGAATGATGGTTTCCAGCGGAAGTAAAACGGCGGGCAAAACAAAAGAAGCCGCTGCGGGAGACGCCCGGTTGGCGACGTCACGGCAACGGCAATTAATACTTCCAGCGGAAAGGATCAGTTTTCCTGGTTTCCCTTGTCAAGCGCCTGGCGATCGACGGTAGGCTCGGGCACAGCCGACGCGTACGAGTGGAGGAGCACGATGGCGAGACGGCCCCAGGAACTGCTCAGCCTGCTGACACGGGCCGAACGTCTCGCCGTGCGCCGAGTGCAGTCCGTACTGGACGAGTTCGACTGCTCCGTCGAGGCATGGCGGGTACTCGACCTGCTCTCCGACGGGCAGGGCCACCACATGACGTCCCTCGCCGACCACGCCTTCCTGCCGGCGCCGAGCCTCACCAAACTGGTCGACCAACTCGTCGACCAGAACCTGGTCTACCGCCGGGTCGACCCCGCCGACCGGCGCCGGGTCCTGGCCCACCTCACCCCACGGGGCGTGCAGCGTTGGCAGGTGCTGGTCCGTGAAGTGCGGGCCGACTGGGGGGACTTGGAGCAACTGCTCCCGGACGAGGAACTGAAGGGCCTGCTCGCACGGCTGGCCGACGCATTGGAGGGCCGGGACGCCACCAGCCCTGCCAAGGTCACAACAGGTCGTGCGGAGCGCGCAGTTGGGCGAGCACGTTGAAGTCGAGCCCGTCCGCCTCCGCGAGGTAGATGCGCTGGCGGACATGCCGGTCCTGGAGGTGGAGCAGGCCGCGCGGCCCTTCGTAGGAGACGGTCTCGGCGGTGGCCGAGATCGCCGAGACGTCCAGGGTTCGGGCCCTCTCGATGAGCGAGGCGAGCAGCAGCACGCCCTCGTAGCAGGACTCGCCGAGGCTGCCGGGGGCCGGAGCCTCGAAGCCGAAGCGGTCGGCGTACTGGCCGTGGAAGTCCAGGGTGTCCTGGTTGGCCAGCGAGGCGAAGAAGCCGGACGTGCTGTAGAGGTCGCCGGTCGCCTCCGGGCCGCTGGCCATCAGCATGTTCTCGTCCATCAGCGTGCTCAGCCTCAGGCACCTCTGGTCGAGGCCGGAGTCGGCGAAGGCGCGGTTGAAGCGGACCGCGTCACTGCCGACCAGCAGCATCAGCACACCGTCCGCGTCCGAACGCTCGACGCGTCGCAGCACGTCGTGGAAGTCGTCGGCGCCCAGCGGAAGGTACGCCTCGCCGCAGACCCGTCCGCCGCAGCACGCGCGGGCGTATCGGCGGGCGGCCCGGGCGGTGCGCCGGGGCCAGACGTAGTTGTTGCCGACGACGAACCAGCGCCGCACGCGCCGTGTCTCGGCGAGCAGCCGCATGGCGGGCAGCAGCTGCCAGTCGGGCGTCTCACTGGTCATGAAGACGCCGTCGGTCCGCTCCCCGCCCTCATAGAGAGCGGTGTAGACGTACGGCACCCGGTGCGCAACGCGCGGCGCCACCGCCTGCCGGACCGAGGAGATGTGCCAGCCGGTGACACCGTGCACCACGCCCGTCGCCACCAGGGCCTCGACCTCGGCGGCGACCCTCTGCGGCTCCGCCCCGCCGTCGACCTCCAGCAGCCTCAGCTCCTTGCCGAGCACACCGCCCGCCTTGTTGATCTCCTCGGCGGCCAGCCGCGCGCACGCCTGACAGGCGGGACCGAAGATCCCGGCAGGCCCCTGCATCGGGTACACGAGCGCGACGTTCAGGGTCGAATCGTCGCCCGTGAACCACTCGGGGGTGTGGAGGCTGAGCGGCCGGCGCATGGCCACATGATTGCCCGACTGTGAGCCGCACCCAAGCACCGGCAGGGATCGAGACCGATTTGTAGGGATGAGGGGGCGGGCCCACTGCTCGGCAGGGGGCGCGGGGCGGCATCCGCGGATCGGACGTGTCAGGCAAGACAGGCCCCGCGCCCGCGTCCCAGTCTCGCGCAATGCCCTCCTCCCTGCAATGCTTTCGCTATTGCGAGTTACATGCAATAAAGAACAGGGGCCTCACTCGCCGCCTTCCAGGTCACCCTCCGTCTCCAGGTACACCCGCCACGGTTCCTCCAGCACCGCCGAGTCCGGCTTCTGTCGACAAGGGCGTCCTTGCCGAACCGGCCCGGAAGGGTGGCGCCTCCGAGGCGCTGGCCGCCGAGGCCAACCCGGGCCTCGCAGCACTCCGGTTGTGCACGGCGGCCGGGGTCCCGCTCGGCGACCTGGTGGCGGTGACGGCCCGTGACGAGGCCTTGGCTGCGCCGCACGGGGCACCCGTCGTGGTCGACGTCCTCCGCATCGACCGGGCGGGAAACGTCGTGGGACGCAGCGGAGTCGCCTGACGCGGGGCGATCGGAGCCGCGCGTCGCCGCAGCATCGATCCCGGACTGATGGGCGGATGCCCTGGGTTACCCTCCTATCGCACATCAGTCGCAACAACGTTCAATCTGCAATAAGGGTGTGAGGGCTCATGACGACCCGTCGGACAAGACGTGCCGCCATCACGGTGGCGGCCATCATGACCGGGGCCGCCGCCTGCTCGGCACCCGGTGGTAGCGCGGACGGCGGCAAGGCCGCGGACTCGGTCGTGATCGGCGTGGCCTCCGAGCCCGACACCCTCAGCCCGTTGCTGGGCTACGGCAAGGACGGGAACTCCAAGATCTTCGACGGGCTGCTCGCCCGCGACGCCGACCTCAAGCTCCAGCCCGCGCTGGCGAAGGCGCTCCCCGAGGTCGGGGGCGACGGCCTCACCTACACCTACACCCTGCGCGACGGCGTGGAGTTCAGCGACGGCGAGCCGCTGACGCCGGCCGACGTGGTCTTCACGTACCGGACCGTGCTCGACGCGAAGACCAACAACACCGCCCGCAGCGAGCTGGACGCCATCAAGGAGGTCCGGGCGAGCGGTGACGACCAGGTCGTCTTCACGCTCAAGTACCCGTACGCGCCCTTCGCCGGGCGTACGGTGCTGCCGATCGTCCCCGAGCACATAGCCGGCGCGCAGGACCCCAACACCGGCTCCTTCAACACGAAGCCGGTCGGCACCGGCCCCTATGTCCTCGCGGGCTGGAGCAAGGGCGAGAAGCTCACCTTCAAGGCCAACCCGGACTACTGGGGCGGTGCGCCGAAGGTGAAGACGTTCACCATGGCGGTCATCGGGGACGACAACGTGCGCGCCACCCGGCTGCGTTCGGGTGACCTCGACGGCGCGGTCCTCCCGCCCAATCTGGCCGCCACCTTCAAGAACGACGACGGCCGCAAGACGTACGACGCGAAGTCCTACGACTTCCGCACCGTCACCCTGCCCACCGAGAACAAGGTCACCGGCGACCGTGCGATCCGGCAGGCGCTCGACGCCGCCGTGGACCGGCAGACAATGGTCGACAAGATCCTCGACGGGGCGGGCAGGCCGGCGTACGGGCCGCTGCCGACCGACGACCCCTGGTTCGACAAGAGCATCGAACGCCCCCAGAACCTCAGCAAGGCCGAGGAGATCCTGGACGCGGCCGGCTGGAAGGCGGGCGACGGCGGCATACGGGCCAAGGGAGATCTGCGGGCCGCCTTCACGCTGCTCTACCCGTCCGGTGACAAAGTCCGCCAGGACCACGCCCTCGCCTACGCCTCCGACGCCAAGAAGGCCGGCATCAAGGTGACGGTGGAGAGCGCCACCTGGGAGGTCATCGAGCCGCGGATGAAGAACGACGCCGTGCTGGCGGGCTTCGGCAGCACCGGCGACCCCGACTTCGGCCTCTACACCCTGCTGCACTCCTCCCTCGCCGGAGACGGCTTCAACAACATGGCCCGCTACGACAACCCGGCCGTGGACCGGGCCCTCGACACCGGCCGCCGCAGCCAGGACCCGGCCACCCGCGAGGCCGCCTACGACACTCTCCAGCGGGCCCTCGTACAGAATCCCGGCTACACCTTCCTCACCCACATCGACCACCTCTACGTCCTCGCCGACCGCTGGGCCGGCCTGACCACGCAGCTGGAGCCGCACGAGCACGGCTTCGCCAGCGGCCCGTGGTGGAACATCGAGGACTGGCAGCCGAAGAAGTGACCGCAGCACCTACCCGGCTGCCCTGGGGTGCGATGGCGCGGCTGGCGGGGCGGCGGGCCCTGTTCGCCGTGCCCGTCCTGCTCGTCGTCACCTTCGGTGTGTTCGCGATCGCCGCCGCCTCCCCGTTCGATCCCGTGCGCGCGTACGCCGGTTCGGCCGCGCTCGGCGCCGACCAGGAGACCCTCGACCGGCTGCGCGACAACCTCGGCGTGGACCGGCCCCTCACCGCCCGCTGGTGGGAGTGGCTCACGTCCGCGCTCAGCGGCGACCTCGGCCAGTCCAGCGTGCTGCGGCAGCCGGTGGCGCAGGTGATCGGCGAACGCCTGGTGTGGTCCTCGCTGTTGTGCGCCGTCGCCTTCGTGGTCGCGGTACTGGTCGGCACACTGCTCGGGGTGCTCGCCGCCCGGCGGCCCGGGTCATGGCTCGACCGGAGTGTCACCTCGCTCGCCTACTCCCTGGAAGCGGCACCGATCTTCTGGATCGCGCTGCTCGCCGTGTGGCTGTTCGCCCTCCAACTGGGCGTGCTGCCGGCGGGCGGGCTGACGGACACCGCCAGCGAACAGGTCACCGCCGGACAGGTCGCGGAGCATCTGGTGCTGCCCGCCGGCGTGCTCGCCGTCTCCCAACTCCCCTGGTTCACCCTGTACGTCCGCCAGGGCGTCGGCGACGCGCTCGCGGAAGACCCGGTGCGCGGCGCACGGGCCCACGGCCTGAGCGAGCACACCGTACTTCTCGGCCATGCCCTGCGCTCCGGACTGCTGCCGGTCCTCACCCTGATCGGCTCCCGCGTCCCCGAACTCATCACCGGCGCCCTGCTGGTGGAGAGCGTCTTCAGCTGGCCGGGCATCGCGGCGGCCACCGTGGAGGCGGCCACCGCCGTCGACTTCCCGCTGCTCGCCGCGCTCACCGTGCTGGCCACGGCCGCCGTCCTGGCCGGGAACCTCCTCGCCGACCTGCTCTACGGACTCTTCGACCCGAGGGTGAAGTTCAGTGACATGTGACGCCCCCGCATCCCCCGCTGCCGAGAAAGAGGAAACGGCCTGGCGGTCCTACGGCACGAACCGCCTTTCCACCCGCACCCTGCGCGTACGCACTGCCGCCGCGCTGGTGACCGTGACCGTCCTCGCCGTGCTGCTCGTGCCGCCGCTGGTCCAGCTCGACCAGCAGGCCGTCGACCTGTCCGCCAAGCTGCTCCCGCCGTCCTGGGCCCACCCGTTCGGCACCGACGACGTGGGCCGCGACCTGCTGCTGCGCTGCGTCTACGGCCTGCGGGTGTCGCTGCTGGTCGGGGTGGCGGCAGCGCTCACGGCAACCGTCGTGGGCACGGCCGTCGGGGCCACCGCCGGAGCCCTGGGCGGCTGGGTCGACCGCGCCGTCATGCGGATCGTCGACACGGTCGCGTCCGTGCCCCACCTCCTCCTCGGCATCTTCATCGTCACCATGTTCCGGCCGGGCGTCTGGCCAGTAGTGGTCTCGGTCGCCCTCACCCACTGGCTGTCGACCGCCCGGATCGTCCGCGCCGAGGTCCTGTCTCTGCGCTCCCGCCCCTACATCGACGCCGCCGTCTCCGGCGGGGCGTCGCGGTGGCGGGTGACGGTACGGCATCTGCTGCCGGGGGTGTTGCCGCAGGCCGCGCTGGCCGCCGTACTGATGGTGCCGCACGCCATGTGGCACGAGTCCGCGCTCTCCTTCCTCGGGCTCGGGCTGCCCACCCACACGGCGAGCCTCGGCACCCTCATCCAGAGCGCGCGCGGCTCGCTGCTCGCCGGACAGTGGTGGCCGACCCTCTTCCCCGGCCTCTTCATCATCGTGCCGACCCTCGCCATCGCCGGGCTCGCCGGAACCTGGCGCGAGCGGATCAATCCGCGCCGCCGATCGGAGCTGATGCTGTGACCGAGCGCCCAGTACTGCTGTCCGTACGCGGACTGTCGGTGCGCTTCCTGATGCCGGGCGGGCGTCGGGTGGCCGCCGTCACCGACGTGCGCTTCGACGTGGCGGCGGGTGAGTGCCTGGCCCTGATCGGCGAGAGCGGCTGCGGCAAGTCGGTGCTCGCCTCCGCCCTCCTCGGGCTGCTACCCGCCAACGCGCAGACCGCCGGCCGGGCCCGCCTCGGCGACCTCGACCTGGTCGCGGCCGACGAACGCACGCTCGCCCGCACGGTACGGGGCCGCCGTATCGGCCTCATCCCGCAGAGCCCGGCCGCGCACCTGACCCCGGTCCGCACGATCCGCTCCCAACTGGAGGAGGCCGTCGCGGAGTTGACCGGGGTCAAGGGCCGCGCCGCCCTGCGCTCCGCCGCCGAGACGGCCGCCGAACGCGCCGCGTTCCCCGCCGACCACCTCGACCGCCACCCGCACCAGCTCTCCGGCGGCCTCGCCCAACGCGCCGCCACCGCCCTCGCCCTCGTCGGCGACGCACCCCTGCTGCTCGCCGACGAACCGACCACCGGACTCGACCGCCACCTGGTCGACCACACCGTCGACGAACTACGGCGCCACGTGGACACCGCCGGACGCGCCCTGCTGATGATCACCCACGATCTCGCCGCAGCCTCCCGTATCGCCGACCGGATCGCCGTCATGTACGCCGGCCGCATCGTCGAACTGACCGACGCCACCGCCTTCTTCGGCTCCCCCGGCCCCCGCCACCCCTACAGCCGCGGCCTCCTCCAGGCCCTCCCCGAACGCGACTTCACCCCCATCCCCGGCCTGCCCCCGGAACTCGGCGACCTCCCCGACGGCTGCGCCTTCGCCGCCCGCTGCACCCACGCCACGGACACCTGCGCCGCGCTGCCGCCGCTGACCGACACGGTCGCCTGCCACCACCCGTACGTCCCGGAGGGCATCCGTGCTTGAACTACGGGCCATCACCGCCGGATACGACCGACACGCACCCGTGGTCCGGGACGCCTCCCTGACCGTCGCGCCCGGCGAGGCGGTCGGTCTGCTCGGCCCCAGCGGCTGCGGCAAGTCCACCCTCGCCCGCGTCGCCGCCCTGCTGCACCGCCCGGACTCCGGCACCCTGCTCCTCGACGGCGAACCGGTACGGAAATGGCGGCACCGCGCCCCACGCGACCTGCGCACCGCCTTCGGCGTCGTCTTCCAGCAGCCCCGGATCTCCGCCGACCCCCGCCTCAGCCTCACCAACCTCATCGCCGAACCCCTGCGGGCAACCGGCCGCGGCGCGGAGGCAACCGAACGGGTCCCCGAACTCGCCGCGACCGTCGGCCTGACCCCCGACCTGCTGCCCAGACGCCCCCACGAGGTCAGCGACGGCCAGCTCCAACGCGCCTGCCTGGCCCGCGCCCTCGTCCTGCGCCCGCGCTGGCTGATCTGCGACGAGATGACCGCGATGCTCGACGCCTCCACCACCGCCGCGCTCGTCACCGTCGTCGAGGACTACCGCCGCACCACCGGAGCGGGCCTGCTCGCCGTCGGCCACGACCACACACTCCTGGACCGCTGGTGCGACCGCACGCTTCACTGGGATGCGTTGCGCGAGCCCGCACGGGTTCCCTGATCGCGCCTCGCGGCCCGGCAATGGGCGACGGGAGCGGCGTAGGGCCCCGGCCGCTGCCCCAGGAAGCAAGCGGTACGCGCGCTGCGGTGGGCAGGGGGGCTGTCCCGGAACCACTGCGCCCGCCCGGCAATGGGCATCGGGCGGGCCATGCGGAACCGGTCCGGGTGGGAGGCCGGGCTCGAGCTACGGCCCCCGCCGAGCTGTGCGGGGCACCAGTCGCGGCCGGCGTCATCCTCGTACGGCAGGCGGGGCGGTGGCCCGAACTCGGCTCCTCCGCCGACGCTTCCTCAGCCGACGGTGAACCACATGTCCGGGCGTTCCCAGGTGACCTTCGGCGGCACCGGATCAACCGACCCCACCCGCTCAGCGCCCATGCGCCGGTAGAAGCCCTCGGCCGACGGATTCGACACCACACGCACACCACTCAGCCCCGCCCTCCGGGCCTGCACGATCATGTGGTCGACGAGCAACCGACCGATGCCCATGCCCTGCGCGTCGTCCGCCACAAACGCCAGGTCCAGCTCCGGCGGTTCCAGGATCAGGGAGTAGAAGCCCAGCAGGCGTCCGGCCGGGTCCTCGGCCAGGAACACCGGGTGCCGTGCGATGTAGTCGGCACCGACCCGGTAGCCGACGAGGATCGGGGCGTACTCGCCCTGGTAGGCGCCGGACGCGTGGACCATGGCCGTGAGTCGCTCCGCATCCTGCGCGACGGCCCGCCTGATCTCCACAGGCACGGGCACCGCCACCGGCACCAACCGCTCAGCAGACATGGCGCTCACGCTCCGGCGAGTGCAGGTGGCTGTCGCCGAGCTGCTCCGCGGGCGGCGTCCGCACCCAACCATGATCACGGCGGTCCGCAGCACCCACCCCGACCTCCTTCACCTTCGTACAGGCGACCACGGACGCCGGCTGGTCGGCGCTGTGGTCCCGCTCGGCGACCGCACTGAACGCGGACGGGGCGCCCGAGTGCAGCCGGATCTACTGGGTGATGGCCGCACACCCGCGTACGGGTACACATCACCGACTCCTTACTGCACACTACTTGCAATAACTTTAATGGTGCAGGAAGGGGTGGGCATGAGCTCTCCGGTCGTGCTGGGCATCGAGTCGTCCTGCGACGAGACCGGCGCGGGGCTGGTCCGGGACGGGCGGCTGCTGGGCCATGCGGTGGCGTCGAGCATGGACGAGCACGCCCGCTACGGCGGTGTCGTGCCCGAGATCGCCGCCCGCGCCCATGTGCACTCCGTACGCCCGGTGATCCAGCGGGCGCTGGACGAGGCGGGTCTGCGGCTGTCCGACATCGGCGCCGTCGCCGTCACCACCGGGCCGGGCCTGTCGGGGGCACTGCAGGTGGGCCTGGCCGGGGCGAAGGGGATCGCGTACGCGCTGGGGGTGCCGCTGCACGGCGTGCACCATCTCGCCGGTCACGTCGCCGCCGACACCCTGGAGCACGGACCGCTGCCCGACCCCTGCGTGGTGCTGATCGTCTCCGGCGGGCACACCTCGCTCCTCCTCGTCCGCGACCTGGCCCGCGATCCGATCGTCCACCTCGGCGACACCCTCGACGACGCGGCCGGGGAGTGCTTCGACAAGGTCGCCCGGGTCTTCGGGCTGCCCTATCCGGGCGGTCCGGCCATCGACCGGGCGGCGCGCGAGGGCGACCCACTCGCTGTTCCGTTCCCGCGCCCACTGCCGGGCTCGTACGACTTCTCCTTCTCGGGGCTGAAGACAGCCGCCGCACGCTGGGCCGAGGGCCACGCGGGACGCGAGCTGCCGGTGGCCGACGGGGCCGCCTCGCTCCAGGAGGCCGTGGCCGACGTACTGACAAGGAAGGCCGTCGCGGCCTGCGCCGAGCACGGCGTACGGACGCTGGTCGTGGTCGGTGGGGTCGCCGCGAACTCGCGGGTGCGGTCGCTCGCAGAGGAGCGGTGCCGGAAGGCGGGCATCGAACTGCGGGTGCCGCCGCTCAGGTTGTGCACGGACAACGGCGCGATGATCGCCGCCGTCGGCGACCTCCTCGTACGCGCGGGAACCGAACCCGCACCGCTGGACGTGTCGATCGACCCGTCGGCACCCCTGGAGTACGCCTCCCTGCACCCGCTCGGCGCCGGACGGGTGGCCGCCTGATGAGCACCCGTGTTCTCGTCCTCAAGGGCGCCGACCTGCTCGCCCACCGCGCCGCCCTGCACTCCGTGTACGTCGACGCGTTCTGCGCCCCGCCCTGGAACGAGGACGCGGAGAAGGCGGTCGAGTTCGTGGGCCGCCTCCCGGTGAACGTGCAACGCCCGGACTTCACGGCCGCGCTCGCCTTCGCGGGACCGGAGGTCATCGGCTTCGCCACCGCCTGGACCACGAAGGCCCCCTTCCCCACCGACCGCTGCTATCCCCAGGCCGCCGCCGGCATCGGCCCCGACCTCGCCGTCGACTGGCTGTGCGGCTCCCGCGAGATCGACGAACTCGCCGTCCGCCCCGACGCACGCGGCACCGGCCTCGCGGGCCGGCTGCTGGAAGCGGTCACCGAGGACGCCCTCGAGGGCCGCTCCTGGCTGCTCACGTCGGTCAAGTCACCCCGGGCCGTGGCCTTCTACCACCGCCAAGGCTGGACCCAGGCCACCCATCCCTCCCCCGACGGCAAGGGCATCGTCGTCTTCCTCGGTCCCCGGCACCCGGCCCGGGCTCTAGCGGCCCAGCCGTTGTGACCGTCCGGAGTCATGGCCTGCGCACCGTCAGTCCCGGACTCCTGCCGGTCCTCGCGGCCGGACGCGGTCCGCGCCCCCAGGGCCGGGTCCCGGCGGGGTGGCGCCGTGTCCGCGAACCTCGCCGCCGGGGCCCGGTGCCGCTGCCGTACGCCTCGGTCCCGTCGGTCGGCCGGCCGACGGGAAGACGCGGCAACTGGCTCGCCTACCTGGAACCCACCACTCCCGCCTCGTCGTGGACCACGGATCGACCAAATCAGTCCTGGCCACCCTCCGAGATTCGTGACGGGTCAGCTGGGTCAGGTCCATCACTGAGGCTGGCGGGCAGGAATTGTGCATGCTTCGAACGCAGGTATTCCACTCCGTCATCATGGTTGGCCCGGTAGTCCAGGCTGCGTTCCACGAACTTGAGACGGTGCCGGGCGTCATTGATCACTTCGGACCAGGTACGCACTTGTACGCGGTGACGATCGGTGCGTTGAATGTAGCCGAACGGCAGTCCGGTCTGCTTACGGCGGGACTCAGCGAACTCGTCCAGAGTGTTGCCGATGACCCAGAAGTCCCACGAGACGTTCGGCTTGTTGAACCGCTCGTCGCGCATGACCGCCAGCGCGTACTTTTCGATCTGCGTGAGCTCGTCCGCACCGATTACCTCACTCGGCCGCTTCAGCTCGACCACGATGTTCTCAACTCGGTCCTGCGCGATCTCGCACGTGCGGGTGAGTACAAGATCGGGAATGGGATTCGTCCCGTCATGACGCAGTACGGGCTGCGCATGACCGGCGAGCTCGACGTCGTCGCCGAGGAAGTGAAGATATTTCGCGAGTACCTTGGTCAGGGACTCATCGTCACCGGTCAGGGCGTATTCTTCGCCGAATACCCATGTCTCGTTTGCCAGGATCCGGTGAAGCTGCCGCCGCTCCAGTGTCTGGCGGCGGGGCTCACTGTCGAACAGCATCGTGTCGAGTCCGGACAGGAAGCTGAGCCGGTCCCCGACCTTCTTCGATGTCGCGATGATCGACGATAGGGTGGTTCTGTTGAGCAGCTCCCCGAGTTCGGCCAGGCGTTCCGCCGACAGTTCGAGAACGCTCCTCAAGACGTTGTGAAGGTTCCCCGGGTTGGACGCCAGGGCTTCACGGAGGAGCCTCAGGGTGAACTTTCGCGAGCGGAAGTCTCCGTCGTTGATCACTTTCGACGCACTGAACGCAACGAGGTCGAAAACCTGCCGCTCCGCGTTCTCCGCAGCAGAGGGCGACCCGTCGCTGTACGGATAGCTTCCCTCCGAAACCCATTCCCTGATGATCGACCTGCTCTTGTCCGCGCTACGGCGTTTGAAGTGCTCTCGCAACTTCTCTTTTGCCACCGTGACAACGGAACTCATGGGTTCCAGACCGGATTCAGCGAGCAGCACGTCATGCCCTCTGAATCCATCCCACTTGAGGTATGCGGTGAAGTCGAATCCGGGAGCCTGAATTCCTGGCTTGATATCGTGGAGAACCATTCCGGCTTCATCGCACAGATACAAGGCCCGGTCGACCTGACGACGCCACTCGATGACAACAAGTTGTGGCCGCTCCTCCAGTCCGTCGACCTCCAGGTCGTATTCCTCGCGCTCCACCTGCAGCGCCGCCGGATTGAGCTTCTGGCCGCGCCACGAGATCTCAACCTGCCGATAGGATTCGAGATAGATCGCAAATTCCGCCGAGAGGGTGTCAATCAGCGAGTCCTGCTCAAGCTGTTTACCGGCCGCTTCATTGACCGAGACAACGGAGACCGTGGTGCCGGCCTCTCTCTCGGCTGGAGCCCTGGTGATTTCGAAGCGGCGCAGGTTGTGTCGCTCGGCGCGGATTCTCGTCTCGGTCGCGGGGTCTCCCTCATGCACGGTGCACCATTCGACGACATCACCGATGCCGAATGCCGCGAACCGGCCCTTGCCCTGTTCGCCGTGAAGGCGTCGTCCCTGCTGCCGTGTGGTCCTGGTGGCCCTCTTCCACGAGCCCCCCAGCGCGCCGAATCCCTGCTGTACATCGTCCGGCGACATGCCGTGACCGCGGTCCACGACGAGGACGCGTTCCACAGCATTCAGCGTGCTGAACTCAAGCCCACCATCGACGACGTCGGCGTCCGCATCAAGGGCGTTCCAGATGAGCTCCGTCAGCCCGGCGCGGGGACTACGGACAAGGCGGGCCAGGTGATCTCCGTCCACCTGCACGGTCAGGGAATGCATGCGTGCATGAAAGCACGAGGTGGGCCACTTGTGTCCGACTTCATCCAGACGCCCACCGTCTTCCACGCAATCACAACTTCAACGAGTCGACCTCCAGTCAGCGTTCCTGACGAGCAGCCATCACCTCCGCCGCACGGACGACGGCAGACATGAGCCGCCAGGCACTCTGGGCTGCACCGACCTCCATAGAGGATCACAGGTAGGATGAGTAGCATGAGTGAGCCCACCGGAAAGTACTCGATCACCATGCCGCGCGACATCGCCGAGGCCGCCAAGGCTCGCAGCGGCCCCTCCGGCCTGTCTGCCTACGTCGCCGCGGCCGTGTCCCGGCAGATCGAACGCGACAACCTCAACGAACTCATCCAGGTCGCCGAAGCCGAGCACGGTCCCGTGACCGACGACGAGATCCAGGCGCTGCGCGACCAGCTCCACCAGGCACGGCAGCAGCAGACGCAGAGCGGGGTCAACGCAGCGTGACCCGCTCCTCCGCCCTTCCTGGCGGCACCCTGGTCCTGGACAGTGAGGGGCTGGCCAAGGCCGTGCTGCGCGACCGGTCCGTCACGGGATGGCTTGCCCTGGCTCGCGCCGACGACCTGCGCGTGATCACGTCTGCGGCCACTCTGGTAGAGGTGGTCCACCCTCGGATCAACCGCCCGGCCCTGGAGTGGACGCTGTCCCGCCTCGTCGTCGAGCCGGTCACCGAGCCGATCGCCCGTCACGCTGCCGCTCTCCTCGCCGACGCCGGCCTGCACGGCCACAAGTACGGCATCGACGCCATGCTCAGCGCCACCGCCCTCGCCGCCGCCGGCCCCGTCACGATCCTCACCTCTGACCCCGAGGACCTGACCGCACTGTGCGGCGGACGAGCCACCGTGATCAAAGTCTGAGCCGGCCCATCGCCGGTGGGCCCGCGCCTGTCGGCCAAGTCGCCGCCGCTCCAGGCAGGAGGGTCGCTCGTAGGGGCTCAGGATCCCTTCGATGCGCTGGTTGTATGAACTGCGGGTCGTACAGGTACTCCGCGTACCGGGACAGCAGGGCCTCGACGCTGTTGCCCGCACGCTGGGCGGCCTCGGCGGGGTCTGCGCCCGTGCACAGCCAGGTGGACAGGGTCGTTGGCGTGCCGCGGTCTCAGGTCACTCGGCGCCGCTCCCTTCGGGGACTCTCCGGCGGCGCAGAACGCGGGCGGTGAGGAACCCGCCGCCCGCGACCGCGGTGACGCCGCCCGCCAGGACGGCCACCGCTGAGGCACGTCCGAAGCCGAGGATGGTGTCGGGCGAGCCGGTGTCCGGGGCCGGCAGGCTCAGATCCGCACAGGCCGACGGGGTGCCGGCGGGCCGGGTGCCGTCGGCGGCCTCGAACTGAAAGGCGTTGCTCTGGGCGTCGCCGTCGCCGGCGGTGATCGAGTAGGTGAGGGTGATGACGCCCGCGGGCAGCGGGGCGACCGCGGCGCAGGCGGTGGTGGTGTCGGTGACGACAGGCTGCCCGACCGGGATCGTCGTGCCGTCCGGCCCGATCATGCCGATCTTCGGCGCGATGCCTGATGTCAGGTTGTCGAAGGTCAGCGCGACCACGCTCGTCCCTGCGCCGACCGTGGCCCCAGGTGCCGGTGTCGCGCTCTTCAGCGCGGTGTGGGCGTACGCGGGTGTGCCGCCGAGGAGCAGCAGCGCACCCGCCGAGCCGAGCGATGCGGCCATCGCTGTCAGAAGTCGAAGTCGGCGCATGCGATCCGGTTGTCCTGTGCCTCGTTGGGGTGGACGACGATCGCGACCGCGTCCTCGCCGGTCTTGCGGGAGTTGTTCACCGTCGTCATGCCCATACCGGACTTGTCGGCGGTGAACATCAGGTGGATCTCGTTGGGGGGTGTGGTCGGCCCGCCCTTGTCGAACTGGAAGTGCGCTCCTCCGTTGTCGGCTGAGCAGTGCTGGGCGTGCAGGTGCGCCATGTAGACGCCGCCGGGCTTGAGGCCGGTCAGGGAGACGGTGACCGTGGTGCCCTTGGGTCCCTGGGCCAGCCAGGCCGTGCCCTTGACGTCGTCCATGCCCGGCGGACGGGTGTCCAGCATCTTGAAGGCGCCCTTGGCCACGGTGGCCCCGGGGACCTTGTCGGCGGGCGTGGCCGAGGGGTCTCCCATAGCGGTGCCGGACATGCCGTCCATGCCGTCCATCCCGTGAGCGGAGGACGAGGCGGACGATCCGGTCCCTGCTGAGGCGTGGTCGGCCGAGTCGCCTCCGCAGCCAGCAACAAGGGTCGTCATCGCGGTCACCAGGGCGGCACAGGCGGCAAGGCAGGTCCTACGGCGGACGGTTCGGGGCGCCGACGGATCGCCGGACGCGGGTGCGCAGACGGACGGGTGGGGGTACATGGAACTCCCGATCGGTGAGCGGAGAGCATGCGCCATAGCCTGCGCTCAGGAAGGCAAGCGGGCGTGCTCCGGGCCGCGTGGACGAACCGACGCACGCGAGCGCGCACGCCGGTTCCGGGCGTGCACCGGCCCTGGCTGACGCCCGTGGCCCACAAGGGAGTTCAGGGGCGGAGGGCGAGCAGAGGGCCGGGCGACAGACGAATGAGTGCCGAACCGGCCCCGGGTGGCCCTCTGCGGACGACGGCGTGCCTGAGGACAGTGGGAACGCTCGGCGAAGTCTCCGCCGCGTCCTCTGCCGGCCCGCCCGCGAGGGTCCACCCGTCACGCATGGTGCGTGCGAGCATGCGGCGGACGCGCCGAAGGGGCGCGAACAGCGCGACGGCAAAGGCTCGGCCCAGCCGGTAGGCCGCCGTCTCGCCCCGCCACAGCCACAGTCCGCAGACGACTGCGGCCAGCAGATGGACCAGGAACATCCCGGCGGAGCCCTGCCCTGCCAGGGCGGACTCCAACGGCAGGGGGACGGGAGCGCCTGTCGTCCCGGCATGCTGCATGGCCATGCCCGAAACCGAGTGGTCCATGTGCACGGCCATGCCGGAATGGGAGAACGCCATCCCATGGTCCATGCCGGTGGTCGATTCCGCCCCGGGCACGCCGCCCGCCGGACGGACGAGCGTGTGCGTCACGTCGAACAGCAGGTGCAGCAGCCCCTGCGCGACGGCCGTCGCTCCGACGACGGTCACGGCACCGCGTTCCCTGCCGGTCAGCCACCAGGCGCCCGATGCCGCCCCCGTGAACGCGAGGACCAGCGTCCACCAGGGCAGGAGATCACCGGACATCAGGGCGTGACCCAGTGCCGTCGTCACCACGCAGACAGCTGAGAAGACGGCCGCCCGCAACAGACGCGGAGCGCCGACGCTCTCCGCCCTCTCCTTGGCCGACGCCGTGCGGGTTCCCCGGCATGTTCCGCCGCCGGGCCTCCGGGGCATCGCGCAACTCCTCGAACCGATGGGCTTCTTCGGTTCTTTACGGGCGAGAGTGTCTCCGCGTTCATACGGCGAGCACCGTGTCGGCCGACCCCGCCACAGCGGCCACGACCCGGCGCTGCTCACGGCGCAGGTCGAAGTCTGTCTCATCGCCTGCCGGCACAGCCACGACCTGTGCAGCGGGCACGCCGATCACCACGAACACTGCCGTATTTGCGCCGAGACCACCGGCCAGGCAGCCGACGCCTGTCGGGACGTGCTCGAAGCCGTACGTTCCTGAGGCCCACGGGGTCAGGTCCGCGAGGGCGGTGACGGTCCGGTCGGTGGGCGGCCGGACACCGCCCGGTTCACCATCAGGTACAGCAGTCCGCAAGCCACGAGGCCGGCCAGGCAGCCGATGACGGCGCCGATCGTGCCCGCGACCACCTCGCCCAGCCAGCCGTAGCCTCCGGCCAGCACCGCCACCGTGGCGACCGGCAGTAGCCAGGCCAGGCCGCACTCCCTCCTGCCGTACCCGGCCTGGCGGGCGGGCCGCTCGTCCCAGGGCCACACCGCGTGCGACCCGTTCCACCGGGTGCGTGCCATCGGTCAGGCGGTGGCTATCCCGTCCAGCTTGCCGGCCTTCGCCTCCTCCACCAGAGAGGCGAACTGGTCGACGCTCATCTGGACTCGCTGCCCGAAGTCGTCGGTGAGCAGGACGCGGCGCTCCGCGGGGGCGCCCGGGTCGACGAAGAGTTGCGGGCAACCGCAGTCGCAGTCTCCACAGAAGGTCGCCAGCGGCTCCAGACCAGTGATGTCGCTCATCGCGCACTGCCTTTCGGGAAGATCGGGCGGCCGAAGGCGCGTCGACCGCCTGGGGCCCGGTACTGCTCTGGGCATACCCCCGGGCTTACGGCGCGACGCGCCCGTGTGTACAGCGGCCGGGGCGCGGTCCTGTGATGCCGTGCGCCGTTCCACCCCAACTGCTTCCGTTTCACCACACCTCATGGGAACCAGACCCGGTACTCCGACGACTACATGAGGAGGTGTCAGTCGCCCCATGGACAAGGCGCGGTGCGGATACACGTACGGCTGAACACACGCGTCCCTGGACCCGTACGTCTTCACGTCGGGCATCCGTGCCACCACACCGCACCACACGAGGAGCTGCCGTCATGGCCGAACGTCACTACGCCGTCACCGGGATGAGCTGTGAGCACTGCGCCGCGAGCATCACCGAGGAAGTCTCCGAGGTGTCGGGCGTCGACGAGGTCCTCGTCGATCTCGCCACGGACACCGTCACGGTGCGGGGCAGCGCCCTGGACGACGGATCCATCCGTCACGCGATCGTCGAGGCCGGTTACACCGTCGCCGAGCCGCAGGCCGCCTGAGGCCCCGTCACCGGCTTCACCGCCGTCACAGGGCTGTCCACGCCGTTTGGCAGGAGCATCATCACGGCGGCGATGCCCGCCATGGCGATATGGCCCGCCGGAACCGCTTCCTCGCCCCCAGGGATGGACCGGGGCCACCTGCCGCCGCAGGGTGACGGCCATGGACAGGGCGAAGTACCGCGTCAGGACAGCACAGGCCATCGCCCGTCCGGACACCGTCTTCGCCATGACCACGCACGCCATCCCCCCGCAGACCACCGTGTGCCGGAAGCCTTGCGCTCCCTCGTACGGGTGGTTCTGGCGCACCGCCCGACGTGCGCCGCCCCTCGCACACGCGGCTCCCGGAAGCACGAAGCAAGAACGGCCGCCGGCCCGCCGCCGCCACCGTGCACACGCCCACGGTGATCGGGACACGCCATCCCGGCTATGCACACGCCCAGTAACCCGCCGATCGGCCGCCGCGGTGCGGGCTAGGGTGTGATCGTGAGCGATCCCCTGACCATCGGTGTGCTGTTGTTCGAGGACGTCGAGGAACTCGACATGGTCGGCCCGTGGGAAGTGCTCGGTTTCTGGGCCGCCCACATCGCGTCGTCACCTGTGCGGGTCCTGGCCGTCGGGCCGGAGGCCGGAGTGGTGCGCGGTTCCCAGGGGCTGGGCCTTGTCGCCGACCACTCCGTGACCGGCGTGCCGCCGCTCGACGTTCTCGTCCACCCCGGCGGCAACGGCACGCGTGCCCTGGCCGAGGACACGGCGCACCTGGAGTGGCTGCGCCGCCTTCATGGGCAGGGCACCGTCCTGGCGAGCGTGTGCACCGGCTCCCTGGTGCTCGCACACGCGGGGCTGCTGGCCGGCCGCCCGGCGACCACCCACCGGAACTATCTCGACAAGCTCGCCGAGATCGACCCTTCGGTCGACGTGCGGGCGCGGGAACGGTACGTGGACGACGGGGACATCATCACCAGCGCCGGGGTGTCGGCCGGCATCGACATGGCGCTGCACCTGGTGAACCGCCTCGGCGGAAGCGAGGAGGGCGAGCTGACCCGGGCCGGGATCCAGTACGAGGCTCCGGAGCCCGTGGCGGACTCCGGGGCCTGACCGGGGGTCAGCGGACGGCGGGCTCCACGGCCCTGCCGTCCTCGTCTCCGGCTCGGTCGTCCTCGGCCTCGGCCGTCCGGTCGTGGGCGAGGGGCTGGGCCCCGTAGGTGATGCGGATGACGCCGTCGGCATGCCGCTCGGTGCTCGCCCGTACGCCGAAGACATCCCTGAGGATCTGCGGGGTCAGCGTCTCCAGAACCGGTCCCGCGGCCACCACGGCTCCCTCGTGCAGAACGACCAGGTGGTCGCAGAGCCGGGCAGCCAGATCGAGGTCGTGCAGGACCGCCAGCGTGGTGATCCCGGTGGCCCGGATGAGGTCCAGCAGCTCGAACCGGGCGCGGATGTCCAGGTGGTTGGTGAGCTCGTCCAGGACGAGGAGTTGGGCGCTCTGCGCCAACGCCCTTGCCAGCAGCACGCGTTGGCGTTCCCCGCCGGACAGGGAGGCGTAGTCGCGGTCCGTGTACGGGCGTACGCCGCAGCGGTCGATGGCCTCCTGCACGGCGCGGTGGTCCTCGGCTCCGTCGCGTCCCAGCAGGCCGTGGTGCGGGGCGCGGCCCAGGGCGACGATCTCGGTGACGGTCAGGCCGGTGGTGTTGCCGGTGGCGTCCTGGAGGACGGCGGCGGTACGGCGGGCCGCGGCACGGGCGGACAGGGTCCACACGTCGTCGTCGCCGACCCTGACGACGCCGTCCGCCGGGCGCAGCGAGCGGTAGACGGCGCGCAGCAGGGTGGACTTGCCGCTGCCGTTGGGGCCGACGAGGCCGACGATGTCGCCCTTGCCGGCCTCAAGGCTCACGTCGCGGAGGATCGGGGTGCGGTCCAGGGTGATGTGGAGCTGGTCGACGGTGAGTTTCATGCGTTCAGTCCAGGCCCTTGTTGTGGCGCAGCAGCCACAGGAAGAAGGGGGCGCCGAGCAGGGCGGTGAGGATGCCCAGCGGCAGTTCGTTGGGGCGGTTGAGGGTGCGGGAGAGGAGGTCCACGAGGACCAGGTAGACCGCGCCCAGCAGGGCGGTCAGGGGCAGGAGCCGTCGGTGGTCGGCGCCGGTGGTGAGGCGGACGAGGTGGGGGATCATCAGGCCGACGAAGCCGATGCTGCCGGCGACGGCGATGACGGTTCCGGTCAGCAGCGCGCTGAGCACCAGGAGGACGGCGCGCAGCCGGTTGACGTCGACGCCGAGAGCGGTGGCGGACTCGTCGCCGGCCAGCAGGACGTTGAGCCGCCGTCCGAAGAGCGCCAGGAGCACGGTGGTGACGAGCACGACCACGGTGACCGTGGGGAGCTGGTCCCACTGGGCGCCTGCCACACTGCCCAGCATCCAGAACATGACCGTGCGCAACTCGGTGGGCGTCGCCTGGAGTTGGACATAGCTGGTCGCCGAGAGGAAGACGTAGCCGACGGCGACCCCCGCCAGGATCAGCCGGGTCGGCGCCAGCCGACCGCGGCGCTGCCCGAGGGCGAACACCAGCGCGCCCGCCGCCAACGCGCCGATGAAGGCCGCCGCCGACACCCCCAACCCGGCCAGTGCCGCGCCACCGCCCAGGGTGATGACGATGACCGCGCCGAGCGTGGCACCGTAGGAGAAGCCCAGCACGATGGGGTCGGCCAGCGGGTTGGACACCACCGTCTGCAGCACCGCACCCGACACGGCCAAGGCCGCGCCGACAAGTGCGGCCAGCACCACCCGGGGCGTGCGGAAGTTCCAGACGATCTGGTCGAGCGCCGGGTCGGAGGGTGCCGACCCGACGCCGGTGACGTGGTGCAGGACGATCGCCCACACGTCACCGAGCGGGATGGTGACCGCGCCGATACTGACCGCCACAATCATCGTGACGATCAGCGCGACGGGCAGCAGGGCGAACGCGAGGGTGACCCTCAGCCGGCCCGCGCCGCTCAGAGTGCGTCCGGGTGCAGCGCCCCGGCGATCTTCTGAACCGCGAGGTCGTTGCTGGGGCCGAGGTACATCGAGTCCGACAGCGTCACGTACGTGTTCGTCTTGGCGGCCGGCCACTGGGGGAACTCCTTCAGCAGTTTCTTGGCGTAGGCCGCCGGGTTCGGGTCGTTGTAGGCGATGACAACGAGGGCGTCGACGTCGGTGGCGGCCACCTTCTCCTTGCTCAGGTCGGCGAAGGAGGTCTTGGAGGCGTTCTCGAAGGCGTTGGAGCCGCCGGCCTTGGCGAGGATGTCGTTGTAGATGCCCTTGGCGACGACCGAGCTGAAGTCGTTGCCGCCCATGGACATGTTGGAGAACAGCACCATGACCTTCGGCGTCTTCTCGCCCTTCACCTTGTCCGAGACGTCCGCGATGCTCTTCTCGGAGGCGGCGATCAGCTTCTCGGCCTTGTCGCTCACGTTGAAGACCTTGCCCATGTCACGCAGCAGCGTGTAGCTGTCGGCGATGGTCATCTTCGCGGTGTCCTGGTCGCAGCCCTGCGGGGAGACGTAGCTGTTCGCGCCGACGTCTTTCAGCTGGTCCCTGGTGGCGAAGCCGTTCTTCTCGTCGAAGCCGTACGAGGTGGTGGAGAGGACGAGGTCGGGGCGCAGGCCGAGCATGGCCTCGCGGGGGACGTCGTAGGCGTCGTTGAGTTTCACATCGCCGGTCGGCAGCGCCTTGATGGCGGCTGCGCGGCCCGCGACCTCGGACATGCCGTAGGTCTGCTGGTTGGCGACGATCCTGTCCCCCAGGCCGAGGGCGAGGAGTGTGGAGACCTCGGCGACGGAGGCGCCGTTCATGACGACGAGCCGGCTGGGTGCCTTCGTGAACGTCTCCTTCTGCCCGCAGTTCTCCAGGGTCACCGGGTAGCCGGTCTTCGAAGCCGCGGCCTCGGTGGTCTTCGCGCTCGCCTTGTCGCTGTCCGAGGAGTCGCCGCATGCCGCTGTGAGCAGACAGAGGGCTGCGGCCAGGGCGGTGGCGACCGGCCGGTTGATCGACATGCGGGCTCCGTAAGGTGTTGGGCGGCCCGGGAGAGCCGGATGTACTGATGGGTTCTGTCGTAGTAGTCGGGGCGAAGCGGAGTTGAGTTCCCGGCAAGTCGCTTTTATTTTCCGGAGGTTGCCGGGTGGGGCTGCCGTCCGGCCGGGGTGGGCAGCACACCCGCCGTGACGCAGTGGTCCAGATAGCCGAAGAGCAGGTCGCGGTCGACGGGCGGGCAGGTGATGCCGCTGCCCTCCAGGCCGGCACGGACGTTCCCGGCGTGGACGTGACCGAGGCGCAGGTCGGCCGGAGCGACCCCCTCCGAGAGCTCGTCGGACTCGGTGGACTCGAAGAAGGCCAGCGTCGTGGTGGCAACGTCGGCCGAGCGGGGCAGTTCCTCCCGCCACCGCGCCAGCGGCAGCCTCCGTACGGGATAGCCGTACTCCTCCACCCAGTCGTAGACGTCCCCGAGCCGCACCCGGGGCAGGGTCGCGTGGTGGAAGACCGGACCGGTGGTGTGGGCACCGGTGAGGCAGAGGTGGACGAGGCAGCGAGCCACGAAGTCCACCGGGGTCCACACCTCGTCCTCGAAGAGGTCCGGGACGATCCCGGCCGGGATGCCTGCCCGCAGCACGCTCCACAGGAAGTCACGCTCGTTGACGTACCCCGTGCCCGACGACCCGACCACCCGGCCCAGCCGGTGCACGGTGACCGGCAGGCCCCGCTCGGCCGCCTGCTCCAGCAGGCGTTCGGAGGCCCATTTCGACTGCTGGTAGCCGTAGCGCAGGCCGTCGTGCGGCGGCAGGAACGCCTCCGGCACCTCGGGGCTGTGGCTCGCGGGCGGGGCCACGGACAGGGTGGAGACGTAGTGGAGGGGTGTCGTGCGGACGGCGGCCAGGCGCAGCAGGTGGCGGGTGGACTCGGTGTTGACGGCGCGCAGGGTGGCGTAGTCGCGCATGATGCTGACGGTCGCGGCGTTGTGGAAGATCGCGTCACAGGTCGCGGCGAGATCGGCGAGCGCGTCACGGGTCAGGCCGAGGTCGGGGCGGGCGAGGTCTGCGGGAAGGGCGGTGACGCGGTGGCGCGTCCGCTCGTCGAGGGTGATGCCGTGCTGGTCGAGGGCACGGTGGACGCGGGCGGTGGCCTCGGCCCGGTCGCGAGCCCGTACCGTGCAGACGATCTCGGCCGCCGTGCTCGTCAGGAGTTGCGCCAGCAGGTGAGTGCCTACGAAGCCGGTCGCGCCGGTGAGGAGGATGCGGCAGGGCGTGTCGTCTGGAGTGCGGCTGGTGCCGGGCCGGACACCCGGGGCGAGGACGGCGTCGGCGAGGAGCGTCGGCGGGAGTCCGGCAGGTGCGGACGGCAGCCCGGCCCCCTCCCCGAGGAAGTGCGCCAGCGCCGCGGCCGTGGGGTGCTGGAACAGCCAGGCGACCTTCACTTCGCGGCCGAGTTCGACGCCGAGCCGGTTGGCGGCCTGGATGGCCTGAAGGGACTGGGCACCCAGGTCGAACACGTCGTCGTACACGGTGACGGTGTCGGCGCCTAGGAGCTTCCGCCAGATGCCCGTGATCGTCCGCTCCAGGACGCTCCCGGTGGTCGGGGCCTCGTGCGCCGACGACTCGCTCAGGGTGGCCCGGTCGATCTTGCCGGAGCTGGTGCGGGGCAGCCGGTCGAGGAGTTCGACTCCGGAGGGGATCATCGCGGCGGGCAGCCTGGCCCGCAGATGTTCCCTGACGTGGGCCGACGACAGCGCCGGAGCCGGCGCCGCAGTCTCTGCGACGAGGTGGGCGACCAGGCGCCGGGTGCCGTCGGCGAGGGTCTGTCCCACGACGGCGGCCTCCCGGATGCCGGGGTGGGTGAGCAGGGCGCTCTCGACCTCGGCGGGCTGGACACGGTGGCCGCTGATCTTGAACTCGTCGTCCGCCCGCCCCAGGAAGCGCAGTTGCCCGTCCTCGCCGACGCCCACCAGGTCACCGGTGCGGTAGGCGCGGGGTGCGCCGGGAAGGGCGGTGAGCGGAGCGAAACGGGAGCTGTCCGGCACGTCTCCCCGGTAGCCACGAGCCAGGGCGTCGCCCAGCAGGTACAGCTCGCCGTCGACGATGGCGGCCCTGGTGCCGGGCAGCGGCAGGCCGATAGGGACGTCACCGGGGGCGAGCGCGGGGTCGTGCAGGTCGGCGACGGTGGCGACCACGGTGGCCTCGGTGGGCCCGTAGGTGTTCAGCAGCACGACCGAGGTGCCGACGGCCTTGCGCCAGCGGTCGACCCGTTCGGGCAGAGCGGCCTCACCGCCGATGACGACGGTCCGCACGCCCTCGGGCAGCACGGCGGCGCCGGTGGAGACCGCGTAGGCCACCTCGTGCCAGTAGGCGGTGGGCAGGTCCAGCACGCTCGCGCGCAGACGGGCGCACTCGTCCAGGAAGTGCGGTACCGATTCGGTCATGTCGTCGGCGCGGATCACCAGCGTGCCGCCGGCGCACAGGGTGAGGAAGAGCTCCTCCACACTGGCGTCGAAGTGCAGCGGGGCGAACTGCAGGACGCGGTCGCCCTGTTGGATGCCGTAGCGGTGTGTGGCCGCCGCGACGAAGTGGGCCAGCGCGTCGTGGCCGATCTCGACACCCTTGGGGCGGCCGGTGGAGCCCGAGGTGTGCAGCACGTACGCGAGGTCCGTGAGCTGTGGCGCCGAGGGGGTGACAGTGATGTCGGGACCGGGGTCCGGCCGGTCCAGCAGGAGTAGGGCGTGGTCCGCGAAGTCGTCCGCGTGGTCGCCGGTCGTCACCACGAGCGCCGGAGCGGCGTCCGTCAGGAGGTGTGCCGTGCGGTCGGCGGGGGCTTTCGGGTCGAGGGGGCAGTAGGCGGCGCCCGACAGCAGGACGCCGAGGATGGCGGTGACGGCGTCGATGCCCCGGGGCAGGGCCACCGCCACCACGTCACCTGCGCCGACTCCGTGAGCGGCCAGGCGGCGGGCGGTGTCGCGTGCGGCGCCGAAGAGCTGTGCGTACGTGATGCTGTCCCCGGCGTGCTCCACGGCGACGGCGGTGCCCCGACGGGCGGCGTGGTCGGCGATCAGGCTCAGCACCGGGCGGGCGGGGGCGGGCAGCGGGCCCCCGTCCAGAATCGGGATGGACGTGGCGGCGGGGGCGCCTGCCAGCTCCCGCAGCGGCCGGTCCGGGGCAGTGACCGCGCTGTCGAGGAGAGCCAGCAGGTCCTCCTGAAGGCCGGCCGCCTCGCTCGCGGTGTACAGGTCGGGGTTGGCGTCCAGGGCGACGCGCAGGCCGGTGCCGTCGCCGCGGTCGTAGACGTTGACGGCCAGGTCGTCGACCGGTCCCGCGGACACGTTGTGGACGGTGCTGCGGTGACCGGCAAACCGCAGGTCGTACGCGAACGGCATGATGTTCACACCGGGCCCGGACAACCGCCGCTGACCGCCCACCAGCTTCAGGTCGCGGCGCAACTGCTCGTAGCGGTAGCGCTGGTGGGGCAGCCCGGCGCGCAGTTCACGGAAGACGCGGGTGGCGAGGTCGCGCAGGGTGTCGTCGGGGGTGACGGGCACGCGCAGGGGCAGGATGTTGCGCACCATGCAGGGGACCCGCAGGGACACCGAGCCCAGGCGGCCCATAGCCGGCAGACTCAGCACGATCTCCGGGGCACCGGTGGCCCATTGGAGATGGGCGGCGGTCACCGCGAGCACCACCTCGGACCAGGTCACCGACAGCTCGCGGGCGACCGTACGCAGGATGGCCGCCCGGGCCGCGTCGAGGTCGGTGACGTGGCGGTGGAAGGTACGGGCGGGCAGGGCGGAGCGGCCGGCCGGGCTGGCCACCGGCGGGCGGTCGGCGTACCGGTCGGTCCAGTAGGCGCGGTCCTTGGTGTGCCGGGCGGACTCTCGGTAGGCCAGTTCTTCGGCACGGACGGACTCCAGCGTGCCGAAGCCGCTGTCGGGGACGGGCTCACCGGCCGTGAGGGCCGTGTAGACCTGAGCCACGCGCCGGGCGACGAGGGAGAGGCCGAAGCCGTCGAGGGCGATGTGGTGGACCCTGTGGTACCACAGGTACTGCTCCCGCCCGGTCCTGAGCAGGGCGTGGCCGAAGACCGGGCCGCGGGTGAGGTCGACGGGACGGGCCATGTCCTGGTCCATCCAAGCCAGGGCGGCGGCCTGCGGGTCGGGCTCGGCGGTGAGGTCGGCGATGTGGGTGCACCAGTCACCGGCCGGGGTGTCGACCTGCCAGGGGCGGCCGGTGTCGTCGGTGACGAAGGTGACGTTGAGGGCCTCGGTCCCGGCAACCACGTGGTGCAGGGCGGTGTCGAGGACGGCCGTGTCCACCGGGCCGTCGATACGCACGTATTCGGCGGTGTTGTAGGCGGGGCTGTCCGCGTCGAGCTGCTGGCCGGTCCAGATACCCTCCTGGGCGGCCAGCAGCGGATGACGCCCGGCCGCCGACACGCTGTCAGACGTCGGCACGGGCTGCTCCCTTCCCGCGTTCCTGCAGCAGCTGCCACCACTGGGCGAAGGAGGTGCGCTCGGCGAGGTCGACGAAGCTCACGTCCGCGCCGGCGGCCTGCCAGCGCTCCACCAGGGTGACGATGCGCAGGGAGTCAAGCCCCGCGTCCAGCGGGCTCTCCTCCAGATCGACTTCGTCGGGCCGCAGGAACAGGCACTCGGCCAGGTCCGCGCGGAAGGCATCCAGGGTGAGGGGTTCTGGCATGGGGGTCCTACCTTTCTTGATGTGGGCCTGAGCTGGTCATTCGTACGATCGGCGGGGCCCAGGGGTTCCGGGTATGGCTGTCATGGAGTCGCCGCTGGATGGCTCAGAGAACTTGGCCACCCGGAACCCCGCGACGACTCGACCGCTAATTGGGAGACGCGACGCGATCGCTTTGTAGGACAACGTCGGCGAGGTCGTCTGCTGGGTTCATGTACGACGAGCTGACGGAGGTGGCCGTGCCCGAGATCTGGGCCGGAGTGGACATCGGCAAGGAACATCACCACTGCGTGGTGATCGACGCCCAGGGCAAGCGGCTGCTGTCGCGTCGGATTCTGAACGACGAGGCTGAACTGCTCCAGCTCATCGCTGACGTGCTGGAGCTGTCGCGGGGTGTGCTGTGGGCGGTGGACATCAACCACGGCGGGGCCGCGCTCCTGCTCGGTCTGCTGGTCAGCCACGACCAGCACGTCACCTACATCACCGGCCTGGCCATCCACCGCGCATCGGCCGGCTACCGGGGCCAGGCCAAGACCGACGCGAAGGACGCCTTTGTCATTGCTGACCAGGCCCGCATGCGCACCGACCTCGGTGTCCTGCGGCCCGGCGACGAGATATCGGTCGACCTGCGCACTCTGGTCACCCGCCGCACCGATCTGGTCTGCGACCGGACCCGGCAGATCAACCGGCTGCGCGCCCAACTCCTGGAAATCTTCCCCGCGTTGGAACGCGCGTTGGACCTGACGAAGAAGGGGCCGGTCCTGTTGTTGACCGGCTACCAGGCCCCGGCCGCGCTCCGTCGCGCCGGTGTCTCCCGGATCGCGACGTGGCTGAAGAACCGCAAGGTCCGCAACAGCGCGGCCCTGGCCCGGACCGTTGTGGAGGCCGCCGCGGCCCAGTTCACCGCACTGCCCGGCGAGAAACTCGCGGCCACCATGGTGGCCCGTCTGGCGAAGGGGGTGATGGCCCTCGATGAGGAGATCGCCGAGCTCGAAGCCCCTATCGAGGCTCGGTTTCGCGAGCACCCGAGTGCCGAGGTGATTCAGAGCCTGCCTGGCATGGGCACCATGCTGAGCGCGGAGTTCCTCGCTGCGACCGGCGGCGACATGGATACCTTCGGCACCGCCGACCGCCTGGCCGGCTACGCCGGCCTCGCACCCGTCCCCCGCGACTCCGGACGCGTCAGCGGCAACCTCCGCCGCCCACGCCGCTACCACCGCGGCCTGCTCCGCGCCTTCTACCTCTCGGCCTTCGCCAGCCTGCGGAACTGTCCCGCCTCGAAACAGTTCTACGAGCGCAAGCGGACCGAGGGAAAGGGGCACAAACAGGCGCTGCTGGCGCTCGCCCGCCGCCGGGTCAACGTCCTGTGGGCCATGATCCGCGACGGAGCGTGCTACCAAGCCACACCACCAGTCACGGCAACGGCTTGACAACGTCATTGGGAAGTTCTCTCTCGATGGCTCGTCCGGTGGTGTGCGGTTCGAGGGCGGCCCGGTGACACGCCTTCTGCGCGGGAACGGCACCGCCGAAGAGGTCAGTTGACCTTGCGGGCGGAGTCGTTCCAGAAGCGGTCACGCAGTTCGCGGCGCAGGATCTTGCCGCTGGGGTTGCGCGGGACGCTGTCGATGAACTCGTAGCGGGCAGGCAGCTTGAAGCTCGCCAACTGCGGGACGAGGTAGGTGTGCAGGTCCCTGGGGGTGGGCTGTTGTTCGGGGTCCGGGACGATGAAGGCGTGTACGTACTCGCCCCAGCGTTCGTCGGGGGCGCCGACGACGACGGCCTCGGCGACTCCGGGGTGGCCTTCGAGGACGTTCTCGATCTCGGCCGGGTAGACGTTCTCGCCTGCGACGAGGATCGCGTCCTTGATGCGGTCGCGGATGAAGACGTAGCCGTCCTCGTCGACGTATCCGGCGTCTCCGGTGTGGATCCAGCCGTCGACGAGGGTCTCGGCGGTCTTTTCGGGCAGCCCCCAGTACTCGATCATCCGGGCCGGGGTGTGCAGGCAGACCTCTCCGACCGCGCCCGGGGGCAGCTCGCGGCCTTTGCCGTCGATCACCTTGGCACGGACACCCGGGTAGGGATGTCCGGCGGCCTGCATGAGGGAGCCGCCGGGGACGTGGGCGGCCGGGGGGAGGCAGACGGCGGTGTTGCCGGTCTCGGTCAGGCCGTAGATCTGGGCGAACTCGCAGTCCAGGACCGCGAGACTCTCCTCCAGCAGGGCCTCGGAGATCGGAGAGCCGCCGTAGACCGTCTTACGGAGCGTGGCGAAGTCCTTGGCGCTGACTCCGGGTTCGGTCAGCATCATGCGGAGCATGGCCGGGACGACACACGCGGTGGTGATGCCGAGGTCGCGGATGAGGTCCACGGCCCGGCGGGCGGCGAAGGCGCGCATCGCCACGACGGTCGTACCGGCGTTGAAGTTCTGGGTGGCCCACCACAGGCCGCCGATGTGGAACCCGGGGATGCCGACGAGGGCGATGTCCCCGGGCCGCCAGTCGATCCAGTCGAGGCCCTCGCTCGCCAGCGCGTCACGGATCGCGAAGAAACTGCGGTGGGCGAGGACGACACCCTTGGGCAGGCCGGTGGTGCCGCTGGTGTAGAGCTGGGCGAACGGAGTGTCGGGGGTGGCCTCGAACTCCGTCTGCACCGACGTGTGTTCGGCTTTCCGTGCCTCGATGTCGCTGAGGCGTACGACCGTCTCGGGCGGTGCGGTGGCCATGCCCTCGACGATCGGCGTGAACTCGTCCTCCAGGAACAGCAGCCGGGTGCCGGAGTCCTGGAGGATGTGGCTCACCTCGGGCGCGGTCAGCCGCCAGTTGACCGGCACCAGGACCGTGCCGCTCTTGGCGCAGCCGAAGAGGATCTCGTAGTAGTGCTCGGACTCCTTGCCGAGGTAGGCCACCCGGTCGCCCGGCGCGAGTCCGGCGGCACGCAGGGCGTGGGCGACGCGGTCGCTCTCGCGGTGCAGGTCCGCGTAGGTGAGGGTGCGGCCCTCGCAGATCACCGCGAGGGTGTCCGGCCGGTGCTCGGCGTGGAACGCGGTGGTCTGGGCGAGAGTGCGCGGTCCGGGAGGGTGGACCGTGCCGTTCGCCGGCGGTGTCGCCGTGGACGTCTCCATGGGCAGTCCTTCGGTGATCAGGGGATGTTGACGAACGCGAGGACAGCCTCGCCGTCGCACCGGCCGCCGTCGGCATCCCAGTAGCGGTACGACGTCTCGGCGTGCAGGAACGGGCTGCCGCCACCAGGGGCGCGCCGGCTGACGGAACGGAAGGCCATCTCCCCGGAGAAGTCACGGGGGTTGACCGGGCGGCGGAAGTTACCGGCGAAGCGGGCGATGAGGATGTCCGGGAGCTGGTGGCGCCAGAAGTCGTCCAGGGTCCAGCTCTCGAACCCCGTCAGGAGTCCTTCCTTCACCGACTTCGCGACCAGGTAGTACATCATCTGGTTGTAGGCGATGTTGACCTCGACCGAGTTCAGGTGGCCGGTGTCGTCGATGTAGCAGGACTCCGGGATCGCGAACTCGCAGCGCGCCGAGGAGAGTCCGGCTTCGGCGGTGACAAGGGCGGTCTTCAGGTACTTGCAGTGCGCCTTGTAGGGCACGAGCACCCGGGCCAGCAGTTCCTCGTCCGTGGGGTACGAGCGCTGCGGCGGGGCCTCGGCACGGTCGGCGGCGGGCGCGGTCACGCGGCCGGTATCCCGTCGTGCAGCTTGCGCTCGTCGTGCACGGTGACGCGGTACGAGACGGTCGGCTCCGGGGTGGTGGTGTGCCGGGCGCGGTGGATGAGGCTGCGGTTGTCCCAGACCAGCAGGTCGCCCTTCTCGAAGCTCTGCAGGTGGATGTTCTCGTGCTCGAAGCTCTCGTCGAGCTGGCCAGTGGCGTCGAACAGCCGCTTCAACAGCTCGTCGTCGAGCGGGTTGCCGTCCGCGTCCTCGATGCCGACGGTGAAGCCCTCACTGATGTAGAGGACCGTCTCGCCGGTGAAGGGGTGGGTGAAGGTGGTCGGCTGCACGACGGCCGGGGTCTTCGTCTCGACCTCCTCGATGATCTCGGAGATCGGGCGGTAGACGTCGTGCGGGCGGATCTTGAAGTACTTGCGGACGGAGTGCCGGCAGAAGGTGTCGTTGATCTCCTTCTTCAGCTCGGCGGGCAGCCTCTCGTAAGCCCGGCCCATGTCGATGAAGTACGTGCCGCGGTTCTTCTCCGGAATGACCTGCGGGTAGATGAGGGTGATGCCGAAGGGGTCCGGCATGAACTGGTAGTCCGCGTGCCAGAACTTGCCGGTCTTCGGCACGCCTATCTGCTTGCCGTTCTCCGGGACGTTGGAGGAGACGAATATCTCCGGGACCTCCGGGTGCTTGTACATCGGCTCGTAGTACACCTCGGGGCGGCCGAGCCGCTTGCCGAGGGCGAGGAACTGCTCGGGGGTCAGATCCTGACCCTTCAGGACCGCGATCTTCTTCGTGTAGACGGTCTGCAGAAGCGTCTCGATGTCGGCGGCGGAGGCCGTGGTGTGGTCGAAGTCCTCGACGCTCGCGCCGAGGAACGAGCCGGGCTGTTCGGTGATCTTCATGTGGGGTTGCCCTCCGGGTGGGTGGTCGTGGGGAGTTGGGGGGGTAGGGGAGTTGAGGGGGTTAGGCGGGCTGTTTGGCGTCGATCAGTTCCGCGGCGCTCGCGAGGGTGAGGGTGGGGCTCAGCTCGCTGTCGTGGACGGTGACGCCGAGGTCCCGCTCGATGCGGATGCTGATCTCGACCATCGTCAGCGAGTCGACGTCCAGGTCGGCGAAGGTCGCCTCGGGGGTGAAACTGTCGGCCGGGGTGCCGTGGAGTCTCGTGACGATCTCGACCAGGTGGTCGTAGGTGGTGGCGCTCATGACGGGGTGTCCTCTCCTGTGCCATGCGGGACGAGGGGGTCGTAGGGGTCGTAGGGCCGGGTGGGCGGCGGCAGTTCGGGCCAGGTCAGCACGCAGGAGCCCCAGGTGAGTCCGCCGCCGAAGGCGGTGAGCAGGAGCCGGTCGCCGGGGCGGACCACGCGCCGGGCGGCGGCGTCGGCCAGGGCGAGCGGGATGGAGGCGGCGCCGGTGTTGCCCACGGCGTCGACGTTGGCGAAGCAGCGCTCCCGGGGCAGGCCGAGGTCGTCGGCGACGGAGTGCAGGATGCGCAGGTTGGCCTGGTGGGGCACGAAGTGGTCGACGTCGTCGGTCTTCCAGCCGGCACCGGACAGGGTGGCGCGGGCGGACTCGGCCATACGGGTCACCGCGTGCCGGTAGACCTCGTTGCCGCGCATCGCGAAGTGCCGTTCGCCGTGGCTGGGTTCACCGTCGGTGGAGCGCTGCCGGGAGCCCCCGGCGGCGACCGTGATCAGGTCCTCGTGTGTGCCGTCACTGCCGAGGTCGAAGTGGCCGACGGCGCCGGGTTCGTCGGAATGCCCGGCTCGAAGGACGACGGCTCCGGCGCCGTCGCCGAAGATGATCGCGTTGGCCCGGTCGAGGGGGTCCACGATCGTGGAGTAGGTGTCGGCGCCGATCAGCAGGACCCTCGCCGCGACACCGGAGGCGATCAGCCCGGCCGCCGTGGCGAGTCCGTACACGAATCCGGTGCACACCGCGCCGACATCGAAGGCCGCCACCCGGTTCAGGCCGAGCCGCGCGGCGACCGCGGGCGCGGTGGCCGGGCAGGGGCGGTCGGGGGTGGTCGTGGTGACGATCACCGCGTCGACCGGATCCGTCCCCGCGGAATCCGTGCCGGCCAGTTCGAGTCCGGCGTTGCGCAGGGCCAGACGCCCTGCCTCGACAGCCAGGTCGGAGGTGGCCTGGCCGGGCTCGGCGACATGGCGGCGGCGGATGCCCGTACGGGTGCGGATCCAGGCGTCGTCGGTGTCCAGCCGCTCGGCGAGTTCGTCGTTGGTGACCACGCGGGGCGGCACCCATCCGGCCACTCCGCACAGAACGGCGGCCGGGACGGGCGATCTGGATGTGTGTACGGGCACGGCGGCTCTCCTCAAGTGTGCGGTACGCGGACGTCGGGCCGTACGGCCCGGAGCTGTCGAAGGGTCGCCCTCGGCCTATGCGGCCACGGCCGTTCTGCGCAGGGCGGAGGTCAGCAGCACGCCGCAGCCGATACCGGCCGCTATCGCGAACACCGCGACCCGGATCCCGCTCAGCAGCGCGTCACCCGGCGGTCCCTGTCCCACCCCGCCCGCGAGCGCCACCAGCAGGGCGAGGCCCACCGCTCCGCCCACCTGGAGGCTGGTGGAGGCCAGCCCGGACGCCACCCCCTGGTCCTCCGGCGCCACCCCGGACGCGGCGACGATCCACATACCGGTCCACGCGGCCCCCTGTCCGAGGCCCAACAGCACGATCCCGGGCAGCAGCAACGGGTACGAGCCCCCCTCGGAAAGGGCGAGCCCGAGCGCCACGGCTCCGGCCGCGCCCAGCGCCATGCCGCCGACCAGCATGCGGCGCACACCGAACAGCGCCACCGCCCGTTCACCGACCTGGGTCCCGATCGCGGTCACCACCGCCGGGACGAGGAAGGCGAGACCGGTCGCGAACGCGCTGTAGCCGCGCACGGTCTGGAAGTAGAGGGTCAGGAAGTACGGCAGCGCGCTGAAGGTGGCGCTGTAGAGCGCGGTGACGGCCATCGCGGCGACCAGGCCGCGGTGGGCGAACAGCCTCGCCGGTACCAGCGGGTCGCGCGAGCGCGTCTCGACGACGGCGAAGCAGGCCAGCAGGGTGACCGCGAGACCGGCGCTCACCAGGGTGGGCGTACTGGTCCAGCCCGCAGCGGGGGCATGCACCAGCACGAACACCAGGAGGGTGATGCCACCGGTCGCGGCCAGGGCACCCGTCACGTCGAACCGCCGGGTCGCGGTCCGCGGGCCGTCCGCGGGGAACAGTGCCCGTCCCGCCCAGGCGATGCCCACCGCGACGGGGACGTTGACGAAGAACACCGACTCCCAGCCGAACCCCTCCACCAGCACGCCGCCCAGCAGGGATCCGAAACACAGACCGCCAGCCCCCGCCGCGCCCCACACCGCCAGAGCACGGTTCCGGGCGGGCCCCTCCTCGTAGATCGTGTTGATCAGGGAGAGGGTGGCCGGGAACAGCAGCGATCCGCCGATGCCCTGAACAGCCCGGACGGCGACCAACGCTCCAGGTGACTCCGCGACCCCCCCGACCAGTGAGGATCCCGCGTAGATCAGCGCCGCCGTGACGAACGTCCGGCGACGGCCGAGCAGGTCCGCCGCCCGTCCGCCCAGCAGCAGGAAGCCCCCTGTCGTCACGACGTAGGCGCTCACCACCCACTGCAGGTCGTGGGAGGAGAAACCGAGGCCGGCGCCTATCTCGGGCAGGGCCACGTAGACGATGTTGTAGTCCAGCGCGATGACGAGCTGCGCCAGGGCCAGGACGAGCAGGGACAGCCGGGCGTGCATCAGTCGATCCCTCCCCATATTTGAACGGAAAACGCCAGCGAATATCGAATGCGCCGATCAATTTCGGTCACGATAACATTCACAAGAACCCCCGAGGAAGACCGGAATCGAAAATCTTACCGAGCCCATAAATTCACATTTTGGCCAGCACTTTGAACCGGCAGCGCGAAACCGCCGGCTATTTTCCTGAGCTGTTTCAGGCGTCCGCTACTCCCCCATCAGATGCCTTATTTGCGTGATGAGGGAAACCAGTGCCTGGCGTTCCGGAAGGGTTGTTTCCGGATGCCAGAGGTCGACGAGCAGACAGGTCCGCGGCCGGTTTCCGTCATTGCGAGCCTCATGCTCGAAGGAATAGTCGAACAGCAGGCAGCGCCCTTCCTGCCAGGAGCGGGTCTGGTCTGCCACAGTGATGCTGCACCCGTCCGGAATGTCGACGGCGAGATGCAGGTTGATGCTGAAGTTCCACAGATCGCAATGCGGGGCGATCGAAGCTCCGGGCAGCAGTGTGGAGAAATGGGATTCCAGTAGTGGGCAGATTTTCTCGGTGTCCACGGCGAACTCTTTGAGCACCTTGTACGCGGTCGATGCAGTGGCGGCCGATTCCTCCACCAGGGTTCCACCCCGGTAGAGGTAGAGGGCCTGCCAGTCTTCCTGCCGGGTCAGGTAGTGCTCGTAGTCGGAGAACGCCTCCCGCCGGGCCGCCCAGGCCGATTCCAGTTCATCCTTGACGGCCGGATGGGCTGATTCCAGCGCCTCGACGACCGGCGCCAGTTCGGGATACGCGTAGGGATCGTGCCACGGCGTCGGCGACAGTCCCGGCAGGATCCACTTGGCACCCTTCTGGAGCGGGTGACGCGGCCCACCACCGCCGGGCTCCAGCATCCGTTCCACACGGCTGATCGAGTCCGCGCCGTGCTCGCTTCTGATCGCCGCGAAGCCGTCCTCTATCTCTGGCGTCATACGGGCCTCCTGACTGGTGCCGCGGCTGGCGTGTGGGCCGCGCCATCGCACTAGTAGTCGGATGCGGGGCGGGATGAGTTCCCGCGACTTTCCGTCAACTTTCATGGTGCGAAGGGGAGTTGGTTGTTCCGCTCGGTTCGGCGGACAGGACGGGCACAGTGGCGCCCCGCGTCGGCGGCGCGGCGATGTCCGTCCGGTTAGCCCGGCCGCCCACCGTGATCGCCCCCGGCCACCGCTCGAAGCAGCGCCGCACATGTTCCGCCGGCCTTCACATCACGCCGCCTGGACAGCGGGCGTCTCTGCTTCCAGCAGCAGGCGTTCCAGGGTGGCCCGCGCTCGGGCCACCCTGGAACGGACCGTGCCGATGGGGCAGCCGATGAAACGGGCCGCCTCGTCGTAGGGCAGTCCCACCACCTGGGTCAGCACGAACGCCTCACGGCGTTCGTCGGGCAGCGTCTCCAGCAGGTCCAGGAGCGCGATGCCCTCGTCGAAGCCGGGCAGGTCGCAGGGCTGGGTGCGTTCCACGGCCAACTGCCAGTCATGTGTGTCGGCCGGCCGGGGGCGGACCGCGGCACGGCGGAAGCTGTCGGCCACCGCGCGGCGGGCGATGGACAGCAGCCAGGTGCGGGCCGAGGCACGTCCCTCGAATCCCGGCAGGCTGTCGAGGGCGCGTATGAACGTGTCCTGGGTCAGGTCGTGGGCGGCCTGGGGGTCGCCGCTGAGATGGGCGACGTAACGCAGTACGTCGCCGTGGAGCGCGCGGACGAAGTGCTCGGCCGCGTGGGGGTCGCCGTTCCGGGCGGCCAGGGCCCAGGCGGTGGCGGAGGCGTCCGCCGCGGCGCGATCCGCCCGGCGGGGAGCGGGCAGGACAGAAGTGATCACGTGGTGTCCTTCGCGGGTCGTCCGGAGCCGACGTTCCGTAACGGGGCGCGGCTCTCCGGCACATGGGGTGCGGCCGTACGCGATGGGTACGGCGATGCCCGGGGCTCGTCGCGCGCTCGTCGGCCCGCGCCGGGAGACGTGCGGCCCTGAGAAGGCCCGCACGGGAACGCGGCATGGTGGCGAGGAGCGGGTGAGCCCCTGGGGGATCCGGCTGTCTCAGATGACAGCGGTACCCGTGGGCGGTCCCCGCGAGGTGACGGAGTAACAGAGAAGGAAGCGGGCCAGTGACGAGCGGTGCGCGTCGGTGCGGCGCCTGCGCATGGGCGGGCGTCGGGCAGCGACAGGCAGCGCCAGCAGCATGCGCAGCGGCGCGACCAGCCGGGCCGCCGCGGCCCGCAGGACGCGGAAGACGGCGCGTTCGCCGTAGGCGAGCCACAGCCCGCACAGGACCGCGGCAAGGAGGTGGGCTGCGAGCATGCCGAACGAGGCGCTGCCACCCGTACCGGCCATGCCGTGGGTGTGTTCCGTGCCGCCCGAGCCGTGTGCCATGTGCGTCATGGCGTCCATGGACATGGCATCCGAGGAACCCATGTGCATGCCGCCCACGGTGCCCATGCCGGCCGGTGTGGCGCCGGGACCGGGCGTCGTCCCGGGTATCAGGGTCTGGCCCAGGGAGAATGTCTCGTGGAGCACCGTCTGGGCGGCGACCACGACCGTGACGATCAGCGCGGGCCCACGCTCACGGCCGGCCAGGAACCAGCCCGCCGCGCCGGTTGCCACGGCACCGGCGCCCATGGCCCACCAGGGCACGGGAGTACCGGACATGGTGACGTGGCCGAGGGCGGCCAACAGCACGCAGGCGGCGGCGAACACACCGGCCCGCAGCGTGCGGCACCACCCTCCGACAGTCATAGCGCGCTCATCCTCGCACCCGGCGTCCGATCGTCGTCAGGGGGTACGGAAACACACCGGGTCACCGACTCACCGAAGAGACAGTGACTCACGTCACAGGGCAGGTCCGGGAACTCGATAAGCGGCCGGAACGACTACTGGAACGAGACAGTCCCGGGACGCGCCACGACGGCGAGCACCTTGACCCGGCCGCTGCGCCGGAACTCCAGGGTGAAGGAGACGAGGTCGCCCGAACTCCACTTCCCCGAGCCGGTGGAGACCGTGAGGTCCACCCCGGTCGGTGACATGGCGAGGCTGCCGCCCGCCGGAATCGTGACGGAGTCGACCGTGGTCCCGTAGGCCCCGTTCCCCTCGTTCATACGGTGCCGGGAGAGCGTGACGCCACCGGGGGCGTCGGGCGACGTGACCCGTATCAGCTGGTCGGCCGAGCCGCCCTCGTTGGCGATCCGGAAGAAGGCCGCGGTCTCCGGCACGCCGGCGGACGGCAGCAGGACGCGTCCGTCGGTGACACGTACGCGCGCCGGGGTGCCGGCCTTGCCCGTGCCTGTCCACGCGGTCAGGCCCGCCAAGGCCACACTGCACGCGGCGACGGGCGCGAGAGCGGCCAGCGCGGTGTCCCTCAGCCGCCGCCGGTCGCCGAACCGGGACGATATCCGGGCCAGGGTCCGCCTCATCGGACACTCACCTTCCCGGACCGCATTCCGCGACCTTGTCCGCCATGCCCGTGTCCTCGTACGGGCGAGGGCTGCCAGGCGCGCAGCCGCAGGCTGTTGCACACCACCAGTACGGAACTGGCGGACATCGCGGCGGCGGCGACCATGGGGTTGAGCAGCCCGACCATGGCGAGCGGCACGGTGACGACGTTGTAGCCGAAGGCCCACACCAGGTTGGCGCGGATCGTGCCGAGGGTGCGCCGGGCCAGCCGGACCGCGTCGGCGAGCGCCTCGATGTCGCCGCGCACCAGGGTCAGGTCGGCGGCCCCGATGGCCACGTCCGCGCCGGTACCCATGGCGATGCCCAGGTCCGCGCCCGCGAGAGCGGCGGCGTCGTTCACGCCGTCACCGACCACCGCGACCCGGCAGCCCTCCTCCTGCAACCGCCGTACCAGAGCGGCTTTGTCCTCGGGGGAACAGCGGGCGTGCACCTCGTCGATGCCGAGGGCGTCCGCCACCGCCTGCGCGGGCGCCCCGCGGTCGCCGGTGGCGAGCACCGGGCGGACACCGAGCCGCCTCAGCTGCTCCACGGCCCGGTAGCTGCCAGGCCGTACGAGGTCGCCGACAGCGATCAGCGCCTTGGCGCTGCCGTCCACGCGGACCAGGACGGGCGTGTGCGCGGCGGCCTCGGCGGCGGCCAGGGCCTCGGCCAGCATGTGCGGCAGCTTGCCGCCCGGCACGGCCACCTCCACCGTCCGGCCGTCCACCCGGCCCTTGACGCCGTGCCCCGGGGTGGCCACGAAGTCCCGGACGTCGGGCAGCGGTTCCTCTCCAGTTGTGCGACGCACGTACGCGGTGATCGCCCGGCCGATCGGATGCTCGGACCCCTGCTCCACCGCCCCGGCCAGCCGCAGCACGGCCTCCTGCCCGAGCGCGCCGGGCAGCGCGGTCACCTGGGCCACGCTCATGTGGCCGGAGGTCAGGGTGCCGGTCTTGTCCAGCACGACCGTGTCCACGTGCTGGAGTGCCTCCAGCGTCTGCGGACCGCTCACCAGCACGCCCAGCTGGGCCCCGCGCCCGGTCGCGGCCATCAGCGCCGTCGGCGTGGCCAGTCCCAGCGCGCACGGGCAGGCCACGACGAGTACGGCCACGCAGGCGGTGAGCGCCGCCTGCGGATCGGCCCCGGCACCGAGCCAGAACCCGAGAACCGTCACCGCGATACTCAGGACGACAGGCACGAACACTCCGGCCACCGCGTCGGCCAGCCGCTGCGCCCGCGCTTTGCCCGCCTGCGCATCCGTCACCAACCGGGTGATCCGCGCCAACTGGGTGTCGGCACCCACCGCGGTGGCCTGGACGAGGAGCAGCCCGCCGGCGTTGATCGCCCCGCCGACCAGCGCCGAACCGGGCCCCACCTCCACCGGATCGCTCTCCCCGGTGACCAGGGACAGGTCCACGGCGGAAATGCCCTCCGTCACCCGCCCGTCGGTGGCGACCCGCTCACCGGGCCGCACCACAAACACCTGCCCCACCCGCAACTGCTCGATGGGGATGGCACGCTCACCCTTCTCATCCCTGACTGACACCTCCTTGGCCGCCAGCTCCGCCAGCGACCGCAGCGCCGCTCCGGTGCCGCGCCGTGCGCGCGCCTCCAGGAATCGCCCGGTCAGCACGAACAGCGGCACGCTCACCGCAGCTTCGAGATAGACATGCGCCGTCCCGTCTGACGCGGACGGGAGCAGACTGAACGGCATCCGCATCCCGGGATCGCCCGCTCCCCCGAGGAACAGCGCGTATGCCGACCAGAAGAAGGACGCAACCACGCCCAGCGAGACGAGCGTGTCCATGGTGGCGGTGGAGTGGCGCAGCCCCCGTACCGCACGTTCGTGGAACGGCCAGGCGCTCCACACCGCCACCGGGGCGGCCAGGGCGAAGCACAGCCACTGCCAGTTGCGGAACTGCAGGTCCGGCACCATCGACAGCACCAGGACCGGCACCGAGAGCAGCGCGGTGACGAGGAGCCGTTCCCGCTCCTGCCGGGCGGCGGCCTCGGCGCCGTCCGTGCCGCCCGCCGCCGTCGGCTCGTCGTCGCGGGCGGGCGGCGCGGGCAGGGCGGCCTGATATCCGGCCTGTTCGACCGCCGTGACCAGGTCCTCCGGCGCGACACTCGTCGGATGGCTGACCCGCGCGAGCCCGGTCGCCAGGTTGACGGTCGCCGTGACTCCCTCCAACTTCGCAAGCTTCTTCTCCACCCTCCGGACGCAGGCGGCGCAGGTCATCCCGCCGACCGTGATGTCCGTGACGACCAGGCTCGCCACCGGTTCGCCCGCCATCACTCACCACTCCCGTGCATCCCCGGCATGTCCTGCGTGCTCCCGTCGTCCGCCCCGGTCATGTCCTCCATGCCACCGCCGCTCCCGCTGTCGCCGCCTCCGCCGCTCCCCGTCCCGGTGCTCCCGGTGCTCCCGGTGCTCCCGGTGCTCCCGGTGCTCCCGGTGCTCCCGGTGCTCCCGGTGCTCCCGGTGCCGTGCATACCGGGCGCCACCGGTCCGGCAGCCGATCCGGCGGCGTACGACACCGAGAACACCAGCACGAGCAGCAGCAGGAAGCCGCAGAGCGCGGGAGGTGGCAGCAGCCTGCGGGGCAGCACGCCTGCGAGACGGGAAGACTGTGGGAACTCGGCCATGCTCGACCTTCCTGGTCGCATCGAACCGTCCTACGGAACACGGCAGTTGAAGCCGTACCGTTCCAGAAGTCGGCCGGGCACAGCGCCGAGTTCCGACACCCAGTCATGACGTACGTCACACCAGAGACGAACGCCTCACTCGCCCCGGCCCTGCACCGAGCGCCCACGCACGACGGCAAACGCCGCTGCGGCCAGCCCCAGCACGCCCACGACGAGCCCGGCGACACCCAGGCCCCGGGCCGTCGAGTCGCTGCTCGACGCGCTCGCCCTGGTGCTCCCGACGCTCTCAGAACTCTTCACCGGCGATGGCGAGGCAGCCGGGGCGCTGTCGTCGGCTGCCTTCGCGGTCAGTTTCAGGACCGGCGCCGGGTTCTCGGGCTCCTCACCGCCCGACGCCTCCTCGATCCAGCGGACGGTCTTGCCGTCGGAGTAGGTCTGCAGGGTCTTGAGGGTGAGCTGGTCGGTGTCGTCGGGCAGCTGGCCGAAGGCGACGTTGAAGTCCTCGTAGTGACCTGCCCCGATCTTGCCGCCGGTCCAGGTGATCTCGGAGACGGCGTCGGTGATGGTGCCGTCGTCGGTCTTGATCGGCGTCTTCAGCTTCGTGCTGGTGACCTTGGCGGTCCAGCCGTCCTGCGGAGAGACAAGGACACCGAGGACGGGGTGGTCGGTGGGCAGGAAGACCTGCACCTTGGTGGTGCTCGCGGTGTCCTCCTCGTTGGGAACCCGGAAGGTCAGGACGCCGTCGGTGGCGCCCTTCGCGTAGCTGTCGGGGTGGACGGTGACGTGCGCGGAGGCGACGCCGGCCGCGGCCAGCAGCCCGGCGGCGGTCAGAGCGGTGACGGCGCCGGCCCGGCGCAGGGTGGTGGTGCGTGTCGTGGACATGAGTGAGTGGATCTCCGTACAGGAAGAAGTTTTGAAGGGGTCACGTCTCGTACGGGATCACGTCGGGCGGTCCGCGACGGCACACCACGAAGCGCAGCAGCGGCACCCGTGGAGGAACCGCACGTGCCGTCGGCAGGCCGACCTCTGGGACGGCGGGCAGGACGGCCCCGCCCCGCCACCAGCCGACGAGCCCCGGCACCAGGGTGGCCGCGCACCGCAGCAGCGACCACACGGCAGCCTCACCGCGGCGCAACCACCAAGCCAGCACGACCGCGGCACCCACGTGGACAACCGTGGCGTGCGGCGTCAGCGCGTGCGTGGGAGCCATCCGCATGCCGTGCATGACCATCGCGGCATGCGTCGGCCGGATGGCGTGGAAGAGGAAGTGAAGTCCACCCTGTGAGGCGAGCGTCCCGGCGACGATGCCGCCCAGGGAACGCTCCCTGCCACCCAGCAGACACCCCACCAGAAAGACCGGAACGGCCCCGGCGGCCTGGGCCCACACCGGCGGCGCCACGCCCGCGGCCAGGAGATGTCCACCGGCGGCGAGCAGCACACACAGCACGGCGAACACCGCCGCGCGCAGACTCCGCACCGCCCCGGACCCGGTCATGGGACCGGATACTGCCACGCGGCAGGACGGTGACCGCCCCCACCCCCGCATGCGCGCCTCCGTCCCGCGACACTCGGCCGAACCTGCCTGAACCCATACGAGCCGAACAATGACACTGTTCAGTTCCGGCGGCCCATGCACCCCTCCGGGCGGGTCCGCGCCGGGAGGCGCCTCCTGCGACTCCGACAGCACAGCGATCAGCGCCGCCCCCGGCGGCACTCTCGCTCTGGACAGCAAGGCACCGGCAAAGGCCGTCTGCGCGACCGCCGCCGCCACCGGTCGGGCCGCCCTGACCCGCGCCGCCGATCTGTGTAATCGGCTCAGCGTCCACCCTCGCCGAAGTGTTCCACCCCGGGATCAACCGCCCGGGCCCGGAGTGACCGCTGTTCGTCTGGTCGCCGGACCGGTCACCGAGACGAGCCGCTCACAGGACAGCCAAGCGCCCAGGAGCGGTCGGAGCCGACGGGCTCCTTCCCGAAAACGCCGGAAGATTCACTGACGGCCAACCAGGGCAACACGTAAGCGCAGGTCACAGACACAGTAGCCATGTCCTCGCCAGGCGCCTTCTAAGCGCCTGCTCTATTGCGTAGTCCTCGTGTCAGGTCGCCGATGCCTTCAATGACCGACGGGGTCGCACCGCGCGAGCGGCTGGCGGCCGACGGGCTGCCAGAGTGGGGCGACGACGGTTTCACACCGAGCGGCCCGCCTCCTTGCGCCTGCTCGAATGGGCCGTGGTCGGCAGCGAAGTACTGGAAGTACTGTCCGTCGTCCTGCTGCTGGGCAACCTCGGCTACGACCCAGCCCGGTTCAACCTCACCTTCCAGCCACTGACTTGGCCCACCCTGACCCTCGCGTCGACCGTCGCGATGCTTCGCGCCAGGCTGGGTTTCTCACACCCCGCCCCGCCCTGTCCAGAGATGCGAATGCTGGTGACCATCTTCGACCAGGTCGCCATTCAGTACGAGTACCTGATCGGCCCGCAGAGGGCGTCCTACCGACTAGCGCCGTCTCTGCCAGTGGCGGCCCTGCGAGTTCGACCTTACTCAGCGAGTCCGCAGAAGTCTGCCAGCCAGGGCTTCATCATCTGCGGTCGCCGCTGGCAGTGCACGCGACTCACAGTCAGTGCCTCGCGGCAGGCGCGGACATGCCCAGCAGTGCCTGTGTCACCGCGTGCTGCGGGTCGGTGAAGAGGTCGGCCGTGTGGCCGGCCTCGACGACGCGGCCCGCCTCCAGGACGGTGACGGTGTCCGTGCGGTCGGCGATGAGGGGCAGGTCGTGGCTGATGAGGACGAGGGTCGTGCCGCGCCGCTCGCGCAGGTCGGTGAGGAGGTCCATGATCGCGTGGCCTGTGTCGGGGTCGAGTGCGGAGGTGATTTCGTCGCAGATCAGTACCTCCGGTTCGGCGGCGAGTGCTCGCGCGATGGCGACGCGCTGGCGCTGCCCGCCGGACAACTCGTGTGGGTAGCGGGCGGTGAAGGCGGGCGGCAGACCGACCTGTTCCAGGAGGTCGGCTACTCGTTCGCCGACGTCCCTGGATGCGCAGCGGCGGTGCAGCCGCAGTGGGCGGCCCACGGCGGCGCCGACGGTGTGGCTCGGGTTCAGCGCGCCGAGCGGGTTCTGGGTGACGAGCTGCAGTCGGCGGCGCTGTGCACGGGTGCGTCCGCGCAGGCCGGTGCTCAGAGGCGTGCCGGACAGGTGGATCGTGCCGGAGGTGCTGCGCTGGAGTCCTACGACGGTGCGGACGAGCGTGGTCTTGCCGGAGCCGGAGACGCCGACGATGCCGGCCGCGGAGCCGGCGGTGACGGTGAGGCCGACGCCGGTGAGGGCGGGTGTTCCACGGAAACTCACGTGCAGGTCCCGTACTTCGAGGGCGGGTGCACTGCTCCCCTCAGCCGTCAGGGCGACTGAGGCCCGTACGGCGGGCGTACGCATCGGCGGGGGCAGACGGACGCCGAGTTGCACGACGTCGTCGGCGAACCGCTCGACCACAGCGGGGTCGTGGCAGGCGAACACGACGGCGAGGTGGTGTTCTCGGGCGAGGTGCTGCAGCAACTGGCCGATCTCGTCGCGCAGTTCGGGATGGAGGCCGGCGGTCGGCTCGTCCAGGAGGAGGATGTCGGGGCGGCGGGCCAGGGCTCGGGCGAGGGCGACGCGGCGCTGCTGTCCGCCGGAGAGGGCGCCGGGGCGGCGGGCGGCCAGGCGGCCCTCGTCGTCGGGGAGTCGGACCTCGGCGAGGAGTGCAGCGACTGCCTCCGCGCTGCGGTCTGCGGCGAGTTCGCGGACGAGGCTGCGGACGCGCATGCGGGGGTTGAGGCCGGAGCCGGGGTCCTGGCCGACGTAGGCGAGCCGGGTGCCGCGCAGGGCCCGCAGTTCCGGGTCGGAGAGGGCGAAGACGTCGTGGCCGAGGACGTCGACGTGGCCGGCGGTGCGTGTCGTTCCGGGGGGCAGGAGGCCGGTCAGCGCGCGCAGCAGGGTCGTCTTGCCGACGCCCGAGGGGCCGGTCAGGGCGACCAGTCGGCCGGGGCGTGCGGTCAGGGACGCGTCGCTCAGCAGGAGGCGGCCGTCCGGCGCGGTCACCGTCAGGTCGGTGACCCGGACGGCGGGTGTGTCGCTCGGCGGGTTCTCGGGCTTCGCGTACCGGTCGGGCGTGTGGCTCACAGGACGGTCACCGCCTTCCGGCCGGTCTGGGGGGCGAGGGCGGCGGTCGCGAGGTTGACGCTGAGGGCGAGGAGGGCGACGGCGATGCTGGGGGCGACCACGGACCACGGGTTGAGGAGGATGCCGGGGGAGTTCTCGCGGATCATCAACGCCCAGTCGGCGGCCGGGGGTTGAGGGCCGACCTGGAGGAAGCCGGCCGTGGCGACGAGGTACACGGCGGCGACGAAGCGCAGCCCGAACAGGGCGAGCAGGGTGGCGCGCAGGTTGGGCAGGATCTCTCGGACGACGAGGTACCAGAGGCGTTCGCCGCCCGCTGCCGCCGCCTCGACGTACCCGGTCTCGGCGATGGGGGCCGCCGCACTCGCCGCGAGCCGGACCGCGTAGGGCACACCGAGGACGACGGCCGCGGCGATGACGGCGAGCCGGCCGCCGTCGGGCCAGGACAGGGTGACGAGGAGGATGCCGAGGACGGCCGGGAGCAGCATCATCAGGTCGGCGGTCCGTTCCACGAGCCGTCCGACGAGCGGGCGTACGGCGCCGATCGCTCCGAGGAGCGCGGCTGTGCCCGTGACCAGGGCCGCGACGAGCAGGGAGGACAGGACGAGGTCGCGTCCGCCGGCCAGCAGCCGGCTCAGCACGTCGCGGCCCAGTTGGTCGCCGCCGAGCAGGGTGCCGTCCGCGCCGGGTTCCGCGTAGGGCACGGTCACCGGGATGTCCACGGCGTGCGGGGCGATCCAGGGGCCGATCAGGGCGAGGCCGGTCAAGAGGATCGCCGGCAGGACGCGCAGGGCGATCCTCGTCCGGGATGTCTTCGTCGTCGGCCTCCCCTCGCTGCGGGACGGCTTCACCGTCGGCTCGGTGTCACGGCCGGACATCGTCATCGTCGTCCTCCTGTCACCGCGGTGCGCACCAGGTCGGCCAGGAGCAGTACGCCGGTGATGACGGCGCCGGACAGTGCCGTGACGCCGGCGATGACGGGGCTGTCCCGGTCGGTGACCGCTGAGGCGAGCACCGATCCGATGCCGGGGTAGTTGAAGATGGTTTCGACGACGACCGCGCCGCCGAGCAGCATGCCGGTGGAGGTGGCGAGGCCCGCGGCGATGGCGGGCAGGGCGCCGGGCAGTACGTGGTGGGTGAGGACGCGGTGGGGTGGCAGTCCGTCGAGCACGGCGGTCTCCACGTGCGGGGCGCGGGCCTCGTCGGCGAGCGCGGCGCGCACGATCATGGTGTTCCAGCCGACCTGGGGGATCGTCAGGGCGAGGGCGGGCAGCACGAGCATGTCCCAGGAGGCGGGGGTTCCGTCGGCGCCGGTGAGGGTGACCGCGGGCAGCCAGCCGGTCCACAGCGAGAGCACGAGGACCAGGGCGACGGCCACGACGAACTCCGGCAGGGCGAGGACCGCGGTCGCCGAGCCCGACACGGCCCGGTCCAGGCGCCGGCCGGGCTTCAGGGCGGCCCAGCAGCCCAGGGTGAGGGACAGGACCGCGGTGAGCAGCAGGGCGACGCCGCCGAGGAGCAGGGTGTTGGGGAAGGCCGTGGAGACCAGGTCGGTGACCTTCTCGCCGCGCGCGGAGATGCCGAGGTCGCCGGTGGGCAGGCCGGTCATCCAGTCCCAGAAGCGTTCCAGGACAGTGCGGTTGAGGCCCAGCAGCTCACGGCGTGCCGCGAGGTCGGCCGCGCTCTCACCGCGTTCGGAGGTCGCGTTGGCGGCGTCGCCCGGGAGCAGTTCGACGGCGACGAAGACCAGCGCGAGCAGGAGCGCCAGCAGAGCGGTCCGCTTCAGCAGCGCGCCGCCGGCCCGCGCCAGGAACAGGGTGAGGGCGCGGGCCGGCCGCTTCTCCGGGACGGGCGGAGAAGCGGCCGGTGCGACGGGGTCGGAGGTCAACTGGCCAGCCATGCGCCTTCGAGCTGCACCCTTCCGTATCCGGGCAGTTTCGGCAGGCCGTGCACCTTGGCCCCGGCGAGGTCGATGCCGTCGGCCATGCCCCACAGGAGGTAGCCGGAGCTGTCGTACTCGATCTGCTGGAGCTGGCGCAGGAGTTGGCTGCGCCGGGCGGCGTCGGAGGTGCCGATGGCCTTTTCGTAGGCCGTGTCGAACTCGGTGGACTTCCAGCCTGCCTCGTTCTGGCCGCTGTCGGAGACCATGGTCTTGCTGGCGAAGAAGACCACGGAGTCGTTGGTGCCCCAGTAGGTGGTGTAGAGGTCGCCCTTGAGCCAGGTCTTGTCCCAGAAGACGGCCGACTCCTGCTTGACGACCTTCACCTTGACGCCGGCCTCGCGGACCTGGGTGGCGAAGAGGGTGGCCGACTCGGCGAGGCCGGATATGTCCTCGGTGGTGAGCAGTTCGTAGGTCCTGGAGGTGTCGAACTTGGCCTCCTTGAGCAGTTCCCTGGCCTTGGCGAGGTCGCGGGCGCGCTGCGGGATGCTCTTGTCGTAGGCGGGGTCGCCGGTGCCGAGAATGTCGTTGGCGACGGTGCCGTAGCCGGACAGGACCTGCTTGACCATGGCCTCGCGGTCGACTGCGAGGCGCAGTGCCTCGCGCACCTTGGGGTCGGCGAAGGGACCGTCGGCGGTCCGCATGACGATCGGCATCGCCATGTCGTTGGGGCGGCGCACGGCCTGGATGTCCTTGCGGGACTCGGCGGTCCGGGCGGCGACGGCGCCGACGTTGGAGGCGAGGTCGATCTGCCCGGCCAGCAGGGCATTGGACATGGCCTGCGGACTCTCGAAGATCTTCACCTCGATGGCGTCGAGGTACACGTCGCCGCCGTACCAGTCGTCGTTGCGGACCAGGCGGGCGTTGCCGGTTCGGAACCAGTCGAGTTTGAAGGGGCCGGTGCCGGGCGCCTTCGCGATGTCCTTGTCGGTGGTGCCGTCGGGGATGACGAAGGTGGTCAGGCGGGTGAGCAGCGGCAGTTCGGCGTTGGCGTAGTCGGAGACCAGGACGACGGTGTCGGTGCCCTCGGCCGTGATGTTCTTCGCCTGGATGCCGGGCAGCCGGGAGGCGCCGGCGGGGGTGGCGCGCAGTCGCTTGAGGGAGTAGACGACGTCCTTGGCGGTCACCGGGGACCCGTCGTGGAACTTCGCCCCTTGGGCGATCTTGAACTTCCAGGTCTTGAGGTCCGCGGACGGCGTCCAGCTCGCGGCCAGCCGGGGCTCGGTGTTCGGCTTCGTACCCGGCACGGTGAGTGTGTCGTATACGAGGCTGATGATCAGGTAGTCGCTCTCGTTGGCCTGGGAGCCGTGCGGGTCGCGGGTGATGGCAGCGGCCCGGCCCAGGGCGCCCACGCGGAGGGTGCCGCCCTTGCGGGGCTTGGCGGAGCCGGTGGCGGACCCGGTCGGTTCGGCGTCATCGCCGCCGCCGCAGGCGGCCAGCAGAGCGGTCGCGCCGACGGCGCCACCGGCCCACAGGAGTTGACGTCTACTCAGGTCCACTTTGTCCTCGATTTCACGCGTGGCTCGAATGCTTAGGTTTGCCTATCCTGATTTGCAGCGATCACACAAGGGGGAGCCCACTGTGATCCTGATCAACTTAGGTAAGCCTTGCCTGCTTGTTGTGGTTTGGCTATGTTTCCGTTCGGTCAACACGGCCTCTTCATCGACAGAGGCTCACCGCCCGCCCCTCACCCGCACCGGAACGGACGGTTCACCATGCCGACGGCAGCCACGCCTGTACGTCAGCTTCACCCCCACGCCGTGACCGAACTGCTCACCACGGCCCATGCCCTGCTCGACGCCTTCGGCGGCGTCTCCACCCACCCCGGGCTGCTCGCCCAAGTCCCCGGTGCTGCCGCCAGGTTGAGCGACGACATCCGGCATGCCTGCCGCCCGGTCGACACCGCGGACGGACTGTTCGTACTGCGCGGCCTCCCGGTCGACGACGAGGCGATCGGCCTCACCCCGGGCCACTGGTCTACCGCCGGGAACGCCGGCGCGCTGCACGACGTGGTCCTGCTCCTGCTCTCCACGGTGATGGGCACGCCGCTGGCCTGGGAGGGCCAGCAGGACGGCCGGTTCGTGCACAACATCGTCCCCTCGCCGGGACACGAGGCCGAACAGACCGGCGCCAGCAGCAGCGTGCTGCTCAGCCCGCACACCGAGGACGCCTTCCACCCCGGCCGCGCCCATCTGCTGGTCCTCGGCTGCCTGCGCAACCCGGACGCCGTCGCCACCACGGCGGCCAGCATCCGCCAGGTCGAACTGGACTCACAGGACCAGGAGTTGCTCGCTCTGCCGGTACTGCCGATCCTGCCCGACGACGCCTACACCGAGGCACAGGGCTACGACGGCACCCCGCCGCCCGTGCCGACGGTGTGGCAGTCGCCGGACGGGCCGACCCTGCGTTTCGACCCCGCCTACACACCTCTGGACGAGGCGTCCGAGGAACACCGCGCGGCCTACGGCCGGCTGGCGGCCGAGCTCTCCCGTGTCTCCGTGGCGGTGGCCCTGACGCCGGGCGACGTCCTGGTCGTCGACAACGACCTCGTCGTGCACGGACGGGTCCCCTTCAAGGCGCGCTACGACGGCTCGGATCGATGGCTGAAACGTTCCTCCGTGCGTGTGCCGGGTCGTCGTACCCGTCCGCAGGCCGAGCGGTTCGAGCACGGCTACGGCCAGGCGGCCGTCGAGGCGTTCGCATGACCGACATCGACGACACCGACACCGACTTCGCGCAGACGGGGAGCACCATGGCGTCCGAGGACACGACCCTGCGGATCCTCAGCACCAGCGACGTGGCCGGCATCGACATCACCCTGGCCGACGTCGTCTCCGTCGTCGAGCAGGCGTACCGCACATTGGCCGATGGCAGGTCCGACAACCCGCGCAAACTCACGGTCAAGCCGGAGGACGGCCACTCGGTGGCGTACGCGATGCTCGGCCGCGACGGCGAGCGGGGTGTGGTCGCGGTGAAGACGTCGTACAAGTACGGCCTGCACGAGGACCGCGACAAGCAGCACTACTACACGACGCTGACCCTGTACGACGACGAGACCGGACTGCCGGTCGCGATGCTCGACTGCGGCCGGGTCGGCGCACTGCGCACCCCGGCGGTCTCCGCGCTGCTGGCCCGCGAACTGGCCGCGCCAGGCGCCCGCAACGCCCTGGTCATCGGCACCGGCACCCAGGGACGCCTCGCGCTGCCGTTCCTGCTGACCACACTGCCGGACCTGGAACGCCTGATGGTCTTCGGCACACACCCGGACGGCATCCGGGCGGTGCGCGAGCAGTTGCACGCGCACTTCCCCGACCGGGAGTTGGAGGTCGTGACCGATCTGCGCGCGGCGGCCGGCGACGCGGACATCGTGCTCGCCACGGCGGGCCCCAACACCCCGGCGTCCGTGGACGCGGAGTGGCTCAGGCCCGCCGCCCTGTCCGTGCTCATCGGCTACGGCATCGGGCCCTCTACGCTGCACCGGGCCGACCGGGTGATCGCCACCAGCGCGGCACAGATGCGCGTCACGGGCGTCGACATGGTCGACGCGGACGGTCAACTGCGCGATGTGGACGCCGAGTTCCCGGAGGTGCTGGCGGGCCGCGCCGAGGGCCGTACCGACGCGGGGCAGCGGATCTTCGCGTACAACAGTGGGCTGGTCGTCACCGACATCGCGCTGGGCCACCGGTTCGCCCAACTGGCCCTGGCCCAGGGGCTGGGCACGGCGGTGCCGCTGTGGAGGTGACGGCGGCGCTCCCCTCGCACACGACACCCGAGGTACGGACCCTGCTCGCCGACCCCTTGTTGGACGAGCTGAGCCACGGCCTCGGCGGGCCGTACCACGTGCTGTTTCCCGAACGCTTCGACGCGAACGCGGCGGCGTTCCGGAAGGTGTTCGCCAAAACGGGTGTGGACGGCCGCGTGTACTACGCGAAGAAGGCCAACAAGGCCGCCGTCTACACCGAACGAGCGGCGGTGACCGGCTTGGGCGTGGACGTGGCGAGCCACGGGGAACTGCGCGAGGCCCTGTCGGCCGGGGTGCGCGGCGAGGACCTGGTGGTGACCGGTCCGGCCAAGGCGGACAGGCTGCTTCGGGTCGCCGTGCTCCAGGGCGCGCTGATCGCGGTGGACGCGCTGGACGAACTGGACCGGCTGATCGTCCTGGCCGATGAACTCCGGCGCACGGCAAGAGTGTTGCTGCGCCGGCTGCCTCCGGAGCAGCCGCACAGCCGCTTCGGTCTGGACGACGGCGAACTGGAGACAGCCCTGCGGCGATGCGTCGACGGGCCCGTCGACATGGAGGGGTTCAGCTTCCATCTCTCCGGCTACGACATCCGCCAACGCACCGACCTCGCCGCCGAGTTGGTCAGCCTGTGCACGCGCGCCCGGGCTCTCGGACTGCGCGCCGACCGGATCAGCATCGGCGGCGGCTTCGCCGTGGACTACGTGGCGGCGGACGACTGGCGGCGCTTCGAGGAGAGCCGACGCTCCGAGCACTTCCACGCGGGCAAGTCCTTCGGGAGCTTCTACCCGTACCACTCCCCCGTCGCGGGCGCCGACGCCCTGCGTACGATCCTGGCGGCCACCCCGACGGGCCAAGTCACCACGCTGGCCGAGCTGTTGCGTGCGGCCGGGGTCACCCTCCTCGTCGAACCGGGCCGGGCGCTGCTGGACCAGGCCGGGTTCACGGTGTTCCGCGTGCAGGGCGTGAAGGAGCGCGACGGGTACACGATCCTGACCGTGGACGGCAGCAGCCTCAGCCTGTCGGAACAGTGGTTCGACAGCGAGTTCCTGCCGGACCCGGTACTCGTGCCGGCCGATTCCCGTCCGGTCGCCGACGCGGGGCCGTACCCGGCGTGCGTGGGGGCGGCGACCTGCCTGGAGTCGGACATGCTGACCTGGCGCAAGATCCCCTTCCCGGTGCGGCCGGCCGTCGGTGACCTGCTCGTGTACCTCAACACGGCGGGCTACCAGATGGACTCCAACGAGTCGCCGTTCCACGAGCTTCCGCTGCCGCCGAAGGTTGTCGTCGAGCCCTCGGCAGCCCGTTTCCGCTGGCGCCTCGACCGCCCTCCCCACTGAAGACACTGAGGACACTGAGGACACGTGAAGACCACAGGAGCCCCCATGGACGACCCCCTGTTCCGGCCGCCCATCGTGCGGCAGGTCTCCGAACTCATCGGCGCCACCCCGCTGTTCGAGCTGGCCCGCACCGAGAGCGACGCCCGGCTGCTGCTGAAGCTGGAGCAGTTCAACCCGACCGGAACCGCCAAGATACGGATGGCCCGGCAGATGGTCGTCGACGCCGAGGAGCGCGGTCTGCTGCGCCCCGGCGGCCGGATCATCGAGTCGACGTCCGGCAACACCGGGCTCGGTCTGGCCGTCGTGGCGGCCGAGCGCGGCTACACCTTCACCGCCGTCGTCGACCACCATGCGGCGGTCGACAAGCTGCGCGCGATGAAGGCGCTCGGCGCGGAACTCGTGTACGTCGCCGACGACGGGGACGAGGAACTGGCCACCGCCGCCCGCGAGGAGTTCGCGGAGAAGATGGCCGCCGAGTTGGACAACGCCTACTTCACCGAGCAGCACAACAACATGGCCAACGGCGTGGGCTACCACCCGGTGGCCCGGGAACTCCACGCCGCGCTGGACGGCCGTATCGACATCCTCATCGGCGCGGTCGGCACCGGCGGCGGACTGTTCGGGACCGGGGGCCCGCTGCGGGAGACGGTGCCCGGGGTGCGGATCGTCGGCGTGGAGCCGAAGGGCTCGATCGCGTTCGGACCGCCCGCGCACGACTACCACCAGTCGGGAACCGGCACACCCGAGGGCGCGACGATCGGGGCGATGGTCGACTACTCGCTGCTGGACGAGGGCGTGAAGGTCGGCGACGTCGAGGCGTTCGCCACCGCCCGGGCCATCGCCCGGCGCACCGGACTGCTCCTCGGCGGCTCGGCGGGCGGAGTCGTGTACGAGGCCCTGGCCCGGCTGTCCGCCCTGCCGCCCGGCACGACTATGGTCGCGTTGATCAACGACGGCGGAGAGAAGTACATGGACACCGTCTTCGACGACGACTGGATGGCAGCCCGTGCTCTCCTCTCCCCCCAGGTGGAGCGCGAAGTCGACGAGTTGCTGACCAAGCTCCGCCGACCCCCCACCTCACCGGACCCTTCGCAGGAACAGGACTGATGCAGCCCGCCCTCGCCCGCCTCCTCACCGACGGCCGTGGCCTTGCCACGCTCGCCGTGCCGCTCGCGCTCACCCAGCTCGCCCAGGTCGCGCTCACCACCACCGACACGATCATGATGGGCCTGATCGGCACCGAGGCCCTGGCGGCCGGCGGCCTCGCCATGGTGATCTTCAACCAGTTGCGCACCATGGGCGTCGGCCTCGTCACGGCCGTCGGCAACCAGGTCGCCGCAGCGGACGCCCGCGCCGAGACGCGGGGCACGCAGGCGGAGGGCGCCGAGGCGGAGGCCGCTCGCGAGGAGGTCCGCGACCTCGTCCGGGCGAGCCTGCTGCTGTCCACACTCGCGGGTCTCGCGGGCGCGCTGCTGATGGTGCTCATCGGGCACGCCGTGGTGTTCCTCGGCCAGGACGCGGACGTGGTCGCCGCGGCGAAGCCGGTGCTGTACACGATGGCGCCCGGCCTGGTGCCCTGCCTGTGGTTCCAGGCGATACGCCAGTTCACGGTCGGCATGCGCCGCCCCCAGGCCCTACTGCGCATCACCATCGCCTCGATCGCCGTCAACGCGGGGCTCAACTGGGTCCTCATACATGGAACTTGGGGCCTTCCCAAGCTGGGCCTGCCGGGCATCGGGCTCGCGACGAGCTCGGTGTACACCCTGTCCTTCCTCGCCCTGTACCTCTCCGCCCGCCGCGATGAACGGCTGGCGCCGGTGCTGTCACTGAGCATCTGGAAGACCCGCCCGGCCACCCTGCGCCGGCTGACGGCACTCGGAACGCCGATCGCCGCCACCTACGGTTCCGAGGCGGGCTTCTTCTCCGTCGTCGCCCTGCTGGTGGGCAGTTTCGGCACGGCCGCACTGGCCGCGCACACCGCCGTCAACCAACTCGTCTACATCGTCTTCCAGATCGCCGTCGGCCTCTCCCACGCCGCATCCCTCGGCGTCAGCCGTGAACTCGCCCTCGGCAACACCGGGGCCGCCCAGCGGCTGAAGTCGACGGCCCTGGCCTGCGCCGCCGCGGTCATGGCGGTCGTGGCGGTCGTCTACGTCGCTCTCCCGGGCCTGGTACTGGCGCCGTTCTTCGAGGGCGAGAGCCGCACGGCCACCGACCTCGCCACGAACCTCCTGCTGATCGCCGCGGTGATGCAGTTCTTCGACTGCGCCCAGAACATCGGCGTCGGCCTGCTGCGCGGCCTCGACGACACCAAGGGCGGCTTCCGCGTCACCCTCGTCGGCTACTGGCTCGTCGGCCTGCCCGCCGCCGCGCTCCTCGGCTTCGCCACCGGCTGGGACGCCGTCGGCATCTGGCTGGGCCTGCTCACCGGCCTCGCCACGACCGCGCTGCTCCTGTTGCGTCGCTTCAACCAGGGTGTCGAGCGCCTGCACGGTGCACGGTGAAGGGCTGCTCGTCACGGCCGGAGTCGCCGATACGGTCCCGTCCCGCGCGGGCCACGCCGGTCACGGTCGCGCCGTAGCGGACCTTGCCGCCGAGGACGTCGGCGAGCGGCTGGAGGTACTGCTCCGCCCAGTCGCCGCCGGTGGGGTAGGCGGCGCCATCGGGGCGGACCCAGCCGGTCAGGGCGAGCACCTTCTCGGCGGCGGGGTCGGTGACGTCTGCCCAGGGGGAGAACAGGAGACGGCAGCCGGCCGTGGACGGCGTGGTCGGTCGAGGCCGTGACCGCCGAGATGGGGGCGATGACGTACTTCGGCCGGGCCAGCGTGCTGCTGCCGGGGGCGACCTTCTCCGAGACGACCTTGGTGGTGGAGTTGTCGGTCGCGCCCCGGGCCTGACGCGGCCGGGGCGCACCGAACACTTCAGCGGACCGGCAGCACGGTGGTGTGTTCCTCGCGTACGGCCTGCAGGGAGCGGGGGTCGAGACCGAGCAGGCGCAGGATCGTCGGTGCGATCTGCTTGGTCTGCACGCTCACGGAATCGCGCACACCGTCAGGAACGGAGGCGCCGGACACGACGAGGGGGACGTCCAGGTCGTCGGAGTGGCCGCCGCCGTGCTCGGCGATCTTCTTGGTGCCGCCGGTGTAGACGACGCCGTACTGCGCGACTCCGAAGAGGTCCGGGACCCTGGCGTCGCCGGCCTTGACGTGGAAGTAGTCGGCGGCGGCCCGGCCGTCGTAGACCTTCGCGAGCCCGCTGTGGGTGTAGGTCTTGGGCGCGGCGTTGATGTCGGTGCCGGTGCCGTTCTGCGCGAGCAGGTACTTCTTGGCGAAGGCTGTGGCGGTCGCGGAGCGGTCGGAGAGCCAGAGCAGCATGGCGTCGTCGTCCACGGCGTGCGTCACCAGGTCGGCGGCGCCGGGGTGGAGCTTCTTCCAGGCGGCGTTGAGGCTGTCCAGCAGCGGGCCGTCGTCGACGCGGGTGAGCGCGGCGGGGTCGGTGGGCGACTGGCCGTGCTTGGCGGAGAGGATGACGGTGGTGCTGCCGGAAAGGTGCCGCTTGCCGATCTCGGCGGTCAGGGCGCCGATCTCGGTGTTGACGAAGTCCAGGTTCTTCGCCAGCAGGGGGCCTGGGACGTTCTTGGCGGTGTAGCCGCCGGTGAGGCCGTTCGAGGTGGGCAGTTTCTGCGCGGTGGAGACCGACTGGAAGTTGAGGCCGAAGATCGCGGGGGTGCCGACCTTGTGGGCGCGGCTGTGGTCGTAGCCGTCGATCTCGTTGAGGACGGCCTTCACCTTGTAGCCGTCGTACTGCTCGGTGGCCTTGTTGTCCTTGGTCCAGTCGTCGCCGGCCGCGTAGCCGAGGGCGTCGCTGTTGATCTCCGGGGTGAAGAGGTCCTGGACGCCGGTTCCCGAGGGGCCGTTGAGGATCTCGTAGGCGGCGTGCTTGTCCGACCACGCGGTACGCAGACCTGCCTGGCGGGCCACCTCGAAGACCGTGTTCACCTTGAGGTACGAGTGCGGGTACACCGGCTTGCAGGTCTTCGGGTCGACCGGCAGCTTCGACGCGTTGAGCAGGCTCGCCGGGTGGCCGGTCATCGACAGGATGCTGTCCGGCAGGCCCGCCAGGCCCTGGCCGGCGTCGATGGATGCCTGGTTCTTGTCCAGGTCCTCGGTGAGGTCCACCTCGACCCCGGGCTTGACGCCCTTGCAGTTGATGGTTCCCGCCGGGAGGAGCGCGGCGTTGTAGGTGTCGTCGTAGTAGATGCCCGTGGTGCCGGGGCTGCCGCCGGTCGCCTGGGCGACCATGCCGGGGAAGGAGTCGGACGGCGTGGTGGTCCTGGCGTGGGTGTACTCGACGCCGCCGCCGACCAGTTGGGCCAGCGCGGACTTCGGGTGCCTGGCGATGTACCAGGCCAGGTCCGACTGGTGCAGTCCGTCGACGGAGATCAGCAGGACGTGCCTGGCTGCGGCCCGGTGCGGGGAGGCGGCGAACGCGGAGGGCTGGGCGGCAGTCACCCCGGTCAGGACTCCGGTGGCGGCGAGGAAGGCTGCGGGCCTGACGTAGCGTCTGGACATCTGGTCTCTCCCGGGTGTTCGGGGCGGGCTGCGGGTGCCGGGCCCATCAGAGTCGCGCCTTGTGTACCGGAAACGGCGCATGTGTGAACACACCCGGAATGAGCGGTCGGGTCTTCACCAAGCGGGCCCGGCTTTCTCCAAGACGGAGGCGCTCGGAGGGCTGCGGTGTTGGAGCGAGGAGAGTCGGCGGAGGCACCCGGACGTGCGAGCAGGGGCCGCGACGCAACGAGCACCCCGGAGACCAAGTCCGTGAGCGGGCCGACGCTCCTGATCGCCATCGCGCGCCGACCACGTCGAGAGACCCCGGGCAGCTCCGTTGTGAGCGGCGCTGACCGTGCTGCCCTGGCTGTCCTTCTGTGCGGATGTGGAAGGGCGCCCGCTCTCGTGAAGGAAACAGGCGCCCTGTCAACGCATGGGCCGGCCGCGGAAGACGGCCGTAGTGTCCGACTCTGTCGATCAACTCCCGAACGCTGCCTGAACGCCTCCCACGCTGTTCAGGCCACCTGTCCCGTGACGGGCTCACGGTCGATGACGTCCTTGCGGGTGACCGTCAGATACACCACCATGCCGAGGATGACCGCCAGGAAGAGGACGCTCGTGACGACGGTGCCGAGGCCGAGGCCCCCGTCGCCGGTCGGCTGGGAGAGGTAGTCGCCGATCGAGGCGCCCAGAGGACGGGTGAGGATGTAGGCGATCCAGAAGCTCCACACGGCGTCCAGGCCGAGGGTGAAGTGGGCGAGGCCCACGGCGGCGATGGCGAGGGCGAACAGGATCGCGGACAGCCAGTAGCCGAGGTCCATGCGCTCGGAGACCAGGTCGCCGGCCGCCGTGCCGAGGGCGAAGGTGAACAGCACGGCCAGCCAGTAGAAGGACTCACGGCTGGTGGTGTCGATGCTGTGGATCGACAGGGTCCGCTCCCGCCGGTACCAGACGACGAAGACGACCGCGAGGGCGATCGCGAACACCGTGGTGGTGGTCTCCAGCGGGACGCCCATGTTGTCGGTCAGGTTGTCGCTGATCAGGGTGCCGACCACGCTGATCAGGGCGACGGCGAGCCAGTACACGCCCGCGCGGTAGGCGGTCGTACGGAACTGGACGACCAGGACGACCGCGAGCAGGGCGCTCATCAGCACCGAGACGCCGGTCAGGCCGAGCCCGGCCTTCTCGTTGAGCAGGTCGGCCGCGGTCTCGCCGACCGTCGTGCACAGCACCTTGATCACCCAGAAGTACAGAGTGATCTCGGGAACCTTGTTGAGGCGGAGGCGGTGAGGGTACCGGGTGGGACCGTTGGTGTCCCGTGCGGCTTCCGGAGTTTCGGACAGTTCGTAGGTCATGAGTCACGACCGTGCCAGTGGATACCTGAACGCATCCTGACTGCGCGTGCTGATCACCTGCCCCACCCGTACCGTCCGAGAAGGATGCCCTCATGTACATCCGCCTGTCCCGCCCGCGTATATCGGCGTCCCGTCCCGCTCCTGCCCTCGTGACGGAAGAAGGCCGCCGTGAACCCTCCCCCTGTTTCCCACTCACCTGTTGACTGTGCGACGAACTGGCTGCGCCGTCGGCTCGGCCGCGCCGTCCTCGTCTCCTACGCCGCCGCTCTGCTCCTGCCGGGGCCCGGCCTGTGGTTGCGCCGCCCGCACGCCGTGCTGCTGGGCGGACCGGCCCACCTGACACTGCACACCACCTCGCTCCTGCTGTCCCTGATGCTGTTCTCGGCCGGGCTCCAGGTACCGGTCCGCGCGCTCGGCCGCGTGCTGCGGCGCCCCAAGGCCATGCTGGCCGGACTCGCACTGCATCTGGCGATTCCCCTCCTCGTCGTGCCGTTCGTCGCCTTCCTGCTGCGCCGCACCCCCGACTCCGACGGTGGTAGCGGACTGCTCACCGCGATGATCCTGATCGTGGCCATGCCCGTGGCCGCCGGCGCCACCGTGTGGACCACCAAGGGCGAGGGGGACCAGCCGACCATGGTCGGACTCGTCCTCGCCTCCACCCTCCTCAGCCCCCTCACCACACCGCTCCTGCTGGCGGCCCTGGCACCGCTGCTCAGCGGCGGCTACGCACAGACGCTCACCAGCACGAGCGGCGCCGCCCACAGCGGATTCACCCTCGCCACCGTTGTCCTGCCCTGCGCCGCAGGTCTCCTGTGCGCGCTCGTACTGCCGCCGTCGTGGCATGGCCGCCTCCTGCGGGCCGTGGTGCCCTCGTCCCTGGCCGGCTCACTGGTTCTGACCTACGTCAACGCGAGCGGCGCCCTCGGCTCCTTCCTGGCCAACCCGCGTCCGCTGCTGTTCACCGCTGCCCTCGCCGTGGCCGCCCTGGTGTGCGCGCTGTCCTTCGTGCTGGGCCGACTGGCCGCCCGCATCCTGCGACTGGACGCCCCGGTGGCCTCGTCGCTGACCCTGGCCTGCGGCATGAACAACAGCAGCGCGAGCGCGGTACTGATCACGACCTCTCTGCCCGATAAGCCCCACCTGCTGCTGCCGGTGCTCGCCTACGGGCTGTTGCAGAAGATGGCCGCCAACCGGGTCGTCGCCAGACCGCGGCCCGCGTCCCCCGCGGTGTCCTAGCGGGTCACCCTCCGTGAGTCCGCAGCTGGTGCCCGTACGCGGAGATCACCACCTGAAGCCCGTCCCGGAACCGGCGCTGGACCGAACCGGTCGACCGGGCCGCAGGGGACGTGCAATTCGGCCTCGCCGGGAAACGTGCCCGGGATGGAGCCGCCTTACAAACTGTGAGTTGCCGGCGCCGGTTCTCCCTCGGAGGCGGAGGAACGCCTGCGGCGCCGGAGGGCGGGCAGGGGTGGCGGGGTGAGGAAGCCCTCGGCGCGGGCGCTGGCCAGGCCGATGCGGGGGATGTCGCTGCTCTTGGCGAACAGCAGGAAGCGGGGCTCCCACACGGGCCGGTACTTGGCGTTGGCGCGGTAGAGCGACTCGATCTGCCACCAGCGGGAGAAGAAGGTGAGCATGGAGCGCCACAGCCGCAGTACCGGGCCCGCGCCGAGGCGCGCGCCGCGTTCGAACACCGAGCGGAACATGGCGAAGTTCAGCGACACCCGCCGTACGCCCAACTCCTGGGCACGCAGAAGCAGTTCAACGACCATGAACTCCATCAGGCCGTTCTCGCAGGCGCGTTCCCGGCGCATCAGGTCCAGGGAGAGGTCGTGCTCGCCCCAGGGGACGAAGCTGAGCAGGGCGCGCGGTTCGCCGTCGGCGTCGCGGCATTCCAGCATCACACAGCGGCCGTCGCCGGGGTCGCCGAGCCGTCCCAGTGCCATGGAGAAGCCGCGTTCGGTCGGTCCGTCGCGCCAGTGGTCGGCCTTGTCGATCAGCAGCGCCATCTCGTCGTCCGTGATGTCCTCGTGGCGTCGGACGCTCACCGTGTATCCGGCCCGGCGCACCCGGTTGTGGGCCTGTCGTACGGCCCGCATGGCGCGTCCTTCGAGGGTGAAGTCGGCGATCTCCACGATGGCCTCGTCGCCCAGTTCCAGGGCGTCCAGCCCATGCCGGGCGTAGATGGTGCCGGCCTCCTCGCTCGCGCCCATCACCGCCGGGGTCCAGGCGTGTCGGCGGGCCTCCTCCAGCCACGCGTCGATGGCGCCGGGCCATGCCTCGGGGTCGCCGACGGGGTCGCCGGAGGCGAGGCTGACGCCGCCGACCACCCGATAGGTGACAGCCGCCTTGCCGCTGGGCGAGAAGACGGCGGCCTTGTCGCGGCGCAGGGCGAAGTAGCCGAGGGAGTCTCGTTCACCGTGGCGGCCCAGCAGGTCGCGCAGCCGCTGTTCGTCGTCCTCGCCGAGCAGGGCGCTACCGCGCGGGGCACGGAAGCAGGCGTACAGGACGAGCAGGAAAGTCGCTGCGACAAGGATGTTGATGAGGACGTCGACCCAGCGCGGCGCGTGCACGGCGTCGAAGCGGTCGGCGAGCGGGCCGACGCTGACGCCGCGCAGCAGGGTGTAGGCCATCTCGTCGGTCAGCGTGGCGCCCGGCAGCTTGTTGGTGGCGGCGACCAGCAGCGAGCCGATCGTGCCGCTGACGAGGAGACCGCCCGCTCCCGCGGCGAGGGCCAGCTTCGGGTTGGAGCGGTCCCCGACGGCTTTGAACTCCCCGCGCCCGACGAGCAACGCGGCCACGAACAGACCGGTGAGCAGCAGGGAGCCCCAGTTGGTGACGTGCTCGCGGTACGCCTCCTGGGTCATGGCCAGCGTGTAGAGCGCGAACAGCCCGCCGGCCAGCATCAGGTTGAAGATCCACGCGGCCCGTTTGCGGCGCCGCATCACCACCGCGAGGAAGAGTGCCAGCGCCGCCGAGATGAGCCCGGCGGTGGCCAGATACGGGGTGAAGTACTCACCGACGTTGTGCTCTTGGACCTCGTCGCGGAACGACAGCGAGACCACCGCGGCCAGGTTGAGCACGGCGAGCAGCCGCAGGTACCAGACCGTGGCCCAGGCCGCGCCCCCGCGCAGCGATGTACGTGAGAGCGGTGGCCCGGTCGGGGAGGGACCGCGGTCCGTGGGCGTGTGCTGTCGGAGGTTCAAGGGCGAGAGGTGTGCGGGCACCGTGGGGTTCACCTCGGAGGAAGGCCGGGGTCACCGGCGGGGACGGGGACGGGAGAGAGCGAGCGGGCGGGTTCGGGTACGAGGATCTGATGCATGACCTGGGTGGTTCGTTCGGCGGCGCATCGTACGGATTCTCAGGCGTTGAGGTTGTCGACGGCGGGCCGGACCGGGCCCCGCTCGTGAAGTCGCCGGAGGACGGCCTGCACCAGGTCGGCAGGGACACGGCCGCCGACGTCCTCGTAGATTTCGACCGGTGCCAGGGCACTGCCGGCGGCCCATTGCGCGCCGAGGAACTCGCTCTCCAGCTCACGTCGCGTTGTCGCTTCTCCTGGTTCTGCGGGCGTGTGGTCACGACTGTGTCGCCGAGTCCCGTTCGCCGAAGGGGCGTCGCGCCGGGCGAAGTCGGGGACGCCGGCGCCGGCATGGCGGCTGATCTCACCGCTTCTCCTCCCGCGCGCAGGCGATCGACACGTTGTCCGAGACCGTGCAGTACAGCTGCACCCGCACCCCGGCCGCATGCTGCGCCGGGCAGAGGAAGATGCCCTTGTCGCCGCTGATGACGTCCGGATGCCTGCCCACCCGCAGCAGTTCTCCCTCCGTCCCCGCGTCCAGGTAGAGATCCCGGATCCAGTCCCGTGCGGTGCACGCGGTGGCGAGGGCGTCCAGCGGATTCCGTACCTGGAACCGGCCGCCACAACTGTCGGCGGGCAGCCGCATCTCGGCTTGGCCTCCGTCGCGGGCCTGAAGTATGAGGGTGGCCTGGTCAGCGACGATTCCGACCAGGGACAGCCGCAGCACGGTCCGTCCCCGGCGCGGCCGGACCCTGTCGACCTCCGCGGTGCGCTCCGGGTGCATGCGCGTTAGTTTGACCACGTTCAGCCCGACCCCTGCCATCGACCCTACAGTCTGTAGGGTATCGAGCGCCCTGCATGCAGTCGAGCACGAGGGACGGATGATGACCAGGCCCTTGCACACCGTGGGGTTCCACCCCATCGACGGCCACGAGCCGGCACTCGCGCCGGCCGCCGGTCGGGGCCGGAAGGGCCAGTGGTGGCTGGCTGCGGTGGCGGGCGCCTTCGTCCTGGCCCAGTTGACCGTCGTACGACCGGGGATGGGGCTGGGCTGGGACGAGTCGGTGTACGTCAGCCAGGTCAGCTCCCATGCCCCGGCGTCGTTCTTCAGCGCCCCGCGCGCCCGTGGCATCTCGCTGTTGGTGGCACCGGTCGCCGGCTGGTCGTCGTCCACCCCGCTCCTGCGGGTCTACCTGGCCCTGCTGGCGGGTCTCGGGCTGTTCGTGGCGCTGCGCGTCTGGCGCGGCCTGTTCCCGGTCCGGGTGCTCGCGCTGGGCGGAGCACTGTTCGCGAGCCTGTGGGTGGCCGTCTTCTACGGTCCCCAGGCCATGCCCAACTACTGGGTGGCGGTCGGCGCCCTGGCGGGTGTCGGCTGCTTCCTGCAGGCCCAGACCGACCGCACCCGACGTGGTCCGGTGTGGGGGCTGGCGGCAAGTGCCCTGCTGATGGCGTGGATGCGGCCCACGGACGCGGTGTGGGTGGCCTTGCCGCTGTTCTTCGTCCTGGTGGTTCTTCGCCGGTGGCGGCACGGGCGGCTGCTCATCGCTCTGGCGGGTGGTCTGGTGGCCGGGGCGGCCGAATGGGTGATCGAGGCGTACGTCCGCTTCGGTGGCCTGGGGCAGCGGCTGTCCGAGGGATCCGACATCCAGGGCGGTCTGGGCTGGCACATCGCCATCGGTGACCAACTGCGCAGCCTGAGCGGGCGTTCGCTGTGCCGCCCGTGCACCGGCGCGATGCCGAACCCCGTGGTGACTGCCTGGTGGTTCGCACTGCCGGTGCTGGCGGCCATCGGGCTGGCAGTGGCCGTGCGGGGCCGGCGCACGCCGCCCACCGCACTGCCGTTGGCCTGCGCGGTGACGGCGGCGATCCCGTATCTGTTCCTGATCGGATATGCCGCGCCCCGCTTCCTGCTGCCCGCCTACGCGCTGCTGGCCATCCCGGTCGCCGACGCGCTCGCCTGGCTGGTCACCGCGCAGGGCCGGGCCTGGCGACCGGTCGCCGTGACGCTGGTGGCGGTGGGCCTCGCCGGGCATCTGGCGGTGCAGTACGCGGTGCTGGCACACACCGTCCGGCGCACCACCGCCGACCACGAGAGCTGGGAGCGCACCGCCGCTGCGCTGCGCCGACTGGGCGTACGCCCGCCCTGTCTGCTCAGTGGGCCGTCGACCATCCCGATCGCCTTCTACGCCGGGTGCGGCTCCGGCAGTACCGACGGCCCCAACGCCAACACCGCCGCCCCGGCCATCGCCCGGGCGGCCCAACGGATGCCGGTCGCCGTCCTCACCACCGGCGCGACCCGTCCGCCGTCCTACGCCCGCGGCTGGAGACGGACCCGCCTGGACGGTGCCGTGTACGCCTACATCGCCCCCACCGCGTGACCGCTCCACCCACGCCCCGCGCCTCACTGGGCGACGCGCCCACTGGTACACCACCGCACTCATCCTGCTGTCCGCTGCGGCCGTGCTCGCGCCCCGGCAATGGGCTGTCGTCGACGCCGGCTCCGAGTAACCGGCACGGCCGACTGCTGGTGGCAGTGGCGGCCGGCCCGACATGGGGTTTACGCCTGTAGGACTGGCCCCTGTTGCTGCTGGTCGCCGCGACGTGCGCCTCGGCTGTACCGATGTGTTTCCCGCGGCTGCGGCCCGCGCCCACCCGGGTCCGGTCGGCGCACGATCTTCCGGCGCGGACAGCGGAGCTGCCGGCCGCTCGTTCGCCTTGCCGCAGTGCGCACCCTTGTTGTGTGCGCCGGCGCCGAGGTGTCGGACGGTTCTGTGACCGTGGTGTGGCCGGCGCGGTCGGGGTGCGTTGAACCGGTCGGAGTCGCGGGCGATGAGCATATTGATGAACAGGCATGGGCTCTGAACTCCGGCAATCAGGGCCGGCGGTGCCAGGCGCCGCTTCCTGCTGACGGCGGGTCAGGTGAAGCACACCCGCCGTCCGGACCGGCGGTGACGGCAGGTCCGCGAAGTCCGTTGAGTGTCAGCGCGTGACACCGGTTCGGCGTACGGAGCCGTCCTCAGCGCCGTACCCGGAACACCCAGGTGCGGTAGGACCAGAAGCGGATGAGAGTCCCGCACACGATCCCCATGACCTTGAAGAGGTTGCTCTGAAGGGTCGAGTCCCAGCCGAAGTCGTACGTTGCGACATACAACACCCCGTTCTCGATGATCAGGCCGACGACGCTGAAAAAACAGAAGAGAGCGAACTCTGCGGCACGACCCTGCGGATCGCGGTGTCGATAGGCGAAGTACCGGAAACCCAGGTAGTTGAAGACTATTGCCACGCTGGTCGCAATGACGCTGCATCGCACCACGGGCAGAGAGGTCACCGCTCGGCCGAGGTTGAACACTGCGAGATTCACCCCCACGCCCAGCCCACCGACGGCACCGAACCTGGCGACCTCCCGAAGCAGCGCGGAAAAATCCGTGCGCCTCTTGTCTGGTTCATCCACGGATTTCACCGGACGCGCAGACCTCCAGACGTTCGGATTTCGCACTGTCGCGCTCCGAGGTCGTCGGCCGGACCGCGGGTACGTACGCGGGTCATTGACCGTCGGACCGTTGTCCAGCCGCGACCGAGCCGCCCGGCCCGTTGGGCATCACAACCCGTTCCGACGTGTCTCAGTGCGATCTTTCAGAGCACCGTAACCCGGCCGCCCGCGTGAGGCGGTGATGTCGCGACCGGGTGCCCGACGGATGTAGTCGGAGTGGCATCGCCGTCTTCGAAGCGAGGGCTGCAATTAGCTGTCTCCCATCGGGCCTGTGACGGGAGAGCCGTCCGGTCCGGAGCAGCAACCCGGCGTCCTCAGCCGTCGCCGTCCCCTGCCCTGCCTCCGGTCCCGTCCTGACGGACCTGTACCAGCACGGTGAAGGTGGTGGGGCGGCGGCTGGTCAGGGAGAGTCTGCCGCCGAGGGTGACGGTGAGGTCCCGGGCCAGCGCGAGGCCGATGCCCTCGCCCTCTCCGTCTCCGGTGTGTCCGCGCTCGAAGGGCCGGGTCGTCTCGATGGCTCCCTCGTCGGCGACGTCGAAGGCGAGAGCGTCGCCGAGGTCCCGGACCGTGAGGTGGACGGTGCCGCGGCCGTGCACGCGCGCATTGTCCAGCAGGATGCCGAGGATCTCGGTGACCGGGGCACCGGGGACGCGGGCGTCGCCCGGCGGGTCGCCCCCCGTGCACAGCAGCCGCCTGCCGTCCCGGGCGAACAACCCGTGCCAGTGGTCCTCGATCTCCTCCAGCAGCCGTGCGACCGGCACGGACGGGGCCGGATTGCCGGGCAGGCGAGAGGAACGGGACAGTCGTAGCACCTCCTCCACCGTGTCGTGCAGGCGGCGCGTGGTGGCCAGGGCCTCCTCCAGGGCGGGCCGCAGCCGGGTGTCGTCGTCCTGAACGAGCCCTGCTTCCAGGGTGAGCTGGAGCCCGGTGAGCGGGGTGCGCAGCTGGTGGGAGGCGTTGGCGGTGAAGTCCCTTTCGTGGCGCAGGAGTTCGGTCAGGCTGTGCAGCATCTCGTTGTGGGTGCGTGCGACCTGGTCGATCTCGGCAACACTGCTGGGTGCGGCCCGGGCGCTCAGGTCGCCGGCGGTGACCGCCCGGCTGTGCCGGGAGAGGTCCTCCAGCGGCGCGGCCAGCACCCGCGCCTGGCGGCGGGCGACGAGGACGGCCACCGTCAGCGCGAGGACGCAGACCCCGGCGAGGACTGCCCAGGCGAGCAGGACCCGGTCGCGTACGGCGGATGCCGGTGAGGAGGCCCGTACGACGCCGATCACCTGCTCGTCGTGCGACACGGGCACGGCGGCGACCAGGTCACCGCCCGCCCTGCCGCGCACCACCTCCGCCGCCAGCGCCCTTCGCACGACCGTGTCGCCGGTGCGGGGGCCCGTACCGGCCCGCAGCCGCAGCGCGGGGTCGTACAGGCCGAGGCGTCCGCCGGCCGGTGGCCGGGGCAGTTCCACGGGGTCTCCGGTCACGTAGTCCGGGCTGACGCGGACGGCGCCGGACAGCGCCGCCCGTTCCAGGGTGTCGCGCTGGTCGGCGTACAGGGTCGACCTGATGGCCAGGGCCAGGGGGACGGCGAGGAGGACGACGGCGGCCAGGGCGGCGGTGAGGGCGACTCGCACCACGCGCTGTCTCATGCCCCCATCCTGCGGGCTCCCGACCGGCCCGGGGACGGTCCGCCACGCGCTTTTGCCATCGTCTAACCGTCGGCGGTCGGGGCGTTAACCGACGGCTCTCTAGCGTCGGTGGCATGACCAGGAAGCAGTTCCCGGCAGTTCCTCGGGAGGGCAGTGGCATGTCGTACGCACGTACTTCCGCCGGCGTCGTCGCAATGATGGTGGTCGCGGCGGTGATCGCAGGATGTTCCGGATCGTCGTCCGGGGCACACACGGGCTCGGGTTCGACGACCCCGGTGCGGGCGAACCCGGCCCCCACCGAGTCGAACCCGCCCGGGGACATCCCCGACAACCAGGTGTTCGTGCCCTACCAGCCCTCCGGCACCTTCACCGGGTTCACGGTGAAGGTGCCGGAGGGCTGGGCCCGCACCGACAAGGGCGGTGCGACCGTGTTCACGGACAAGCTGAACAGCGTCACCATCACGACGGCCACCGCCTCCGCCACCCCGACCGTCGCCTCGGTCAACAACACCGTCGTCCCGCAGTTGAGCGGCCAGGTAACGAAGTTCGCGTCCCCGAAGGTGTCACAGGTGACCCGGACGGCGGGCCCCGTCATCCTTCTCACCTACCAGGGCGACTCGGCCAGGGACCCGGTCACCGGCAAGGTGGTGCGGGACGCGTTCGAGCGGTACGCCTTCTACCGGCAGGGCCATGAGGTGGACCTGACCCTGTCCGGCCCCGTCAACGCCGACAACGTCGACCCGTGGCGAACCGTCAGCGACTCGTTCGCGTGGCGGTGAGTGCGATGGTGAGTGCGATGCCCGCCGGGCCCTCGGACGACGACGTGGTGCTGGCCGCCCGCGAGCTGTACCGCTTCTACCGGGCCGGCGACGAGGAGACGCTCGCGTTGCGCGGGGTGTCACTGCGGGTGCGGCGGGGGGAGACGGTCGCCGTCGTCGGGCCCTCGGGGGCGGGCAAGTCGACCCTTCTGGCGTGCCTGGCAGGTCTGGACGAGCCGTCGGGCGGCGAGGTCCGGGTGGCGGGCGTGCGCATCAGCCACCGGCCCGAGACCGAACGCGCCCGGCTGCGCGCCCGGCACGTGGGGGTGCTCCTTCAGTCACGCAACCTGCTCCCGCATCTGACCGTGCGCGACAACATCCGGATCGCCCAGCATGCGGTCCGCGGCCGTCCCGCCGTAAGGGCCGAGGCGCTGCTGGAACAGGTGGGGCTGGGGCGAAGGACCGGCGCGCTGCCGCGGCAACTGTCCGGCGGGGAGCTGGCCCGCGCGGGGCTGGCCGTGGCACTGGCCAACACCCCGGCTGTGCTGCTGGCCGACGAGCCGACCGGTGAACTCGACGGCGGGACAGAGCAGTTGGTGCTGCAGATGCTGCGGGACCGGGCGGCGGACGGCTGCGCGGTGCTGATCGTGACCCACAGCCCGGAGGCGGTGCGCGGCTCCGACCGAGTGATCACGCTGGACGACGGGCGGGCCCACGAGGGACACAAGGGCACGGCGAACGCGAAGGAGCACGGCCATGGCCTCCGCTGACCTGCTCCTCTCCTGCCGGGGCGTCGCACTCACCTTCGGCCGGGGCCCCACCGCCGTGGTGGCCGTGCACGGCGCCGACCTGGACGTCCGCTCCGGCGACCGGCTGGCGGTCGTGGGCCCGTCCGGTTCGGGGAAGTCGTCCCTGCTGCATCTGCTGGCGGGGCTCGAACGCCCCACCGGCGGCACGATCGCCCGGCCCGGACTCGATGGGCCGCGGAACATCGGCCTGGTCTTCCAGGCCGACAGCCTCATCCCCGCTCTCGACGTCACGGAGAACACCGCGCTGCCGCTCGTCCTCGCGGGACGCCCGCAGGAGGAGACCCGCCGTCCGGTCGCCGAGGCGCTCGACGTGGTCGGCGCGACCGGGCTGGCCGACCGGCTGCCCGACGAGATCTCCGGCGGACAGGCCCAGCGGGTGGCCGTGGCCCGCGTACTGGCGCAGGCGCCGCGCCTGATCCTCGCCGACGAGCCCACCGGCCGCCTCGACCATGCCACCGGCGCCCGCGTCCTGGACGCCCTGCTGGCGGCGGCCGACCGGACGGGCGCGGCCCTCGTCGTCACCACCCACGACCCTTCCGTCGCCGCCCGGCTCACCGTACGGCGGAGCATGCGCGACGGCCGACTACTCGCCCCCGCACCCGAAACGGCGGAAGCGCCGACCCCACGAGGGAGCCCGTCATGATCACCGCCTGGGCGGGCGGACTGACCCGCCACCGCATCGGACGGCTCCTCGCCGCCGTCGCCGGGATCGCCCTCGCCGTCGCGCTGGTCGCCGCGCTCGGCTCCTTCCTCACCGCGTCCAAGGCGACCATGACCCAGCGGGCGGTCCGCTCGGTCGCCGTGGACTGGCAGGTCGAAGTACAGCCGGGCGCCGACCCGAACGCCGCCGGGTCACTGGTGCGATCCACTCCCGGCACCCGGACCGCGCTGCCCGTCGGCCTCGCCCGCACCACCGGCTTCACCGCCACCGTGGGAGGCAGCACCCAGACCACCGGACCGGGTGTCGCGCTCGGCCTGCCGGCCGACTACCGCAGCCAATTCCCCGACGAACTGCGCACACTCTCCGGCTCCGGCACCGGCGTCCTGCTCGCCCAGCAGACCGCCTCCAACCTGCACGCGGCCCCCGGCGACACCATCGGCGTACGGCTGCCCGGCGCCGGACTGCGCCAGGTGCGGGTGGACGGCGTGGTCGACCTGCCCCAGGCCGACTCACTGTTCCAGAAGGTCGGCGCGCCCCCGCAGTCCCAGCCGACCGCTCCCCCGGACAACGTCGTCCTGTTGCCCGCCCCCCGGTTCGCCTCCCTCACCCGGGGAGCCACCGACGTCACCAGCCAGATCCACGTGGCCCGCGACGCGAACCTGCCGCCCGACCCGGCCGCCGCCTTCACCTCGGTCACCGGCGCCGCCCACAACCTGGAGGCCAGGTCGGCCGGCACCGTGCTCGTCGGGAACAACCTCGGCGCCGCCCTCGACTCCGCCCGCCAGGACGCCCTCTACGCCCAGATCCTCTTCCTCTTCCTCGGCGTCCCCGGCGCCGTCCTGGCCGCCGCGCTGACCGTGGCGGTCGCCTCGGCCGGCGGCGAACGGCGCCGCCGGGAGCAGGGCCTGCTGCGGCTGCGCGGTCTGCGGCCTCGTCAGATCACCGCGCTCGCGGGCCTGGAGGCCGCGCTGGTCGGCGTCGTCGGCAGCCTCGCTGGTCTCGGGCTGGCCGCGCTGACCGGCCGCCTCGCCTTCGGCGCCACCTCCTTCGGGGCGAGCGCGGGCACCTGGGCACTCTGGTACGCCGTCGCCTTCGTCCTCGGCGTGGCCGTGGCCGCCGCTGCCGTGCTCGTGCCCGCCCTGCGCGACCTGCGCACGGTGACCGTCGCCGACACCCGGCGGGAGCGGCGCGTGTCGCGTTCGCCATGGTGGCTGCGGTGCGGCCTGGACTTCGCGCTGCTGATCGGCTCGTGGCTGGTCTTCCGCGCCTCCTCCGGCAACCAGTACGCCCTGGTCCTCGCCCCCGAGGGCGTGCCCAGTGTCTCCGTCTCCTACTGGGCGTTCCTCGGCCCGGCGCTGCTGTGGCTCGGCGCGGCCCTCCTGCTGTGGCGGCTGACCCTGCTGGCTCTCGCCCACGGCCGCCCGGTGCTGGCCCGTCTCGGCCGTCCGCTGACCGGGACCCTCGCCGGGACCACGGCGGCCGTACTGTCCCGCCGTCGGCGTCCGCTGGCCCGCTCGGTGGTGCTGCTCGCCCTCGCCGTGTCGTTCGCGATCTCCACGGCCGTCTTCAACTCCACCTACCGCCAGCAGTCCGAGGTCGACGCCCGACTCACCAACGGCGCGGACATCACCGTCACCCAACCGCCCGGCGCCCAGGTTCCGCCGAGCGCGGCCGGCAAGCTGAAGGTCTCCGGCGTCCGGCACGTCGAGCCCCTCCAGCACCGCTACGCCTACGTCGGCTCCGACCTCCAGGACCTCTACGGCGTCCGGCCCGCCACCGTCGCGAAGGCGACCTCGCTCCAGGACGCCTACTTCTCCGGCGGCACAGCCGGCCAGCTGATGCGCCGGCTCACCCAGCGCCCCGACAACCTGCTGGTCAGCGCGGAGACCGTGCACGACTTCAAGCTCTCCCCCGGCGACACGGTCAACCTGCGCATCCAGGACGCCCGTACAAGGGCACTGCGCACGGTGCCCTTCCACTACGCCGGGATCGTCAAGGAGTTCCCGACCGCTCCGAAGGACAGCTTCTTCGTCGCCAACGCCGCCTACGTGGCGAAGGCGACCGGCAGTGACGCGGTCGGAGCCTTCCTGGCCGACACCGGCGGCACCCACCAGAAGCAGATCGCCGACAAGCTGCGCCACCGGTTGGGCACCGGCGCTACCGTCACCGACCTCACCCAGACCCGCGGCATCGTCGGCACCAGCCTCACCTCCGTGGACCTGGCCGGACTCACCCGCATCGAACTCGGCTTCGCCGTCCTGCTGGCAGCCGGCGCCGGCGGCCTGGTCCTCGCCCTCGGACTCGCCGAACGCCGCCGGACCTTCGCCATCGCCACCGTTTTGGGCGCCCGCAGCGGCCAACTGCGCGGCATGGTCCTCACCGAGGCCCTGCTGCTGGCCACAGGCGGCCTGGCAGGAGGCGCCCTCATCGGCTGGGCCCTGTCCGAGATGCTCGTGAAGGTCCTGACCGGCGTCTTCGACCCACCGCCCGCGAGCCTCTCGGTGCCGGGCGGCTACCTCGCCCTGACCGCCGGCGCGGCCGTCGCCGCCGTGCTGGCCGCCGCGCTGAACGGCATCCGCAGCGCCGGCAGGCCCGCCGTGGAGGAGTTGCGTGACCTGTGAGCGGCCGGGAGCGGGCGGGCCGAGCACCTCGCCCGCTCCTACGCTGTCCAGCATGCGTACGCACGTGACCGCCGACCACAGCCACCGCAGTGTCCTCGTCGTCGAGGACGACGACACCATCGGCCGTCATCTGGCGACCGGCCTGCGCGGCAACGGCTACGCACCGACCTGGAGCCGGACGGGTTCCGCCGCTCTGGCCGAGGCCGCACGCACCCCGTACGACGTGCTGCTGCTCGACCTGGGGCTGCCCGACATGGACGGTCTGGACATCGCCCGCACGCTGCGTGCCCGCCATCCCGACCTGCTGATCATCATCCTGACGGCGCGCACGGACGACATCGACGTCATCGCCGGACTGGACGCGGGGGCCGACGACTACCTCGTCAAGCCGTTCAGCCTGACCGTGCTGCTCGCCCGGCTCCGCGCCCATCTGCGCCGCCGGGTCGTCGCCACACCGCCGCAGGAACCCTTCCGGCTGGCCGACCTCGTCCTCGACGTCGCAGCCCGCCGCTGCACGCTCCACGACGCGGACATCGAGCTGCGTCCCAAGGAGTTCGACCTGCTCGCCGTCCTGGCCCGGCACGCGGGGGAGGCCATCTCCCGGGAGACCCTGATGGCCGAGGTCTGGGACGAGAACTGGTTCGGCTCCACCAAGACCCTGGACGTCACCATGGCCGGCCTGCGCCGGCGCCTCACCGAGGCCGCCGACACCTCAGCCCACTCCGGCAGCCTGCCTCGCATCACCACCCTGCGGGGGCACGGCTACCGCCTGGAACTCTGACGGGCGCCTCCTGCACGGCGCACTGCCGCGGCCGCTGCTCCGGTGCAAGTCCAGGGCAAACAGGCTGCCCCGGCCTTCCGCCCCCCTTCATCGGCTCGTTCCGAGTTGGGCTCGATGCCGGGCATGCGGGCGTCCGTCAGTACGACGGCCGGGCGCAGTTGGGCGGCCTTGCGGACGGCCTCGACTCTCCATCCGCTGCCGGCCACCGGCCCCTCGCCGACGGTTCGGTCGGCGAGGGACGCTCGTTCCCGCATGCCCACCAGGCCGCGTCCCTGTCGTGCTCACCTCGGACGGATCCTCAGCGCACGATCCGGTAGCGGTGTTCGGGACGGCCAGTGGTTCCGTAGCGGAGTTCGAGCCGGACCATGCCCTCCCGCACGAGGTACGAGAGGTACCGCTGGGCCGTGGCACGGGAGACGCCGGTGAGCTCGGCGGCCTGGGCGGCGGACAGGGCGTCCTGGGCGGTGCGGAGGACCTGGTGCAGGAGGGCGAGGGTCGGCGCGGAGTGGCCCTTGGCCGGGACGCGGGGGACGGCCGGCGGCCGGGCTGCACTGAAGAGGGCGTCCACGTCGGCCTGCTCGGCCCGGGGGGCCACGCCGAGGGCGTCCACGCGATGCTGGAGTTCGCGGTAGGCGGTGAGCCGCTCGGCCAGATCGCCGGCGCCGAACGGCTTGACCAGGTAGCCCACCGCGCCGAGCTTCATGGCGGTCCGTACCGAGGTGATGTCCCGGTCGGCGGTGATCATGATCGCGTCGGGGCGGGCGCCGCCCTCGGCTCCGCTGAGCTGTCGCAGCACTTCGAGTCCGCTGCCGTCCGGCAGGAAGACGTCGAGCAGCAGCAGGTCGGGGTGGAGGGTGCGCACGGCGTCCAGCGTCTCGGCCACGGTCGCCGCCCGGCCAACCACCTCGAAGCCCTCGACACGGGACGCGTAGTCACAGTGGATGTGGCTGATGTGGAAGTCGTCGTCCACCACCAGGATCCGGATCATCCGCGGTCGCCTCCCGTCGGCGAGGCCGTCGTGAGCTGTGCGTCTCGGGGTACGGGGGTGATGTCCGGCAGCGGCAGTGCGACGGTGAAGACCGCTCGTGGCCCCTCGCTGACCGTGATCGTGCCGCCGTGCTGCTGGGCCAGCCGGTGGACGAGGGCCAGCCCCAGCCCGCGCCGGGCGGTGCCCCGGTCGGGCCGGGTCGACCAGCCGTCCTCGAAGATCGACTCGGCGGCGCCCGGCGGAATCCCCGGGCCGCTGTCCGCGACCCGCACGAACACCTGGTCGACGGCCTCGAGCAGCGCGAGTTCAACCGCGCGGCTGCCCGCCGGGGGCGGTCCGCCGGCCGCCGCGTCGATCGCGTTGTCCAGCAGGTTGCCGACGATGGTCAGCAGTCGGCGCAGATGCGGCGGGTCCTCGCCGAGCGCGGAGTCGTCGCTGAGCACGACGCGTACCCCGCGTTCCGCGGCCACCGTGGTCTTGGCGACGATCAGCCCCACGAGCAGCGTGTTGCCGATCCGTTCCCGTACGGACTCGGTCAGCGCCTGGTCGGCGCCGGCCGACTCGACGGCGTACTCGAAGGCGGCGTCGGAGTCGCCGATGTCCAGCAGGCCGGCCACGGTGTGCATACGGTTGGTGAACTCGTGCTGCTGGGCGCGCAGGGCGTCGGTCAGCCCGCGCACCGAGTCCAGTTCGCGGAGCAGTCCGATCAGCTCGGTGCGGTCGCGTACGGTGACCACCGCGCCCAGTTCACGGCCCTGCAGTGTCACCGGCATCCGGTTGACCACCAGGCAGTGGTCGTCGGTCAGCACGCTGAGGTCGGTGCCGGTCAGGGTGCCGTCCAGGGCGCGGCGCAGCCGCCCGTCGGGCAGCACCTCGTCGAGCCGGCTGCCGAGCGCCGTGCCGAGGCCGAGCAGGTCGCGCGCCTCGTCGTTGACCACGCTGATCCGGCCGTGGGGATCGAAGGCGATCACGCCCTCGCGGATGCCGTGGAGCATGGCCTCGCGGTCCTGGAGCAGTCCGGCGATCTCCTCCAGTTCCAGTCCGAACGTCGACCGCTTCAACCGGCCGGCCAGCAGAAACGCCGCCGTCGAGCCGAGCGCGACGGCGATCGCGGCGTACAGGCCGAAGGTGGGCAGTTCCCGCCACAGCTCGCCGAGCACATCGCGTTCCGGGATGCCGGCCGACACCTCGCCGACCAGCGTGCCCGTGGGCCCCTTCAGCGGAGCCTTGCCGTTGGCGGACCGCCCGGTCGCGCCCTGGTCGGTGCCCACGTGGGTGCGGCCATCTAGTACCACGATCGGATCGCCCACCCCCTCGCCGATCAGCGCCGGGTCGGGGTGCGAGTGGCGGATGCCGTGCAGGTCGATCACGACCACGTACGACGCGCCCGACGCCTTCCGGATCCGTTCGGCGACGGTCTGCACGATGCCGTGGCCTCCCCCACGCGCCATGGCCTGCCGGATCTGCGGATCGGCGGCCGTGGTCTGCGCGATGTCCAGTGCCCGCTGCTCATAGGCACGGTCGATCTCGGCCCGCTGGGCGAACGCGAACAGTACGAAGCCGATGGCTCCGGTGAGGGCCAGGATGACCAGCTGGCTGGCCAGGATCCGCGCGGAGAGCCTCCCCTTCCCGCCGCGGCCGATCCGGATACGGATGGGCATCACAGGTGTCTTCGCCCTTGTCGTGCTGCCGGGCCCGACCCCTTCGCCGTACCCGTGGTGGCGTGATTGTGTCCCACCGAGGACATTCTGCCCACCCCCCGGTCTGCTGAGCAGAACGCGCAGAACCCCTCTTAACACGACTAACGCGAGATACGTCTGAAACAGCGACGTAATACTGTGCGGCCTCTAGCGTCTGCCTTCCTCAACCTCCGAGGTGAGGAAAGGAGACGGCCTCAGATGGCTTCGCGAAACGATGTCGCGGTGATCCCGGGCGCCGAGAAAATCGGCCGGGACAGCGCGCGAGTCGAGATTTCAGGACTCACCAAACGGTTTCTGACTCCTGCGGGCGAGGTGTTCACGGCGCTGAAGGACGTCTCCTTCACCGTGGAACCGGGCCAGTTCTGCGCGGTGGTAGGCCCGACCGGCTGCGGCAAGTCGACGACCCTGGGCATGGTGTCCGGGCTCGACCGGCCCAGCGAGGGCTCGGTCAAGGTCGGCGGCCGGGAAGTGGACGGCGTCACGGACGGCGTCAGCTTCATGTTCCAGACCGACGCGCTGCTGCCCTGGAAGACCGTCCTCGGCAACGTGCTGATGGGCCCGGTCTTCCGCGGCGTCCCCAAGCAGCAGGCGCAAGCCTCGGCGCGCGACTGGCTGCGCCGGGTGGGCCTGACGGGGTTCGAGGACCGCTACCCGCACCAGCTCTCGGGCGGCATGCGCAAGCGCGTGGCGATGGCCGCGGCGCTGATCAACGAACCGAAGATCCTGATCATGGACGAGCCGTTCGGCGCCCTGGACGTGCAGACCAAGGCGATCATGTCGACCGAACTGCTCGGCCTGTGGGAGCAGATCCGTCCGTCGGTCGTCTTCATCACCCACGACCTCGACGAGGCCGTGGCGCTCGCCGACCGGGTCGTCGTCATGACGTCCAGCCCGGGATCGGTCAAGGCGGTCTTCGACATCGACCTGCCGCGCCCGCGCGGAGCGGTCCAGGAGATCCGCTTCCAGCCCCGCTTCATCGAACTTCAGCACCAGATCTGGGACTGCCTGCGCGAGGAGGTGGAGCGCGCCTACGCACGCACCGCAGGAGGTACGGCATGAGTACGACGTCCGCAGTTTCCGCCGGCCTGGTCAAGGACGGCGCACCGTCCACGGCCGCGGACACCGCCAAGCGCGCCGCCAGGCGGCGCATCGCGCTGGTGTGGGCGGGCCGCGTCGGCCTCGCGGCCTTCGTCATCGGCGGCTGGCAGGCGTTCACCACCTGGGGGATCGTCGACCCGTTCTTCTTCGGGCAGCCGTCCGGCATCGCCAAGCGGCTGGTCGACCTCTTCCAGCACGGCACCGAGTTCGGATCGTTCTACTCCAACATCTGGACCACGATCCAGGAGGCGCTCGCCGGCTTCGCCCTCGGCGCCGTCACCGGGGTGGTCTTCGGCGTCACGCTCGGCCAGAGCCGGTTCCTCGCCGACGTGCTCGGCCCCTACATCAAGATGGTCAACGCGATCCCGCGTATCGTCCTCGGCTCGATCTTCATCGTCGCGTTCGGCATCGGCGTGCTGCCGAAGATCCTGCTCGCCGCGGTGCTGGTGTTCTTCATCGTCTTCTTCAACGCCTTCCAGGGCGTGCGTGAGGTCGACCGCAACATCCTCGCCAACGCCAAGGTCCTGGGCGCCTCGCAGATGCAGATCACCCGGCACGTCATCGTGCCGTCCGCGCTCACCTGGATCATCGCCAGCCTGCACAGCGCCTTCGGATTCGCCATCGTCGGCGCCCTGGTCGGCGAGGTGCTCGGCGCGCAGAGCGGCCTCGGCCTGGTCATCAAGACCGCGCAGAACAACTTCGACCCCGACGGCGTGTTCGCGACGATGCTCGTCATCTCGGTCATCGTGCTCGGCGCCGAGTGGCTGATCGGAAAGCTTGAGCACCGGCTGCTGTCCTGGCGTCCGCCGGCGCCGACCGAGGCGAACTCCCTCTGACGCCCCGGCACTTCCCCCTCCTTCATCTCAGAACCCTGCTCAGCAAAGGAATGTGGTCAGCCATGTCCAGACGACCCGTCGCCGTCGCCGCGTCTCTGCTCACCGTTCTCGCCCTCGGCGCGGTCAGCGCCTGTTCCGGCAACTCGTCCGCCTCGACCGGTGGTTCGGGCGGCACACCGACCGTCAAGCTGATGGCCGGCGGCCTCGACAAGCAGATCTACCTGCCGTACCGGCTCGCCCAGCAGCTCGGCTTCTACAAGAAGTACGGCGTCGACGTCCAGCTCAGCACCGAGCAGGACGGCGGTGTCGGCGCCGAAGACGCCATGGCCTCCGGGCAGGTGGACATGGCCGGTGCCTGGTACGTCCACACCATCGACTTCCAGGTGAAGGGCAAGGCGGTCGAGGGCCTCGTCCAGTTGTCCGGCGCGCCGGGCGAGCGGGAGATGTGTGTCCCGAAGAGCGGTGTCCACTCCGGCGCGGACTTCAAGGGGAAGACGCTCGGCGTCACCGACATCGGGTCGGGCACCGACACGCTCACCCAGTTCATGGGCGCACAGAAGGGCGTCAAGGCCAGCCAGTTCAGCCGGATCGGCGTCAGCCAGGGCTCCACGGCCATCGCCGCGCTGCAGAACGGCAAGACCGCCTGCGTCATGACGACTCAGCCGACGGTGGCCGCGATCGAGAAGAAGGGCGTCGGCACCTCCGCGATCGACCTGGCCAGCACCGCGGGCGCCAAGCAGGCGCTCGGCGGCACCTGGCCTGCCGCGACCGTCCTCGCCCAGACCAGTTGGGTCAACTCGCACAAGGACACGGCGCAGAAGGTCGTCGACGCGCTCGTCGCCACCATGCACTGGATCAACACGCACAGCGCAGCCGACATCGCGAACAAGCTGCCGCAGTCGTACGTGTCGAACCAACTGGTGACCAAGGCCGACTACATCAAGGCCCTGGCCCAGGACAAGGGACAGTTCCTCCCGGACGGCATCATGCCGGCCGGCGGCCCGAAGACCGTTCTGGCGACCGAGGAACTCGTCGGCCACGCGACCTCGAAGGTGAACCTCGGCACGACCTTCACCAATGAGTTCGCCCTGAAGGCCAACAAGACCGAGGGCTTCAAGACCACCACGACCCCGGCGGGCTCGAACGGCTGAGCCAGCACCGCTCATGGCCGGGGCGGCCCGGGGGACTGTCACCCGGGCGGCCCCGGCCATGAGCGCGTCCTTCCCGGCCGCCGTTCGTCGGTTCAGTCCACGCTGGGCCGGGCGAGGCCCCGGTCGTAGGCGAAGATCACAGCCTGGATGCGGTCGCGGGCGCCGATCTTGGCCAGGACACGGCCGACATGGGTCTTGACCGTGGACTCGGACAGGACGAGCCGGGTGGCGATCTCGCCGTTGGTCCAGCCCTTGCCGACGGCGACGAGGATCTCGCGTTCGCGTTCGGTCAGGGAGGTGAGCCTCGGGTCCTCCGCGGGATCCGTGCGATGGGCGGGGACGTAGCGGGCGTACTCGTCCAGGAGTCGGCGGGTGAGGGCGGGCGCGATGACGGCGTCGCCCACCGCGACGGCGCGGATGCCGGCGAGGAGTTCCTCGGGGCGCGCGTCCTTGAGGAGGAAGCCGCTGGCGCCGGCGCGGAGGGCGGCGTGGACGTACTCGTCGACGTCGAAGGTGGTGAGCACGAGGACGCGGGAACGCTCGCCGGCTGCGACGATGCGGCGGGTGGCCTCGATGCCGTCCATGCCGGGCATGCGGACGTCCATCAGGACGACGTCGGGGCGCAGTTCGGCGGTCTTGCGGACGGCCTCGGCGCCGTGGGCGGCCTCACCGACGACGTCGGTATCGGGGACGGAGTCCAGGAGCAGGTGGAAGCCGTAGCGTTGCAGCGGCTGGTCGTCCACGATGAGCACGGTGGTCACCGGGCACCGCCCTGGGGCGTGAGGTCGAGGACAGCCTCGACGCTCCACCCTCCGCCGCCCGTCGGCCCCGCGCTGACGGTCCCGCCGTACAGAGCCGCTCTCTCCCGCATGCCCACCAGGCCATGTCCTTCCTCGTTCGGCGGCCCGGCCGGTGTGGCCGGGCCGGTGTCCTGGACCTGGATGGTCAGCCGACTGTCCTCGACGAAGATCGCCAGGTATACCCGGGTGTCGGGGTCGGAGTGCTTGAGAGTGTTGGTGAGGGCTTCCTGGACGATGCGGTACGCCGTCAGCTGCACTCCGCTGTCCAGGGAGTCCATGTCGCCGGAGGTCCGGTAGACGACCTCCAGTCCCGCGGTCCGTACCTTGGTGCACAACGCTTCGATGTCCGCGATGCCGGGCTGCGGACTGAGTTCGGGCCCGCCAGGTGGACCGCCCCCGGCCTCGCGCAGTACGCCGAGCACGCGCCGCAGCTCGCCGAGGGCCTGGCGGCCGGTGTCGCCGATGAGCTGCAGGGTCTCCTTGCCCCGTTCGGGGGCGATGTCCATGGCGTAGGCACCGGCGTCGGCGAGCGTGATGATGACGGACAGGTTGTGGCCGACGATGTCGTGCATCTCGCGGGCGACCCGGGTGCGTTCGGTGGCCGTGGCCAGCCTGCTGCGCTGGTCGCGCTCGATCTCCAGCCGGGTGGCCCTCTCGCGCAGTCCGGCGAGCTGGGCCCGGCGGATCCGTACCATCAGGCCGAGCGCGAGGGCCGCGGTCGCCGTGCTCAGCAGGAAGAACAGCGCGTCCCCGACGGACACGACCGAGGACACGCGGACCGCGACCAGCACCATGGCGCCCGCCATGGCCGCACAGGCCCATGTCAGTTGTCGCAGCCGTCCGTGCAGGGCCAGGCTGTACAGGGCGACGAACAGGGCGACGTCCGCGCGCAGTGCCGCGCCCAGCGACCACTGAAGGACGAACATCGCCGTGATGGCGGCGAACGCCACGAGGGGTTTGCGTCGCCGCCACAGCAGGGGCAGTACCAGGCCGGTCTGGAAGGCCAGCATTCCCGCTACGGGCAGGTGGGTGAAGGCGAGCTTGAACCGGCGCGGGCTGTCGCCGTCGTCCACACCGCCGTGGATCAGGTCGGGCAGGCAGAACATCAGGAAGACCAGGCCGACGACCGCGGTGTCCAGCACCCAGGGGCGTGTCCGGTCGGCATGCCGCAGCCGCTGGCCGCCCCGGGAGAATCGGGCGACCAGCGGTCCCATCCCGCTGAGGTCATCGGTGGTCACGGGCGTCACCTGTCCATGGTGCGGGTGTCAGGCGTCGGTGCGCGCGAGCCGGTAGGCCGCGCCGCCCAGCACCAGCGCCGTCCAGCAGAGGAAGACCAGCAGTCCGGCGCCCGGCGACAGGGTCGTGGAGTCGTGGGTCAGGGCGAACATCGACTCGCCCGCGTTGGACGGCAGGTAGGGGCTGATGTCGTTCTGCCAGGAGCTCGGCAGCAGGGAGATGAGTCCCGGGATCAGCATCAGGGCGGCCACCAGCACCGAGATCCCGCCGGCCACCGACCGCAGCAGCGCGCCCAGGGCGGTGCCGATCACCCCGACCAGGCCGAGGTAGAGCCCCGCGCCCAGCAGGCTGCGCAGGACGCCCGCGTGCGAGAGGCTCATGGCCGCGGGCGTGCCCGAGACGATTCCGCTCCCGATCAGGAAGGTGACGAACGCGCCCAGCGTCCCCACCACCAGCGCGACCAGCCCGAACACGGCCGCCTTGGACCACAGGACAGGCAGCCGGCGGGGCACCGCCGCCAGCGTCGAGCGGATCATGCCGGTCGAGTACTCCCCCGCCGTGACCAGCACGCCGAGCACACCCAGGGCCAGCTGGGCGAAGTTCGTGCCGAACAGGGACAGGCTCACGGTCGTCGAATCGGCGAAGTCCGAGTCGAGGTTGCCGGAGTCGATCCCCGACTTGTAGCGGCTCGCGGCGATCAGCCCGAAGGCCACCACGAACAGCAGGCCCAGGCCCAGGGTGATCCAGGTCGAGCGCAGGGACCACAGCTTGGCCCACTCGGAGGAGAGCACGCGCCGTCCGGTCACCCGGTAGACGGGGCGGACGGGTGCGGTCCGGGGTTCCTCCACGGTTGCGGTGAGGGTACTCACGCGGGCCTCCCGAGGGTCTCGATGCCGGTCGTGGAGCCGTGGTACTCCACGGCATCCCTGGTCAGGTCCATGAACGCCTCCTCCAGTGACACGGTCCGCGCGCTCAGCTCGAACAGCGCGATCCCGTGCTCGGCGGCCTTCAGCCCGATCTCACGGGCGCTCAGCCCGGTCACCTGCAGCTCCTCGGAGCCGATCTGCCCGGTGACGTCGACACCCGGCCCGCTCAGCACGTCCCGCAGCCGCGCCGGGTCCTGTGTCGTCACCTTCACCGTGTCGCCGCCCGCCTCGCGGATCAGATCCGCGACGGTCGTGTCGGCCAGCAGCCGCCCGCGTCCCACGACGATCAGGTGGTCCGCCACCAGGGCCATCTCGCTCATCAGGTGCGAGGACACGAACACCGTCCGGCCCTCCTCGGCGAGCCCCTTCAGCAGGTTGCGGATCCAGAGCACACCCTCCGGGTCCAGCCCGTTGACCGGCTCGTCCAGCATCACCGTCTGCGGGTCGCCCAGCAGCGCCGCCGCGATGCCCAGCCGCTGGCCCATCCCGAGGGAGAAGGCGCCGGCCCGCTTCTTCGCCACGCTGCCCAGGCCGGCGAGGCCGATGACCTCGTCGACCCGGCGGCCCGGTATCCCGTGGGTCAGCGCGAGGGCCCTGAGGTGGTTGTACGCCGTACGGCCCGGGTGGATCGACTTCGCCTCCAGCAGGGCGCCGACCTCCTGGAGCGGCGCCTGGTGCGAGGCATAGGGCCGGCCGTTCACAGTGACGGAGCCGCTCGTCGGCGCGTCCAGGCCCACGATCATGCGCATGGTCGTCGACTTACCCGCGCCGTTGGGTCCTAGGAAGCCGGTCACCGTTCCCGGCTTCACGACGAAGTCCAGCCCGTCGACGGCCGTCTTCTCGCCGTACTTCTTGGTCAACTGCCGTGCGTCGATCATTCGCGTTCTCCCTGTCGGGCTCCGGCGTCCGTCGCTTCCGAACGCCACATCGGCCACGCTAAGAGCCGAATCACCGCGATCCCGTGGTACCGGGAGGCTGAACCGCGCCGCAGACGTAGTACCGCGGTACTACGCGACTACCTGCGGTGCCGTCCGTGTTCGCCGACTCCGCCGTGGTCGCAGCAGGCGTCCGGCCGCCGCATCAAATGCCCCGCGCCCGACGCCTTGGCGTCCGCGGCGCACTGGGCCCGCTCCGCGCTGTCGACCAGGTTCTCGCTGTCCGACGCGGCATTGGCGAGGCTGGCACAGCACAGGGTCAGCAGAAGGGCGCCCGCCACGAAGGGCAGGGCGCGGCGCGCGGGAGGCGGTGCCAGCAGGGCCTGCACGCGCTGAGGCACCGCCCCGCCGGTCGCGGCCAGGGCGGCGGGGCGCGACGCGCCGACGGAGGCGAGCGCCGCCCGTCCGACGGCGCGGGCGACAACCGTACGGCTGCCGACATTGGCCGCGGCCTCCTCATCGGCCCATCGCTCCAGCACGAACCGGCCCGCCTCGGCCAGCGGGCGCAGCAGGGGGTTGACGGCCGCGGTGAGTCGCCACACGGTCTGGAATAGGTGGTGGCGGCCTCGGAGATGGGCCCGCTCGTGCGCCAGGAGAGCCTCCCGCTCCGCGTCACCGAGACAGCGCAGCATCCCCCGGGACACCACGATCCGTCCGGGGGCGCCGGGGAGCGCGAACGCCTGCGGGGCCTCGTCGTCGAGCACGACGAGTTCCGTGTCCCCCGGCACCCGGTCGCATTCGCGCCGGGCCCACAGGACGTGTCGGCCCTGCCGTACGGACGCCACCCCGACCGATACGAGCCCCGCCGCCAGGGTCAGGGCGCTGACGGCCGCGACAGCCAGGGAGACCGGGTCCTGCGTGCGCAGCGCGGTCACCGACCAGTGCCCCTCCTCCGCGACCTCGGGGATCCGCGCGAACCCGGTGAACGCCAGCAGGGTCAGTGAGCCGAGCCAGCCGGTCGCCGTCACGAGCGCCGCACACGCCAGGAACCAGGCCGCGGGCCGCGGCGCCGGCCGCCGGGCCGCCCGGGGCGCGAGCACCGCGAGGACCAGAGTGACCAGGAGGGGGATGTAGACGCTGATCGTCACCGGCTCACTGCCCGTCGTCGCTGCGCCCGGCGTCCTGCTCGCCCAGCAGGCGGTGCAGCAACTGCTCGTCCTCCAGGGAGAGTTCGTTGACAAAGCGGGCGAGCACCGCCTCCCGGTCCGTGCCGCGCTGCAGCAGGCCGTGCATCCGTACGGCGGTGTCGGACGCCTCGTCCCGGACGGGCGCGTAGGCGTATCCGCGGCCCGCGGGGTGCCGTACGAGCATGCCCTTGTCGTGCAGGCGCGACAGGATCGTCAGCACCGTTGTGTAGGCGAGGTCCCCCGGCAGCCGTTCCAGGACCTGCCGTGCGGTCAGCGGCTCGTGCGCGGCCCAGAGGGCGGCAAGGACGCCGCTCTCCAGTTCCCCGCGTGCCCTTCTGCCGGTCGCCCCGCCGCTTTCGCCGCTCGTCCGGTCGCCCATGGTTCACCTGCCTTCCCGTTCGGCACGACAGCCTACGGCGTCACTACTACGGCTTGTAGGAAGCCGGCGAGATCTCCGCCACACGAGCTACTACATCTTGTACGAGTTTACCTACTACATGTTGTAGAGTCTGGCCGCCCACTCCACCTGCGGAGGAACGAGCCCCATGCCCTACCTCGGAAGTTCGGCACACCTGCGCGCCCTGGCGGCCTCCACCCAACGCCCCGAGCCGATGCCGGCCACGGCACGGGCCGAGCGCATCGCGATCGTCTCGGCGAGCATCGGCGCAGGTCACGACGGCGCCGCCGCCGAGCTGGCCCGCCGGCTCACGGCCCATGGCTTCGTCGTCGACCGGTTCGACCTGCTGGACCTGCTGCCGGCCCACCTGGGACGGCTCGTCCGGGACGGCTACCACCGCATGCTCGTCCAGGCCCCCTGGGCCTACCAGCGGGTGTACCGCAGTACCGAACGCGCCGGCGGTGGTGGGCCGTTGGCCAGAGCCCTGCTGCGTTCCGCCGAGGAGCGGATGCTGCGCGCTCTGCACCCCGGCACCGGGGCGGTCGTCTCCACTTACCCGGGGGCCAGCCGCGTCCTGGGCGGCCTGCGGCTCCGGGGGCGGCTGGGCGCACCCGTCCTCACGTATCTCACCGACTTCTCCGTGCACCCGCTGTGGGTGGCCGACGGTGTCGACGTCCACCTCGCCGCGCACGCCGTACCCGCCGCCCAGGCGCGGGCCGCCGGGGCGCGGGACGTCCGGGTGTGCGGCCCGGTGGTCGATCCGCGGTTCCGTCCCGGCAGTGCCCTGGAGCGCGACACGGCCCGGGCACGCTTCGGGCTGCCGCAGAACGCCCCGTTGGCGCTGCTCGTGGCCGGATCCTGGGGGGTCGGACCGGTCCGGCAGGTCGCCCTGGAACTGCGCGACTGCGGTGCCGCCGTCCCCGTGGTCGTCTGCGGCCGCAACGAGGCGCTGGCCGCGCGGCTTCGCGCGGACGGCATCGAACACGCCTATGGCTGGGTCGATGACATGCCCGCCCTGATGCACGCCGCCGACGTGCTGGTCCAGAACGCCGGTGGGCTCAGCTCCCTGGAGGCGTTCGCCACCGGTCTGCCCGTGGCGAGCTACCGGTGCATACCGGGCCACGGTCTGACCAACGCCGCCGCTCTGGAGGAGGCCGGTGCGGCGGTCTGGATCCGTGACCCGTCCCGCCTGAAGGCCGTGCTGTACGACCTGATCGACGGCGCGCCCGGACTGAGCCAACGTGCGGTCGGCTTCGCCCTTTTCGCCGCCGAGCCCGAGGGCGGACCCGCCACGGAGACAGCGCGCGTCCAGCGCGCGGGGCTGTCGACGCCGCCTCCCCGGCCCGCAGCGCGACGGCGCCGCACGGCGGTACGCCGGCTCGTCGCCACCACCGCCGTGGCCTGCGGGCTGTGGGCCTGCGCCGTAGGCACGGGGATCGCCACCGCATACGACGGACTGAGCATGATCCACTCCATCGGGCACAGCCTCGACCCGGACGAACCGCTTCCGGGTCACACCTCCCACACCGAGGGCCACCACTCGTGACCGCCCCACGACTGCTCCGCACCGCCGCTCTCGCCGCCCTGCCCATCCTGGCAGCCGCCCATGCCGCACCCACCGTCGCCACCTTCGGGCCGCTGCGCAATCGCACGATGCCCCGCCTCTCGGGCCGGGGCCGCCCGGATCACATAGCCCTGACCTTCGACGACGGACCCGACCCACTGTCCACCCCGCACTTCCTGCGCCTCCTCGCCGAGCGCCGGATCCGGGCGACCTTCTTCCTGCTGGGCCGCGAGGCGCAACACTCACCCGGCCTGGTCCGCGAGATCGCCGCGGCGGGCCACGAGATCGGCATCCACGGCTGGCTGCACCGCCCGCTGCTGCTGCGCGGCCCACGCGCCACGTACGACGACCTCGCCCGCGCCCGCGACACCGTCGCCGACATCACAGGGCTCCGCCCCACCCTGTTCCGGCCGCCGTACGGCGTCATGTCGACCGCCGCCCATCTGGCCGCCCGGCGCCTCCGTCTCACCCCCGTGCTGTGGACCTGCTGGGGCGAGGACTGGACCGCACGCGCCACACCGGCGTCCGTCCACCACACCGTCACGTCCGACCTCGACGGCGGCGGCACCATCCTGCTCCACGACTCCGACTGCACGTCCGCCCCGGGCGCCTGGCGCTCGGCCCTGGGCGCGCTCCCGCACATCATCGACACCTGTGAGCAACGGGGCTACGAGGTGGGCCGGTTGCGCGACCACGGATGGCCCGAGCCGGCCTGACGTATCGAGGCCGAAGCTGCGATTCCCTGCCGATCGCCCCTGTCGCCAGGTCGCGCTGCCGATCGGGACGTTCCGGTCACGGATCCCGTCAGCACCCCGGTCCGGATCACAGAACGGAGCGGCGGGTAAGCAGCGCCAGCACCAGCAGGCCGGGGAGCAGCGGCAGCCAGCCCGTCAGCAGCCGGTAGCCGAAGACCGCCGACATGGCCGCGGACGCGGGTGCCCCGGCCGCGGTGAGCGTCAGCACGAGCGCGGCGTCGAGCGAGCCCAGGCCGCCCGGAGTGGGCAGCAGTACGGCGGCGCCGCTGGCGAGGAGGTACGCCAGCACGACGTGACCTGCGGGCACGGTCACGTCCAGTGCCCGCACCACGGCGACCAGCACGGCGGCGTGCAGCAGGGCGAAGCCGAGGGACCCGCCCCACAGCGCGCAGGCCCTGGACCGCCTGCGGTGCACCGCCCGCACGTCGGCCAGAGCGCGCCTGGCCACGCGCCCCGCACGGTGACGCACCGGCCGGCTCGACAGCACGGCCAGGGCGGCGACCACGACGCAGCCGACGACCGGAACCACCACGGAGGCGCGCGGGAGCGTCGGCGCGAGCCGCAGGGTCCGGGGCGAGGCCAGGAGCAGCACGACGGCCAGCACGAAGCGGACCAGCCCGCCGGCAGCGGCCTTGACCGCCAGTGCGGTCGCCGACCGGGCGGTGGACAGCCCGCAGCGGGTGAGGAACCGCAGGTTGACCGCGCTCGCGCCGACCCCGGCGGGCAGCACGTGGTTGGCCGCGCACGCCGCGAACTGAGCCGCCACCAGCCGCCCCGCGGGCAGCCGTTCGACCACCGCTCCCTGCTGGGCGACGGCCGCGCACACCCAGGTCGCCAGAGCTGCCGCGCAGGCCGCCAGCAGCCAGGCGCGATCGGCGACGGCGAGCCGGTCGGCACCGGCGTCCACCGTGTGCCGGTGTGCGGCCAGCACCCAGACGGCCGCCACCACCACGGCCGCGGTGACGGCGAGCTGCCAGGGCCGGCCGAGGCCGCGGGCCGGCGGAACACCAATGACGCTCACTGCCGCCCTCCCGCCACCGGGGCGGGTGCGACGTACACGCGCAGGCCGGCCACCCGGTGCGGGGTCCAGGAACGGGCGTAGCCGGACGGGCCGCCGCCCGGTGCCATCAGCAGCGCGGGACGCCGCCACCCCCGTACACACACCAGCAGGACGAGCGGGGGAAGGGTCGCCCAGACCGCGTCCGTGGGGCGCATCCAAGCCATCAGGGCCGTGCTCAGACCCACGCCCCACAGAGCCGTGCGGTCGAAACGGTTCGCCTGAGCGCGCAGGAAGCAGCCCGTGCCGGCCAGGGCGCCGACGGCGACCCAGTAGTTGGGCATGGCCTGCGGGCCGTAGAACAGCGTCACCCACAAGCTGGCGAACAGAGCGCCCGCGGTCGCGAGCACCCGGGCGGGGAAGAGGCCCCGCCAGGCACGGAGCGCAAGGAAGAGGGCGAGGCCGGACAGGACGGCCAGGTAGATCCGCAGCAGCGCGGTGGACGACGACCCAGCGGCGACGGGCGCCACCAGCAGTGGGACGCCACGGGCACGCGGGGCGCTGAAGAACGAGGCCGGCGAGTGGGAGGCGACCTGGCTGACGTAGACCAACTCGTCCCAGCCGAGGCCCATCCCCGGCCGTACGAGAAGGAGTTGGGCCAGAGCGAAGGCGCCGGCCACGACCGCGAGCGCCACCTCGCCCCGGGACCGCCGGGCGGAACGGACGGCCATCGGCGGACCGAAGCGACGCGGACCGGCCGACGAGACGCGCGCACTGTCCGTGGCCTGCGGCCCGTCGCTCATCACTCTCTCCCAACCCCTACAGCCTGTAGGGTCCCAGTCCACCCTACAGACTGTAGGGTTCCGGTGAATCCCTCGGACCGAGAAGCCCCTACACGCTGTAAGGTTTCAGTCATGGCTGGCACGGGCCCGCGGGGCAGAGCCGAACGGCGTAACGCCGGTGAGCTGGAGAGCGAGGTGCTCGCCGCGCTGTGGGCGGCGGACCGGGCGCTGACTCCGGCGGAGGTCCAGGCCGAACTCGGCGGCGACCTCGCCTACAACACCGTGCACACCATCCTCAAGCGCCTGTACGACAAGGAGCTCGTCCTGCGCGACGCGGACGGGCGGCGCGGCGCCTACCGGCCGGCCAAGGACGCCGCCGAGCTGACCGCACAGGCCATGCACGAGGCTCTCGACCGGGGCCCGGACCCCATCGCGGCGCTCCAGCAGTTCGTCACCGGGTTGAGTACCGAGGAGGAGCGGGCGCTGCGCAAGTTGCTGGGGGGAGAGGAACGGTGAGAGTCGACGTCTACACCCCCTTCCTGCTGTCGCTCCTGCTGGCCGGGATCGGTCCGCTGATCGGCGGCCGGGTCGCACCCGCGCTCGCCGCCCGTGTGCTGGCCGGCACCGCCGTCGTGAGCGCGGTGGCGACCACATGGTCCCTGCTCCTGCTGGCCGTCACCCTCCTCGACGCCGCTCCCCCGGTCGTCGCCGACGCCCGCGAGGACGGCCTCCGGCTTCCCGAGCCGGTACCCGAGGTCGTCGGTTTCGCCGCGTGCGCACTGCTCCTCGTCCTGGCCCACCGGTTCTTCAGAGCCGCCCGCGCCGAGTACCTCACCCGCCGGGCCCTGCGGCTGCTGTGCGAGGGGCAGCCGTCGGACACCGAACTGATCGTGGCCGCCTCCTCCGCCCCCATGGCCTTCGCCATCCCCGGAAGCGCGGGTTCACCCGGCCGGATCCTGGTCACCAGCACCATGCTCGGCTCCCTCTCGACCGAGGAGCGCCGGGTCCTGCTCGCCCACGAACGTGCGCACCTCACCCACCGCCACGCACGGTTGTGCACCGCCGTGACACTCGCCTGCGCGGCCAACCCGCTCCTCGCCCCGGTCCGGGACACGGTCGCCTTCCTCGTGGAACGCTGGGCCGACGAGCGGGCTGCCGCGGTGGTCGGGGACCGCGCTTCCACTGCCCGCGCTCTCGCCCGGGCAGCACTCACGGTCGGATGCCGGGAGCCGTCGGACGCACTCGGCTTCACCGACCGCGCGGTCACCCGCCGCATCGCCGCCCTCCAGGCCGACCCGCCGCCGCGACTGTGGCCGCTGGCGGCGACCGTGCTGGCTCTCGGCGCCCTCACCGCGTTGGGCGCCGCCGACGCCACCGGCGACCTGCTCCGGCTGCTGGAGCCGGTTCTCGCCTGAGGCTGATCACGCGGGGGCAGGTCGAACCCCAGGCGGTGGTCCGCCGGGGCTGGACCGGTCAGGGACTTTCCTTGCCCTGGGCGATCTCGACCTGGCGGTGGAAGTCGACGACGCCGGCTGTTCCGGCGGCGACGGACAGGACCGTGCAGGCGACGAGAAGCGATGCGGTAAGGCGCCTGGTGCGCGAACCTGCCGGGGACGGTGCGAGAAGGGCGGCGACGCGTTGCGGAACCGGGCCGGTCGTCGCCGCGGGTGCGAAGTCCGGGCGGGTGGAGGGGGAGGCGTGGCCGGCGAGGGCGGCGCGTGCGATGGCCGTGGCGATCAGGCGTCGGTCGCCGACGGCGGTGGCGGCGGTCTCGTCGGCGGCCCGTTCGGCGGCGAGCCGGATGGTGTCACGGACGGCGCGCAGGGCGGGGTGGCAGTGGGCGGCGAGTTCGGCGGCGGCCAGGAAGTAGTGGTGGCCGGCCCAGTTGTGGGCACGTTCGTGGGCGAAGAGGGCCTCTCGCTCGGCGGGGCCGAGGCTGCGCAGCATCGCGGTGGTGACGACGATGCGGTGGGGCCGTCCGGGCAGGGCGTACGCGTCCGGGTGGGGCGAGTCGACGACGCACAGGTCGCCCGCGGCGGGACGGCGGTCGGCCTGTGTGCGGGCGGTTCGGAAGGCGCGGGTCTGCCGGAAGGCCGAGCGGGCGAGGGTCAGTGCGCTGAGGGTGAGTACGCCGGTGGCCGCGGCGGCGGTGGGGAGGACGAGTTGGTCCGAGGGGGTATGCAGGGGGTGGATGAGTTCGCCGAGGGTGGCGAGGGCGGGGAGTTTGAGGAGTCCGGTCAGGACCAGGGCGCCGAGTGCGGCGACGCAGGCTCCGGCCAGTGCCAGAGCCGATGCGGTGAGGATCCACAGCGCGGTGGCGGGGGCCACGCGGTCGAGGGTTCGGCGGGCGAGCGTCGGCGCGAGGAAGGGCAGGAGCAGCGGTACGAGCAGGAGTGCGGTCATCACTCGTCGCCCTCCAGGAGGCGGCGCAGGAGCTGCTCTTCGCCGGGGTTGAGCTGGGCGACGAAGCGGGCCAGGACCGTCTCGCGGTCGGTGTCCCGGTCGAGTTCGGTGTGCATGCGCCGGGCGGTCAGGCCAGGAGCGTCCTGCACGGGCAAGTAGGCGTAGCCCCGGCCGTGTCGCTCGCGGCTGACGACACCTTTCTCGTGCAGACGGGTCAGTATCGTCGTCACCGTCGTACGGGCCAGGCCGGAGCCGAGCCCGGTCCGCACTCGTCCGGGCGTGAGCGCGGCCCCGGCGGTCCACAGCACGGCCATGACGGCGGCTTCGAGCTCACCGGCCGGCCGCCGCTCGTCCCTCACGTCGGTCATGGGAACGGTCCTCACTCCATTGTCGTCTACAGTTCAGTAGACCGTCTACAGAATTGTAGTCGCCTGTCGGGTGCTGTCGCTCCGCCGCACCCGACCGTCCGGAAGCAGCATGAAGGGCTCTCGATGATGACCACAGCCGTGCACCTATCGTCGCAGCTCGCCGTCAACGTGCTGGATGCCCGGTCCCTGCTGTCCGCGTTCGGCGTGCTGGGCGTGGGTGTGGTGCTGTTCGCCGAGACCGGGCTGCTGATCGGCTTCTTCCTCCCGGGCGACTCGTTGCTGTTCACGGCCGGTCTGCTGTGCACCGGCGCCGCCGACCGCGGCCTGAAGCTGTCGCTCGCCCCGCTCCTGGTCGCCGCGGCGATCGGGGCGCTGGCCGGCGCACAGTGCGGATATCTCCTGGGCCGAAGAGCGGGTGGCGCCCTGCTTGCCCGCAGCCGTTCGGCCCGTCTGCACGAGGGCGCGAAACGTGCGGAGGAGTTGCTGGAGCGTTATGGGTACGCGAAGGCGATCGTGCTGGCCCGCTTCGTTCCGGTGGTGCGTACGGTCCTGAACCCGATGGCGGGCGCGCTGGGGGTGCCGGTGCGGACGTTCACCGTCTGGCAGGTGACCGGCGGGCTGGTGTGGAGCCTGGGTGTCACGCTGGCGGGATACGCGCTGGGTTCCTCCGTACCGAACGTGGACCGGTATCTGCTGCCGATCGTCGCGGTGATCGTGGCCCTGTCGCTGATCCCGGTGGCCGGCGAGGTGCTGCGCTCGCGCCGGGCCGCGAAGGCCAGGGCAAAAGCGAAGGAGGCACGCGGATGATCCTCGCTCTCGACGGCTCGTCGATCGACGGCTGGGCCTACACCGATGTGGTGAACCTCGCCCTCCGCTCTCCTTCCTGGCTCGACGATGCGGTGTCGGCCTGGTCCACCTACGGGCTCGCGCTGTTCGGGGTGCTCATGCTCTTCGGCTGGTGGCGTGCCCGGCGGGAGGGCGCCGTAGCCTCGGTGATGGCACTCGCCGTGCCGTTGGTCGTGGTCGTGGCCTTCGGGGTGGACGCGGGGCTGAAGCTGCTGGTGCGCGAGGACCGCCCCTGCCGCAGCCTGCACGTGAGCACGCTGGAGGCTTGTCCGGCGCCCGGCGACTGGTCCTTCCCCAGCAACCATGCGGCGATCGCCGCCGCCGCTGCGGTCGCCCTGCTGTTCGTCTCCCGCCGGCTCGGCAGGGTCGCCGTGGTGGCCGCGTGCGCGATGGCCCTCTCGCGGGTCTGGGTCGGCGTGCACTACCCCCACGACGTGGTGGCAGGAGTTGTGGTGGGCGCTGTGGTATCGCTTCTCGCGATGACCGTATTGCGCCGGTATCCGCAGGCCGTGGCTCTGCGCATCACGGCCACCCGTCTGCGTCCGCTGCTGGTGGCGTCATGAGGCGCGGCGACGTCACCGAGCTGGCCGGCACGTGCGGCCTGGGTGCGTGGACGGCGTTCGGCGTACTGACCGTGTTCGTCGTGGGGTACGACGGCGCGCCGCTGTCCGTGGACGACACCCTTCTGAACTGGTCCGTCGGGCACCGGCCGGATGTGGCTGTGGCGTTCGCCAGAGCTGTGACCGCGACCGGGACGGGTTTCGTCCCGTACGCGCTGGCCTTGCTGGCCGGAATCATCGCCGGGCGCACCTGGCGGCAACGCGTGCCGGCCGTCGCGTTCTGTCTGGCCTGCCTCGGGACGGGCCAGGCGCTGCGGCAGGTGCTGCTGGAGGTCGTCGGCAGGGTCCGTCCGCCCCGCATCGACTGGGAGACGCATGCCTCGGGGTGGGCGTTCCCGTCCGGTCACACCACCACGTCGGCCCTCAGCGCCGGCCTGCTCGTCATCGCCGTTCTCGTGCGCGGTCCGCGTGGCGGAACCCCTCTCGCCTTGGTGATTGGCGGCTGGGGTGTCCTGGTGGGGCTCACCCGCGTCTATCTGGGGGTCCACTGGTTCACCGACGTTGTCGGGGGCTGGCTGTTCGCCCTGGGCTGGCTGGGACTGTGGGTGGGGGCCGCATCCTGCTGGATGCCCGAGCGGTTGATCGTCCGGAGCGACGGACTCGACACAGTGAAGGGGGAGGACCATGCGCCACACGATCCTGGTCGTCGAGGACGATCACGCCCTGCGTGATGTGCTGATGCGCGGGCTGCGCGACGAGGACTTCGACACCGTGCCCGCGCCGGACGGCGCCACCGCCCTGCGGCTGGCCACCGCCGGCATCTCCGCCGCCGTACTCGACATCGGGCTGCCCGACGCCGACGGACGGGACGTGTGCCAGGCGATGCGCGCGAACGGATTCCTCTCCCCCGTCATCTTCCTGACCGCACACCACCGCCTGACCGACCGCCTGTCCGGGTTCTCCGCCGGAGGCGACGACTACCTCCCCAAGCCCTTCCACCTCGCCGAACTCGCCGCCCGCCTGCGGGCAGCCCTCAAACGGACCGCCCCGCCGACCGCCACAGCGGGAGACCTGGTCCTCGACGCCGTCCGGCACAGCTTCACCGTACGCGGCGTTCAAGTCGCCCTGACACCAACGGAGTTCCGCCTCCTGGCGGAACTGATGGCCGCGTCCGGCGGGGTCGTGCGGCGCCGTGAACTGGTCCGGGCGGGCTGGCACGAGGGCGCGCACGTCAGCGACAACACCCTCGACCAGTACCTGACCCGGCTGCGCCGCAAGCTGCGCGAGGGCGACAGCGACCGGACGATCGCCACGGTCCGCGGCATCGGCCACCGCCTGACATGAGCGGCAGCCGCCAACGGCCACGAACCGCGGTGGCCGCCATCCTCCACCGTCTCGCACCCCGCACCCTGCGCGGCCGGCTCTCCCTCGTGGCCCTCACCACGGCCGCACTGCTGATGCTGGTCCTCACCATCGCCTTCAACGCCGTGGCCCAACGCCGCCTCCAGCACCAGGCGGACGACGAGCTGCGCACCCGCGCCGCCGCCGTCGCGACGACCATCGACACCAGCGGCACGACCGTACGCGTCCTGGAGACCTCCCACGACGACCTCCTCGACACCAACGTGTGGATCTACGCCGACCGACACCTGCTGGAAGAACCACCGAACGCCGGCCCCCTGACCCGCCTCGCCGACGCACTCGCCGGCCGCGGCGGACGGCGGTGCGTCACCGTCGACGTCAACGGCCCCCTGCGGCTGTGCTCCCAGCCACTGCCTGGCGACAGGAGCGAGGCCACGGTGGTCACCGCGCTCGACCTCTCCCCTTACCGCAGCTCGGCCGACACCCTGCTGCTGGGATCACTCGCCCTGGACACCGTGATGCTCGCCTGCACCTACGCACTGACCCGGCTGGCGGTCGGCCGCGCGCTGCGTCCCGTCCGCACGATGACCGACCAGGCCACCCAGTGGAGCGCCGTCGCCTCCGAAGAACGCTTCGCCAGCATGCGGCACCCGGCCGAACTCGCCCGCCTCGGCACGTCGTTGGACGCCCTGCTGGACCGCATCCGCACCCTGCTGCGCCACGAACGGCAGCTCACCGGGGAACTCTCGCACGAACTGCGGACACCCCTGAGCCGGATCATCGCCGAACTCGACTGGTGGCAGACCCGCCCCCGCACCACCGACCAGACCCGCGCCACCCACCAGGTCATCGCGGACGCCGCCGAATCCATGCGCACCATCTGCGACACCCTCCTGGACGACGCCAGGGGCAACACGCTCACAGCTCCGGGCACCGCCGAGGTCCTGCCCACGCTGCACCACCTCACCGAAGCCCTGGACGTACCAGGCCACTTGACGCTCACCGCCGACGGCCCACACCTGACCGTCGGCGTCCCGCCCGCCCTCCTCGAACGCATCGCCAGCCCACTCCTCGCCAACGCCTGCCGCTACGCCCACTCCAGCATCACCGTCCGCGCCTGCCGCACACCCGACGGCGTACGCATCGACGTCACCGACGACGGCCCCGGCGTACCGCCCTCGTTCACCGGACAACTCTTCGAACCCGGTCAACGTGCCGATCCCGGCGACGGACACCACGGAGCGGGCCTCGGACTGCCCCTGGCACGACGCCTCGCCCGATCCGCCGGCGGCGACGTGACGCACGACCCCGGGCACGAACCCGGGGCACGATTCGTCGTCAGCCTGCCCGCCGGCTGACGGCAGCCCCACACGCCGGCACCGGCATATCACGACCCGTCAGGGCCAATCACGGCGCGACTTCGTGCCGGATGTCCCTGCGAGAGGCGGCCAGATAGCCGACGAAGCCAAGGATCGCCACCGTCCAGGACAGCGTGACCGGCCCCAAGCCCAGGTCGAGCCCGCCCCTGCCGTGACCGACGGCCATCCAGTCGGCGACGGACGCACCGAGCGGGCGGGTGATGACGTACGCCGCCCAGAACGCGGTCACCGCGTTCAGGCCACCCCAGCGGTGCGCGGCGGCCGGAACGGCGATCGCGGCGGCGTACAGGACGGCGGAACCCAGGTAACCGAAGCCGATCGTGGCGGTGAGATCCCCAGCGGCGGTGCCCAGCGCGAAAGTGGCCAGCACGGCGGCCCAGTAGAAGATCTCGCGGCGCCGAGTGTGGATGCTGTGGATGGACAGGGTGCCCTCGGTGCGGTACCAGAGGGCGAAGACGGCAGCCAGCGCGACCATGAAGAACGGCGTCGAGAGCATGTACGGCACACCGAGGCCGACATGCAGGACGTCGGCGGCCATCGTGCCGAACACGCTGACCATGACGATCGCCGTCCAGTAGATCCAGGCGACGTACCGGCGGGCGGCGAACTGCACCGCCAGAGCGACGACCAGGGCCACGCCGCCGAGGCCGACCGCGGGGATCGGGCCGAACAGGTGGGCCAGCCAGTCGGAGGCCGTCTCGCCCATGCCGGTCGTCAGCACCTTGATGATCCAGAAGTAGACGGTCACCTCCGGCACCTTGCTCGCCGCATGTCGTGCGCGGCGCGAAGGCCGATCGTGAGTGAGGTGATCTGTCGTCATGACAGGCACGATGGCACGCTGCCCAGCGGTTGCCCCAGACCCCTTTGCCAGAGCTTTGGCGCTTCTGGTGCCCGAGTTGCCCAAGGCCAGCCCGAGCCTGAACACAACCTGAACGTGGCGGCAGATGGGCTGGTCAGCGGCGCGCGGCGGGTGATACCGGCGATCTCCCGACGCTGCCACAACGGCCGAGAAGCAGGAGGCAAGCAGCCGACCACCCGAATGCTCAGCGGGTTGGGTGATCTTTCAGTGCGGGGCCGTGGCCATGTACATCGGCGTCGCCTACCGGTTCACGTCCTCCACGTCCTTCGCCAACCCACACCACTCCACCAGGGATTCACCGAACATCGCATCGGCATGAGCGTCTGGGCCGGGCTCGCCCGGGGCGTCGACGGCCACCTCCCGCTGCTGATCTCCGGCGGTATCGCGTTGGCCCTCGCCGGTGTGCTGCCAACCGCTGCCCGCTCGCGGACCGCAGCCCTCTGAACCGGCATCCCCGATGAAGGCGCGATGAACCGGTCGGCTTCCGGCCATGGGCAGTGGCAGGTTCTGGTCAAAGGCTATCCAAGTGGCGGACGCCTCCTGCCGCCGGTGGTCGGGTTCTGTGCGACGGCTGTATGACCACCCGTTACCCGTTCTTCGGAGGACCTGGTGTCAGCACTCACCCGTAAGAGACGATGGCTCACGATCTGCGCCATCACCGCATCCGCCGCACTCGTCGTGATACCCGCCGGCGCCGCGCCCGGCGGGAACAGTAGCCCCTTCGGCGCCCGCGCACTCGCCCAACTCGCCGCCGAACGCGCCCAGTCGGTGGACGCCATCACCCCCAAGGCCAAGGCGGAGGACGATGGCGGCGGTGATGACGGCAACGAGGCCGACGAGATAGCCGAGGGCGCGGACCAGTACGCCGAGGCCCGCACCTCACCCGGCATCGTCACACCGGGCGCGTACGGCGCCGCCTGGACGAGCCTGACCAACCTGCCGAGCACGGGCGGCAGTTGGCGCAACATCACGAACCTGCCGTACAACTCCGACGACCCGCGCTACCGCGACTACGACTCCAACTCCAGCGGCGGTTCGGGCAATGTGACCGGCCGAATAGCCGCCATGGCCGCCGACAACGACGGATACGTCTATGCGGGCAGCGCTGGCGGCGGGGTGTGGCGGTCCAGGTCCGGAGGCGGTCACTGGCAGCCCATCAGCGACAAGCTGCCCGCGCAGTCCACCGGCGCGCTCGCGCTCGACGGCGGCGGGCGCCTGTGGCTGGGTACCGGTGAGGCGAACACCAATGCCGACGCCTACCTCGGCAGCGGCGTCTACGTCCTGTCCAATCCGCACCACGGCACCTTCTCCACGCGCAGCCGGGTCGGCGGCGACGAGCTGGAATCCACCACCATCCGCCAGTTGCGTTTCGGCGCCGGCAAGGTGTGGGCGGCGACCAGTGAGGGCGTGTGGAGCCACTCCACGAAGACGTTGAAGGGCGCCTGGAAGCTGGAGTTCGCGCCCAACCCCGCCTATCTGCCCGGCGGTTCACTCGCGAACGACCCCTCGGCCGCATACAAGAACATCACCAACGACATCGCGATCGACCCCAAGGACCCCTCCAAGGTGGTCCTCGCGGTCGGCTGGCGCAGCGGTGACGACTACAACGGCTTCTACACCAAGACGAACGGCACCTGGACGCGGATCACCAGCGGCTTCGGTGATCTGCCGACCGACGCCGCCAATGTCGGCACGGTCACCTTCGCCCGTTCCACCGACGGCTCGCGCTACTACGCCATCGACGAGTCGCCCGCGCAGATGGCCGCCAACCCCGACAGCGGCCTTCAGGGCATCTACAGCGCCGGTTCGCCGTTCGGTCCCTGGACGAAGGTCGCCGACTACACGCAGCTGGCCGCCGACGGCTCGGCGCTTACCTCCAGCGGCTACATGCCCGGCGTGCAGTCCTGGTACAACCAGTTCCTGACCGTCGACCCGAACGACCCGCAGCACGTGTACGCGGGCCTGGAGGAGGTCCACGAGTCCAAGGACGGCGGCGCCACCTGGTCGGCCGTCGGCCCGTACTGGAACTTCGGCTTCCCCTGCTGGAGCATCGACCCAACCAAGCAGACGGGTGACTGCAACCAGACCACCCACCCCGACCAGCACGGCGTCGCGATCGGCAGCTACCACGGCAAGAGCTTCGTCTACGTCGGCAACGACGGCGGTGTCTACAAGCGCCCGCTGAACGGCTCTCAGGACGCCTCTGGGCACGCCACCGACTGGGCCTCGCTCAACGATGGCACCATCGACACCCTCCAGTACTTCTCCGTGGGCGCCGGCAAGGACCTCACCTACGGTGGTGTCTCCGTCACTGGCGGCCTGCAGGACAACGGCCAGTCGATCCTGCGCAGCAACGACCGCGTGATGGGCTCCAACTTCGGCGGCGACGGCGGCGACACTCTCACTGACCCGGCCAACGGCTGCAACATCGCAGAGGAGTACGTCTACCTCGCGATCCAGGTGACCCAGAACTGCGCGGTGAACGACGGCAGTTGGGTCACCGACCCGAGCAAGATCACCTCGTACAACGTAGCCCCCGCCGACAACGCCACCGGTGAGGCCCGCTTCATCGCCCCGATCACGGCCGACATGAAGAACAGCTCGACCTGGATCGCGGGCGGCCGGCACATCTGGGTGCAGACTCACGGCTACGCCATCCGCAGCGGCGACGAGTGGACCAGCGTGTACGACCTCGGCGTCGGCCGCACCGCCACCGCCGTCGCAGCCTCGGGCGGCAAGGTCTACGCGGCCTGGTGCGGCCCCTGCAACAACCAGGGCTTCGCCCGCGGCATCTCCGTCGGCAACGCGGACGGCACCGGCTGGCACGACATCACCCTCCCGGCCACCGGCGCGGACGGCACCGTACCCAACCGCTACCTCAGCGGCTTCGCCGTCGACCCGAAGAACGCCAACCACGTGTATTTGGAGGTCAACGGCTTCTCCCGGCACTGGACCGAGGGCCCCGGCGCCGGTGTCGGCCACGTCTTCGAGTCCACCGACGGCGGCACCACCTGGAAGGACATCTCCAAGAACCTCCCCGACGTGCCGACCAACTCCGCGGTCGTCACACCGAACGGCGGCCTCGCCGTCGCCACCGACCTCGGCGTCGTCTACCGCGCGCCGGGCCGCACCACCTGGCAGCGCGTCGGGAACCTCCCGGCCGTCGCCGTGCTCCAGCTGAAGCTGAGCCCCGACGGCAGGACGCTGTACGCGGCCACCCACGGCCGAGGCATCTACACCATCAAGGTGAGCGACTGTAAGTGACATAGCAAGGTCGCAGGGGTGACCCCGGTTTCCGGGGTCACCCCTGCGTCGTATACGGCACCACACTCACGTCGAGCGTGAAGGCGACGCGCGCCGCACCCGCCACGTCCGGCGCCTTCGCCGTCGCCGTGATCCTCGCGGTACCGCCCCGGGTGCCCGCACAGCGCAGCGAGGCGCGGGCCGAGCCGTCCGCCTTCAGTTGCCACTCGGACACAAGGGCGAAGATCGGAGCAGAGCTCTGTACCGCCGTCCACCGCCTGTCGTCCGTACGGGGCTTCAGGACGAGAGACACCACCGTCCCAGGCCGCACACAGAGTCGCTGCTCGATCACGTCCCCAGGGCTGACGGCCACAGTGGTGGAGCCCGCGACGCACCCTGGGGGCTTGGAGGCTGTCCCATGAGGGGCCGGGGCTCGTGTCGACGGCGTCGACCTTGTCACAGCGGGCGAGCTGGGGATTCCCGGCGTGCCGGGGCCACTTTCCGAGGGGGTGGCGGTGGGTGGACTGGCAGAAGGACGCGGTGGCGCCGAGTCCGCTTCCGGATCGTCGGCACTGCCTCCGCAAGCGGTCAGAAGACAGGAGAGGGTGACCAGGGCAGCCGCGAGCGAGGTCCAGGATCCTCGACCCCGTCTGCAGTCCTCCATCATCTGGCCACTCCCTTTACGCCACAGAACGTCACTGAGACGCCCTCGGCCGCAGTTCGGTTCCCGTCGCCCGAGGAGAAGCGGAGGGCCTCACCGTATGCCCGGGCCGACCCGAGCCGAAGGGGCAGGAGCTTGTCATACGCGTCGCCGACCGATCCGATAGATGCCGCGATGCCGTCGCGGTCCAAATGTTCGGCGAGCGTGAATGAGGTGTATTGCCCGGACTCACATCCGAGTGATGGACCAGTTCCCCCTGTCGCGGCGGAGTGCCCGTCCTGTCGCGTTGCCAGAGCGCCATCTCCAGGGCGGCCGGGACGAGTTCGGCGTGTTTGGTGGTTGCCGCGAACCAGCCGACGATGCCGCGGGAGAAGGTGTCCACGACGAAGGCGACGCAGACGACCGGAGGTGCGGTTGGCGCGTCGGCCCGATCGGCTGACGTGGGGTGCCACGGCTGCGCCCCGGCCGGGGCTGGTCAGTCTTCGAGTTCGTGGCGGACGCGTCGGGACGGGCTGAACGTGTAGAGGTCGAGGATGTCGGGCGCCTCGGCGAGACCGGGGCCGCCATTTCTGACCCAGGTGGTGATGTCGGCAGCGGCTTCGGGGTCGTTGACCTGACCGAGCCAGACCGGGCGTCCGCCGGCTCTGCGGCCTTCGGCGGAGGGCTGGATGACGATGACGTTGGCGCGCTCGCACGCATCCAGGCAATCGGTACGCCGGACCATCGCGACTCCGGCCAGTTGGGTGCGCAGGTCGGTGAGCTGGGCTTCGTGGTCCTGCCGTGGGACCTTGGCCGGTGTGCCGCAGCAGCAGCCGCGGCAGACGGTGATGACGGGCCGGGGCGCTCCTGTTGCGGGGGTGGCCTTCTTGCTGTGGCGGCTCATCGCGGGTCCTGGGTGGTGCGGTTCCAGGCGGCGTCGCTCAGCAGGCGCAGACCGTTGAGGCCGACGATGACGGTCGATCCCTCGTGGCCCAGTACGCCGAGGGGCAGCGGGAGATGGCCGACCAGGTCCCAGATGACCAGGCCGGAGATGAACACTCCGGCGATGACCAGGTTCTGCACGACCAGGCGGCGGGCTGCCCGTGAGAGGGCGATGAGCTGGGGGACGGTGGCGAGTTCGTCGCGGACGATGACGGCGTCGGCGGTTTCCAGGGCGAGGTCGGAGCCGGCGCGGCCCATGGCGATGCCGATGTGGGCGGCGGCCAGCGCGGGGGCGTCGTTGACACCATCGCCGATGACCAGCACCTTGCGGCCACGGGCCTCCAGGCGCCGTACCGCCTCGACTTTGTCCTGGGGCAGGAGGCCGGCGTGGACATCGTCCGCGGTGATGCCGGCCTCGGCGGCCAGGCGGGCGGCGGCGCGGGGGTTGTCGCCGGTGAGCACGATCGGGGTGTTGGCGGTCAGCGCGGACAGGGAAGCGACTGTGGTGGCGGCGTCGGGGCGCAGGCGGTCGACGATGCCCAGCACCCCGACCGGGATGCTGTCGCGCAGGACCAGGACGGCGGTGTGGCCGCCGTTCTCCAAGTCCGCCGCGGCCTCGGCGGCGCGGGCCGAGAAGGCATCGTCGTTGGCGGAGTTGGCGTTGAGGAGGCGAGCGGGGGCTCCGACCGCGACCGTGTGCCCTTCGACGGTGGCGGTGACTCCGACACCGGGGGCGGAGGTGAAGTCCCGCATGCCCGCGATGGCCAGGTGGCGGGCACGGGCGGCGTCGATGATCGCGCGGGCCAGGGGGTGTTCGCTGGGGTGCTCGGCGGCAGCTGCCAACGCCAGCAGGGCGTCCTCGGTCAGCCCGGAGCCGGGCAGAGGGCGGCTGGTGGTGACGCGAGGGGTGCCCTCGGTCAGGGTGCCCGTCTTGTCCAGGGCGACCGCGTCGACCTGCCCGAGACGCTCCATGACCACGGCGGACTTCACCAGGACGCCGTGACGTCCGGCGTTGGCGATCGCCGACAGCAGCGGCGGCATCGTCGCCAGGACCACGGCGCACGGCGAGGCCACGATCATGAAGGTCATCGCCCGCAGCAGCGAGGAGGTCAGGTCCGCACCGAACGCGAAGGGGATCAGGAAAACGGCCAGGGTCGCGAAGACCATGCCCAGGCTGTACCGCTGCTCGACCTTCTCGATGAACAGCTGGGTGGGTGCCTTGGTCGCGGAAGCCTCCTCGACCATGGCCACGATCCGGGCGATCACCGAGTCCGAGGCGTCCCGTTCGACCTTGACGCGCAACGCGCCGGTGCCGTTGAGAGTGCCGGCGAAGACCTCGTCACCGGGCTCCTTCGCGACCGGCAGCGGCTCCCCGGTGATGGTGGCCTGGTCCACCTCGCCGGCCCCCTCCAGGACGCGGCCGTCCGCGCCGACCCGCTCGCCGGGGCGGACCAGGATGGTGTCGCCGACCACCAGGTCCTCGGTCGGAACCGTCGACTCGCTGCCGTCGTCGGCCAGCCGGGTAGCGCCGGCCGGGGCGAGGTCGAGCAGGCCGCGGACCGCATCCTGGGTGCGGGCGGTCGCCAGGGCTTCCAGGGCGCCGGAGGTGGCGAAGATGACGATCAGCAGAGCGCCGTCCATCACCTGCCCGATCGAGGCCGCGCCGATCGCGGCCACGATCATCAGCAGGTCCACATCCAGCGTCTTCTCCCGCAGCGCCGTCAGCCCCGCCCAGGCCGGCTCCCACCCGCCGGTGACATAGGCGGCGGCGTACAGCGGGCCCCACCACCAGGCGGGTGCGCCGGCCAGCTGGAGCGGCAGCGCGATCAGGAACAACATCAGCGCCGCCGTGGCCCAGCGAGCCTCGGCCAGGGCGAACATCCGCGTACGGCGCTTCGGCGCGGTAGGGCGCTTGGGCGTTGCACGGGTGGCGGCCGGAGCTGCCTGTTCGGGCCGCTGGATCAGGTCGGAAGGCACGACGAAACAACCCTTCAGGGCGGAAGACGGCGACACCTCCACCGTACATGAATATCTGAACAGGTCTTCATGTGTGGTCGGTAGGATGGGCGGCATGGGTCACGGAGCCGACAACGAGCACCACGCCAGCCCCCGCGAGCGCCTTGACGCGGCGGGAGCCACCGACGTCGCCGCCACCCTCCAGGCCCTGGCCACCCCTTCGCGGCTGTACATCCTGGCCCGCCTCCAGGAAGGCCCCTGCGCGGTCGGCGACCTCGCCGAGGCCGTGGGAATGGAAGCCTCCGCCTGCTCCCACCAGCTCCGCCTGCTGCGCAATCTCGGGCTCGTCACCGGAGAACGCCGAGGCCGCTCCATCGTCTACGCCCTCTACGACAACCACGTCGCCGAGCTGCTGGAACAGGCCCTCTTCCACGTCGAACACCTGCGGCTCGGCCTGCGCGACGCCCCTGCGGCCGAAACGGCACCGGCCACGGTCCGGCACTAGGCAGGGTTGTGGTGGTAGGCAGAGTTGTGGCGACGGCAACAGTTGCACGCTCGTGGCGACCCGTTAGACGACGCTCCCAGCCGGGGTGGCCCCGTCCGGGCGCTGGAGCACCTTCGCGAGGAGCCCGTGGCGGGGAGCCAGGCACCAGGTGAGAACGAACAGGCCAGTGAGGACCACGACCACCGAGCCTCCCGCGGCGAGGTCGTAGGCGTACGAGACGTACAGACCCGCGATGCTGCCCGCGCAGCCGATGAGCGAGGCCAGCAGGGTCATGGCCCACAGCCGTTCGGTGAGCATGCGGGCGGTGGCGGCTGGGGTGATGAGCAGGGCGAGGACGAGGATGTTGCCGACCGCCTCCAGGGACATCACGATCGTCGTGGTGACGACGACGTACAGGGTCAGATCGAGGCGGAACACCGGCAGACCCGCCGCGCGCGCCGTCTCGCGGTCGAGGCTGACGGCAACCAGTTCCTTGCCGATCGCCAGCACGACGAGGACAAGCACGGCGCCGATGGCGGCCACGGTCCACACGTCCGACGCGCTCACCGCCAGCACCTGGCCGAACAGGAAGGACGACAGGTCCGTCGTCCAGCTGTCCCTGGTGGAGACCAGGACGATGCCCAGACCGAAGGCGAAGGCGAAGAAGACGCCGATGACGGTGTCCTCCTTCAGCCGCCGGTTCTGGGAGACGAAGGCGATCAGCACGGCCGTGATGATCCCGGCCGTGGCTCCGCCGAGCAGGAGGTTGCCCTCGAAGGCGTAGGCGAGGGCGACGCCCGGGAAGGCCGAGTGGGCGACCGCGTCGCCGATGAACGCCATGCCACGCAGCACGACGTACACGCCGACGACGCCACAGACCAGGCCGATGATCGCGGCGACGGCGAACGCCCTTTGCATGAAGGGCAGTTGCCAGGGGTCGGTGAAGAACTCGATCATGCTTCGGCTCCGATCGCGCGGTCGAGGCCGAAGGCCCGCAGCATCTGGGCGGGGTCGGCGAGGAGCTCGGGGCCGCCCTCGGCGACGACCGTACGGTTGATCAGCGCCACCCGGTGGCAGGTGCGGGCGACGGCAGCGAGGTCGTGGGTGGTCATCAGGAGCGCCCTGCCTTCCGCCGCCAGCCGGCCGAACAGTTCGTTCAGCAGCTCCTGGGTGGGTACGTCGACTCCGGTGAACGGCTCGTCGAGGAGCAGGATGCGCGGGCCGGCGGCCAAGGCTCGGGCCACCAGGACCCGCTGCCGCTGGCCGCCGGACAGCTCACCGATCGGGCGTCGGCGGAGCTGGGTGAGCCCGGTCAGCTCCAGCGTCTCGTCCACCGTCGCGCGGTCCACCGCCCCCGGGCGGCGTAGCCAGCCCAGCTGCCGGGTGCGGCCGGTGAGGACCGCGCCCGCGACGTCGATGGGGAAGTCCCAGGCGAACTCGTGGCGTTGGGGCACGTAGCCGATGCTTCGCCCGGCCGGCCGACCGGTCCTGCCCTCGACGGCCACCTCGCCTCCGGCCAGCGGAACGAGCCCCAGCACAGCGCGCAGGAGGGTCGTCTTGCCTGCGCCGTTGGGGCCTATGAGACCGACCAGTTCCCCGGCGCCGACGGTCAGGTCAGCCCGCTCCAGGGCGGTTCTGCCGCCGAGGACGACGGTCGCGCCCGTGACCCGCAGCAGCGGGTCCGCCCTGTCTGCCAAGCCGTCAGCCACGTGCGGTCCTCCTGCGCCGGGCGGCCAGGAAGGACACGGCACCCACCACGGTGAGCGCGGCGGCGGCAGCGCCCAGGAGTACGGCCTGACCCGCGCCGGTGGAGGCCATCGAGCCGTCGGCGGAGTCCTGCGTCGAAGAGCTGCCCGTGGAACCGGAGTCGGACGTGGAGCCTGCCGTGGCCGAGGAATCGGGGGTTGCCGAGGAACCGGAGTCGTTGTCACCCGGAGCCACCGTGCCCGGGTCTGTGTCGCCGACCACGAACGTCACCGTCTCCGTGTCGGAGCTCTTCGTGCCGTTCGCGAGCGTGCCGCTCATCTTGAAGGTCAGCCGGTACGTGCCCTCCTTCGTGAACGCCCACCCGCCGTGTGCGTGCGTGTTGGCGGGCACGTCGAAGGAGTCCGGCACTCCGTCCTTGCTGTTGAACAGGATGTTCGCGCCCGACATCGCGTCATAGGTGTAGAGCGCGTAGGCACCCGGACCTTCGACCTCGGTGAGGGAGAACTCCACGCCCCCCTCGGCCGCCCCGGCCTCGATGTTGTCCGTCGACCAGCCGGGCCACAGCAGCCCCTCCTGCTGCACCTGGTCGAGAAGCCACACCGGGTCACCGCCCTTGCCGAGGAACGAGAACTCGTCGCTGTCCGGAAGGGTGTTCCTGGCCGCGGGCTTGACGTGCAGGACCACGGAGGAGGGCTCGCGCCAGGTGGTCTTCCCGGAGACCGTGCCGTCCTTGAGGTGGATCCGCAGCTTGTCGTCGACGACGCGGGCGGCGAAGTCGATGTGTCCCTCGTCGAGGACCTTCCTGTCGGACACGGCGTCGAGGGAGGCCGTGGTGGCGGCCAGAGCGGTGCGTGGCCCGGTCCGGGCCGACTCCGTCACGGCCTTGCCGTCCACCGCCGGGGTCGGCGCCTCCTCGGATGTTCCCGCGACGGGAGTCTCCTCGGCAGCCGGCTCGTTGCCGGCCGGGTTCTGCCCGCCCTCCGTGTCCCCGACCACCACCGTGTACACGGTCCCGACGGACAGTTCACGCCCGTCCGCGGCCGTGGCCTCGGCGGTGAAGATGACCTGGTACGTGCCGTTCTCGCTGAACTCCCAGCGTGTGTCGCCCTGGTGGCCCGCCGGCAGTTCGTGTTCGTCGGGCAGGTCGTCGGCGCTGTCGAACAGCGGCGCCTCCTGGGCTCCGGCGTCGGCCTCTTCCTTCCCGGCCGAGTACACCTTCAGGTCACCGGGGCCGTCGAGCCCGATCAGCGACCACCGCAGGGTGTCCCCGTCCACCGCGCCCTCGGGTACGCCGGTGGTGTCCCACCCGGGTGCCGAGGTATCGACGACGCGCGCGTCACCGACCTCGATCACATGGGCCCGGTCCGCCGGATCCAGGGTCAGAATGCCGTCTGCGTAGGCGATCCGGCCGAGGCCCGGGCCGGGGCCCGCTGCCGTACCGCCGTCCGCGACGGCGGCCCCGCCCCCTGTCAGGGTGGCCGCGAGGACCACCGCCACGGCGCCCCGCTGAACTCTCCGCATGCCCCTCATCAGGCGTTCTCCCCCAGGCACTTGGCGAGCTCTGTCGCGTTGTGCCGCATCATCGATACGTAGTCGTCGACCTGGTCGTCGAACGAGTCGCCGTAGATCGTGCAGATGCCGACCCCCTCGTCCTCGGCGACCCGGCGCAGCACGTCGGCCCGCGCTGCGAGGTTCGGTTCCAGAAACACGGAGGGGACCTGCTTATCCCGGATGGTGTTGCCGAGTTTCTCGACCTCGGCCGCGCTCGGCTCCTGGTTCGGCACGGGCACGACGAAGCCCGCGACCTCCATGCCGTACGCCTCGGCGAGATATCCGAAGGCGTCGTGGGTGGTGATCAGCTTGCGGTTCCGCTCCGGCACGGCGGCGAGCTTCCCGGCGACCTCCTCGTCGAGGGCCCCGAGCGTCCTCAGATACGCTGCGGCGTTCTTCTCGTACGCCGCTCTGCCGTCCGGATCGGCCTTGATCAGTTCGGCCTCGATCCGCCGGACGTACGCCTCGGCGTTGGCGACGTCCTCCCAGGCGTGCGGGTCCAGGTCGCCGTGGACGTGCTTGCCGATCACGGCCTGCGGCAGTACCCACAGCTCGTCGCCCACCGCGCCGAGGAAGGCGTACGGCTCCTCCTTCGGCACGGTCTCCCTGGCCCGGTCGGGAACGTTCAGCACCACCTCGTCGGCGGCGAGGCGGGCCGCCTCGCCGCTCTTGGCGTCGTCGGCGCGGACGTAGACCTTCCCGGTCTCGGCGTTGAGCGCCACGTCGGCGTGCCCGCCGTCGAGCAATCTCATCCCCTTGGGCACCTCGGCGTCGTCGCCGACGGCGAAGGTGAAGGTGCCGCTGCCGATCTTCTCGGTCTGCCCGTCCAGGGTCTCGGCCTGCCCCGCGACAGTCAGCCGGTACGTTCCGGGCTCGCTGAACGCCCAGTTGACGTGGGTGTGCGCCTCGGGCGGCAGGGCGAAGGAGTCGGCGTCGTCGAGGCCGTCGGCAGAGTCGACGTACACCTTGGGCCTGCCGAGCGTGTCGGTGAGATACACGCGCAGCTCGCCGGGCCCTTCCAGCTTCGTGGCGGTCGTACGCACCTGGGAGCCGTCTCCCTCGACCGCGCCCTCGACGGCCCAGCCGAGCCACAGCACGTCGAGCCCGAGGTCCTCCTCCAGCTTGATGACCGTGCCGCCGTACTGCTCCAGCTTCTCGGCGATCTCGATCTTCGGTGCGGACTTGCGGGCGTTGGTGTGGACCATCTTCATGATCCCGGGCTCTTCGAGCAGCAGGCCGTTGCTGAACACGACGTCGGCCCTGGCGACCTTGACCGCGTCACCGGGGCTGGGCTCATAGGAGTGCGGGTCGCCGTGGTGCGGCACGATCGAGGTGACGTCGACGCGGTCGCCGCCGACCTGCTCAACGAGATCAGCGATGATCGCGGTGGTCGTCGACACCGTCAACTCGGCGTCGGACGAACCGGCTTGAGTCCCACCGCACCCGGAGAGCAGAGCGGCGCCCGCCGCGACCAGCGCGGCGATGATGGTAGTACGTGTGGGGTGGCCCCGCATGGGGCTCCTCCTTCTCTCGACACGATCGGAAACTGTGGGAGCCGACGAATGCCGCATACGGCAGACCGGGTCGCTGCCAGGCGCCGGTCCGCCGTACGCGGAGCTTTCAGGTGGCGGTACGGCGACGGCGTACGAGGAACACCGCGCCGCCACCCACCAGCAGGGCGCCCATGGCAATGCCCGCGATCGCACCGACGTGCGCACCGGTGGAGGCGAGCCCGCCGGTCGTCGGGGTTCCGCTGATGCCGGTCGACGAGCCTCCGCTCGTTCCGGTGGACGCGGAGCCCGAGTCCGTCGCCGAGGGGCTCACCGAGTCGGAAACGGAGGGCGACGGGGCCGAGGACGGGCTCGCGGTCGGCGTCGCGGAGGCCGACGGCGAGGGGGTGGCCGTCGGGGCCGCGGTCGGCTCGCTCCCCTCGCCCGGCTGCACGGTCGACGGGTCCACGTCGTCCCCGACCGCCCAGGCGATCGTCTCCGCGTCGCTGACCTTCCTGCCGTCAGCGAGGATGGCGCTGACGGTGAACGTGGTGCGGTAGACGCCCTCCTGCGCGAACGTCCACACGGTGTGGCGGTGGACCGGTACCGACAGGTCGAAGCTGTCCGGCAGTCCGTCCCCGCTGTGGGCGTGCATGATCACCGAGCCGACCGAGCCCTCCGTGAAGATGCTCACCGCTCCCGGGCCCTGGACGGCGTCGAGCCGGAAGGCGACACGGCCGTCGATCTCGGAGCTCCTGAACTGGTCGGTGCTCCAGCCCGGCCAGACGAGACCGTCGACCTGTTGGATGGGCAGCCACCACACGGGCCCGCCGACCGGGCCCAGAAACCCGTACCCTTCGGGGATCTTCCGCCGGGCCGCGGGCTTCACGTGCAGGACGACCTTCTCGGGATCGAACCACTCGTAGTCCTGCGCCGTGCCCTCCTTGATCTGGAACCGCAGCGAGCCGTCCACCGGGCGCGCGGCCAGATCGAGGTGACCGTTGTCGATGACGTGTGCGGCCGGTGCGGTGGGTGTCGCGCTGGTCGAGGGTGCGGTGCTGGAGGACGGTGGGAACGTCGATGGCGTAGAGGGCGTCGGCATGGAGCCGTCGCCGGGCAGTACGTCGTTCGGGTCGACGTCGTCACCGACCACCACGGCCAGCGTCTCGGTGTCGGTGGAAGAGCCGCCGGTCACCGTGAAGGTGAGCCGGTAGACGCCCTCATTGGTGAACTGCCAGACGGGAAGCAGCCGTTGCTCGTCGCTCGGCAGGGTGAAGGTGCGCTGGACGGAGGAGACGCTGCCGAGGTACGGGATCGCCGGAGCGTCCATGCTGTCCATCTCCCGGGTGTAGGAGGCCATGCCGAAGTCCCCGGGCCCTTCGTATCCGGACAGCGAGACCTCGGTGTCACCTCCCGCCCGGGTGCCGTTCCAGCCCGGTTCGGGGGCGAAGATGTTCTCCGCCTCCCAGCCATTGAGCTGCCAGGTGTCCATGTTGGTCGTACCGAGCGCGACGGCCACCGGATCCAGAGTGGACTGCAGGGACGACTGCACCGCGTGCAACACCACGTCGGAGGGCTCACGCACGACCGTGGTGCCGCTGCCGCGGTCATCGATCTGCAACTCCAGCTTTCCGTCGACCACTCGGGGCGTGAGATCGAACTCGCCCTCGTCGAGGACGACGGCACTGCCGGCGGCGCGGGCAGGCCCGCTGCCGCCGGCGGCGGCAAGCCCTGCCGCGCCCAGGAGCACCGCGGTCGCCGCGAGGAGCGCCGCACTGGTGAAGGCGCGTCTGCCGCGCGTCAGGGCCCGCATCACGAGGTGACGACGACGGTGTACGTCTCGGTGGCGGACTCCGTGACACCGCCGACCGCGCCCTGGACACGGAACGTCAGCTGGTAGGTACCGGCCTCCTCGAAGGCCCAGTTGGCGTGGTTGTGGGTGGCGACGCCGAACGTCCGGGACTTGAAGGTCGTGATCGCGGTGTTGCTGTCGAACCAGCGGCTGCCGCTGCCCGCGTAGATGCTGAAGTCCTCGGTGGCGGCGCCGTCGCGGGTGGCGCTGACGAGGGTGTAGGTGACGGTGTCGTTGGCGAACACCCCAGTGGTGAGGTGCTCAGTGGAGATGCCCGGGAAGAGCACCCCGGCCGCGGCGGCCTCCGCCTCGGTGTCGGGGAGCAGCCAGATCTGGCTGCCCGCACCGAGGAAGCCGTAGCCCGGGTTGGCGACCTTCGCCGCCGCCTGCACCGACAGGGTGACGTCGGCCGGCTCGTACTCGGTGTCGGTCTCCTCGTCGTGGACGTGGAGGTGCAGGTCGGCGCCGTCCCACTCGGCGTCGAGGGCGTCGACGTGGCCGCTGCTCAGGGTGGTGGCGGCGAAGGCGGAAGTGTTGAGACCGGCCGTGGCGAGCGCGGCGGCGGCGATGCCTGAAACGGTCAGCAGGCGTCTGCGGGTACGCAAAAGAAACCCCCATGGGTCATGTTCATGCCCCCTTGGACACAGTCAAGATGATAATCATTTTCAAAAGATGAGGCAATGAGTTTGCTGTGGCGCCTTGGCCGGCCGCGCTCGGGAACAGTTCGGCCCGACCGGATGACCGAGAGCCGTCAGGAGGGGGTGAGCGGAAGGGCATCCTTGTACCCGTTCACAGGCCGGGCCACCTTCTTGACCGTACGGCCGTCGAGCGCGACGGGGGCCGACTCCGTACCCAGCCTCCCGCCGGGGTGCCAGGTCCCCGTGACGGACACCCAGGTGTTGGCGGGCAGGGCCGGGGTCCCGTGGATCCGTACGATCACGGACTGGGCGTCCGCCGCGCAGCAATTGAGGACGAGCCGGGTCAGGGACCAGCCGTCGCCCTGCTGGTCGGGCGTGACGAAACCAACCATCCGGACACTCCGCCCCTTGATGACCCGCGTGCGGTCCTGCCGTACGCGGCGGGTGAAGTCGGTGAGAGTCATCGGGACCGGCGACGTCTCGGGCAGGGCATCGAAGTGCTCCTGTTCCGTGACGGCCCTGGGAGCCGCGCGGGACGCGCTGTACGCGCCAAGGGCCGGCGGGGCATAGAAGAGCAGACTCAGTGCCGGCAGGAACAGCAGCCAGGCGACACGGGGCACACCGGAGTGGTCGTGGCTGTCGTGGCCCACGCGCCCATGAGGCTCCTCGTGCTCGTCGCCCCCACCTCGCCACCAGGACGACCACGCCTCTGCCGCTCCCAGCAGAAGCAGCAGCGCCCCCGATGCGATCAGTATCGGGCGCATGCCCTCCTTGACGTACCTGAGAGACAGGTCGGTGAAGAGCGTGGCGTACAGCAGGCCGAGGCCACTGAGGATGAGCAGGAGCACCTGAAATGGCCTTTTCACAGCAGTACTCCTCCGATCAGCGCACTGCACAGGATGGCGACGACCGTGGTCGCGGCGGAGAAACGGACCGCGAAGGCCCGGCCGAAGGTGCCCGCCTGAAGGGCTATCAGCTTCAGGTCGACCATCGGGCCGACCACCATGAACGTCAGCCGCGCGAGGGGCGAGAAGCCGGTGAGCGAGGCCGCGAGGAACGCATCGGCCTCGGAACACACCGCGAGCAGGATGGCCAGCGCGGCCAGGAACAGCACCGACAGCCAGGGCGAGCCGGAGAAGGTGTCGAGCACGGACTGCGGGACCGCCACGTTGAAGGTGGCCGCCGCCATGGCCCCGAGGACCAGGAACCCGCCCGCGTGCAGGAAGTCGTGCTGGAAGCCGTGTCGGAACTCCGTCCAGCGGCTCTGCCCCGTCTGGTGCCCGGTGAAGTGCACGACCGGCCGAAGCCACTCCTCACGACCGAGCCAGAGCCAGAGCCAGCCCATCACTGCGGCGGTGGCGAGCGAGGCCAGCAACCGGGCCAGCACCATGGCCGGACTGCCGGGAAAGGCGACGGCCGTGGCGGTCAGCACGACCGGGTTGATGGCAGGAGCCGACAGCAGGAACGTGAAGGCCGCGGCCGGGGGGACACCACGGCCGATCAGGCTGTTCGCCACCGGCACCGACGCGCACTCGCAGCCAGGCAGAACGACCCCGGCGATCCCCGCGACCGGGACGGCGAACACGGGCCGCTTCGGCAGCATCCGGCGGAACATCCGAGCCGGCACAAAGGCGTTGATCGCCCCGGACAGAGCAGTTCCGAGCAGCAGGAACGGCAGCGCCTGCACGGTGACGGCGAGACAGACGGTCCGCCAGGCTTGTACGGCTGGCTCCTCTCCCCACCGGCCGATGACGATGACCGCCGCACCGGGAAGAACGGCCGCTGCCGACAACCGCAGCCCCCAGAACCGGAGCCAGCCGGATAAGGAGGTGTCCTCGGCCATCACAGGGGCCTCGGCGACCGCCGCCGCTTCCCCGGGCCGGCCATCCGTCTTCTGCATACAAGCTCCACATGTCAGGTGTCCGGAGCGAACCTAGCGGATGCCGGGATCATCCCCGCGACGGCGACCAGGCGGCCCACCACATGGAACACCTGCGGCTCGGCATGTGGGACCCCGGCCGACGATCCACCCGGCTATCGGCCCTGCTCATGGAAGCGAACCCGGCACTCAGCAGCTGGACTTCGAGCCACACATGCATGAATTGCCATATGTTAATGTAGCCACGCACTGCCTGCGGAGCACGAGCCGCAGGCATCCGAGAGCACCACGAGGAGCACCACATGACCACCGCCACCGAGCACCGCACGCACGACAACCACACGCACACCCACGGCGAGGGCTGCGGCCACGTCGCCATCCCGCACGGCGACCACACCGACTACGCGCACGACGGCCACCTCCACGCGGCCCACGAGGGCCACGTCGACGAGTGCGCGAGCGCCGGCCACACCGCCCACGAGAGCCACGACCACCAGCACGGCGCGAGCTGCGGCCACGTGGCGGTGCCGCATGAGGACCACGTGGACTACGTGCACGACGGCCACCGTCACGCCGCGCACGACGGGCACTGGGACGACCACTGACCGGATCCGCGTCCGGCGGCACAAACCCGGACCGGAAATCATTGTCACTTGCTAATGTGTGCATGTGACGATGACACCTCCTCCCTCGACAGCCCCGGCGGACGAGCCGCTACGCGCCCTGGAGGCCGCCAGCGACCTGCTGAAGGCTCTGTCCTCCCCCGTCCGTCTCGGCATCGTGCGGGAGCTGTCCGAGGGTGGAAAGTACGTCCACGAACTGGTCGCCGCTCTCGGAGTGAGCCAGCCGCTGGTCTCGCAGCATCTACGTGTGCTTCGCAACTCCCGCATCGTGACGACCCGCCGCCAGGCCCGCGAGATCCGGTACCACCTCACCGACGAACACATCGCCCACATCGTGCTGGACGCCATCCGGCACGCACAGGAGTAGTCCGGCGCCGTCAACCGCATGACGCGCCGAACACGCACCGCCGGCGAACGGGCGGACCGAGTGAGTGATGAGCACCCGTGTTCTCGTCCTCAAGGGCGATGCCCTCCTCGCCCACTGCTCCGCCCTGCACTCCGTGTACGTCGACGCGTTCTGCGCCCCGCCCTGGAACGAGGACGAGGAGAAGGCGGTCGAGTTCGTGGGGCGGCTCCCGGTGAACGTGCGGCGCCCCGATTTCACGGCCGCACTCGCCTTCGCGGGACCGGAGATCATCGGCTTCGCCACCGCCTGGACTACCAGGCCACCCACCCCTCCCCCGACGGCAAGGGCATCGTCGTCTTCCTCGGCCCCCGGCACCCGGCCCGGGCTCTGGCCGCCCAGCCGCTGTGACCGTCCGGAACCATGCTGCCGGTCCGCGCGGCCGGACATGGTCCGCGTCCGCAGAGCCGGGGGCGGCGAGGTGGCGCTGTGTCCGCGAACTGCGCCGCCCGGGCCCCGTGCCGCTGCCGTACGCCTCGATCGCCGACGGAGGGGACCATGACCGGAGCGCCCGCTGTTGCCCGCCACGCCCGGCGTTCCGCCGGTCGGTCGCAGCGAAAGCAGGCCGTGGGGAAGATGCCTCGACAGCCCTCACCAAGGCTGGGACGTCAGCCCAGGAAGAACGGGCCGAGTACGTCACGTCATGTCATCCCCGCCTGGGTCACCAGTTGGACCCAACGCCGTTGTTCGCGGCTCCGGCCGCGCAGGCCGGTGCTCAGCGCCACCCCGTCGAGACTGATCGTGCCGGCGGTGACGGGCTGCAACCCGACCACGGCACGGACCAGCGTGGTCTTGCCGGAGCCGGAGGCACCGACAATCCCGGTCGCCGAACCAGGCGCGACGGCGAGGGCGACGCCGTCCAGAGCCGGGACGTCCGAGCGACGGCCGAAGATGACCCGGAGGTCAGTTCGATCAACGAGAGGCCCGCCCCCAACTCCCCTGCGACCAGCGCTGTGTCGGTGGACGGTACACCGGCTGACATCTAACGACACCCCGTTAGAACGCAGGAGGCTGGTTGGTGAGATGGCCAGCTGTGCGTCTCCCAGCGCTTGCATGACCCCCTGGCCTGAATCGACCCCCGCCCGGCAAACCATGACTTTGATCATATTTCCCTGCGGGGGTGCGTGATGGGGTTGCGGACTGTCGTGTACAACTCACGAACTCCGCAAGGGGGAATGACGAAGTGAGACTCTTACGTGCGTCGGCGTGGCGGCACGTTGCCGCTGGTGCCGTGCTGGCGTTACTGGCGGGGGTGGGCACCGCAACAGCGGCCCCCGCTCCGCCTGCGCCCGGCCTGGATGCCTCTCCGGCGCAGGTGGCGGCAGCCGGACCGCAGGACCTCTCGGCCATCACCGCAGCGTCGCGGCCGGTGTCAGGTACGACCCCGTCGGCCGGCCCCAAGTTCTCCAAGTCGGGCACCGTCTGGCGGGTCATCACTCCGCGGGTAGTGCTACGGAACAGCGTGACCGACGCGGACGGCGATACCGCGAACCTGACGTTCCAGGTGTACACCGCGAACGCTGACGGTACTCCGAAGGCGCAGGTTGACCTTGACGGGTCGGGTGAGTACGGGGTGCTGGTGTCGCCGTATGTGGCCTCGGGCGCAACGGCGAGAGTGACGGTGCCGTACGGCATCCTGAAGCCCGGCGTGCTGTACAAGTTCCGCACCTCCGCCTTCGACGGCAGTCTGTACGAGACGAACTGGTCTCCGTGGGCGGACTTCCGTATCGAGCCGTACGTGAAGTTCCCTGCGGCGCAGACGTCGTCGACGATCGACAAGACCGCGCAGGAGATCATCGAGTTCACCCGCACGAATCCGGGGCCGGCTCTGCCGACGTTCGACGCGAACGGTGCGGTGAAGCGGGAAGCGACGCAGAAACGTACCTGCGGCAAGCAGGACGCCCAGGGGCGCACGCTGTGTATCGAGCTGTCGCCTCCCACCGCGGAGTCGCAGGCGCGCGCGATCAAGCGCGCCGAGGCGCTGCGCAAGGCCGAGGAGGCGAAGGCCCGCAAGGCCGGTAAGTCTCCTGCCGAGGCGGCTGAAGTTGCGGCTGTCGCGCCTGCTGTGGAGCTGGTCGACTGGTGCTGGGACAAGCCGGCGGGCAAGGACTACATGAGCCGCGGCGAAGCGTGCCTGAAGAACATCGGGTCGGCAACACTGGTGTTCATCGACCCAGACGATGTGCAGATCGGCACCGCCACGTTCGACATCGAGCAGCGGATCAAGGCGTACCCGAACAAGGGCGCGTCCGGGTCGAACTTCGCCGAGTTCGACCAGCAGATCGCCATCATGCCGGTCTCGATCGCCCCGGCGCTGGAAGGCGTCACGATGAAGTGGAACATCGGGTCGACGTGCTCGTCATGTGTGACGTCGAACGTGAAGTGGACGGACGGGCAGAACAACAACGCCGGACCGACCGCGTACTGGAACGTGAACGACGGTCCGCCGTACGGCGACCGGTGGGGACGGGTAACGACGCAGTGGAACGGCTCGGGCAAGGAGACCATCGGCCTGGGCTGGTCGGTGACCGCGACCGTCGACGCCAGCAGCACCGCAATCGCAACGGCGAACTTCGGAACCTCCGGGATCGACGAGGTAAAGGAGCTTGCGCCGCGCTGCGACAACTGGGTGGCGGGCTCGGCGCCGGGCTGTGTCCTGCCGTACTTCAAGCCGACCTGGACGCTGGACACCAACAAGTACCCGGCCGCTGGGGGGTACTACTGGTACATGCAGCAGGTGATGCCCGATCACGCCGGCTCCAAGCGGTGGGACTCACTGATGCACTACCTGGGCCCGGACACCCCCGTGAAGAACGGGGCCGGCAATCCGTGGAACTCGAACAACAGCCGTGACCGTGTCTGTGACAGCACCTGGAGCCTGCACCCGTCCGACACATCGGTGGGGACGGTCGACTGTGACGAGTACGCGATGGCCTCCACACACGAGTCCGGCGGCTACCCCAAGAGCGTCAACCTGGTGACGTCGGGCAGCAAGTGCGCCCAGCTGTTCACCGACAAGATGGGCGACGGATCGGCAAACTTCGGCCTCCTCGCGGACACCCGCACGGCGACGAACGGGCCAAGCGGTACGGAGCGGTGCGGGCGTGCAGCGATCCCGAGCGTGCAGAATGAGCAGGCATTCAGCGGATTCCCGGCACCCGCGTGGCGGCTGCTGGACGGAGACGGGTTCTTCGTGACCCTTCCGGGATTCGAGCACTGCACGTCAACCGCGACTACCTGCACGTGGAAAAAGATCGGCTGACACAGCCTGAGCGCCAGCACGGGAAAGCCGAAAAAAAGGGGGCCAGCCCTCGGGGCTGGCCCCCATCTTGTACGTGGTCAGCTGGTCAGGGGCTGCCACCGGTCTTCCTGTGCCGGGTCGATCCTGCTGCCCCAGACCAGCGCCCCGCCGATCAGGCCGGGCTTGTCCCGGATGGCCAGGGCCGGAGCTTCGAGCATGTCGGCAGCCTCTTCCAGGTAGCTGACCAGAGTGTCGAGCTCGTCGCCGGGGCCTTCGTTGTAGCGGGACCAGCGGCCCAGGTAGCCGGTGGCGGCATCCAGGTACAGACCCGAAGTGCCGTCCACCGCGCCGTGCGAGACCACCGGAATCCAGGTCGTCCTCCACACGGTGATCCGCTCGTCCTCGGGACGGTCGACGTTGAAGGTGTCCTCGTGGTCCTGAGCGTCCATCCGCCGCCGGTAGGCGGCAGCCACGTCGTCCAGGGTCATCAGAGCCTCACCACCCGGAAGACACCCCCAGCCCCAGCCGTTGACCCCGCCGTCGCCCGCCGTCAGCAGCCACAGGACATGCAGCTCGACGGGTATCCGGATGCCGAGGTCGCCTTCCACGGCAGCGATGGCAGTGGGGTCGGCACCGGCGCGGAGCGCCGCGTAGGAGTCAGGGGCGTTGTGCTGGAGCCAGCCAGTGATCCGCCGCCAGGCATCAGCGACCTCCCGCACGGTGACCGCGGCGGCAGCAGGGTCGGCAGGCTGGTCCTGGTCCTGCTCCTGGGCGTCCGTGGAGGGCTCGGGGGAGGAAGCCGCTCTCAGAAACCGTATCTCGATCCGGTCCTGCTCGCGGATGTAGCCGACGGACAGGTCGGGGCAGTCCTCGAACACCTCGCCGTCAACCGTCACGGTCAGAATGCCGGGCAGCCCCGAAGGCCGGCCCATGTCAGGGTCGTCGGCCAACTGGCCAGCCAGGACCTTCAGCGCGTAGGGAACGCCAGCCCCGAGCTGGGCGGCGATGTCGCGTACGTCCGGCTGGATTTCGACCTTCACAGCCTGTTGCTCCTCGCTGGTCGGATAAGGGCGGTACCCCTCACACAGTAGGACGCCCGCGCTCACCAGCGGGCGGTGCGCGTGTCCTGCCGTACGGAGTCGGGGCAGGCAGTGGTGGGCTCCCAAGTCACCGTCCGTTCCGTCGTTCCGGCTTGTAAGGGCTCCATCCCTTCAGGTGTGGTTCGAGCTCCTCCGGCGTCGGTTCACGCGTGTTCGGCATCCCCGGAAGCCGGGTCAAGGGGTCGATCGCCCGCGCGTAGCCGTACGCCCACTCCAACCAGCGCCGGGCCGAGTCCAGAGCCGATTCGTCCATGGCACCGTCCAGCTCGCCGAGACGACGTTCCAGTGCCGTGCAGTACGCACCAAGCGCAGCGGCCTCCCGCCAGCGTTCGGCCTCTTCACGCAGTACATCGGCGAGTTGATCCTCAACTGCTCGCGCCTTCGCCTCCTCCACGGCCGCTCGCCAGCGAACTGCACGCTCCGCCTTGGCCCGCTCCTCGCTGTCTCGGCGCCGAGCGTCCTCCACCACTCGCGCCTCGATCTCCCCAAGAATCAAGCCCAGGGCGTCCTCAAGCGACCGGCCCTTCCGATCCCGCCATCGGCCCGGCCGGCCAGACTGGCCGGAACGGCCGTGGTCAAGCTCGACCACGAGACGTGCGGAGCGCTCGGGATTCGTGGACTGTGGGAACTCCTGCCTGACGGTGACCGAGTACGCGAAGCCGTCGACGACCACGTCCACCCCGCCTTCACGCCGCGAGTAGGACAACCGGCCGCGCCTGACCTCGTAGCCCCGCCGCACCGCCTCGGCAGCCAGCGCCTGCAGCATCAGGAGCGACCGGCGACGGAGCACAGACGGAATCACCAACTGCCCCTCGTCGTCCCTGAGCGCAACCACAGCAGGATGCAGGGCACTCAGTCGCGCGGAGACCGGGACCACCGACGCATCGTCTCTCGGCCGCTGGCTCCGAGAGTTGGGATGCGGGCCCTCCACAAGGCGCATCTCCAACCCACGTGCACCGAAGCCCGCCTTCTCAATACGCTTGCCCTGCGGCTCCAAACCGTGCCGCTTCGCGTAATTGACAACGCGCCGCCACTCCGCAACCTCGTCGTCATCGGGGTCGGCAAGGCGGACACGCCCCTCGGTCGCCAGCCGCTCAATCAACTCCCGCGCCTTCGCCTGTCGAGCGCGTGCGACGGGCCGCTCACTGTAGGGCGTCAGGCTGCGCCTTCGGCTCGTGATCTCGCGCCGTTCTCCCCTTTTCGCCGGCGCCGCAGGTCCGGCGGACGCCCCGTGAACAGCGACGTCCGCGAACGCAGGGTCGTCCGGACGATGACCATGCCGAAGGTAGAACTGGCCGGCTTCAGTGACCTCGATACGCACGTCACCGCCACCGCGGCTGACCGTCAGGAGCCCGCGATCACGCAGGGCATGAGCCGAGCGCCATTCACCCGGCGCCCAGGCTCCGGGCTCCTCTCCGGCCGCGAGTCGTTCGAGAAGCACGCGTTGCCGTTCGTTCAGGGCCGACCACCGATGCACGAACACCAGCCCACACCGCACCCGCACACTCTGCATAGAGCCGAAAGAGTGACAGCGGGCGGTGGGAGTCTCCTGGGACTTTTCTGGGACTTCCGGCCGCATCAACAGGCATGAGTGTGAAACAGCAGAAAGGACATTAACGCAGGTCAGCAGCCAGGAGCCACCCATCGCGGCAGGTCACAGGACTCGCTGGTCTCTTCCGGGACATCTGACCGGCAGGGCGCAATATGTCTGCCCTTATCGTCGCCCGCCCTCGGTGCCCCATCAGCCTCCGCATGCGCCTTCCCCCCACTCCACCTCAGGGCTCAGCTCGTCGCGACCTGGCCCTGCCGGCCTTCGAGCATCCAGGCGATGACGTCGAACACACGCAGGACGCCGATGTCCTCACCGATACCCGCCTTGCCGCGGAGATGGATCAACTGATCATGGAAGGCACCATTGTCCACCCGCAGGGCCGCAGACAGCGCGGCCCAGAAGGAGTGGTCCACCTTCGGTCGCTCGAATAGCTGCTTGATGCGGATGTCGTAGATGGGGATGAGGTGCGGCCGCTTGCGGGCCAGCAATTTACCTGCGACAACCGGGCCGCTGCCGTCGGGTTTCCCTGGGTAGTGCTTGGTGCCGGCCAGGCGTTCCCACAACTCCCACACGGGTCCACCCTCCTCCATGAGCGCATCGCTTCCAGGATTCTCCAGGCGCGCGTCACGAGGGATATGCGACAGCAAGCGCGCCCAGTGCCCGTCGGGGTCGGTCAGCAAGTTGATCGCCCCGTGCGGCTCCAGGGAGACGCTGAGCATGGTGATGGCTACCAGGTCGTTGCTGTCGAAGCGGTCTGCGACATGCTCGGCGTCCCCGCCCCCGCCCAGGCGCTCGAAGTGCGCGCCGGAATAGAACAGGTCACCGTTTGACCGTCGTCGGGTGAAGTACTCGACCAGCAGACTCACGGCGTTCTCGTCGTCCCAGTAGATCTCCGGGATCTTCAATCCGATCACCAGAGGCCCCCCACTCCCTCGCGCACAGTGATGCGTCGGCGGACTGTACATCAGCTGAGATCAGACGGCGGCTCGGGCGGAATGCGCCGCCGACACGTGTGCCTGCGCTGCACCGTTTTGAGGTATGGGATGGCTTCTTGCATTGGTCCAGGCGTAGACGTCGATGTCGTTGCCGACGGAGCAGTGGAAGACCAGAGCGGTGGCGGAGGAGACAGCGCAGAAACAGCTGACTACACGAGTGGGCGCACAGGCATAACTTCGAAGCGCAGCAACATAGCGCGGGATCGCCGGTTAGCCAAACCGGCGTTTCCCCGGATCATTGATGGTCCACCGCCACGACCTGCACCTACGTCGAAAGGAAACACCAAGACGGCTGTAATTTCAAAGCGTCGCGCGACTGTCGGCTATCTGGGCTACCGCAGAGTTTCCGTGGAACGGGTGCCGTGGGCGCTCATGTTCGCTCGAAGCGCGTCGCAGCATCCCAAGCTGACCTCGGGCGGGGTGGCCTACTCATCGGCATCAACCTCAGCGCGCAAGGTGTGGTGACCGACCCTCACTTACGTCACTTTGATCATTCCCGGGTCAGCACCGGGACCTACCGACCCTGCCGCGCGGCGCCACACATATTGAGCAGCTTCAAATCCCATTGGCTGCACGCAAGCCGCACCCCCTTAGCAACTAAAGCATTCGAATTGCACAGACAGGCCAACGATATGCAAAGCACCCGTTACAGCCCTACACACATCCGCGCCACCTGGGACGGAACGGGGAGCGTGGAAGACGCTTCGAGGGCGTTGGGGTTCTCTCGGGCGAAGGGCTACGACCTTGTGCGTCGCGGGGAGTTCCCGTGCCGCGTGCTACGCATCGGCCGTAGCACGCGTATCGTCACCGCGTCCATGCTCCGCGTGCTCGAAAGTGGAGTGCCGGAGTGCAACGTTGCCCACGCCAGCCGCTGCACTCCGTCATAGCCCCTGCGACACGACACCCCGCCGAGCCCGTCGGGGCTTCGTCGTGCGCGGGAGCCCGTATGGCGTGCCTGCAGGAAAGCGGACCGCATTGCGGTACAACTGCCCTGACGTCCCAGGTCAGGTCCCGGGTAGCGGGTAGCGATCGGCAGCGGGCTGCGTGTAGGGATGCCACCCACTACCAGGCCCGCGGAGCGATGCGGCCGCGTGATGAAGCGGGCAAATACTAGGCGGTGACGGGCGACGGGCTGGCGACCGCCGCGCCAGCAGTCCCATGGCGGTCGATCCACGCGGTCCCCGCAATGTCGGAGGGAAAGGCAGTGCCGCAGACGCCTCCCAAGGCGTTGGGCTTTGCAGGGGCTAACGCTGCGACCTGGTTGCTCGCGAAGAATTCCGAGGTCTGATGCCGCGCATCGGCCGTAAAACGCGTGTCGTCACCGCGCCCTTGCGTCGCGGTGCTCGAGAGAGGATGCACCGAGTGCAACGGGGCTCAAGGCGGACGCGGAAACTCACCTACTCAGAAGCCCCGCCGGGCCGCACCTGCGGGGCTTCTCGTCGCACTCCGCTCTCACAGACGCCCCTATGACGCGGGGGTGCGGGCGATCGACCAGGCCGTCGGCGGCCTGGTCCGCGGCGAGGCCGCCTGGGCCGCCTGCGACCTGGCGAACCGACGGAAACTGCTCGAGCAGATGCAGGCAGCCACCCGCCGAAGCGGCCGAGGCGTGGGTGCGCGCGGCCGTCGTCTACAAGCAGCTGCCCGGCGAAGAATGGATCACCGGCCCCTAACCGGTGCTGACCTCCCTCGGCGCGCTCACCGCCAGCATCACCGCCCTGGCCGCCTGGCACCACGGAGGAGGTGCGGGAGCGCACGGGCTTCGCCCAACTTCACCCGTCCGACACCGCAGGCGTCGGCGTCGTGCTCGGTGCCGGCAACATCACCTCGGTCCCCATCCTGGGCGTGCTCTACGGGCTGTACGCGCACAACAGAGTGGTGGCCCTCAAACTGAACCCGGTCACCGACGGCGTCCTCGACGTCTTCAACCGAGTACTGGCGCCGCTGATCGACCTCGGGCGGTCCGGGTCCTCACCAGTGGCGCCGACGTCGGGACGTACCTGGTGCACCACCCGAAGGTCCGCCACGTCCACATGACCGGCAGCGCCGCGACCCATGACGCGATCGTCTTCGGTACGGGTACCGAGGGCGCCAGCCGCAAGAAGGCGGCACACCGCTGCTTGACAAGCCGGCCACCAGCGAACTGGGCAAGGTCTCCCCCACGATCGTGCTGCCGGGCGGCTGGTCCGAGGCGGACCTGCGCTGCCAGGCCGACCACATCGCCACCCAGAAGCTGCACAACAACAGCTACAACTGCGTAGCCAGCCAGGCGGTCGTCGTCAGTGCCGACTGGGCGCAGAAGGACCGCTTCCTGGCCCACCTGCGAGCCGCGCTGGCCGACGCACCCGCCCGTCCCCGCACTACCCCGGCAGCGACGACCGGGCGCCCACGCCCTCGACACGTACGGCGACGACGCCGAACGGCTCGGAGCAGGCCGCGTGCTGATCACAGGTCCCGCCCCGGCGGAACCCGGACCAGCTCTGACCACGGAGCACTCCGCCCCCGTCCTCGCCATGCTGAAACTCCCCGGTGACCCGCGCCAATTCCTCGCCGAGGCGGTCCGCACCACCAACGAGGAGTTCGCCGGCACCCTCGCGTGAACCTCATCGCGCATCCGAGCACGATGGCCGTGCTCAGCCCCGCGCTGGACGAAGCTGTCTCCGAACTCCGCTACGGCACCATTGCGTTGACCGCCTGGATCGGCGTCGGCTATCTCACCGCAACCGCAACCGCCTCCTGGGATACTTTCCCCAGGCACACCCCTCACGACGCGGAGAGCGGCATCGGCGTCGTGCACAACGCGCTCCTCCCGGACGGGCCCGAGCGCACCGTGGCCCGGAGCCCGTTCCACCCTGCGCACCAGGCGCTCCTGCACGGGGTTCAGCTTGATCGGGCGGGCACTCTGGGCACCGATGCAGCACGCCCGTCGCTTCCTGTACCAAAGCGGCAGAGCATCCGCCTCACCCCGCAGCCAGGCTCTGCGCTCGACGACCGGCGGGCAGGGCCCGGCTCAGGGCAAACTCATCGCCAACGAGACAGGGCGGGGTCGGCGCATGGCCCCGCCCACGGGGTTCCCAGCTGTCTCTCTGGCCGGGCTCTCGCCTCGTCCCGGCCTCGAGGGGTCCAGAAGCTACTCACGGTGTGGACTTTCCGACGCGGAGGGAGTCATGGACACGTCGCTCGTCACAGAGAGCTGGTGAGGCGCCCTGATTTTAGAAGAAGTGTTTGCGTCCACCGACCGCGCGACCGGTCGCACCCAGGATCCACAGGATGGCGCCAACCAGAATGAGGATGCCGCCGATCGTCGTCAGCAGACCCATGCCGACAAGCCAGCCGATGATCAGCAGAATAAGCCCAAGAATGATCATTTTAAACCCCATCGTCAATTCGGGCTCAGGCGCGTGTGCGTATGAGCTTCACAAGGGCCTGAGTTCGTCCCTGGTGGGTAGACCCGACCAGCTCCGAATGCCAGGACCTCGGTGCGATAGCCCTTGTGCCCGGCGACACGGTGTTCACGCCCTCCTTCGAAACTTCGTTCAGTACGCCATCTCCTCAACCGTCCTCTGCTCCGGATGGTCCTTCCACCCGGACGGTTTGGACGTTGGTGACGGAGACACCGGGCAGCGGCGCCTACGGGCAGGTCCTCAGGTCCAAGGGCTCCTTCACCCTCGCCAGCCGGCCCTGGATGACGGGACTGTGACCGCAGGCCGGTTCGGTGGCCCGCTTCGAGCCTTCCTCTGCTCACGACAGCGCCAGCCCTTATGCGCAGGAACTCGTCTTCATCGGCACCCAGATGGACGCGGAGCTGCTGCAGGACGACCTGAACGGCTGCCTCAGATGGTGCCCCGCCGAGTGGTGTAGTCACTGGCCGAGCTGATTCGGTTTCAGCTGTGGTGAAAGCTGGCGATCGTCCGCGGCCGGTTGCGTCGTGAGGAGGCCGCACGAGGCACCGACCGCATCGTGCCCGGCAGCGCAGCCGATCTCACGACGAGGCCGCACCGGAGAGCTCCGGTGCGGCCTCGTCGTCTCACGGCTCCGCGCACATGCCCCACCAGGATGGTCCTCGGCGGGGCCTCGCCGTATCACCCGCCTATCACACAGCCATCACCAACTGGGCGGCCCCTGCCGGACCAGGAGGCCCTGACCTGCGATTTTATGCCCGCGCTGGACTGGCGTAGACGCCCCTGGACGGTCTCTACAACCTGTGCCATGTAGTACCCAGGGAGGGCCCCAAGATCAGGATCGGAGCCTCTTCTGGCCCGTCAAAGCGGTATTGCAGGGGGTTCGGTGGTGTCTCGCTCACCCGTCAGACCCTCTCATCTCTCACGGACGCCCCTATAACCCGGGGGTGCGGGAAACCGGTCTGACCAGGTTGAAGACCTCGCGGGCGGCATATCGCTTGAGGCATCGGATGATCTCACGGCGGGTCTTGCCCTCCTGGGTTCGGCGTTCGTAGTACGCCTGGGTGCGCGGGTCGTGTCGCAGCCGGGTGAACACGATGCGGTGCAGGGCGGCGTTCGCCTGGCGGTCGCCGCCGTGGTTGAGCCGGCGCGTGCTCCGCCGGCCCGAGGAGTACTCGACGGGGCTGACTCGGCAAAGGGCGGCAAAGGATGCCTCGGTGTTCAGCCGCTCGGGGTTGTCTCCCATGGTGATCAGGAGCGTGACGGCACTGTCCGGGCCGATGCCCACCGGTACGAGCAGCTGCGGGGCGTGGCGCTCGACGAGCCGCGTCAAGCGCCGGTTCAGCTCATCGATCTGCCCGGTGAGCTGCTCGATGCGCTCGGCGAGCATACTCAGGGTCATATGGGTGGCCTGGGCCACCGCGTCCTCGTCGCCCCCGCCGTCGCACAGGCCAAGGCGCGCGCACGTGCGGAACAACTCGGCATTGCCCAGGCTCGACAACCGCTCCCGCAAGGCGGGGTCAGCTATGACCAGGACGGCCTTGAGCTGGTTGATCGCCTGGGTGCGGGCCTTGACCGCGGAGTCCTTGGCGAGTTTGAACATCCGAGCGCTGTGCACCGGACCGTCGCCGGTTTTGGCCCGGGCCCGGGCGCGACCGCTGAGCACAGCCCGCGCAGCAGCCTGCGCATCGAGCGGGTCCGACTTCCCGAGCAGACGGCGGGCCGAGCGGTCGGGCCGGTTCACTTCGAACACCTCGACGCGCTGAGCCAGCAGGTAGCGGGACAGGCCCGCGCCGAAGGTACCGGTGCCCTCCACACCAGCCCGGCGCACCACCCCCAGCCTGCGGGCCCAGACGAGCAGCCGACGGTAGCCGGTCGCCGTGGCCGGAAAGGACTCAGTGCCCAGGACCTCCCCCAGAGGGGAGACCACCGCGGCAACATGAATCTCGCCGTGCGTGTCCACGCCCAGGACGACCTCGCCCGGAACGGGAGGATCCGTGCTGGAGGAGGTGCTGCTCTGTCGGGTCGTCATGATTGGTTCGCCTCCCGCGTGGTGACGTACTGGGTGGCTGGCACCGGCCTGCTCGGGCGGTCTGAACCGTGATGGCGCCTGAACTTCGGCAAGGCCCCTATTGGGACACGCCCTGTGGCTCGGTGACAGCAGACACCATCCCGCAACGACAGTCGACAAGCCTGTGACTGGACACTTCGGTCATAGATCTCATGAGTCAGACCCCGCCCGGGATAGCACCACGCAACAGTCCCACCAGGACCGGCACAACGACATGATCCGATCACTGCCGGATAGGTTCGTCCGAACCGGTGCTCAACCTGGCCTGGACGGGCTGACAGTGAGTTGACTTCTCGTCCGCCCATGACCGGCATTGACGGCCAGCCGTGTGGCCCGCCTTACCGGGAGTCCGTCGTCGGCCATGGCACGAACGGGCTGGACGAAGCCAACTTCGGGGGCGACGGCGGCGGCACCCTCACCGACCCGGCCAACGAGTGCAACATCGCTCAGGATTACGTCTACCTCTCCATCCAGGTGACCCAGAACTGCGCTGTCAACGACGGCAGTTGGATCGACGACGCCTCCAAGGTCACGTCCTACGACGTCGCCCCGGCCGACAACGCCACCGGCGAGACCCGCTTCATCGCCCCGCTCGCGGCCGACGCGGAGAGCCCCTCGACGTGGATCGCGGGCGGCCGTCACGTGTGGGTGCAGACTCACGGGTACGCCATCCGCAGCGGCGACGAGTGGGCCAGCGTGACGACCTCGGAGCCGACCACACCGCGACGGCCGTCGCGGCCTCCGGCGGCAAGGTCTACGCGGCCTGGTGCGGCCCCTGCAACAACCAGGGCTCCGCCCGCGGCATCTCCGTCGGCAACGCTGGGGGCACCTCCCGGACGGAGTCTGGGGGAGGCACCGGCTGGCACGACATCACGCTCCCGGTCGACGGGACCGTACCCAACCGCTACCTCTGCGGCTTCGCCGTCGACCCGAAGAACGCCGGCCACGTGGTCATCACGGTCAACGGCTTCCCCGGGCAGTGGACCGAGGGCCCGGGCCCGGGTGCGCGTGTCGGCCATGTCTTCGAGTCCAAGGACGGCGGCACCACCTGGAAGGACATCTCCAGGAACTTCCCTGACGTGCCGGCCGACTCCGCCATCGTCACACCGTAGGGCGGCCTCGCCGTCGGCACCGACCTCGGTGTCGTCTACCGCGCCCGGGCCGAAGCACCTGGCAGCGCGTCGGCGACCTCCCGGCCGTCGCCGTGCTCCAACTGAAGCTGGGCCTTGACGGCCGCACCCTGTACGCGGCCACGCACGGCCGCGGCATCTACTCGATCAAGGTGCGCGACTTCGGCTGACGGTGACGACGAGGAGGGGTGGCCGGGCCGATCGCCGGGTCATCCCTCCTTCGCATACGGCACCACACTCACGTACAGCGTGAACGCAACGCGCGACGCGCCCCCCTCACATCCGGAGGGCGCCACCGGCCCGACCGTCGCGGTCGACCAGCGGGCCAGGACGAACGGCGCGGGGCGGCAGCGGCTTGAGGGCCGCGTGATCGCGGGCGGCCCGAGTCCGATGACCTCGTGGTGCGTTGCGTGGGTGCGGGCGCGTCGCTGCGGCACCCAGGCCATGAAGGCGGCGTCCATCTCCTCGGTGGAGGAGAAGGCCCGTCCGGCGAGCACGTGGTCGCGGACGATCAGGACTTGGCGCTCGACCCGGTCCTTGCCGGTGGGCCGGTAGGCGGCCAAGACGTCGATGTCGATGTCGTAGTGGCCGGCGAAGCCAACTGCCTCCGGATGCAGCGGGACCGCTTCACCTGGCGCGGCGTGCCAGCGGACGACGGTTTTGGTCCGGTCGCAGACACGAAGGCCCAGATCCGGTGCCGTGTGCTGGTGTGCCGGTTGATCCACTGCCACAGGAAGCCGTAGTCGATCTGGGCCTCCTCGCCCGGCTCGATGTCCTCGGGCAGGACGGTGACCTGCGACCTCTTCACTTTGTCGGGCAGCGTGGCGTGCGCCCAGCGGCGGAACGCGGAGATCGGCACCTGAAGCTTGTGCTCGTCGCGCAGCCGCTGGTGGATCGTGGTGGCCGTCACCGTTCCCAGCAGGCTCTCGATGTAGTCACGGTGCTGGTCGATGTCCGTCCAAGTGATCTGCCTCAGTCGGAAGTTGGCCAGTTCCAGGAACCAGCTCTTGAACAGTCCGGCCCAGTCGGCCTCGCTCATCGGCGGGCCGCCCGTGACATCGACCACGACGAACGTTCTCCTCGCCATCCGGGCTGCCCATCGGCCTTCCCACCCACAGGCCGAAGACCGCTCACGCGAACTCCGCGATGACCAGGTCCCTCGATCCCGAACTCCGCCGCGCCCATTGCCAATCAGGAGAATTCAGGATGAAGAATAACGAAGTAACTAAAACACCCTAGATGGGGAAAATCGCGATCGCCGACAATCGTCGGACTGTAGGGCGGTGCCGCTCGACGCGTGACCGGTCGGGGCTTGTGACGTCACAGCACTGCGGGCCCGCACCGACCGCCACCCCGGACGCTAACGGCCGCGAACCGTGCGCCCGGGCTCGATTGAGCACGTCAGGCCCGCTGGATGTTTGGTGCGAGCCCGCGCAGGAGTCCGGTGAGGGAGCCGCCCGAGTGACCGCACGCCGCGTCGCCTTGAGCACGCCGATCAGCTTCTCCCACCCCCGGGCGCCAGGGCCCACATCACGCCACGGGCAATCGGATCACCCTATCCAGTTCCGTGGTACCGTGGCGACAACGAACCGGAAAGAGCTATCCGGATCATGAATCGGATAAACCTATCCAGATCTCTGCCTTCCGGTGCCATGTCTTCCTGAAAGGGACTTTGCCGTGACCAGCATCGCCATCATCGGAGCCGGCCCCCAGCTGGGTCTGGCCATTGCCCGCACCTTCGGCTCCCAGGGCTTCAATGTCGCTCTGATCTCGCGCAACCGCGAGAAGCTCGACGGGCTCGTCGCCACCCTGTCCGGCGAGGAGATCACCGCCGCCGCGTTTCCCGCAGACGTGCTCGACCGTGACGCGCTCACCCAGGCACTCAAGGACGCCGCCGCGAAGTTCGGCAGCATCGACGTCCTGGAGTACTCCCCGGTGGGGACCTTCGGCTCCACGGCTATGACCACCCCGGCCGACACCGATCCGTCCCACGTGCAGCACGAGATCGAGTTCCAGCTGTACGGGGCGATCGCCGCCACCAAGGCGGTGCTGCCCGCGATGCGCGAGGCCGGTGCGGGCACCCTGCTCTACACGACCGGCGCCGGCTCCATCGACCCCGTGCCGCAGGTCGGCAACGTCAACGCCGCCGCCGCGGCCCTGCGTAACTGGGCGGTCAACCTGCACAAGGAACTGGACGGCACCGGCATCCAGGCCGCCCACGTCGGCATCGACGTGTCGATCGGCACGCCGGCCGTCCCCGGTTTCCCGACGGCCCAGCCCGAGGAGATCTCCCCCGTCTACTGGGAGCTGCACACCACCAAGCGCGACCAGGCCGAGCTCGTCTTCAGCCTCTGACACCGGACCGGCTTGCGTCATCCGTCCTTCGTCCAACCTTGATCGCGCCGCGGCGTTCCGGGCCGCGGCGCGGTCAAGGAGAAGAGCTCGGCTGCGACGGATACTGCCGACCGCGCCGTTCGCGGCCTCGGGCGTGATGGGGACCACCGAGTCCAGCGAGCAGTTAATCCCTCACACCCGCGGCCTGCTGATGCCTGCCATCAGCCAATCCCCCCACCGCATTTAGAGGAGTAGACCGGCATGACCACGACCACCGATCCGTCCTACGTCGACCCGGCACTGATCAACCCCCGCGCAGTCCGTCTCGTCAAGGCGTTCAAGGACGCTCTGGCCCGCATGCGGGACGAGGAGGGACTGACCTTCGACGACCTCAATGCGGTCACCGGCCTGCTGCAGAAGGCCCAGGCGGCCACGGGCGCCCCGCTGGCACTGGTCGCCATGCCGCTGTTCAGCGAAGTCTTCCAGGGCGGCCGGGACGGCTACACCCCCTCCGAAGAGGTCAACAGCCCCACGTACATCGCAGGCTCCCCACGCATCGACAATCCCGGCGTCCTGCCGATGCGACCGGACGAACCCGGCACTCCCCTGGTCGTGTCCGGCCGCGTTCTGGACGGCAACCGTCGGCCGGTCGAGGGCGCCAAAGTGGACATCTACCATGCGGCCAACAACGGCGACTACTCCGGGCTGTACGACGACGGAGTGCCCACGTACAACCTGCGCGGCCACCTGTTCACGGACGCCGACGGCCGCTACACCTTCACCACCGTCACCCCGGTCGCCTACGCCGACTCCCACATCAGGAAGGTCGACGGGGTCGTCCAAGCCGTCGCAGCCCTCGGGCGCAGCCTCTACCGTCCGGCCCACATCCACTACGAGGTCCACCACTCCGACCTGATCACTCCCTGGCGGGGTGAGGTCTATTTCAAGGGAGACCCGGTCATCCCCGTCGACTTCGTCGGCGGAACCCTGGCCCCTCCCGCGCTGCAGGCCGACACCGTCCTGCACGAGGACCCCAAGGACACAGCAGCCGCAGGCTTCCAGGGCCCCTACCGTTCGATGGAGTTCGACTTCGTCCTCAAGACCCGCACCAGCCCGGACAGCATCACCCCAAACGGAACGACGGCATGACCGACGAGGACGCGACCGCCTGGGCGCTGGCCCGGCTCAGCACTGCTTTTTACCACCACTACGACCGCCGCGAGTACGACGCGGTGCTTGAATTCTTCGCCCCCGACGCCCTCTACGAGCGGCTCGGACAGAAGATACGTGGCCATGGCGAGATCCTGGACCTGCTCAACGCCCGTCCAGGGCCCGAGGAGCTGACCGCCCGCCACATAATGGGGGCCACGCACTTCCACACCATCGGCGACACCACCGCTCAGGGAACCGTCACCCTGCTCGGGTACGGCGGCCGCCCACCCACCGAATCCGGACCCGCCCCCTACACTGTGGCCACCGGCGGACACATCTTCGAACAGGCCGACCACTACCGCCTCGACGACGGGCGCTGGAAGATCACCCACCGCACACTCCACCAGATCCTCACCCCGATCCCCGACTGACGATCCCCACAGGGGAGCGCCGGGGTTCGGGTGTGATCCGCCGGTTCACCGACCGGAGCAGTCTTCTCCTGGCTCTCTTCGCCGAGGCCGAGTTTCAGGACGCGTGCAGGTCGGGTCCGCCTCCCCTCGGCATAGGGGCACCGGCGAGAGAACGACTCACGGCGTTCGCATGTGCATTCATCGAGTGCGTCGCGACCGTCACCGACCTGGGTGTCGCGTCGCTACGCCAACTGCCTCGCGAGCGCGGGTACATCTCCACAACTGCGAGTGCCCGCCACCGCCATGTGCCAGCGCTCTTGCCCGACATGCCGCACCCGTGCCGCGCCCCGGCACGGGTGCTCCGGTCCTGAAGTCAGCCGCCCTTGCCCGGCACCGGTCTGGTGGTGCCCTGGCCGACGCGGAGCATGGCCCTGTAGAGCGCGTCGTGCCCGGGCGAGCCGGGCAGCGGGCCGCGGGCCGGGGCCTCAAGAGACTGGATGAACAGGGCGACGACGCGCCGCCAGGCGTCCGGGGCGGCGTCGCCGGTGGCGTTGACGACGCCGGCGTTGGCCATGTGGATCAGTACCAGGTCCGAGGGGTCGAAGTCCTCGCGCAGGCGGCCGGTGGCCTTGGCGCGGTCGATGAGCCGCAGCATGGCTTCGTACGCCCCGTTACGGCGTTCCTCCAACACCTTGGCGGTAGGGAAGGTCATGGTCAGGACATCGGCGAAGCCGTTGTCGGCGGCCTGCATCGCGCAGGCGGATTCGATGTAGCCGACGAAACCGTTCCACGGGTCGGGGTCCTCCAGGGCACCGGTGACCACGTCGGCGTAGGCACCCATGCGGTCGGAGAAGACGGCGTCGACCAGTTCCTCCTTCGTGGGGAAGCGGCGGAACATGGTGGCGATCCCCACGCCCGCCTCGCGGGCCACGGAAGCCATGGAGGCGCTCAGGCCGTCCCGCGCGAACACCGTGCGCGCTGCGGCGATGATCCGCTCCCGGTTTCGCTCGGCGTCACTGCGCAGAGGCTGAACGGCGGGACCGTCGGGGTGCTGAGCGCCAGGGGTCATACCAGCCAGTCTAGCAATCGGATTGACCTATCCATTTTTCGTGCTGCGCTTGCCACAGCGAACCGGAGGGCGCTATCCCAATTCAGGAACATACAGGTGACTCCGTGACCAGTATTTCCATCGTCGGTGTCGGCCCCTGGTGGGCCTGGTCATCGCCCGCACCTTCGGCTCGAACGACTTCGGTGTCGCCCTGATACTCGCGAAAGCGCCAGAAGCTCGAAGGTCCTGCCGTCCTCTCGTTGCGCCACGGCGCGACGAGAGGACGGAATCGGTGTTCACGCGAGTGGACCACCGGTGACCGATCGGCGTGATCGACGCCGCCGAGGACCGGCCCACGGCCCGCGCTTCGGCCGGGAGGCGGCGTGAGCTGGTGTGTCAGAGGGTGAGCAGGACCTTGGTGGCGCGCCGCTCGTCCATGGCCTTGTAGCCCTCCGGGGCCTGGTCGAGGGGCAGGGTGAGGTCGAAGACCTTGCCGGGGTCGATCTTGCGGTCCCAGATGAGCTGGATCAGGTCGGGCAGGAACCGGCGCACCGGGGCCGGGCCGCCGAGGGTGTGGATCCCGGCGAAGAACAGCTCGATCCCGGGGATGGACACGTCGTAGTTCACGCCCACGTACCCCAGGTGTCCGCCGCCGCGGGTGGCGCCGACGGCCTGCATGAACGACTCCTGGGTTCCGACGGCCTCGATGACCGAGTGCGCGCCGAGCCCGCCGGTGAGTTCCTTGATCTTCGCTATGCCCTCGTCGCCGCGTTCTTCGACGATGTCGGTGGCCCCGTAGTAGCGGGCCAGCTTCTGCCGCTCGGGGTGCCGGGACATGGCGATGATGCGTTCCGCGCCCAGTTGTTTGGCGGCGAGGACAGCCATGAGGCCGACCGCGCCGTCGCCGACGACCGCGACGGTCTTGCCGGGTCCGGCCTCGGCGGCGACGGCGGCGTACCAGCCGGTGCCGAGCACGTCGGAGGCGGCCAGCAGTGCGGGGATCAACTCGGGATCGGGCTGTCCCGGGGTGGCGACCAGCGTGCCGTCGGCGTGCGGGATGCGCGCCTTCTCGGCCTGGGTGCCGATCCCCCCGTGGACGAACTCGGCGTGCACACACTTGGACTGGAACCCGGCCCGGCAGATCTCGCAGGTGTTGTCCGAGATGACGAACGATCCGACCACGAAGTCCCCGGGGTGGACGGTCGTCACATCCGAGCCGACTTCCTCCACCACTCCCACGTACTCATGGCCCATGAGCGTGTGGTCGGCGGGCTCGATGCCGCGATACGGCCACAGGTCGGAGCCGCAGATACAGGTCGCGGTCAGCTTCACGATCGCGTCAGTGGGTTCGACGATCTTCGGATCCTCGCGCTCCTCGACCCGGACGTCACCGGCTGTGTGCATGACTACTCCACGCATGGGTGAGTCTCCTTTTTCTGTGCGTCGGCGCCTGTGGCGCCGGTGGATTTCAGGGAGGTACGGGATCTCCGCACTCTCTTCGGTATGCGCATTTCGCGCCTGCCCCTGCTGAAAGGGCGTAACCGGCCCCGGGCGGGCGTCACGCCGTAGCGGCCTGGATGCGCGCCATAGGACGGCGACGCTGGATGAGGGCGATGGTGATCGCGGGGATCAGGGTCAGCGCGGCGATGCCGGTGCCGACAGCCGCCGGGCCCGTGGCCCTCAAAGGGGACTCGGTCAGCGCGGACCTCAGAGGGAGCGCCTGACCCGCGAAACTCACCCCCAGGAAGATGAGCACCGGGTTCGCGCCCAGCCCGAACAGCCCCAGCAGGGCGATGAGCGCAACCGTGGGCGCGGCGTGGCCGGACAGCAGGCAGAGCGCCAGCAGCAGGACCGTGGTCACCGCGGGGGCCACGGTCCTCGTCATGTGCGGACGCCTGCCGCCGTCAGCGGCGCGCCGACGATCATCCCGACCGCGAAGACAGTGATCAGCAGCCCGGCCACCACGAACTCGGTCGTGCCCATCAAAAAAGTGCCGAGAGTCAGCACGTAGACGACGAGCGGAAGCCGGGTGGGTGGACGCTCGCCGTCGTCGACGCGTACACCGGCAGGGGCGTGGAGGGTACCTCCTCGCGTGGTCATACATCATCTCCGCAGGGATCGAGAACGTGGTTCGCATCCCACGAAACAGCCTCCACCGCGAGCGCGGGAGGCTGCGTTTGTCGGGGGTACAAGCTCGACCCCCCTCCCCACGGTTGTGGACCGTAGCGTTGAGAGCATGGAACGCCGCCTGGACAACCGCGCCGACATCCGTGACTTTCTCGCCCGCCGCCGCGCCCAGCTCACCCCCGAGCAGGTCGGCCTGCCCACCAGCGGCCGGCGCCGGGTACCCGGGCTGCGCCGCGAGGAGGTCGCCGTCCTCGCCGGGGTGAGCACCGAGTGGTACACGCGGCTGGAGAAAGGCCATATCAGCGGCGTGTCCGACGATGTCCTCGAAGCGGTGGCCCGCACCCTGCAACTCGATGAGGACGAACGCACCTACCTCTTCGACCTGGCCAAAGCCGCCCAGCCCAGCCCCGCCACCCGGCGCCGCCGCAAGCCCGTCGACGTCCCGCCCCGCGTCCAGTGGCTTCTGGACTCAATGACCCTGTCCGCGGCGTTCGTCACCAACGGCCGCCTGGACATCGTGGCCACCAACGCACTCGCCCGCGCCCTGTTCGCGCCGATGTTCGACAGCAGCACCACCGACGAACGCAGTCGCCCCAACTTCGCCCGGTACTACTTCCTCGACGACGCCTCCCACGACTTCGTCCACGACTGGGACGGCGCCGCCAACATCACCGTCGCGCTGCTGCGCGCGGAAGCCGGCCGCTACCCAGGCGACAAGTCCCTGCGCGCGCTCGTCGGTGAACTGTCCACGGTCAGCACCGAATTCCGCGCCCAATGGGCCGCTCACAACGTGCGCATCCACCACGGCGGCGTCAAACGCTTCCACCACCCCGACGCCGGCCTCCTCGAACTCACCTACCAGCCGCTGGACCTGCCCGTGTCCGCCCGCGAAGCGCACTCCCTGACCATCTACACCGCCGAGCCGGGCACCCCCCACGAAGACCGGCTCAAGCTCCTCGCCAGCTGGGCGGCCACCCCTGCTCTGCACCAGGGTGCACCCGCCACCCACGCCGGCCGCCAGGAGAAGGGCGCCGACACCCACGGCCGAGCTGACTGATGAGCAGGCCGAGGCATACGGGACGTTCACCGAGGTGCCCGCGCGCCCTGAGCCGGAGCGAGCGTGCGCCCGAGGCGAGGCGGTCGGTGAGGGTTCGAGGGTCTGGAGACCGTGCGGGTTGCTGAGCGGTACGTCGATCCCCGCCTTGACGGCCATGCGTGCACCGCGACGCCGACGATGCCGAACCTGCCGTTCGTTGCTTTACCGCGTGGTGCTGGGTCTGCGTCTTCGGGTGTACCCGCGCCCGAAGACCGTGGGGAGTTGCGGTCTTCGGGCGCGGACGTCTCCGGTGTGGGTTGCGCGGGTGGTCAGTGTCCGGAAAGGAGTCGTTCTTTCAGGGCCCTGCCGTACCTCGCGTAGCTCTCTTCCATCTGGGACCGGGCGGGCTCCACGGTTTCCACGGCGGCCGTGCCCGTGAACTCCTCGGATTCCGTGAAGCGTGTTCCGCCGTCACGGGGCTTGAGATCGAAGGAGTGCCGCCCCATGAGGACGTCGGGTATGCCGCCCTCCCAGACGAGCCGCCGAGGTGCCTCGTAGTGGGCGACCGTGAATCTGTACTCCCCGTCGCTCTCGGTCCCCAGCGTCACCTGGGCCCGTAGCTGGGTTCCGGGGAGTATTTCGGTGGGAGCATCGATGAAACGCAGCGCGGGGTGCCACTTGGCGTATCCGGCGAAGTCGGTCAGCACCTTCCACACCTCCGCCGGGGGAGAGGCGATGTCGGTGACCGCGGTGATGACGGGACTGTCCTGCATGGTCCTCATGCCTCCCTGCGGTTTTCCAGGACGATCTTGCCTCGGACGTGGCCGCCGGCCAGCAACTGCTGGGCCTGCGCCGCTTCTTCGAGCGGGAATGCCCGCTCGACGTGCACCGTGAGCTTGCCCTCCTCGGCGAGCTCCACCAGCCGGGTCAGGTCGTCGCCGTCGAGGTGGAGGTAGACGTCGATGGCCCCCGCGTACTCGGCGGCGGACCGCGTGATGGAGGCGACCCGCGCACCGAGGGCGGCGATCTCCTGGGTCGTGGACAGGGAGCCACGCCCGGCGGTGTCGAGGATGGCGTCGATCCCGTCCGGGGCGATCTTGCGTACCTGCTCGACGAGTTCGTCGCCGTAGCGCACGGGCGTCGCTCCCAGTGACTCGATGAACGCCTGGCTGGCCTCGGAGCCGGTCCCGAGCACCCGTGCGCCCCGTGCCACGGCGATCTGGACGGCGAGGTGTCCGACGCCTCCCGCCGCCCCGTGGACCAGGACGGCGTCTCCGGCGGTCACCTCAAGGCTGTGCACGATCGCCTGGTAGGCGGTCAGCCCGGCGACCGGCAGTCCGGCGGCCTGGGCCCAGCTCAGGTTCCTCGGCTTGCGCACCAGTTGGCGCGGTTCGGCCGAGATCTTCTCCGCGTAGGTGCCGTAGTGCATGGCCTTGTCACGGACGAAGCCGATCACCTCGTCGCCCGGCCTGAATCCCGTCGTCGCGGGTCCGGCCTGCTCGATGACCCCGGCCAGGTCCCATCCGGGTGTCACCGGGAAGAGGGAGTCCACGAGAGGATCCGCGTATCCGGCCTGGAAGGCCAGGTCCGCCGGATTGAGCGCGGCTGCCTCGATTCTCACCACCACGAGATCGGCGAACATCTTCGGATCCGGAACGTCGACGACTTCAAGGACCTCGGGACCGCCGAAGCTCTGGTACTGAACGGATTTCACAGCTCTGCCTCTCGTGATGTGTGATGCGTGCGGGGTCGGCACGGCACGAGCACCTCGACCGGCCGGGGGCCTGGGAGGCGCACGACCAAGCTGACCAGGGCGTCAGCGGCGGAGCAATGACTGTCTGGGCAACAGGTAATACCTTGGAAGCATGAATCAGTTGGAGACCCGGGAACTCGCCTACTTCGTGACCGTGGCCGAGACCCTGCACTTCGGCCAGGCCGCGGAACGCCTCGGCATCACCCAGCCGCCCCTGTCCCGCGCCATCGCCCAACTGGAGCGCCGCGTGGGAGTCCCCCTGCTGAAACGCACCACACGGCAGGTGACGCTGACAGCCGCGGGCGAGGTCTTCCTGGCCGAGTGCCGCACGATCCTCGCGGCGCTGGACACCGCCGTACGCAAGGCGCGCAAGGCCGCCGTACCGCAACGGGTCACCGTCGCGGTACGCCCCGCCGCGGGCCCGGGTATTCTGCCCGATCTCCTCGCCGTCGGCGCACGGGGCCCGGACGGCGTGCTCACCGAGGTGGTTTTCACCTACGACGAGATCGGCGCTCTTCGGGACGGCACCGCGGACGTCGCCCTGATGTGCCAGTCGGTCGCCACCCCCGGCTCTGGTCTCGAGGTGATGGAGCTCGGCCTTGAGGAGCCGGTCGTCCTGCTCCCGGCGGGCCACCCTCTGGCCGACCGCCCGTTTTTGACCCTCGCAGAGGTGGAAGCACTGCCGGGCTACGAAGCGGAACTGCCCCACGAGGCGCTGGACACCATGGTCGACCGCGTCGCACTCGGCCGGCTCGTGGTCGTCGTCGGCGACAGCGTCCGGGACCGCCTCGGCGGATCCGTACGAGCAGTGCCCGTCTACGGATACCCGCCCACCCAGCTGGTGCTGGCCTGGCTCCCCGACGCGCGCCCGGCCGCGTCCCGTCTCACCGCGACCGCCCACGCCGTGCTGGACCGGCGCACGCGGCTACCGCAGGTCCTGGAAGGCACCGATCTCAGCGGAACCGGAACCCGGCCGTTCGCGGACGGCAGTCAGCAGGATGCACAGCGGGCGGCAGCTGCCCGAGCTCTGGGGGCCCAGGTCATGGCGGCAGAGCGGAGCACCGAGATTCAGCGCGTCGATCCGGCGGCACTCGTCGACTCCGACCGAACCGCCACCTGATCCCCTCGTACATGGTCTGTGCCATGACCCATGAGTCGCCGCCAGCAGCTCGCCGGCGAGCCACGACGCCTCCTCGCGGAGCTCCCACCCTGAAAGGACTTGCACCTGACGTTAGCGAGAGGTTTTAGCGTAGCTGGTGTCGACCCCGCCCACGGTGCGTCCGACGCCGCACTCCTACGTGAAGGACCTCTCCCATGGACATCGCCAACTCTGTCGCCCTCGTCACCGGTGCGGGCCGCGGCCTCGGCCGACACTTCGCCACCCAACTGCTGGAGCGGGGAGCGTCCAAGGTGTACGCCACCGCGCGCAACCCCGAGAGCGTCGATCTGCCCGGAGCGGAGGTGCTCCGGCTCGACATCACCGACCCGGCCTCCGTCGCCGCCGTGGCGGAAGTCGCCTCGGACGTGACGCTGCTGGTCAACAACGCCGGCATCAACACCGTCAACGGCCTGGTCAACGGCGACCTGGAGCAGATCGAACTGGAGATGGACACCGCCTACTACGGCCCGTTGCGCATGATCCGGGCTTTCGCCCCGATCCTGAAGGCGGGTGGCGGCGGGGCCATCGTCAACGTCCTGTCGGTCGCCTCCTGGGTCCCGTCAGAGCACTGGGGCGCCTACCACGCGGCCAAGGCCGCCGCGTGGAGCCTGACCAACAGCGTCCGCCTCGAACTCTCCGCACAGAACACCCTGGTCACCGGCCTGTATCTGGGACCCACCGACACCGACCTGGCCAAGGGACTGCCGTTCGAGAAGAACGATCCGGCCGACGTCGTCAGGGCCGCGCTCGACGGGGTCGAGGCGAAGCAGGCCGAGGTCATCGCCGACCCGATGTCCGCGCAGGCCAAGGCGAACCTGGCCCTCGACCCAGCCACGGTCTACGCACCGGCCGCAGCCACCGCCTGACCACCACCATCACGCGCCACGGGGCGCGACACGTCGTAACCGGGAAGCGCCCCGTCCGTTTCTTCCTTGCTCGTACACCGAAAGAAGGCATGCCATGGACACCCCCGCCCCCACCCACTCGTCCAAGCCCAAGGCGCTGATCGTCGTCCCGTCGGCCGCTGTCCTGCCGCTCACCGAACCGGCGGACCACCCCGGTGTCTCGACCGGGTTCTACCTGGTCGAGCTGGCGCAGATCCTCAAGGAGTTCGGCAACGAGTACGAGTTCACCTTCGCCACCCCCGGCGGGCTCGTCCCGCAGCTGGAGATCAACGGCCTGGCCCTGTCGATGCACGCCGCGGACAAGTTCAGCTCCGCAACGGTCTCGGCCACCGCGGCGCAGGCGTTCCGCTTCGATGTCGACACCTTCCGTGCCAAACGGCCAGGACTCGTCGCCCGCCGGGACAGCGAACTCGCCCTCGCCCGCCGCTACCTGGGCCGCCTGCCGGTCTCCGAGTCGCTGCCGGGCAGTGACAAGGAGGTCGTGGTGCTGCGTGACGACCTGGTCAAGTCGATGCAGGACCTTCCGGAGCACACCTACCAGTCCATCGAGCAGCTCGTGCTCAGACACCGCGACCCCGAGGACGCCTTCGACCTGGGCGCGTTCGACTTCGTGCACATGCCCGGCGGCCACGCCCCCATGGTCGACTTCGTCGACAACCCCTGGCTCGGCGAACTCCTGCACACCGCGCGGGAGAACCAGGTGCTGATCTCGCTGATCTGCCACGCCCCCGTCGCCATGGCCTCGGCCAAGTACCGGGTGAGCCCCGACGGCACCGTCGTCACCGACACCCAGCACGCCTTCAACGGCGTCAGCGTGACCACGGTCGCCAAATCCGCCGAACTCTTCGTCCTCAGCAACGGCTACCTCAAGATCCCCGGCAAGAAGGTACGCATGGGCTACTTCATCGACGAAGCCCTCAGGAACGCCGGCTACGAGGTACGGACGACCACCAACCCGACCGCCATCAAGGTCATCTGGGAGGAAGGCGTCCGCCTGCTCACCAGCAACGGCCCCCAGGCCATCGACGAGCACACCGCCCGCCTGCGCACCCTCCTGCCCCGCCACTGACCCCTCGCCTCCCGGCACCGCCAGGTCGCCATGTGTGCACCTGGTTCACCGTGATCCGGCACGTTGTGGCCGGCCGGGGCCAGACGAAAGGCCCGTGATGACGACATCGGCTACGCTGAAACCTCCCACTGACGTCAGAGGCACCTCTGACATGACATTGGACCGGCAAGGAGGAGCGATGCGGATCGGAGAGGTCGCCGAACAGGCGGGGGTCAGCGTCCGGGCACTGCGGTACTACGAGGAGCAGGGGCTGCTCGGCGCCACCCGTACCGGCGGCGGGCAGCGGCAGTACCCGGAGGGCGCGGTCGCCCGGGTCAGGATGATCCAGCAGCTGTACGCCGCCGGCCTGGCGAGCAGGCTCGTCCGCGAGGTCCTGCCGCGGTGCATGAACGAGGGCCCCTCGCCCATCGGTTTCACCGACAGCCTCATCACCGAACGGGCCCGCATCGACCGCCAGATCGGCGACCTGACGGCAGTGCGCGCCCGCCTCGACGAGATCATCGCGGTGGCGACGGACCCGAGCCACCCGCACCACAGCCACCCCGTACGCGGCGCCGCCGCCAGTACCGCCTGAACCGGCCTGCCCACCCACAAGGTGGTGTGCGGCAGGCCGGTTCAGCGACGGACCTCACCGTGACCTCAGGCCGCTCTGGGCATCATCGAGCGGCGGCTCGGCGTTCGCATGGACAAGAACGAGGCACTGCCCCTTGCTCTGCACTTCGTCAATGCCCAGATCGGATCCGGTTCCGCGGCACCGGTGACATCGCGGCGACCATGCAGATGACACAGTCACCGCAGGTCGCACAGGGTCAGCGCATCGCCGCTACCGCCACCGAGACGACCGGGTGGCCGCTGGTTTCCCGCTTTCAGCGCACCGCGGTGATCGTGATCCCGGCCACCACGCCGTCGCCCCGTAGCGTCAGCGCCGCCGGGCCTTCGTGGCGCACGCAGTCGAGACGGCCGAGCGTGATCTCTTGGCCGTCAGGTCCGTCGATGGTGATCCCCTCGGTGACGGCCATGACGAGCAGGGTCTCGCCCGCGGCGCAGGCCAACTCCGTCACCCGTGCGGCGGCGACGGTGATGATCCGCACCTGTGCCGTCGCACGGCTCCTGCGGGTCATCACATTCAGGTTGCGGACCGCGCCCGCCTCCAGCCGACAGTCCGTCGCCGCGTCGCCGGAGAAGGCGAAGGGGCTCAGCGGCCAGACCGGATGCGCTGTCCCGTCCACCGTCAGCACCATGCCCTCGCCCTCGACGGGGGTGATCACACGGTCGATCCCGGGAAAGGCGGAGAAGGAGCCTCCCGCGTCCACGTCCGCGACACTCACCCGCCAGTCGAAGCCGTCCGTGCTCTCCACCGAGGCCAGGGGCGCCTGCACGGCGCCCGACGCGACCTCCCGGGTCACACCGCCGCCGTTCTTCCACGGCATGCCGCGGTACCGGCTCCAGCGCAGAGCATCTTCGCCCATCCGACACCGCTTCCTTCCCCTGCCATCCGGTCGGCTGCCCACACCGGTGAACCCGGGCCACCGGCCACTCGGTTGTCGGACGGCGGGAGCGCCCAGGCCATGATCATCGACCGAGCGGCCAGCGTACGCGCCGACCACGCGCGCACGGTGGGGCGCTTGACCGGGCAGGCCGAGCCCCGAGACTCGTGAGCCGGAGGATCACCTCATGTTCTGGCGTGCTGTGTGTCGGCGGGGTAGTGGGCGACAAGAAGTGGCCAGGTCAGTTCGGCCATCTCGGTCGGTGTGCGGGGGCTGTCGCGTTGGAGCCAGTCGGTGGCCACGCCGAGGAGTGCGCCGGCGATGAACGCGGCGGGTACGTCGTGAGGGATGTCGGCCGACGAGGCACTGTCCGGCGCGGCGCCGGCGTTCAGGCGCACGGTGACATGGACGCTGGCGGTCATGCGGCTGCGGATGTGGTCGATGACGCGGGCGCTGCCCTGCGGCCCCAGGAGGCTGCGGTAGAGGCCGGCGTGCTCGGCGAGGTTCTCGAAGAACGCGACGAGTGACCGGGCGGGTTCCGCGTCCGGGTCCGCCGGTGAGGGGTCGAGGACGGGGAGTGACTCGATCAGGGTGTCGATCGTCGAGGTACAGGCGGCCTCGGCCAGTTCGTGCACGTCCCGGTAGTGGTCGTAAAAGGTCGTGCGGTTCACACCGGCCTGTTCGGCCACGTCCGCGACGCTGATCTGCCCCAGCTCCTGCTCCTCGACGAGCTTGATCAGCGCGCCCTGCAGGGCCGCGTGAGTGCGACGTACGCGCCGGTCGGCTACCGGCGGGTTCTGTCGGGTCGTGGTCATGGCTGACACGATACCTAACCGACGTCTGTTGGTTTTCCTACGACTGTCGGTTAACGTGCTTCATGGAGGTGGTGGCGCTGTCCGGCCGACGTGAACCGTGCAAGGAGCCGCCGGTCGTGCGTGCCAGCACGCCACCCCACCCAAGAACCCGGTCACTCCGCATCAGTCAGGAACAGGAGCCATGCCATGAGGGGACTCACCGGACAGCGCATCGTCATCGCCGGAGGCGGTAACGGGATAGGCGCGGGCACCGCCGAGCGCCTCGCCGCCGAGGGCGCCACGGTCGTGATCGGCGACATCGACGTGGACGCGGCGCAGGCCACCGCCAAGCGCATCAGCGACGTCGGCGGAGCCGCCCTCGCCGTCGAGTCCGACCTCGCCGACGAGCGGTCGGTACGCGCCCTGTTCGACACCACCGTCGACCAGCTCGGCGGAGTCGACGGGCTCTACAACGTCGCCGCCGACGCCTCGGCGGACGTGCTGGGCCGGGACGGCGACCTGCTGGACATGGACCCGGCCGTATGGCGGCGCACCCTCGAGGTGAACCTGATCGGCTTCGCGCTCACCTGCCGCGCGGCCCTTCCCCTGCTGCTGGCAAAGGGCGGTGGAGCGATCGTCAACACCTCCTCGGCGTCCGCGCACGTGGGCGACCACCAACGCGCGGCGTACCAGACCAGCAAGGCCGGGATCAACGCGCTCACCCGCCATGTCGCCTCCCGCTGGGGCAAGGAGGGCATCCGCTGCAACTGCGTGTCGCCCGGGGTGGTGATGACCGAGTCCGCGGAGAAGATGGCCCTGACCCCTCAGGCGCTGGAATTCGCGCGAATGACCATCCCCAGCCCCCGGTTCGGCCGGCCCGGCGACCTGGCCGGAGTGGTGGCGTTCCTGCTCTCCGACGACGCGGAGTGGATCAACGGCCAGGTCTGGTCGATCAACGGCGGCGCACTTCTGCGCGAATGACGATCGTCCCCGACCTGCTGCCCGAGCGCATGGCACGACCAGCTGTCGGCGCGGGGCACGACGCGGACCGGACGCTGGTGGTGGCGGACGGCCTCGCCGCTGCTGCCGAAGCAGCTGCGGCAGGGGGCGTCGATGTGCCGCGGTTACTGCAAGGTGCCTGCCGGGCTGCCGGGCTGCCGCAGCCCGTGGCCACCGGCCGGCTCCTGGTCCTGCCGACAGCGGGCGTCCTCCTCCACCAGGTCCAGAGAATCGGCCACCAGCCCGTGGCAACGACTCCGCGTGACCTTCCCGATCATCTCCACCGTGGGAGCCACGGCGCACCACCCGGCGCGGGCCGAAGAGTCGGCGTCCTTGCGCCGGCTTCGGAACCCTGGCCCGGCGACGCAACCCCGGCTCCGTCCCACACCGCCAACATCACCAACCAACGAGTCAACGCCACCAACTCGAGTCGCAATTTCGGCTCGCGGCGCTCCGTTCCTTCCGGCCGTCCGCACAACTCCACTGACCGGTCCGTCAGTTGCAGACCGTCACAGATCGGCGGTTCTGACGGACCTTCTCACCTCAGTGGCGGGCGATCCTTTGCCGAGCCGACCGCCGTCCCTGTCCATCGCCTCGCGGGGGTCTCACCCGAAAGACTTGCACCTGACACTAGCGTCAGGTTCTAGCGTTGCGGCTGAAGTTACAGAACAGCGCCGGTAGTTGGCCGTCGACGGGTCTGGGTCACTGCCACCTGGCCAATGTGCCCGCGGCTACCCCTCCCTCACCCCACAGAGGAGAATCGTGCCCTTCCATCACATCTGCATGGTGAGCGACCTGGAGCGATCGCTGCCCTTCTACCAGGACCTCCTGGGATTCAAGAACACGCTGTACGACGTCACACAGCCGGGCGAGTGGTTCGACACCTCGACGCTCGACGACATCCTCGGCGTGAAGAGCGCGGCGACCCGGATCGTGCTCGTCTCCGACGACTCCGGCGCGACGCTGGAACTGCAACAGGCGGCCAACCCGTTCACCACCAAGGCTCCGGACGAGTACCTGCGCTACGGCGCGACCGGCATCACGGAGCTGGGGCTCAAAGTGTCCGACATCGATGACCTTTTTAAGCGCGTCGAGGCCGCTGGTATCGAGGTTCAGACCGACTACGTCCGGTCCCCCTTGCCCGGAATCCGATCCTTCCTGTTCTACGACCCCGACGGCGCGCTCATCCAGGCCGTTGAGGACCACACCACATAGGTGAAGCGCTGCCCGACGCTCTCGCCCGTTGAACCGCTCCGGGGCTGGCGAAGGCTGTGATGTGCTCTGGCTCTGACGGAGTCAGCTTGCTGGTTGCAGGCACTCGATGAGCTTCTTCGGCGTCAAGGCTTTGGCGTTGTCGCGTTACGCCCCCAGTTCGTGGCGATCTGTCAGTTCAGCGGGGCCGGAGTGTGACAGTGACCGTGCCTGCCGATGCGTCATCGCTGATCCCGATTGCCCTTGGCCAACTCCGTGAGTGTTCCGACGTCGTTTCCGAGGAGATCCCGGGCCTGCCGGCGCGGCTGACCGAGGTGTTGGACCCGCGGGATCCACGCAAGGGTGCGCCACCGCCCGGCCGGGGAGACCTCGCAGTACATGCTCTGGAGCCGGAATCTCGGCCAGGGCGAACCCGACACCCCCACCACTGTCACCCCGGCGGTGGCCGCGGGCGAGGGCTCTGACTCAAAGTGATCTGGCCTGCTTTCCAGGCCACGCGGTACCTCTGCCTCGTCGAACACGGCGACGGTTCGAGCCCCCTCGGGCGCACGGTTTCGACAGTCCCACCGTAGCCCCCGCACACCCCCACAGCCGCAGAGGCGGATGGCGCCCGGACACCTGGCGCCCGGCTCTTCCGCGGCACCCGATCGATATGGATCACAAGTGACACGCACACCCATACGCCCGAGAGCGGCCATCACCACTCTCGCGCCCCTCCTCGCCGGAGCCCTGACCCTCATGGCGGTCATCGCTCCCACCTCCACCGCTTCCGACACCAACTCCACTGGCGGCAAAGGCAGTTACGGCGACGACACCTACATCGTCAAGCTCGCCGACCCACCCGTCGCCGCGTACGAGGGCGGGCTGCCCCGACTGCAGCGGACTGCGCCCACGGCGGGGAAGCGGCTCGACGCCGACTCCGCCACGGTCGAGAAGTACGTGGCGCACCTGGACGACCGTCGGGAGCGGGTCCTCGACGCCGTGCCCGGTGTCGAGACGCTCTACGACTACTCCTACACGTTCAGCGGATTCGCCGCCGAACTGACCGGCCGGCAGGCCGCGAAGCTGGCCTCGACGCCTGGTGTCGTCTCGGTGACCCGGAACACGGTCGCTCAGCTGACGTCGACGGGGCCCGACGATGGGCAGAGGGCGGACGGCCGGGCGGAAACCTACATCCGGACCGTGGCCGATGGCCAGGACGGGACCGAGGGCAAGGTCACGGCTTCTGCGGCCCAGCAGCCGACCCCTTCCGGCGGGGTGAGCGGCCCCCAGGGCCAAGGTCTTTCAGGGGCGCGGGGCACCGCGCGATCAGCACTCACCGGACCCGCAGAAGTCCGAACACCGCACACCCCGGGCTCCCAGGCGCCCCGGACGGCCCGCCACGCCCAGTTCCCCGACACCCCCCGACTTCTCGGCCTCTCCGGCGCCAAGGGCCTGTGGGCGAAGGCGGGCGGCCCCGAGCACGCCGGAGAAGGCGTGATCGTCGGGATCGTGGACACCGGGTTCGACCCCTCGAACCCGATGTTCGCCGCACTGCCGAATCCGCGCCCCGACGCCGGGGCCATCGCCAGGAAGTGGCACGGCGACTGTGACCCGGGCGACGACCCCACGCACAAGGTGACCTGCAACAACAAGGTGATCGGCGCACAGTGGTTCGGTGCGGGCGTCCCCGCGGACCGCGAAGACGCCCCCTCGCCGTTGGACACCAGCAGCCACGGCACCCACACCGGCAGCACGGCCGCCGGGAACCACGGCGTCGCCGCGTCGGTACCCGGCAGCAACGCCGAGGGCAGGCTCAGTGGTGTCGCCCCGGCTGCCCGCCTCGCCTTCTACAAGGCGTGCTGGCCGGGCTTCGGCTGCCCGACCGTGGACCTCACGGCCGCGATCGACAGGGCCGTGGCGGACGGCGTCGACGTCATCAACTTCTCCATCACCGGCACACTCACCGAGCAGCCCGACATGGAGGCCATGTTCAACGCGGCCAAGGCGGGCGTGTTCGTCGCCGCGGCCGCCAACAACGGCGGCCCGGACTCGGTGCACCACACCGGCCCGTGGGTCACGACGGTCGCCGCGTCGTCGCACGACACCCAGTACACCACCTCCCTGGTCCTCGGCGACGGCCGCCGCTACACCCGCGTCGGCCTGAACCCGGGTGCCGGCTCTGCCCCGCTGGTCGAGGCAGCCGCCGTACGCAAGGACGGCTCGGACGCCGGCCGGGCTGCGCTGTGCGCGCCGGGCACGCTCGATCCGGCCCAGGCGAAGGGCAAGATCATCGTCTGCGACCGAGGCGGCGCCGGCATCTGGGAGGACGACAAGTCGGACGAGGTCCTGGCGGCCGGCGGCAAGGGTCTCGTACTCACCGACACCCCGGCCTACGACGAGTTCCTGCCCCCGTACGTCTTCTCGGTGCCCCTGATCCAACTCGACCTCGACGACGCGAAGGCAGTCCACGCATACGCCTCCCAAGCCGGCGCGACCGCCCGGTTCACGCCCACCCAGAGCAGCCACCGGGCCACCCGGGAGATCGCCTCCTTCTCCTCCAGCGGCCCGGACCACTTCAGCGACGGCGACCTGCTCAAGCCGGACATCGCCTCCTTCGGTCAGACCATCCCGGCGGGCGTGGTGCCCGGCAGCACCAGCTATTACCCCGGCCGGTTCAGCTTCTCCGACGGCACCTCGATGGCGTCCCCGCACATCGCCGGCCTCGCCGCCCTGCTGCGGCAACTGCACTCCGACTGGTCACCGATGGAGATCAAGTCGGCGCTGATGACGACGGCCACGCCCACCGACGAGAACGGCGACCCCATCGGCCGCGAACTGGCCGACTCCGCCTCGCCCCTCGACTACGGCGCGGGCCTGCCCCGAGTCACCCGGGCCACCGACCCCGGCCTGGTCTACGACTCCACCTCCGCCGACTGGACCGCCTACCTCTGCGCGATCGGCCAGAAGCCGACCACCGAGGACGGCACCGATGCCTGCGCCACGGCCACGAAGACCGACCCCAGCGACCTCAACTATCCGTCGATCGCAGTCGGTGACCTGCTGGCCGGTCAGACGGTGACGCGCACGGTCACCAACGTCTCGGCGCGCACCGCCACGTACAGGGCGAATCTCCAGACCCCGCCGGGCTTCCGCGCCGAGGTCACCCCGAAGCGGCTGACGGTCACGCCGGGCGCGTCGGCGTCGTACAAGGTGACCTTCGAGCGTACGAGTGCGGCCCACAACGCCTGGTCCTTCGGCTCCCTGACGTGGAGCGACGCGCACAGCCACCACGAGGTCACCAGCCCGGTCGCCCTGCGCTCCGTAGCGTTGTCCGCCCCGAAAGAGGCCGTGGTCACCGGTGGTGACTCCGCGACGCTGAGGCCCGCAGTCGACTGGAACGGCGAGCTGACCGCGAAGGCGTCCCTCTACACCGGCGAGAAGACCACCGGCACCCTCACCGGCACCGACCAGGCCGACTTCACCATGAGTCAGGGCACCAACGACGCCGTCGTCAAACACCACGTCCACGTCCCCGCAGGCACCCCCTTCACCCGGTTCGCCATCACCTCCGCGGACCACGTCCCCGGCAGCAACCTCGACCTCTACGCCTTCGACACCAACGGCAACCACATCGGCGACTGGGCCGGCCCCGGCTCCGACGAACACGTCGATCTGCCGCCCGTCGACTACGACGTCTACGTCCGCCAGTCAGAACTGCCGACAGGCACCACCAGCCAGCAGTACACCCTGCGGAGCTGGAAGGTCGGCCAGGGCACCCCGGCCGTGACACCCACGGTCACCCCGAGCGAGCAGAATGCCTCGGCGGGCGACCGTCCGGACGTCACGGTGTCGTGGCCGGACGCGAAACGCGGCCAACAGTACGTCGGCGCCGTCGAGTACGGCGACGGGTCGACCACCCTCGGACACACGGCGTTGACAGCCACGCCGTAGCCACGCCTCGGTAGCCGTTGGTGTGAACCATCGGTGAGCGATCCGCCCGCGCACTCCCCGAGTGCGCGGGCGGATCGCGTCGGCCCGAACCCTGACCCGCTCCGGTGCCCCCGATGGCCCGGCAGGTGCCCCTCGTTCCCGGCCGGCCTCCGCTCTGCCCTACAAGTGGCAGCTCTGGTAAGGAAGTTGCAGCAGGAGAAGGCATGATTGGTGCGACGGAACAGGGCGCGGACGATGGCCGCGGTGACCGCGGATGCAGCGTTGTGCTCCACATAGCCGAACTCGTCACTCCAGAGACGGTCGACGCGGCCGTAGTGCGCGATGGTTTTGGCCAGCACCTTCTCGTCGGCGCGGCCTGAAGCACCTTCCGGGCCGGAGGCTGTTGCTGGACACTCATGAGTTCCGTTGGGGATCCAGCGCGGCGGCTCAGGCGTTGCTGAGATGAGGCAACGACGTATGCGTGCACACCGTCTTCCACGACTGGCTGCCGATACAGGGGTGGTCGCGCGGAGCACCCGGTTCACGATTCTGCTGCATCCTGCCCATGCCCGGATACGGCGGGCCCCCGTATCCCCCGGCACTGGCCGGGCAAGTAGTCGAGGCCGTGCGTAACGCCGTGAGCATGAGGAGCAGCGCCTGCTCGGCCCCACGCGTACCGGCGGCGGGCAGCGAGAGTACCAGGACGGCTCGGTCCAGCGGGTCAGGATGATCCAGTAACTGTACGCCGCCGGCCCGTCGAGCAGGCTCGTCCGGGAGGTCCTGCCGCGATGCATGAACGAGGGCGACGCGCCCTCCGGTTCACCGAGAACCTCATCACCGAACGGGCCCGCCCCGGCCGGCCATGTCCCAGCCGTACGAAAGGGCCTCGCGCTCACTCCATGGTGAGGACCACACGCCCCTGGAACCCACCCCTGATCATGTGCGCGTAAGCCTTCGCGACCTCCTCCAGCGGGTACGTCTCCGCCACGCGCAACGCCAGGTCTCCCGCCGCGGCCAGGTCGGACAGTGTCGAAAGCATCGCTCCGTCCGGGCCGACCTGCGTCAGCAGCACCCGGATGCCCCGCTCGGCCTGGGGCAGGGCGTCGAGCCGTGTGGTCACGAACCTGCCGCCGTCCGCCACCGCCCCGATGACTGCCTGCCCCAGCCTGGCCGTGTCCAGAACGGCATCGACTCCCTCGGGACGAACCGTGCGGACGGCCTCGACGAGAGGCTGCGACGCCGACACGTACACGTCGGCACCCGCCACCTTGCTCGCGAACTCGCCGTCGGGCGAGAGGTCGGTCGCGATGACCACCGCTCCCCGTCGCTTCGCGAGTTGCACCGCGTAACCGCCGACCGCCCCCTCCGCGCCGGTGATGAGCACGCTCTGGCCGGCCTGGATACCGAGCAGTTCGACGGACTGGGCAGCGGTCAGCCCGTTGAGGGGGATGGTGGAGGCGTGGACGGGGTCGACACCCCCCGGCGCCGCCGCGATCGCATGGGCAGGAACCACGATGTACTCGGCCTGCCCCCGGTTCAGCCCCAGGGGCAAGCCGTAACTGAACGCGATGGCAGGCTGCCCGGGCGTCCAGGGGGTACCCGGGCCGACGGCGTCGACAACGCCGGCTACATCCCAGCCGAGGCCATAGGCGACCCCCTCCGGCGGAGCCGGGTAATAGCCCCCGACCCAGGCCGCCGCATCGGCCGGGTTGAGCGCGGCCGCCTGAACCTTGATACGAACCTCACTCAAGCCGGGAACAGGCTTGGCGACCTCGGCGACCTCGACCACGTCCGGGCCGCCGAGCGAACGGTAAACGGCTGCGCGCATGAGTACTCCTGCTGTCGGTCGCACCCGCTCACAGCAGGCACGGAAGATCTTTGATGGCAAGGGGGATGTCCGCAGGGAGCTGCGGAACGCCAACAGCAGCCACGCTAAAACCTGACGCCAACGTCAGATGCAAGTCGGGGTGGGGGTACCGGTCCGAAGCCCAGACGCAGCCGGTCGCCGCGAACCGTGCCCCTCTTGCCTTCGCGTCTCACGAATCTGTCACGGACTGGATCGACGCCATCGATCCTCTACGCTCTGACCTGGCCTTTCGTGGACCCGCATGCTCTCACTGGACCGGTATGGACGGCATTTCCAACCTGTGCCAGGTCGTACCCAGTGAGGAACCCAGGATCAGGACAGGTGCGTCTTCCGGCCCGTCGAAGCGGTATTGCAGGGTGTTGGTCTGTGCGTCACTCACCGACTTACGCTCCCACATCTTACAACTGCCCCTGTGACAGGGGGTGTGAGGATGTGGGCCGGATCAGGTGAAAGACCTCTGGGGCGACGTAACGTTCGAGGGAGGTGCTCGGCCGAGAGCCGAGCGGCACCGGCCGCGCCCGGTACGGCAGCAGTGCCCCATGCGGTGCCGCGCCGCGGCGGCGGTGCGTCAGCTCTGGGCGGTGTCGTTGCTCTTCTGCCCGGCGCCCTCGGCTGCGCCTGCCTTCTCGCGCATCTTGCGCACCAGCTCCGCCTTCTGGTCGGCCGCACCCTGGCGGTCGAGGTTGCGGTGCGGACCGTTGTTCTGCCGTTCTGTGCGGGACAGCTTCTTGCGCTGGCCGCCGCCCATGCCCACGGGGTTGTTGATGTTCTTGCTCACGGTCACGGGCTCTCCCGATAATGGTGTGAAGTGATCTACGGATTCATCGGACTCTTCCAATCGTAGATCGGCGCCCGGAAGAACATGACAACCCCGCTGCCGTCTCCCGAAGGGCCCGGCGGGCGCGACCGGCCGCGTCATTCTCCACCCCGGGTTCCACCCGTGGGTCCAGGCGTCGCGGGCCCTGTGACAGCAGGCTTGGGGGCATGACAACGACCGAGTGGATCACCGACATCGCTCTCATCCTCGTAGTCTTCCGGCAACTGCGGGAAGGCCGGCTGGACCTCAAGACCTTCCTGATCCCGCTGGGGATCGTGGGCTATGTGGCCCACACGTACCTGGACTCCGTTCCCACCGGGGGCAACGACCTGATACTGGTCGGAGCGCTCGTGGGAGCGGGCGCCGCACTCGGCATCGCCGGTGGCGTCTACACCCGGGTCAGGACCGCGGGCGAGCACATCCTGATCAAGGCGGGCGCGGTCTCCGCGATCCTGTGGGTGCTCGGCATGGGTGCCCGGATGGGCTTCCAGCTGTGGACCGAGCACGGCGGCGCCGACGACGTCGCCCGGTTCAGCATCGCCCACCACATCACCAGCGACCAGGCATGGGTGGCGGCCTTCGTCCTGATGGCGCTCACCGAGGTCGTCACCCGGCTGGCCACGATCTTCGTCCGTAGCCGGATGCTGACCGCTGGGCAGCCCGCCCCCGCCTCGAACCGTGTCGCGGTCCGACCGTGAGTTATGGTCTGGCCGTGCCCACCGCCGAGACCGTCTCCTCCCCCGGACAGGTCCCGCCCCCCTCGGCCACGCCCCGGCCGATCCCGGGCCGGGACCCCCGGGCGCAGTGGGCCCTGACCGTGGCGGTCATCGTCGGTGGGGCCCTGACGATCCGGCCGATGGGCGTCAGCGGGCGGGGGCTGGTGGTCGCGGCCCTGTTCGTACTGAACTGTGCGGCGCTGCTGGCTCGGGGCCTGCCCCCGGGCAGGGTCCCGCCGCGTGTCGCCGTCGTCTGGCTGTCGCTGGGCATCCTCGCGGCGGCCGCGCTGATCGGTGTCAGCCGCAGCGGAACGGCGTACCTCTTCGCCTTCTTCCTCTGCGGTCACATCGGATACCGCCTGCCGACCAGACAGGCCCTCGTCCTGGCCACGGCCTGCGGCCTGCTCTGCGGCGGCGTCCTGTACTTCCATGTCGGTCCGGGTCACCACCTGCTGCCCTGGGCCGTCGGCCTCTCCACCGGCGCACCTGTCCTGATCGGGATGCTCAACCGCGTCCAGCACCAGGCCGTGGACGCCGCGCTGTCGGCGGCCGAGAGCGCGGCGCGCGCCGCCCGGGCCGAGGCGCAGGCCGCCGTACTCACCGAACGCGGCCGGATCGCCCGGGACGTGCACGACGTCCTGGCGCACACGCTGGCCGGGATCAACATGCAGCTGGAACTGGCCGACGCGCTGCTCGACACCGGAGACCTGGAGAAGGTCAGGGCGGCCAACGACAAGGCCCACAGCCTCGTCAAGGAGAGCCTGAAACAGGCGCAGTGGACCGTCCACGCGCTCCGCGAGGACTCGCTGCCGCTGGTGGAGACCCTCACCGCGATGCTCGAGTCGTCCGGCCACCGCGACACCCTGACCGTCTGCGGCACCCCCGTTGAGGTACCGGCCCGGGTGACCCAGAATCTGCTGCGGATCGCCCAGGAGTCCCTGACCAACGCCGCGCGGCACGCCCCGGGCGGTGAGGTGCGGGTGGAACTGGCCTTCGCGGCTTCCTCGACGACGCTGACGATCCGCAACCGGCCCGCCACCCGTACGGTGAACCCGGGGGTCGGCAGCGGAATGGGGCTGATCGGAATGCGCGAACGCGTCGCCCTGCTGGGCGGCACCCTCACCGCGGGACCGGTCACCGAGGGACCGGACCAAGGCGGCTGGCAAGTGGAGGCAGTGATCCCGCGATGAGTGAACCCACCGAAAGCTCCCGGCCGTTGCGCGTGATCGTCGCCGACGACCAGGCCGCCGTCCGCGAGCCGCTCGCCGCGGTGCTGGGTCTGGCCGAGGACATCGACGTCGTCGCGGCGGCCGCCGACGGCAACGGCGTACTGGACGCGGTCGCCGCCGGTCCGGTGGACGTCGTGCTGATGGACCTGCGCATGCCCGTGCTCGACGGAATCGAGACCACCCGCAGGCTGAGCGACGAACACCCCGAGGTGGCCGTCGTCGTGCTCACCACGTTCGCCGACGACGACTCGATCCTGGCCGCTCTCAGCGCGGGCGCCCGCGGATATCTGACGAAGAACGCCGGACGCCAGGACATCGTCCGCGCGATCCGTGCCGCCGCCGCGGGCCAGTCCGTCCTGGACCGCGAGGTCCAGGACCGGCTGCTGGCCACCGTCCGCGCCAGGCCTACGGCGTCCGGACAGCGACTGCCCGCGGATCTCACGCCCCGCGAACGCGAGGTACTCACCCTGATCGGCCAGGGCCTGCCCAACCGCGCGATCGCCGAGAAGCTCTTCGTGAGCGAGGCGACCGTCAAGACGCACATCAACAACCTCTTCGCCAAGGCCGACATCCGGGACCGGGCCGACGCCGTGCGCCGCGCCATCGCGGCCGGCCTGGCCTGACCTCCCGGCCCCAAGAACAAGAAGACGTCTCGCGAGTGTCCGGGCTGTCCGGAGGCGGCTCGCCGGCTGGAGATCCGCCTCTCCCGGTGTCGTCCCACGAACCGTCCCGCACGGCCATATTCGCATTACGGTGACAGGCCGTCAGTTGTAGCGTTCCGCCATGGTCTCCCACTCTGCCCGGGACTTCTACGATCAGCTCGCCGAGGACTACCACCTGATATACGCGGACTGGTCGCTGTCGGTATCGCGGCAGGGGAATGCCCTGGACGCTCTGATCCGGCGGCGTCTGGACAGTGCCGAGCCGCACGAAGTCCTGGACTGCTCATGCGGGATCGGGACACAGATGATCGGCCTGGCCGAGCACGGGCACCGCGTCGTGGGCAGCGATCTGAGTCCGGCCGCCGCGGTTCGAGCGGCGGCGGAGGTGCGGCGGCGTGGATTGTCGGCAGCGACGTTGGCGGCGGACATGCGCTCGCTGCCGTTCGCCGACGCCTCCTTCGACGTCGTGCTGAGTGCGGACAACTCGCTGGCGCACCTGCTGACCGAGGACGACGTCCGTCGTGCGGTGGGCGATGTACGACGCGTCGTGCGAGACAGCGGGCTGCTGGTGCTCTCCGCGAGGGACTACGGCGACGCCCGACGAAGTCAGCGGCAGTCCACTGTTCCACAGGTGACGAACAGCGAGGCCGGGCAGGTGGTCACGTTCCAGCTGTGGCACTGGCGCGACAACGGCGTCTACGACTTCGATCACCTGCAACTGCTGCCGGATGGTGATACCTGGCAGGTTCGGGTCCGGCGGGCCACGTCGCGTGCCTGGTCGGCGGAGGAGTTGGCGGAACTTGTGCGAGTGTCCGGGTTCGGCGACGTCATGTGGCACAGCGTCGAGGAGACGCACTTCTTCCAGCCGGTTCTGACCGCGCGACCTGTGGCCCGACCTACTTCTCCATCTGCTTCGTCAGGTTCTTATTCGTCGGGTTCTTATTCGTCGGGTTCTTCTTCGTCGGGCGCAGATGACGGCTGAGATAGCGGGCGGTGACGCTGTGCGGATCATGTGAGAGATCCTCGGGTGTGCCGGTGGCGACGACGGTGCCGCCGGCGGTGCCCCCTCCGGGGCCCATGTCGATGACGTGGTCGGCGTTGGCGATCATGTCCAGGTCGTGTTCGATGACGATGACGGTGGCGCCGTTGTCACCCAGCCGCTGGAGGACGCCCAGGAGTGTGCGGATGTCGAGGGGGTGGAGCCCGACGCTGGGTTCGTCCAGGACGAAGAGGGTGTCGGACTGGTTCCGGGTCAGCTCGGTGGCCAGCTTCAGCCGCTGTGCCTCGCCGCCGGAGAGGGCCGGGGTGTCTTCACCGAGGGTGAGATATCCGAGTCCGAGGTCGATGAGGGCCTGGAGACGGGTTCTCACCCGGCGGATGTCTCCGACCTGCTCGATCGCCTGTCTGACAGTGAGGGCGAGCAGTTGGGGCATGGACAGTCCGTCGCCCGGGATTCCGTCGGCCGGCCGACGGATGTCGTCGGCCGCGGGAGCGTACCGGGTGCCTTCGCATGCGGGGCAGTCGATATCCACATCGGGCAGGAACTGAACGTCGAGGGAGACCTGGCCGGTACCTTCGCAACGGGGGCAGCGCAGGGAGCCGGTGTTGTAGGAGAAGTCGGCGGCGGTGAGCCCCCGCTGCTCGGCCGCGCCGGTGGCGGCGTAGGCGCGACGCAGGTCGTCGAGGATGCCGCTGTAGGTGGCGACGGTGGAGCGCACGTTGACGCCGATCGGGGTGGCGTCGACCGTGTTCACCCGGGTGATCGTCTGCGCGTCCACCGCGGCCACATGGTCGGGCAGCGCTCTGCCCGCGACCTTCGCCTGGAGTGCGGGGATCAGGCTTTCGAGGATCAGCGTGGTCTTGCCGGATCCGGATACGCCGGTCACGGCGGTCAGGCGGCCCTGGGGAATGTCGACGTCCAGGGCGTGCACGGTGTGCAGGGGCCGGGTGGCGAGGCGGATGCGGCCGTCGTCGAACATCTCGTCCCGGTCGGCCCGTTGGCGGACCAGGACGGGTTCGCGGCCGGTGAGGAATCCGCCGATCAGGGAGTCGGGGTCCCTGCCGAGAGTGGTGACGTCGCCGGTGGCCAGGACCGTGCCGCCTTCGGTGCCGGAGCCGGGGCCGATCTCGATGAGCCAGTCGGCTTCGCGCAGGACTTGGACGTCGTGGTCGACGAGGACCACGGAGTTGCCGTCGCGGAGCAGGTCGCGCATGACGCCGAGCAGACCGTCCACGTTCGAGGGGTGCAGGCCGATGGAGGGTTCGTCGAGGACGTAGAGCACACCGGTGGTCTGGTTGCGTACGGCGCGGGCGAGTTGGACGCGTTGCCGCTCGCCGGTCGACAGGGTGGAGCTCGCCCGGTCCAGGGCGAGATAGCCGAGGCCGAGTTCGACCAGGCGGCGGGCGGTCTCCAGCAGGGTGGTGACGATGTTCCGCGCCATCGGGCGCATCTCGGACGGCAGGGCGTCCGCGAGTCCGGGGGCCCAGGCGACGAGTTCGTCGAGGGTCTTCGCGGCGGCTTCGGCGAGGTCGACGCCGTCGACGAGGGTGGCGCGGGCCTGTTCGCTGAGTCGGGTGCCGTGGCAGGCCGGACACACCTGGGCGCTGATGAACCTGTTCACCCGGTTCAGCCCGCGTTCGGTGGTGGCGTTGTTCAGGGCCTCCTCGACGGCCCGGCGGGCGTTGCGGTAGGTGAAGTCCAGCTCGAAGAACTTGCCGTTCTTGGACCGGACGCTGATGTGCCGCTGCTCCGCGGGGCCGTGCAGGACGATTCCTCGCTCGTGTTCGGTCAGTTCCGCGTACGGCACATCGGTGCGCACCCCGAGTTCGGCGACGACCTGCGGCATCACCGTCAGCCCGAACATCGACCACGGGGCCACCGCGCCCTCGGCGACGGTGCGGTGCGGATCGGGGACGAGCGCCGCTTCGTCGACCTCCCGGACCATGCCGGTTCCGGTGCACCGCGGGCACGCGCCGTCCGAGTTGAAGGCCAGCGACTCCGCGCCCGGCGGGTAGAACGTGACCTCGCAGACAGGGCAGGTCAGGTCCAGTCCCGCGGCCACGTCGATCGTCGGGTCCTGCCGGTGGCCGTTCGGGCACAAATGCGATCCCAGCCGGGAGAACAGCAGACGCAGCACGTTGAGCAGTTCGGTCGACGTGCCGAAAGTGCTGCGTACCCCGGGCACCCCGGGCCGCTGACGCAGAGCGAGGGCCGCGGGCACGTGCTGGACGCTGTCCACCGACGCGCGCGGTGCCTGCGACATGCGACGGCGGGTGTACGTGGACAGCGCCTCGATGTAGCGCCGTGAGCCCTCCGCGTACAGCACCCCCATCGCCAGCGACGACTTCCCGGAGCCGGACACCCCTGCCACCGCGACGAGTCGGCGCAGCGGCACCGTCACGTCGATGTTCTTCAGGTTGTGGACCTTCGCCCCGTGCACCTGGACGGACAACGGCGGATCCACCGCGTCCGCACCTCGTGCGCCCGAGGCCCCGGCCTGCCGGTCCCCGCCGGTTGCCTCGTCGTGCGTCATGGCTTTCCTTCCTGAGCGGGCCGTCCGCATCCGTGTGCTCGTGGCATCCGTCGAATCAGCGTACACAGAACATGATTCCGTAGAAGTTGATTCCATGGAATACATATCATCGGTCCCGGGCCCGTCGACCCCACGACACACGCAAGCGCCCTTCGGGCCCGGAGGCGCCCGTGGCGGACCTGCTCCGGCTACTGAGCTGCGCTCACCGCACGCCCGGCCGCCCGGAGCGCGCGCAGTGTGGCGGCGAAGGCCTCCAGGTCCCGCTCGGGGACGACGGACCCGATCCGTTTCCCGAGCTCGGCCTCGAAGACCTCCGTGGCCCCGTCCACCGAGCGACGTCCCGCGGGCGTGAGCTCGACGAGCGACGAGCGCCGATCGTCCGGATTGGGGCGCCGCAGGCAGTAACCGGCGGCCTCGATGCGGTCGACCACCTTACTGGTGCCACCTACGGTGATGCCGAACTCGTCCGCCATGTCCTGGACGCGGCACCGCGAGCGCTGCGCGAGCAGTCGCATGACCTCGAACCAGGTGAGCTGGAGGTCGCATTCGGCACGCAGCCGCGCGTCGACGGCATTCCACAACTCGATCTCGAACCGCACCAGGTCCTGGTACACCAGCTTCAGATCAGCCACGGCCATCTTCCAGGGAACATTCTTCCAGCGAATGAACTCATGGTATCCGTGGACCGACCGAGGCCTGCGGCGCGACCGGCTGCTGGAGAGGGGGGTGGGCACCGGACGGGTGCCCACCGGCGGCCTCGGTGGAAATACCGCCCGCCGGGCTCTTATGCTTACCTTCGGTAACAATCTCCTCGATACAGCCAATGAGGGCGTATGACGCTGCCACGGTTTCCGGCCTTCGATGTCATGACGGCGACCTGCCCGTCCCGCACATCGCTCGCCCGCATCGCCAACAAGTGGACGGCCATGGTGGTCATCGCGCTCAGCGCGGGTCCCAGGCGCTTCCGCGATCTGCGCACCGACGTCGACGGCATCAGCGCCAAGGTCCTCACCGACACGCTCCGGGACCTGGAACGCGACGGAATCGTCACCCGGCACGTGTACGGCGAGGTCCCACCCCGGGTCGAGTACGAGCTGACCGCACTGGGGCGCACTCTGTACGCCCCGATCCAGGCACTCGCCCTCTGGGCCGAGGATCACTTCCCCGAGGTACTCGCCGCACGCGAGAGCTATGACGCCCGTCAGTGACCGCGCCTGGTCCCCACTGTCTACTTGCCCCAGAAGGCGTCCTCGGCGTCCTGATCGCCGGAGAACAGCCACATCTCGACGATCTTGCCGCCCTGGAGACGCAGGACATCCACGCCGTCCATGCCCATGGACGCGCCCTCGCGCCGCCCACCGAAGTGGATCGAGGCGGCCACCGTGTCACCGTTGCCCATGAGGGCGTGGATCGTGTCGATGGCGAACGAGCCCTGACTGGCCTCCATCATCCCGCCGAGCATCGCGAAGACGGCGTCGCGCCCCTTGCGCTCACCGGAGAACCGGTTGGCGCCCGGCTGATGCCAGACGATCTCCTCGTCGAGAAGCTCGCCGACCTTGGCCAGGTCACCGGTCTGAACGGCCTGGAAGTACTCCCGCGCGATGTCGACGTTCTTGCTGGTCATGACAACACTCCCTTACGCCTCCGACACGGAGGCAGTTCGACTTGCTGTTACGGGTGGGATGCGAGGCGCCACAAGCGCCACTCGGGACGGATCAACGACGCGCGGTCGGGTCTGGGCAGACCTGATCCTCGGCACCGCCTCAGAGTTCGTCCCCGACCTGCCGGCCCACCGAGAGGAGTCGGGGCGTGCGGTGAAGCCACACCAGGACCGGACCCTCTCCTTCGGCGAGTTCTCCTGCTGAACCCCATACTCGCCATCGGTATCCAGTCACCTCAACGTAACCAATGGGGCGGGATGGAGTGACGCAGGTCACATTGGGTTTCGGTGTTGCCCAGCCCTCATTCCGTGGGGCCCCTGCCCCTCACCTTCGTCGGCTGCCATGTCTCTGCGGACGGGTGGCACGCGGCGGCGGGCCTGATGCCGCTCACGCTCGACCGTCCGAACCTGCGCCCGGCACCGGTGACACGCCCCGGACCCCGGTGCGGCTCAGGGGTCTACCAGGGCAGTCGGCGCACCGACCGCCTGATGATCAGCTGTGTGCTGCTCCCGCATGAGCGAACCGTTTGCTGACTCTGGGCGCCGACGGCCTGCTCGGAGGATGGCGGCCGGTCGTGCTCGTCATCGTTCGCCCGATGTGGGGTGTCGGGTGTCGGGTGTGGGCTCCGGTGCCGGTGCCGGGCCCATCGCGTCGGTGGGTCAGTGCTCTGTCGGGTTGCCGAGGCCGGTGAGGGCGCCGACCGGGTCCAGGTCGGGGGTGCCTCGGGGCCACCAGTCGTCGTGGCCCGGTTCGGACTCGTACGCGTACCAGAGGCCGTCGCGGCCCAGGCGCAGCTGGATGTGGCCGCGCGGGTGGGTGAGGTGGTTGCGCCGGGGTCTGAAGGCGGGGAGGTCCGCGGCGAGGAGGAGAGGGCGGGCCCGGTCGAACCGTCCCGCCGGTGGGTCCCAGACCTCTTCGAGGACCGCGAGTCCGTCGAGCCCGCCCTGCCGCCAGGCGGCCACCGCACGTGAGAGATCCGCCGGGGTGCGGCCGGCGGCTCTGGCGAGCGACGAGTAGAGGGACCGGGTACCGGCGGTGAGGCCGGAGCCGGGGCGGGCGGCGGCGAGACGTACGGCGTCCTGCCACAGGGTCAGTTCACCGACCGGGTCGTGACCGGAGGTGAGCAGTGTGTGGGCGCGGGCGGCGGCGTCCGTCGCCAGCTGGTCCAGCGCGAAGGGGTCCGGGCCTCCCGGGGACGCCGGGTAGGCCGGTGGCGGCTCAGGGTGCGGACGGGGAGGCAGCGGGGCCGGGAGGGATGGGAGGCGGCGCGGGACGAGCGCGTCGGAGGCCCGGACCCCGGGGAAGGACGCCGGCTGCTGCTCCTGAACGGCTCGGGCGGCTCGGGCGGCGTTGCGCCGGGACAACTCGTCGAGCACCTCCCGTTCGCCCCGGCCTCGTAGGAGGAGCAGGACGAAGGGGTCGGCGTCGAGAAGGCGGGCGGTCTGGTAGCAAAGGGCCGCGGCGTGCTTGCAGGGGTGTCCGGAGTCGGGGCAGCTGCACCGGGGTTCGAGGTCGCCGGGGAGGGGCAGCAGCGGTGCCCCGCAGTCGGCGAGGGAGTGGGGCATCTCCTTGTCGAGCAGGGCGGCGATGTGCCCTGGCCGTTCCACGGCGGCGTCCAGGAACCGCTCCCACTCCTGGTCGCCGAGGGTGCGCAGCCGCACCTGGACGCGGTACGGCCGTGGCCGGGAGCCCTGTACATAGGCGAGTACGAGCCCCGGGGTCACGGTGATGGCATCGACGTGACCCTTCTGCGCGTACCCGCGGCCCCGTCCCAGTCGGGCGGCGTCCAGCGCGCCCTCCTCCAGAGCGGCCACCCAGGCGTTCCCCCACCAGCTCTCCGCGAAGCCGGCAAGCCTGGCCGCCCCCGTCCGGCTCCCCGAGGCCGGCAGAGCGGGGAAGGTTCGACGCAGCTCGCCGTCACGGCCGGGGGCGGCCATGGAGGAGGACGAGGAGGCGAGGCGTGAGATGCCGGGGGGCGCGGGGTGACTGGGGTGGCTGGGGTGGTTTTCGTCGGGCGGTGCCGCCTGCCGGGACCTCGCGATGTCCCGGGTGCCGTGGGTCTCCCGCGTGCCATGGAGGCCTCCGACGTTCGCGGTGCCGGGGGCCTTCGGTGTGCCCGGGGGCTTCGCGGTGCCCGAAGTGCCCGGCGTGGTCGAGGTGTCCCCCGCCCCGCCCGGTGACGCCGCCCACGGGCTCTCGCCGCCCACGGTGCCGGGTCGCGAGACCGGCGCGGCGACAGCGCGCAGGACATCCCCGACGGTCACCGGCGGCGAGGGGTCCGGACGTGAGTCGTCGTCCCAGGGCTCCGGGCTCCTCGCCGGGTCGGTGAGGGACTGGTCAGGGGGCAACTCGAAGGAGTGGGCGAGCAGTTCCCGTACGTCGCGCCCCGAGTCCGCAGGGCGCCGCTCACGTGCCGTCAGCCCTGGCGTGGGCCGGACGGGGGGCCGCGTGGTCTCGGCTGCCACCGCCTCCGCTTCGAACCGGGCCCGCCGTGCCTCCTCGCGAGCGGCTCGCAGAGCCTCCCGAGCGACATCTCCGGGCCGCCCGCTCTTGTGGCTCCCGGTGCCGGTGCGCGCCTGCGGCGCCTCGGGAACCTCCGGGCCGCTCACGTCCGCCGCGCGGGTCTCGGCTTCCGGGCTTCCGGCCGGCGTCGCGGTGCCGCGCAGAGCCGCACGAGCCGCGTCTCCCGGCCGGCCCTCACGCGCTACGGCCTCGCCCTCGCCGGGTGTCCCGATCGCCTCTTGGCCCGCGCGCTCCCGCGCCGCCCGCAACGCCCTGCGCGCGGCATCGGCCGGCCGCTCCCTCCCGGTCTCGTCGGACCGAGGCGTCCCGTCCGATGTCTCCCGCGCCACGTCATGCCCAGCGCGCACCGCAGCGCTGACCCGATCCCCCTTGCCCTCGCCCCCGCCCGACAAAGGCCACCCGTCCGACGCCTCCTCCACCACGCCACGCCCCCTGGGCACCACACCGGCGGCCCGATCCCCCTCGGCCTCGCCCGACGGAGGCTTCCCCTCCGATGCCGGCGCCTCCCCCGCCTCTTCGTGCCCCTCGCGCATGGCATCGACGGCCCGGTTTTCCTCCGCCTCGCCTGACGACGCACGCCCCCGCGACACCGACGCCTCCCCCGCCTCTTCGTGCCGCCCGGACACCGCGCCGGTGGCCCAGCTCTCCTCGGCCTCGCCCGGCCGCGCACACCCCTCCGACACCGACACCTCCCCCGCCACCTCGCGTTCCTCTTCCCGCTCCCGGTGCTCCTCCGGTGTCATCACACCGCCCCCCGCAGCGAGACCAGGTCGGACAGGGCCCGGTCCGTCAGTTCCGTGAAGGACGACTCGCCGGAGGTCAGGATCGCGTCGGCGAGGGCCCGCTTGGACTCCAGCATCTCCGCGATGCGGTCCTCGACCGTGCCCTCGGTGATCAGGCGGTGCACCTGGACGGGCTGGGTCTGGCCGATGCGGTAGGCGCGGTCCGTGGCCTGTTCCTCGACCGCCGGGTTCCACCAGCGGTCGAAGTGGATGACATGGCCCGCGCGCGTGAGGTTCAGGCCCGTGCCCGCGGCCTTCAGGGAGAGGATCAGGATCGGGGTCGCGCCACTCTGGAAGCGGTCCACCATGCGTTCCCGTTCCGCGACGGGCGTGCCGCCGTGGAGCAGTTCCACCGGGACCGCGCGGGCCGCGAGGTGGGACGTGATCAGGCGGGCCATGCCCACGTACTGGGTGAACACCAGGGCCGAGCCGTCCTCGGCCAGCAGGGTGTCCAACAGCTCGTCCAGCAGGGCGAGTTTGCCGGAGCGGGCAGCCAGCCGGTCGCCCGCGGCAGGCCCGGGGGCCTCCTCCTTCAGATACAGGGCGGGGTGGTCACAGATCTGCTTGAGGGAGGTCAGCAGCTTCAGCACCAGGCCTCGCCGGGCGATGCCGTCCGCCGTCTCGATGGCGAGCAGCGACTCGCGCACGACCGCCTCGTACAGCGCGGCCTGTTCGCGGGTCAGGGGGACCGGGTGGTCCGTCTCCGTCTTCGGCGGCAGTTCCGGGACGATGCCCGGGTCGGACTTCTTGCGGCGCAGCAGGAAGGGACGGACCAGCCGGGCGAGCCGGGCGACGGCCTCCTCGTCCTCGCCTGTCTCCACCGCCCGTGCGTGTCGGGCGCGGAAGGACTTGAGGGGGCCCAGGAGGCCCGGGGTGGTCCAGTCGAGCAGGGCCCAGAGTTCGGAGAGGTTGTTCTCCACGGGGGTGCCGGTGAGGGCCACGCGCGCGGGGGTCGGGATGGTGCGCAGCGCCTTCGCGGTGGCCGAGTACGGGTTCTTGACGTGCTGCGCCTCGTCCGCGACGACCATTCCCCACGACTGCTCGGCCAGCCGGGGCGCCGCCGACCGCATGGTGCCGTACGTCGTGAGGACGAAGCCGCCCGGAGTGTCGTCCAGGGTGCGGTCGGGGCCGTGGAACCGGCGGACGGAGACGCCGGGGGCGAACTTCGTGATCTCGCGCTGCCAGTTGCCCAGCAGGGAGGCCGGGCAGACCACCAGGGTCGGTTCGCTGCGGGCCCGCCGCAGATGCAGGGCGATGACGGTGATCGTCTTGCCGAGCCCCATGTCGTCGGCGAGGCAGCCACCCAGGCCGAGGGAGGTCATGAGATCCAGCCAGGCCAGTCCCCGGAGCTGGTAGTCGCGGAGGCGGGCCTTCAGCCCCGGGGGCGGTTCCACCGGGGTGATGCCGGCCGTCAGCCGGTCGCGCAGGGCCGCCAGCGCGCCGACCGGGACCGCCTCGACACTCTCGCCGTCGACCTCGACGCGGCCGGTCAGTGCGGCCGAGAGCGCGTCGACCGGGTCGAGCAGGCCCAGTTCGCGCTTGCGTGCCTTGCGTACGAGGGCCGGGTCGACGAGCACCCACTGGTCCTTGAGCCGGACGACAGGACGATGGGCCTCCGCCAGCTGGTCCATCTCGGCCTCGGTGAGCGGGTCTCCGCCGAGCGCCAACTGCCAGCGGAACTGGAGGAGTTCCTCGCTCTCGAAGAAGCCGGTGCCGTCCTTCGCCGAGCCGGGTGCCGGGCGGACGACTGCCTGGGCGGTCAGATCCTGGGCGAGGTCCCGGGGCCAGTGCACGGCGACTCCGGCGGCGGCGAGCCGGGTCGCGGCCACCCCGAGGAGGTCGTACAACTCCTCCTCGGAGAGGGCCAGGACGTCGGGAGACTCCTGCTCGGTGAGACGGTCGAGCGGGGGCCACACCCGGGCCGCGCGGCGCACCGCCAGGGCGGCGTCCACGCGGGCGCGTGCTCCGAAGGCCGCGTCCGCGGTGCCCGCCCACAGGGTGGCCGCGTCGGTCACCAGGGTGGGGTCGGCGAGACTGTGCACCTGGACGACCGCCGCGCCCGCGGTGCGGACTCGGTCGGGGTCGTCGAACAGTTCGTACGCCGACAGGTCGAGGCGGAGCGAGATCCGCACGCCCGCGTCCATGCCCGCGGCGACCTCCGCCGCCCAGTCGTGGGCGTCCGGCAGCCGCTGGGCCGGGCGCGCGGCGAAGGGCATCCCCGAGGCGTACGGGGCCGCCGGGGTGCGCGGCAGGGTGTCCGCGACGGCGTCCAGGAAGGCGCGCAGCAGTGCCTCCGGCTCGGGCAGCAGCAGGGGTCCTGGGCCGGGCAGCGGCACCGCGTGGCCCTCATAAGGCAGGGCCGCGGCGATGGCCCTGAGGTGGGCGATGTCGTCGGGGTCCAGTGGGCCCGCGCGCCAGGCGTCGTGGCCGGCGGGGGTGAGCCCGGGGAGCAGCCTGCCGCGGGCCGTGAGCCGTAGGGCGTGCAGCGCGGCGGCGCCCCAGCAGGCCGTGGCGGGGTGAGCGGCTGGGTCGCGGCGGGCCCGCACGAGCAGGGGCAGCGCCGCGTCGACGGGCAACGTGAGCGCGGGGGTGGTGCGGCGGCGGACTCCGGCGCCGTGCCGTCGTACGACCGTCAGTTCCGTACGACCGGCGCCCTCGTCGGGCAGGCCCGTGTCCCCTTCGGGGTCCCAGAAGGCGACGCGGCCCTGGCGCGGGAGGGGTGCGGGGAGGAAGACGGCCGCGAGGCGCACGGACACGTCCGCCGGCGCTGTCGCCGGTGTCTCCTCGCTCATGTCGCTCATGCGTACGTCACCTCCCGCCCTCGTGTCGTGTCCGTCGAGTCGGACGTCTTCGACTGTACGGGCGGGGTCTGACAATCGGTCCCGGCGGCGGGCCGGGGGCGGTCACGTGGCCGGTCAGGGGGTCGTTCGCGAGACGACGTACACCATGTAGTGGTTGGGCTTCGCCCACTTGACGACGATGTGCTGCGTGGGTGCCGGGTTCTTCTGCGGGTGGGCGAGTCCCCACCACGGGCCCGGCTCCTTGAACTTCCAGCCGACGATCTTCTGGTCCCGGGCGCTGATGGGGAACTGGTCCTTCTTCAGGCTGGTGCGGGGGACTCCCATGGCCTTGAAGAAGTAGTCGAGTCCCGCGTTCGTGGTCATGAACTGGACATACAGGCGGCTGGTGCGCCAGTTGTTCGTCTCGTAGTAGGCGACCTTCGTCGACAGGATGCCCTCGCCGTCGGCCTGGCGCGGGACGGGTACTTCGTAGATGTGGCGCTGGACCTTGGAGGGCCAGGCCTTGGTGAGGCCCCTCGCGGCCCACTTGCGTTCCTTGTCCAAGCCGCTGTCACGGCTCTGGTTGGCGGAGATCACCAGATAGCCGGCCGGGACGCCGATGAGGAGCACGATGATCAGCAGGGTCAGGGCGCGCCTGCGGTTCCTGTGGCGGCGGTCCTCCGGCGGGCCGGGCAGCTCGTCCGGCGGCATGGCCTGACGGGGCAGGGAGGCGGTCACAGGGGCCCCTGGGTGGCGCGGCGGGTGGTCTCGACGAACTTCTCGAAGCGCTCGTACCTCTCGAGGCGGCGCCGGTTGGCGCGCCGGAAGCGGCGGGCGACCAGGCGGGCGAGGTCTGCGGCACCGACCATGCCGGCCTCGGGGCCGAGCTGCGCGCGGGCGATGCGGGCCTCGGGGCGGTAGCCGCGCCCGGTGAGGTGGCGGCGGAAGGCGTCCCGGGCGGGGCCGATCAGCAGGTCGTCGGCCGCGGAGACACCGCCGCCGATGACGAAGCAGGAGGGGTCGAGGGCGGCGGCCAGGTTGGCGATGCCGACGCCGAGCCACTGACCGATGTCCTGGAGCAGTTCGATGCACATGGCGTCGCCCTCGCGGGCCAGCTGGGTGATCATCGGACCGGTGATGTCGGCGATGTTGCCCTTGACGTGCTCGATGATCCCGTACGCCACCGGTGAGTCGGCCGCCGCGAGTTCGCGGGCCTCTCTGACCAGGGCGTTGCCGGAGCTGTACTGCTCCCAGCAGCCGCGGTTGCCGCACGGGCAGCGGTGGCCGCCGGGCACGACCTGCATATGGCCGAACTCGCCGGCGACGCCGAACTTGCCGCGCTTGACCTGGCCGTCCTCCAGGATGGCGCCGCCGATGCCGGTGCCGAGGGTGATCATGACGAGGTGGTCCTCGCCGCGCCCCGCGCCGAAGCGCCACTCCGCCCAGGCGGCGGCGTTGGCGTCGTTGTCGACCAGGACGGGGACGGCCAGCCGGCCCGCGAGGCGGTCGCGCAGGGGCTCGTTGCGCCAGGACAGGTGGGGGGCGAACAGGACCCGGTTGCGTTCGGCGTCGACCCAGCCGGCCGCACCGATGCCGACGGCGTGCACGTCGTGCCGGTCGGAGAGGTCAAGGACCAGCTCGGTGATGGTGTCCTCGACGACCTTGGGGCTCTTGGACTTGTCCGGCGTCTCGGTGCGGATCGTCTCCAGGATGTTGCCGTCCGCGTCGACGACACCCGCCATCACCTTCGTGCCGCCGATGTCGATACCGACCGTGGGTACGCGGGGGGCCGTGAGGTGGGAACGGCGCTCGCGTGTGCCGACGGTGCGCAGCGCCGGTGCCCGGCGGGAGCCTATGGGGGCGCTTCCCCCGCCGGTTGCGTTGAGAGCCCGGGGGAGTGCGAGGTCGCGGTAGGTGCTCATTGCGGCGATTCTGCCTCACGGGGGGACCCGTTGGCGCGCGGGGGAGCGATGGGGTGGTGCGGGATGTTTGCCGGGTGCGGGTGCGTTGTGGTTGTTCGCGCCCCGCGGCGGAGCCGCTGATGTCCCAGCCCCGCGCCCCTGGAGGTACGGGGCTGCGCCCCTTGCTCCAGTACCTCTAGGGGCGTACCAGTAGTCGGAACTCGAACGAGTAGCGCGTGGGGCGGTAGGTGTGGGTGCCGAACTCGACGGCGCGGCCGGTGTCGTCGTAGGTGGTGCGCTGCATCGTGAGCAGGGGGGCGCCCTCGCGTTCGGTGAGGCGTTCCGCCTCCTCGGCCGTCGCTCCGCGTGCGCCGATCGACTGGCGGGCGCTGTGCAGGGTGATTCCGGCGGCACGCATCAGCCGGTACAGCCCGGTGGCCTCCAGCTGGCCGGTGTCCAGGTCCAACAGGCCGGGCGGCAGGTAGTTGCAGAGGTACGCCATCGGCTCGCCGTGCGCCGACCTCAGCCGTTCCACACGGTGTACGTCGCTGTCCTCGGCCACGTTGAGCGCGGCGGCGACCTCGGCGGAGGCCGGCACGACCGTGTTGACGAGCACCCTGGTCGCGGGGCGCTGACCCGCCGCCTCCAGGTCGTCGTAGAGGCTGCTCAGTTCCAGAGGGCGTTTGACCTGGCTGTGCACGACCTGTGTGCCGACCCCCCGGCGGCGGACGAGCAGGCCCTTGTCCACGAGGGACTGGATGGCCTGGCGCACGGTGGGGCGGGACAGACCGAGCCGTCCGGCCAGCTCTATCTCGTTGCCCAGCAGGCTGCCGGGAGTGAGTGCTCCGTGCTCGATGGCGGCTTCGAGCTGCTGGGACAGCTGGAAGTAGAGCGGTACCGGGCTGTTCCGGTCCACACTGAGTTCCAGCGGCACTGTCGGATCCACATCTGGTTTCGGCACGGCCCGAGCGTAGCTCCGGTGGTTGTTGACGGGAAGTCGTGTAGTTCGGTTGTCCTGACATATGCATTGACAGCGCGGCTGTCGGACCCCAGTTTGGTTCTCATGCGCATCGGAGTCATCGGGACGGGCCGCATCGGCACATTCCACGCGAACACCCTCAGCCGTCACCGCGAGGTGGGGGGATCCCTCATCGTCACGGACGCGGACAGCGGGCGGGCACAGGATCTCGCCCACCGCTTAGGAGCCACGGCAGCGCCGGGTGTCGACGAGATCTTCACCTGGGGCGTGGACGCCGTGGTGATCACCGCGGCCACCTCGGCCCACGCCGAACTGATCGGTCGGGCAGCACGCTCGGGTCTCCCGGTGTTCTGCGAGAAGCCCATAGCGCTCGATCTGCCTGCCACCCTGGCCGCGATCGCCGAGGTGGAGGCGGCCGGCACCATCCTTCAGATGGGTTTCCAGCGCCGCTTCGACGTCGGCTACACGGGTGCCCGCGAGGCCGTGCGTTCCGGGAGGCTCGGCCGTCTGCACACCGTCCGCATGATGACGTCGGACCAGACGCCTCCCCCGCCCGAGTATCTGCCGCTGTCGGGCGGGCTGTACCGGGACACCCTGATCCACGACTTCGACATCCTGCGCTGGGTGACGGGGCACGAGATCGTCGAGGTGTACGCGACGGGGTCGGACGCCGGGCCCCCGATGTTCCGCGAGGCCGGCGACGTCGGTACGGCCGCCGCGGTACTCACCCTGGACGACGGCACGCTCGCCACGGCGACGGCGACCCGTATGAACGGCGCGGGCTACGACGTCCGCATGGAGCTGGCCGGCGAGCTGGACCAGGTCGGCGTCGGCCTGGACGACCGTACGCCGATCGCGTCGACCGAACCGGCGGGTCCGCCGGCCGCGACCAAGCCGTGGACGGGCTTCCTGGAGCGTTTCGGGCCCGCCTACGAGGAGGAGCTGTCGGCGTTCGTCGAGGTGGTGCGCGGTGAGCGCGCCAACCCGTGCGACGGCCGGGAGGCACTGCAGGCCCTGCGCGTCGCCGAGGCCTGTGAACTGTCCAGACGGGAGCGCAGACCCGTACACCTCGCCGAGATCCCGGGCGGGTGGGACTGAGGGCCGGGGCAGACAACGGGCTGCAGACGGTAGACAGTGGGCGATGTACGTCCGTCGTCGCCTACGGCCGGTCCTGCCCGTCTTCTTCCAGGAGTCCCGCGTCGTACGCCAGCAGAGCGATCTGCACCCGGTTGTTGAGGTCGAGTTTGGCGAGGATGCGGGAGACGTGTGTCTTGACGGTGGCCACGCTCATGAACAGCGCGGCGGCGATCTCGGCGTTCGACCGGCCCTGGCCGACGGCGACCGCGACCTCGCGTTCCCTGTCGTTCAGCGCGGCTGTCCGGTCCCGGGCGTCGGCCCGCCGGGTGTCGGCCGTGCCGCCGGCCGCGTGCGCCATCAACTGGCGGGTCACGGCGGGCGAAAGGACGGGGTCCCCGGCCGCGACCCGGCGGACCGCGGCGAGGATATCGGCGGGCGGGGTGTCCTTGAGGACGAAGCCGGCGGCTCCCGCGCGCAGAGCGCGCAGTACCTGGTCGTCCGCGTGGAAGGTGGTGAGGACCACGACCTGCGGGGCGTCCTCGCGGGACCTCAGGCGTTCGGTGGCGGTGAGTCCGTCCACCGTCGGCATCCGGATGTCCATGAGCACGACGTCCGGGCCGGTGCGGCCGACGAGGGCCTCCACCTCGCTGCCGTCGGCGGCCTCGCCGACGATCTCGATGTCCTCGGCGCCGCCCATCATGAGGGACAGCCCTGCCCGTACCAGGGGGTCGTCGTCGACGAGGAGCAGTCTGATCACGGTCATGGCCCCACGTAATCACGGTTGTGCGGCGTCCGGCGGTGCGCGGGCGCGGGCCCGGCTAGATTGCCGACCTGAACTCCGGTGAAACGAGGGGCCTTTCGTGCGTTACCGACTGCTGGGCAGGACGGGGCTACGCGTCTCCGAGCTCTTCCTCGGAGCCATGACCTTCGGAGAGCAGGGCGGGGTGGGGGCGCCCAAGGACGAGTGCGCGCGCATCCTCGACGCGTACGAGAACGCGGGTGGGAACGTCGTCGACACGGCGATCAACTACCGCGGCGGTGCGAGCGAGACGATCCTGGGCGAACTCCTCAGGGGGCGGCGCGACCGGCTCGTGCTGTCCACGAAGTACACGATCTCGCGCGACGGCGCCGACCCCAACGCCGCGGGCAACCATCGCAAGAATCTGACGCTGTCCCTGGAGACGAGCCTGCGCCGGCTCGGCACGGACTACGTGGACGTGTACTGGGTGCACATCTGGGACCGGGCCACGCCCGTCGAGGAGACCATGCGCGCCCTCGACGACGCCGTGCGCTCCGGGAAGGTGCTGTATGTCGGCATCTCGGACGCCCCGGCCTGGGTGGTGTCCCGGGCCAACACCCTGGCGGAGTGGCGGGGTTGGTCGCAGTTCGCCGCACTCCAGGTGCCGTACAGCCTGCTCAACCGGGACGTCGAACGTGAACTGCTGCCCATGGCCGAGGCGTTCGGGATGTCGGTGGCGGCCTGGAGTCCGCTGCAGAACGGCATTCTGTCCGGCAAGTACACCCGCGCGCGTGGCATCGGCCCCGACGAGTCGGTGCGGCTGTCCGCGGACGCGATCGGCGAGCGCGAGCACGCGGTGGCGGCGGCGGTGCAGTCGGCGGCCGACGAACTCGGCGTGTCCCCGGCTCAGGTGGCCATCGCTTGGACGATGGCGCACTCCCCCGCCGTGCACCCGATCGTGGGCGCGCGCCGGGTCGAGCAGCTCACCGACAACCTCGGCGCGGCCGAACTGACGCTCCCCGCCGACCTGGTGGCCGGGCTGGAGGAGACCACCGGATTCCGGCCCGGTTTCCCGACCGAGTTCATCGAGGAGACCTCTGCCTGGGTGTACGGGGAGGCGGGACGCCGGGTGGTACCGCGTACGGCGCGCGGCTGACAGCACCCTCCTCCTCGAAGAGGGGTGCTGACACGAAGGAGGTGTCGTCAGGCACCCCACGGCAGCCAGGCCCTGACGGCGAATCCCCCGCCCGGCTCCGTGCCGTGTTCCAGCCGCCCGCCCGCCAGGGTCGCGCGCTCGGTCAGGCCGATCAGGCCCTGTCCGGAGCCGGGGACCTCCGGGACCTCCCCCGGGGGTGCGGGGTTGCGTACGGAGACGGCCAGGCCGTCGCCCGGGGCGCCCGTGAGGGACACCGTGACCTCGGCGCCCGGGGCGTGCTTACGGGCGTTGGTGAGGCACTCCTGGACGATCCGGTAGGCGGTGCGGCCGATGGAGGCCGGTACGGCGGCCGGGGTCGCCACCCGGCCATCCAGTGCGATCTTCATACCGGCCTCGCGGGACTCGGTCACCAGGATGTCGAGCGCGGCCAGCGTCGGCTGCGGGCGCCCCGCCTCCTCCGGGTCGCCCGCCCGCAGGACGCCGATGATCTCCCGCAGGTCCTGGAGGGCGTCGTGCGCGCTCTCCCGGATGACCCCGGCGGCCCGCGCGACCTCCTTGTGGGGTGCGTCGGGCCGGAACTCCAGCGCGCCGGCGTGCACGCTCAGCAGGGTGAGTCGGTGGGCGAGCACGTCGTGCATCTCACGGGCGATGGCCTCGCGGGCGAGCCGCTGCGCCTGTTCGGCCCGGAGCGCCGCCTCAGTCTCGGCCCGCCGCAGCCGGTCCCGCAGGCTCACCATGAGCTGCCGCTTGGCCCGTACGAACATGCCCCAGCCGACCGCGGTCGCGGTCAGCAGGACGCTGAGGACCACCGCGCCGAAGTAGGGCAGGTCCGGGTCGGGGCGCAGCCAGTAGAACAACGGGATCACCACGACGGAGGCACCACTGACCAGGCCGACGTACCGGAAGGGGCGGTGCACGGCGAGGGAGAAGAGGGCGACCAGACCGGCGCCGCCCGCGGTACTCGACACGAGGCCGGCCGCGAGCATCGCGACGGCCAGACCGAGCGGCCAGCGGCGGCGCAGCCACACGGCGGCGCAGGAGAGGGCGCCGACCCACTGGTCGAGGGCGGCGACGGCGTGCGGGGTGTTCGGGTCGTCGGCCAGGGCGACCGCGCCCAGCACGCCGACGAGGACGGCCAGCAGAAAGCAGGTGAAGTCGACGACCCAGTCGCGGGCGGTGCGCCGGGGCTGTGCGGACGCCCCGAACCACCGGGCGCGCTGCCGAGCGGTGCCGGAGCTGGGACCGGGGTCGGGACCGGGGTCGAGGCCGTCGAGCACGGCCGACGGGAAGAGCCATCGCCGCCCCGGGAACGCCGTCGCGGGCTCGGGAACGGCCGCGGGATCGGATGTCGACCTGTCACCTCTCACAGTCGACAAATCTATGGGGTGATGGCCCGTGCCACCCGCGCCGAGCCGTGATCGTCGACCAAAGTCACGCCACCGCAGACTTTCGGCGCGCCACGCGGAAGCGACCGCCGACTTCGGAAGAGCCGTCCTCGCCCCGCGGCCGATGCGGACGGGAGGTACACGGAGCGAGGATCCCGACATGAGGCTGTTGCTGGAAATCGCCGGTTCTATCGCCCTGGCGCAGGGCGTCGCGGGTCTGCTGGACGAATTCACCGACGTGCACTGGGGTCTCGTACAGAAGCTCGGATTCCTCGACGGCTACGAGATCTACGCGAGTGTCGCACTGCTCGTGCTGTCCTTCGCACTGTTCGCCGCGGCCGAGAGCCGTAGGTCCGGGTGACCGACGTGGGAGCCTGATGGCCTGGTGGCCACGGATCAGCCCGCGATGGAGTCGAGTTGTTCCGCCGCGGGGCGCAGGGCCCAGAGGTCACCGTCCGGCGGCTCCTCCAGCAGAGGGACCGCCCGCCGGGCCCGTACATCACCCGCGTCGGCGGCGGCGTGGACGATGTCGTCCGCGGCGTAGCGCAGGAATCCGAGTTCCTGATGGGGCCAGGCGGCCGCTCCTGTCGCGGCGGGCAGCAGGTAGTCCACCGCTTTGAACAGGCTCTGCCCGTCCGGGCCCCGGTACTCCCACAGGTTCACGCCGACGTGCCGGCCGATGGCGGCGAGCCGGGTGTGGGCGACCAGGGCGAAGGTCGAGTAGTGCCAGCTCCTGGTCCGTGCCAGCTCCTGTGGCTGGCTGCCGTCGGACGCGATCTGCGCCGCGACGCGTGTGCCGCGGACGGTGAGGACGGTTCGCCGGGCCAGGTCCCTGTCGCCGGTCGCGTAGGCCAGTGCGGCGAGCTGCATGTCGTAGAAGGTGCCGTGGTTGTTGGTGGCGGCGGCCTCCTCGCTGCCGAAGTCGCTGGTCCTGAGCCAGCCGAGGAAGTCGCGGTTCCACTTCGTCATGCCGGCCCGGTCCTTGCGGGTCCAGCCCGGGGCGCCGGTGTCCAGCAGGGCGAGCGCGTCGAGGACGCTGGTGAAGGACTGCGAGAAGTCGATGATGCCGATGGCTCGACCGTCGTACCTGCACGGGATGAACTGCGCGTGGTTCAGGTTCGGGTTCATCCTCGTGGCCGGGTCGAGGAACCAGGTGCGCAGCACCTGCCCGGCCTTCTCGGCGTACCGCTTCTCGCCGGTGTAGTACCAGGCGAGAGAGAGGTCGTACGCGGCGTCGAAGGTCTTCTCGACGTCCTGGCGGTCGGTGCCGGTGTCGACCTCGGGGTTGCGCTCGCCGTCGCGTTGCACATACGGGCAGCCCCAGGCGTTGTCGCTGGTCGGGGGCTTGGAGGGCCACCAGTAGGGCGCCTGGCTCAGATAGTCGTGGACGTCGCCGCCGGGTGCGGGGCGTGGTTTGTCGACGACCGTCCAGGGGCCCTGGCTCAGCCATTTGGCGGCTCGGGCGGTCAACGCGTCGACGGCGCGGCGCAGTTGGCGGTCGCCGTTCATCACGCGAAGCCTGGTCCGCTGGAGCTGGGCGCCGTCCAGTACGGCCGTGTGCGGGACCTCGGGCGCCGACCCCGCCGTCACCCGCGCCGAGGCGGTGGGGACGGCGGCGCCGACGGCGAACGCGATGAAGGCCACCAGGAGGACGACCGGTCGTGACAGTGCCGAGGGTGCACTCAACGATCCACTCCGTTCAGGTGGGCGAACGTGGGAATGGTGACGCGGGGACAGACTGGAACAAACAAGGACAGAACACGGACGGAGTGCGGACAGCACATCTAGAGCGCGCGCTGTGCCGCGTGCAGATTCCGCGGCCGTACCGCGTGCGGGCTGCCGTACAGCTCCAGGCGGGTATGGAGGTCGCCGGTGAGGTCGGGGACGTCGATCTGGTCGAACTCCCTGACCTCGTCGATGCCGACGGTGGCGGAGTACGGTGCCAGGCCGTCGATCCTGACGAGTCCCGCGCGGGCGTTGGTGACGCGGATGTTCCAGTGGGTGAAGCGGGCACCGAACAGGGGGCCGGCGCTCGCGTCACCGCCGTGCCGGCCGGTGTTGTCCAGAGTGATGTCGGTGCGGACGTTGGCGAAGGGCAGTCCGCGGTGGCTGTCGAAGGTGCCCATCCGCATGTCGCCGCGCGACCAGACGTTGTACGAGGACAGTCCCTCGACGTTGATGCCGTGCAGTTGGGTGTTGGAGGGGGCGGGAGCTGTGCGCTCCTCGATGGTGAAGTCCTCGACGAGGTTGTCGTGCGAGCCCTCACGGCAGAAGTAGGGGTGGTGGGAGCCTCGGCCGGTGACACGTGTCCGTCGCAGGGTGCACGCGGAGGCGGACACGAGACCGAAGCCGTTGTCGACGTGGCGGACCGTCACGTCGTCCACCCAGCAGTCGTACGCGCACTGCAGGACGACGCCGTTGTGCCCCTTGTCCAGCAGATGCGGCTGCTGCGGGGTCTCCCTGGCCTCAAGAGTCAGGCCCTCCACCCCGGAGCCCGTCAACTCCGCGACATGCGTGGTCAGTTGAGGGTTCCATTCCGGGCGTACGTCGAGTGGCAGCGGACGTTCGAGGGTGACCCTGCGGCCCTGAACCCGGGCGATACGGACGGGCCACTCGTACGGGACGTACGACGTCAGCTTCGTCTTGTCGTCCCAGAAGTAGGCCTCGGGCCCTGGGCCGCCGCCACACATGTGCTCCAGGAGTGTGTGTCCCGCATCGTCGGCCAGCCGGAGGAGGACCAGCGCGCCGGGGCGCAGTGACGTCGGGTTCGTCACGGTGATCGTCCACGAACCCTGCCGGGCCGGGGCGACCTTCGTGAGCGGGCGCCACTCGTCGCGCAGGTTGCCCGTCCATCCCTCGAAGGGCCACGACTTCGCCCTGATCGCGGCGACGAGCGAGGACCAACGAGCCCTGGGGGCAAGCCAGACGAGGCCGCCCGCCCATGACCAGCCCGACTTGTCTCCGCCGTAGCGGGAGCCGTACACGCCGATCAGTTCGGTGAGGTTCCTGGTCGCGTACAGGGTCGTACGGCCGCTGCCGGCGCCCTTGAGGATCACGTTCGACCGGTCCAGGCGGATCACGTCGTCGATGCGGAAGGTGCCGGGCGGGATGGTGACCGTGCCACCGCCGGCCCGGCCGGCAGCGGCGATGGCACGGTTGATCGCGGGGGCGGAGTCGGTCACGCCGTCGGCCACGGCGCCGAAATCGCGCACGTCGGCGACAGTGGGGCGGCATGGGCGGTGGGCCGCCCCGCCGAAGCAGCCCGCGCGGCCGACGTAGGGGATCTGCGGGTGCGTGAAGGGTGCGCGGGTGAACTCCCGCCAGAGAAGCGGGGTTTCGGTCGCCACTGATCCCGGTCCAGCCGCCGTCGCGATGCCGGCACCGGCCACTACGGCACCGGCCGCAACCGCGACGGCGCCGCCCAGGACGGCACGCCTGGTCGAGTTTTGGTTCATGCGCATGACATTTGATGTTGCGGCGACTACTTCGCGTGCGTCTCTCATGTCCGTTCGCCCTTTCCATGGTCTTTCATGGATGTGAACGACGTTCAGATCTGCGCTGAGCGGCGAGCATGCCACGCCACACTTGAGGACGAAAGGGCTCGTGCGCGCTTTATTGGTTTGGACCTTCAGAGAGATGGCCTGCACACCGATTCAGATGGGTGAACCAGCCGATGTGGAGTCACATCCCGTCCGAGCCGTTGACGTCATCGGATGAATCTCCTACGTTGCCGTGCGGTCGGGGGCATGGCTGGGCTGTGCCGCCACACATCCGACGAGTGGAGACAGGACATGGGACGCGGACACCTCTCCGTACTGGCCGTCGTGACGGCGTTGCTGGCCTCCCCGGTCCAGGCTCACGCGGACGCGCCGCAGTCCGGCCGCGCTTACCACGTCGCCCCTCGCGGCAGCGACCACGCACCCGGCACACGGGCGGGCCCGCTGCGCACCATCGGCGCCTGCCTCGGACGAGCCCGGCCCGGCGACACCTGCCTGGTCCACCAGGGCACCTACCGTGAGCAGCTCACCCCTCCCTCCGGCACCGAGGGTGCTCCGATCACGATCGCCGCGTACGGGGACGGTCCGGTGACCGTGGACGGAACGGAGCGGGTGACCGGCTGGAAGGACGCCGGCGGCGGACTCATCGCCACCGACACCGATCTGCCGCCCGACCCGGACCTCAACGCGGTGTTTGTGGACAACGCCCGTGCCGCTGAGGGCCGTTGGCCCAACTCCGGCGCCGATCCGCTGAACGCCACCTGGGCCGAGGCCGACACCACCTCCACCGACCAGCACATCGACGACACCGACCTGCCCGACGCCGACTGGACCGGCGCCACCGTGCACCTGTGGGCGGGCTCCAACCCGTGGGCCCAGCAGACCGGCACGGTCACCGACGCGTCGGCGGGCAAGCTGGACTTCCGGGGCGGCAACCACCGCTGCCCGCCCCTGTGCATGGGCGACCGGACCTACCGCAACTACTACCTCGTCGGATCGAAGGCCGCCCTCGACCAGCCCGGCGAGTGGTACTTCGACAGGACCGCGCACCGGCTGTTCATGGTCCCCCCGAAGGGCGGCATCGCCGGACACACGGTGACCGCCAAGCACCGGCTGTGGGGCGTCGACCTGAGCGACAGTTCCCACGTCACCGTGCGCGGTCTGAGCCTCTGGGGCACTTCCCTCCGAACGGGCAAGTCGAGTACGGGAGTTGTGGTCGACGGGCTGCACGCCACGTACATCTCCGAGTTCTCCACCCTGCCCATGCCGCCGGACGGTGATCTCGCGGTCGAGCCGTTCGAGGGCCATATCGTCGCCTCCCGCATCCTCGACTCGGGCGTACAGATCCTCGGCACCGGCAACACCCTGCGGAACAGCGAGATCGCGCGGTCGGCCGGTGACGGAGTCCTGGTCCGCGGAACCGGCAACACGGTCACCGGCAACTACATCCACGACGTCGGCTGGATGGGCAGTTACACCCCCGGCATCGAGATCAACGGCAACGGCCACACGGTCACCCACAGCACGATCCGGCGCACCGGGCGGGCGTCCATCGACACGGCGTGGCAGCTCAACGGCACCGAGTTCCACGGCAACCGCATCGCCTACAACGACCTGTCCGAGGCGATGCGCACCTCCCGCGACGGCTCCCCCTTCTACGTGTGCTGCAGCCTGAACGGCTCGGGCACCTCCGTGGACCACAACACCGCGCACGACGCCGACGGCCAGAACGGCTACTACGTCGACAACTACTCCGGCCACTTCAGGCTCCATCACAACGTCGCCTGGAACACCGGCAGTCGAGGCGTCTTCTTCAACGGGCACACCGGCCCGAGCATCGCCAACGAGGACCACAACTCCAGTTACGGAGTGGGCGTCGACGTCGCCTCGGTCGCCCTCGGCGGCGCGACGGACGCGTCGGGTTCGTACTTCAGCAACATCGTCGGGCCCAAGCCGGTCACCGCGACGCAGACCGGAAATCCGCCACCTGTCGTCCGCTCCAACCTGATCGGCGAGAAGCCCGGCTACTCGGACGCCGTCAACGGTGAGCTGTGGCTGACGCCGGGTTCGCCCGCCATCGACGCGGGCGAGGTGGTCGACGGCGTCACGACCGACACCGTGGGCACGGCTCCCGACCAGGGCGCCTACGAGTACGGCGCTCCCGTCTGGTCGACCGGCTGCGATCTGCCCGGCTGCCGGCAGCGGGTGCGCCATGGCGACTGGACCGCCACGGCGAGCGACGGCACCAACGCCCGGGCCGGCGTCGACGGCGACATCAACACCCGCTGGACGGGCGCCGCCGCACAGACCGTGGGCCAGTCCCTGACCGTCGACCTCGGCGCGAGCAAGACCTTCGGCCGGCTCTCCCTCGACGCGGGCCGTGACACCAGCGGGCAGCCGTACGGCTTCGCGGTCTCCGTGAGCCGCGACGGTACGCGCTGGGGTGAGCCCCTCGCCCGGGTCTCGGGCCGCTCCTTCACCCAGGACGCGGTGTTCCCCCGGCAGACCGACGCCCGCTACGTGCGCGTCACACTGACCGCGAACGGGCCGACGCCCTGGGTCGTCAACGACATCAGGCTGTACGGGGACGGGCCCGACGCCGCCTCGACGCTCCAGGCCGAACAGGCCACCTCCGTAAGGGGAGTGGCGCACGGCCCGGCGGCCACCGGCATCCTCGGCTCGGGCGACGCGCTGGGCTTCGACGCGGTGAACGTCCGGGGCGGACACCTCACCGTGCGTCTCGCCTCCACCTGCGCGCGGGGCTGTTCGCTCGGGTTGCGGCTGGACTCACCGCACGGCCCGGTGGCCGCGGTGGTGCCCCTCACGGACACCGGCGGTGAATGGCGGGAACGGTCCGTGGCTCTGCGTCGCGAGGTCACCGGCACCCACGACCTGTACCTGGTGGCGAAGGGCGGGGTCCGGGTCGCCGCGCTCGACTGGCTGACGATCCGCCCCTGACCGGCTTCCTCGCCCGCGGTCCAGCGCACCGCCTGCCGACGGTCTCGGGGCGGTCAGGCCACGGCGTTCACCAGGTCGGCCACGACGTCGGGCCGCTCCAGTGCGATGAAGTGACCCGCTCCCCGCACCTGTGTGAACTCGGCGGCCGGCAGCAGCTTCTTGTTGGCTTCCCGGTCCGAGGGGCGGGACCAGTCCTTCTCTCCGTAGACGAGGTGGACGGGCGCCTTGACCTCGGCGTAGCGCGAGCGGGCGGCGATGAGGCTGGGCATGTTCTGGTACACGGCCCGGGCGACGGTCGGGTAGCCGGGGCGGCTGCCCACCAGGAGGAGTTCGTCGAGGTAGTCCTCCCGCAGCGCGGTCTTGTCGACCACCCCGCCCTGCAGGATCCTGCGGACGACGGGCTTGGGCTCCACCCCGGCGGCCACCGGGCCCACCCCCGGAGTGAGAACACCGGCGACCACCACACGGGCGAGGAGACTGGACCGGGTGATCCCGCCGGGGAAGTCGTAGGTGTTCACCGCGACGACGCGCCGGACCCGCTCCGGGAGATCGGCCGCTGCGGTCAGGGCGAGCACCGCACCCATGGACTCCCCGACCAACGTGACGTCGTGGAGGTCGAGTTCGGTCAGCAGCCGCTCGACGCCCGCACGCATCGCCGGCTCGTCGTACGACGCACCGGGCACGATCTCGGAGTAGCCCATCCCCGGCAGGTCCAGGGCGTACACGGTGTAGTGGTCCGCGATCAGCGGGATGAGGTGGCGGAAGTGCTCGGCCTGGGTACGCACGGTGTGCAGCAGGACCAGCGGAGCGCCGGTGCCCGCTCTGAGGTAACGCAGGGTCCCCTCGTGGCTGCGGCGTCCCCCGCGCGGGGCGATGGTGTGACTGGTGGTCCCCGGAATGGTGATCGTGGGACGTGACGTGGTGTCGGGCATCTCGGGCTCCTTGTGTGTGAACTGTGGGCAGATGACAGGGGGTTCGGGGCGGCGGGGCGTGTTCCGGTTCGTGGTCTACTGCGCCAGCTGGGGATACAGCCCTGCGAGGTCTCCGGCGAGGCCTGCCTTGACCTGCCGCGAGATGTCGTCGGCGAGTACCTCGTGCGCTCCCGCCTCGATGCCGTCGAGGGCGCGTGCGGCGACGTCGCGCGGGTCGGCCTTGGGACCGTCGGCGCCCGCCGCGAGGTCCGTGTCCACGTATCCCACGTGCAGTCCGGTGACAGAGATGCCGCGCGGCCGGAGCTCCAGGCGCAGGGAGTTGGTCTGTGACCACAGAGCGGCCTTGGAGGCGCTGTAGGAGCCGCCGAGGGCGATCCAGGACAGCACCGAGTGCACATTGAGGATGTGGCCGCCGCCGTTGCGTTCGATGACCGGCACGAAGGCCCTGGCGACCAGCAGCGGGCCGTAGAAGTTGGTCTCGAACTCCCGGCGCACGTCGTCGAGCGGGGAGTCGAGGAAGGACGCGCCGACCGAGGCCCCGGCGTTGTTGATCAGCACGGTGACGTCCTGCGCCTGCGCGGCGGCCGCCGCCACGGACGCCGGGTCGGTGACCTCCAGTGCCACCGGGACGGCGTCGGGATGCGTCACCGTGCGCGGGTCGCGGGCCGTGGCGTAGACCTTGCCGGCTCCACGCAGGTAGAGCTCCTCCACCAGGGCCTTGCCTATCCCGCGGCTGCCGCCGGTGACGAAGACGCTCGCGCCCTTGAGTGATGTCATTACTGCCTCCACAACGAGAAACCGATCGGTCTCAGTAACTGTAAACCGATCGGTTTCCGAACGCAAGGCCCCAACGTGCGGATCTTGAAGGTGGCATTCACGCCACCCTCGACTGGACCCAGCGACGCGCCCCGCAGGGCCGGACCCGCACGTCAGCACATGTGGCTCGCGTCGAGCATCGCGGCCACGGCGGGCCCCATCGACTGGAAACCGATCCGTTTTCACGAGAGAAACAGATCAGTTTCCCCCGCGCGAGCGGCAGCTCCCGGTGGGTCGGGGTGCGGACTTCGTGAAGCGATCGGGCCGCAGGTTAACTCCGTGCTAAATCATCGGACTTGGCAGGAAATTCTCCGGAGTTGTCATTGACATGCCACTGTCTACGCGCGTCATCATGAGGGCATGAGATTCCCCCCACGGATCACTCGCATCGGCGCCGCGGCCACCGTCCTGTCCGCTCTTCTGGTCGGCGGTGCCGTCACCGTCGGCACGGCCGGCGCCGCCACCTCGTCGGTCGGCAGCATCTGCTACGACGATCTGCCCTCGCAGGCCCACACCACGCTCAACCTGATCGCGAAGGGCGGCCCCTACCCGTACTCGCAGGACGGCAGCGTCTTCCAGAACCGCGAGCGAGTCCTGCCCGCCCGGACCACCGGCTACTACCACGAGTACACCGTCAAAACTCCTGGCTCCTCCACCCGCGGTGCGCGCCGCGTCATCACCGGTGAGCAGAACCAGGAGGACTACTACACCGCCGACCACTACGCCACGTTCGACCTGATCGACTACGGCTGCTGAGTCCCCCACGGCTCAGCACGGCCCCTGCGGCACGACTCCTCACCCCGCGTACCGTTCCTGTGGACTGAGGGAGAGTGAGTCCGTTCAGCCGCGCGCCCCGAACGGTCTTGGGCGAGCTGGTCCCCGGCGTACTCGACCCCGGGTGGCGACACGCATCGCGTGCGTGGTCCGGGCCCGGGAGGCCAGTTCCCTGCGCGACCTGGCCAGGTGGGTACGGCCGGAGGCGACGGGGAGGCCCTGAACCATCCTCTGGTGGAGCAGGGGCCCCGCACGCTGACGCCGTACCCGGTGTCCCAGGTCGCACCACCACGTTAGCCCGAACAGCCCAGACCACCACAAGCCCGCACACAGACGATCACACGATCGAGGTAATCCGACCTTGCACTTACTCCTTCGCGAGCAGCTCCAACCCCCCCCCACGGGAGTTGGTCGCGGGGCGAGGGATCGTGCGACTCGGTCTCGGTCGACGGCAGTCGTGCCGCTACATGCCAAGAGGGGTCCACGCGCGCGCGTGGACCCCTCTTGGCATGTGACCGTCCGTCGTGTCAGCCCCCGAGTTCCCGGTGCCGGGCCGTCAGTTCCGCCGATCCCTCCTCCGTCAGGGAGCCGAACAGGCGTAGGCGCGAGATCCCACCGTCGGGGTAGATGTCCACGCGCGCGTGCGTGCCCGCCACCGGGGCCGGCAGGACGAAGCGGTGGTTCGTGTCGGGCTGGAGGCGGGTGCGCGGAAGGATCTCCGTCCACTCGGTTTCCTCGCCGGGCTCGCCGTTCCCGCCGTCGCCGTCCCGGAGCGACACCGTCGCCCAGCCCGCGCTGTTCCCCTTCAGATACGCCGTGTCGATCTCGACGGCCCTGATCTCCGACCGGGCCACCAGTCGGTAGCTGATCCAGTCATTGCCCTGGTCGCGGCGGCGGCGCGTCTCCCAGCCGTCGTCCATCTTGCGGGAGCGCCCCGGCTGGATGGTGTTCGACGCCGGTGAGTAGAAGCGGTCGGACGCGTCCTCGGCCCGGCCGCCGTTCTCCAGGGCGACCACGTCGAAGGTGCCCAGCGCCGCCAGCCAGGCGGGGTCGGGGGCGACCTCGCCGTACACCCGCAGGCGCGCGATGCCGCCGTCCGGATGCTGGTTGACCCGCAGGTGCGTGAAGCGCTGTTCGAGCGACACCTCGAACCCGTTCGCCGCGTGACCGCCCACCTTCGTGCGCGGCACAAGCGTCGTCCACTTCACGTCGTCCGCCAGCAGTTCCTCGGGGGACGGGGAGCCGGGCACCGACACGCCCTCCACCGACACGGCCTGCGGATAGTTGCCGCGGAAGTGGGCGGTGTCGACCACGATGCCGCGTACGACGCCCGGCGCGCCGAGCCGTACGAGGGCCCAGTCGTGGTCCTGTGCCGTCGGCCACGGGTGCTCGGCCGACGTGCCGCGCCTGCGCCGTGTCTCCCAGCCGTCCATGATCTTGCCCTTGTGGCCGAAGTGCTCGGGCACGAACTCGGCGGGCTCGGGCACGAGCATGTTCTCGCGGTCGGCGAAGAACTCGTCGTTGGCGGCGATCACTCCGGCCCCGAGGCGGCGGTCGGCGAGGTTGGCGTACTGGGTGAAGGGGAAGTCCGCGGTGCGGTAGTCCGCGTACGGGTCGCCGCCTCCGTAGGGGTTCGCGTCGCCGGTGAAGCTCACAGTCGCGGTCACGGTGATCAGTTCTGCCTTTCGGACTTCGAGGTCGGCCGTTGCGGGTGCCGGGAGGGGGATCCGGTCAGGGGGATCCGATCAGGGGGTACGGGTGAGGAGTTGGCCCTTCGGGTCGGTGAACTCGCCCTCCGCCACGATGCGTCGGCCGCGCAGCCAGGTCGAGCGGACGACACCGCTGAGGGTTCTGCCCGCGTACGCCGTCACGCGGTTGCGGTGCTGCAGCGCGGCCGGGTCCACGGTGAACGTCTCGTCCGGCGCCAACACCGCGAAGTCGGCGTCCCGGCCCGCCTCGATCGCGCCCTTGCGCCCGTCGAGGCCGACGAGCGCGGCCGTGCGGGTGGACATCCAGCGCACGACGTCGTCCAGGGAGTGGCCCCTGCGCCGGGCCTCGGTCCACACCGCCGCGAGGCTCAGCTGGAGCCCCGAGATGCCGCCCCACGCCGTCGCGAAGTCGGCGGTCTTGAGGTCCGCGGTGGACGGCGAGTGGTCGGTGACCACGCAGTCGATCGTGCCGTCGGCCAGCGCCTGCCACAGCAGGTCCTGGTTGGCGGCCTCGCGGATGGGCGGGCAGCACTTGAACTCGCTCGCCCCGTCCGGGACCTCCTCGGCGGTGAGGGTCAGGTAGTGCGGGCACGTCTCCACGGTGATCCGCACCCCCTCCGCCTTGGCGGCGGCGATCAGCGGCAGCGCGTCGCTCGACGACAGATGCAGGACGTGCACGCGCGCGTGCAGACGCTTCGCCTGCTCGATCAGCCCGGCGATCGCCCGGTCCTCGGCGCCGCGCGGGCGCGAGGCGAGGAAGTGCGTGTACTCGGGGCCGCCCCGCTGCGGGGCCGTGTCGAGGTGGTGCGGGTCCTCGGCGTGCACGATGAGCAGTCCGTCGAAGCCGGCGATCTCGGCCATCGACAGGGCGAGTCGCTCCTGGTCGAGGTGCGGGAACTCGTCCACCCCGGACGGTGACAGGAACGCCTTGAAGCCGAAGACGCCCGCGTCGTGCAGCGGGCGCAGGTCCTTGACGTTGTCGGGCAGCGCGCCGCCCCAGAAACCGACGTCGATGTGCGCCTTGTCCGCGGCCACTTCCCGCTTCGTACGGAGGTGGTCGACCGTCGTCGTCGGCGGGAGGGAGTTGAGGGGCATGTCGACGAGGGTGGTGATGCCGCCGGCCGCCGCGGCACGCGTGGCGGTCCAGAAGCCCTCCCACTCGGTGCGTCCGGGGTCGTTGACATGGACGTGGGTGTCCACCAGCCCGGGCAGCAGGACGTCGTCACCGAAGTCCTCCAGGTGCGCGCCTGACGGTACGTCGGCCTCGTACGGGAGTACCGCCACGATCCGGCCGTCGGCGACCGCGACGGTGGCCGCGCGCGTCCCCTCGGGCGTGATGACGCGCGTCGAGCGCAACACCAGTTCGACGTCGGACACGCCGGACCCCTCTCTGTCACCTCTGCACCGTGAATCCCGCCGTTAACTTCCACGTAACGGAATTCAACTTTCTGTTGAAGGAGTCTTCACCGACCGCCCCACACCGTCAAGAGTCACCCTGCCGACCCGCCCGGCCCGATGCCAACCGGAGCGGCGACCTGGTTGTTTCCACAAGACGGAATTAGACTTCCGGAAAACAGAACGTAGCCACACACCAGCAGGCCGTCAAGCAACCGACCGGTAGGCTGCACCATCGCCTGTCAGCCGTGAAAGGAACGCGCCGTGCCGACGCCCAGCGCCAGCTCCACCGACGCCGCCAAACCCACCTCCGCCGGCGGTGGTGTCCAGTCCCTGGAGCGCGCCTTCGATCTGCTGGAGCGCATGGCGGACGCGGGCGGTGAAGTCGGCCTCAGTGAGCTGTCCGTGAGCAGCGGGCTGCCGCTGCCCACCATCCACCGGCTCATGCGCACGCTCGTGGCCTGCGGTTACGTACGGCAGCAGCCCAACCGCCGGTACGCGCTCGGCCCGCGCCTGATCCGCCTCGGCGAGTCCGCGTCCCGGCTGCTCGGCACCTGGGCGCGCCCCTATCTGGCCCGGCTGGTCGAGGAGACCGGCGAGACGGCCAACATGGCGCTCCTGGACGGCGACGAGATCGTCTACGTGGCGCAGGTTCCGTCCAAGCACTCGATGCGCATGTTCACGGAGGTGGGCCGGCGTGTCCTGCCGCACTCCACCGGCGTCGGCAAGGCCCTGCTCGCCGGTTTCCCGCCGGACGAGGTGCGTTCCCTGCTCGCCCGTACGGGCATGCCGGCCGCGACGGAGAAGACGCTCACGACCCCGGACGGCTTCCTGGCCGCCCTGGAGGACGTGCGCCGCCTCGGCTACGCGGTCGACGACAACGAGCAGGAGATCGGCGTCCGCTGTCTCGCGGTCTCCGTCCCCGACTCCCCCACGGCCGCCGCGATCTCGATCTCGGGCCCGGCGGGCCGGGTCACCGAGGAGGCGACGGAGCGGATCGTGCCCGTGCTGAAGCAGGTCGCGGCCGAACTGTCGGTGACCCTTGCCAGCTCGGGCAGCCCGACCTCCTGATTTCCGGCCACCTGTCGGCGGCACAGCGCCCCCGACAGGGGCGCGGGGAACCGCGCGACCAGCCCCCACCGGCCCGCGGCACTCGAACGCGCGTATCCGACGGAGCGGCTCAATGCCCGCGCCCAAGCAGGTCACAGCCGACCTGTCGGCGACCCCCGCCGGTCCGGGCAGCCCCACCCACTGATCTCCGTCCCAGCGGCCCGCACCCCCCAGGGGCATGGGGAACCGCGCGACCAGCCCCCGGCGGCCCGCGGCGTGTCCGGCGGAGCCGTCAGTGGCGGGGCGGGCCGCCGAACAGTTCCACCGCCGCGCGGACGTCGGACAGGCCACGGGCGAGTGCGCTGACCGAGCCGATCGCGCCGGCGATCAGGAGTAACGAGCGTCGCAGGCGCGGGATTTCGGGGCTGCCCGTGATCGCCATCGCGGCCAGGCACGCCAGTTCGTCCTCGGCGATGCCGCGGTCGGGGAACTCGGCCGGGTGCGCGGCGAGTTCACGGCGCAGCCGGGACACCGCGGTCCGCAACTCCGCCACCCTCGGATCCTCGTCGCTGCCGGTCACCGACCTCTGCCCCAAGCTCCGCAACACAGCTCTCCCCCACTGGCCGCACGTGCGCCCCGCCCGCCCCCGTGGCGTTGGTCGGGCGCCGGGGACGCGGGACAGTAAACGCCAACCACGCGACAGGCGCCACACCATGGACCGAAATTCAGCCCTTGAACACCGGCGGTCCGGCGCCGGGTCAGGTATGCAGGAGGCATGACGGAGAAAGCGGACCAGGTGGCAGGGCTGTTGCTCGCGGCGGGCGGGGGACGACGCCTCGGCGGACGGCCCAAGGCCCTGCTCGAACACCGCGGGCACCTTCTCGTCGAACGCGCGGCCGACGCCCTGCGCGCGGCGGGCTGCACCCCGGTCCATGTCGTCCTCGGGGCCCGGGCCGACGACGTACGGAAGCGGGCGGTCCTGCCCGGGTGCGTGCTGGTGGACAACCCGGAGTGGGAGGGGGGCATGGGGTCCTCGCTGCGGGCCGGGCTGGCCTCGCTGCGCGGCACCGGGGCCGGCGCGGCCCTTGTCTCGCTGGTCGACCAGCCGGCCGTCGGGCCGGAGGCCATGGCCCGCGTACTCGCCGCGTACACGTCCGGGGAGTCCCTCGTGGCGGCCTTGTACGGCGGCACGCGGGGGCATCCGGTGCTGTTCGGCGCCGCCCACTGGGCGGGCGTCGCGGCGTCAGCGGTCGGCGACCGTGGCGCCCGCGACTATCTCGGGGCGCACGAGGACACGATCACCCTCGTGGAGTGCGGTGACGTGGCGGAGCCCTACGACATCGACACACCGGCCGACCTGGACCGTCTGGGGTGACGGCCGCTCGCCGCCAAGATTCTCGACGTCAACAAATGATTGAACTTCCACGATGAGGAAACTAGCATCCACTGATCAGAAACATTCGTTCCCAGCAGCTCACAGCAAACCGCTGAAGGAAGTGACCGCTCATGTCCGCACCAGCGCCGTCCCCGCTGGCCATCGTCGACGCCGAGCCCCTGCCCCGGCAGGAGGAGGTGCTCACCGACGCGGCACTCGCCTTCGTGGCCGAGCTGCACCGGCGGTTCACGCCCCGGCGTGACGAACTCCTCGCGCGCCGTGCGGAGCGCCGCGCCGAGATCGCCCGTACCTCGACCCTCGACTTCCTCCCCGAGACCGCCGCGATCCGCGCCGACGACTCCTGGCGGGTCGCCCCCTCTCCGGAGGCCCTGAACGACCGGCGCGTCGAGATCACCGGCCCGACCGACCGCAAGATGACGATCAACGCCCTCAACTCGGGCGCGAAGATCTGGCTCGCGGACTTCGAGGACGCCTCCGCGCCGACCTGGGAGAACGTGGTCCTCGGGCAGGTCAACCTGGCTGACGCCTACACCCGCAACATCGACTTCACCGACCCGAAGAGCGGCAAGACGTACGCCCTGAAGGCGGCCGGCGAACTCGCCACCGTCGTCATGCGGCCCCGCGGCTGGCACCTCGACGAGCGCCATCTCCAGCTCGACGGTGAGAAGGTGCCCGGCGCGCTCGTCGACTTCGGCCTGTACTTCTTCCACAACGCGCGGCGGCTGCTCGACCTCGGCAAGGGCCCGTACTTCTACCTTCCCAAGACCGAGTCGCACCTCGAAGCCCGGCTGTGGAACGACGTGTTCGTCTTCGCACAGGACTACGTGGGCATCCCGCAGGGCACCGTCCGCGCCACCGTCCTCATCGAGACGATCACGGCCGCGTACGAGATGGAGGAGATCCTCTACGAACTCCGCGACCACGCCTCGGGGTTGAACGCGGGCCGCTGGGACTATCTCTTCTCGATCGTCAAGAACTTCCGTGACGGCGGCCCCAAGTTCGTCCTCCCGGACCGCAACGCCGTGACGATGACAGCTCCGTTCATGCGCGCCTACACCGAACTCCTCGTCCGTACCTGCCACAAGCGCGGGGCGCACGCGATCGGCGGCATGGCGGCGTTCATCCCGTCGCGGCGCGACGAAGAGGTCAACAAGGTGGCCTTCGAGAAGGTCAAGGCCGACAAGGACCGGGAGGCCGGCGACGGTTTCGACGGTTCGTGGGTCGCCCACCCCGACCTGGTCCCGATCGCCATGGCCTCCTTCGACGCGGTGCTCGGCGACCGGCCCAACCAGAAGGACCGTCTCCGCGAGGACGTCCATGTCGAGGCCGCCGACCTGATCGCCGTCGACTCCCTCAAGGCCGAGCCGACGTACGACGGACTCGTCAACGCCGTACAGGTCGGCATCCGTTACATCGAGGCGTGGCTGCGCGGGCTCGGCGCGGTCGCCATCTTCAACCTCATGGAGGACGCGGCCACCGCCGAGATCTCCCGCTCGCAGATCTGGCAGTGGATCAACGCGGGCGTCGAGTTCGAGCACGCGGGAGAAACCGTGAAGGCCACCCCGGAGCTGGCCCGCGAGATCGCCGCCGACGAACTCGCGGCCGTCCGCGCCGAGATCGGCGAGGATGCCTTCACGGCCGGCAACTGGCAGCGGGCCCACGACCTGCTGCTGACCGTCGCCCTCGACGACGACTACGCGGACTTCCTGACCCTGCCGGCGTACGAGCAGCTCAGGGGCTGATCGTTCAGGGAGCCGACGTGTCCGGCCGGTCCGAGTGGCCCAGGGACTTTCCCGGGGCCACTCGGTCGCGTACGGCCCGCTTCACGGCCGTGGGCTCCGGGAAGCCCTGTTCCCTGCGGTCCCAGACCACCTCGCCGTCGACCCGGACGACGAACACGCCGCCGGTGCCGGGCCTGAGCGACAGTTCGCCCAGCTCCGTCTCGAAGGTGGTGAGCAACTCCTGTGCCAGCCAGGCCGCGCGGGGCAGCCAACGGCACTGGGTGCAGTACTCGATCTGTACTACCGGTCCCACGTGGTTCATCCGAGGTGTACCGACCAATCCTGTTCCGCCGCCGGTTTGCCGTGCAGGTCGGGGACCTGTTTGAGCCAACTCGGGCGGCCTCGCTGTGTCTTCGCCGCCCGGAGGGTCTCCTCGACGGCGAGTTCCTCCCGGGTGGGGAAGTCGGTGGGCAGCCAGGCGGCCGAGGCCCGCACGCGCGCGTGCAGATAGCCGACGTACGCCTCCCTGACGTCGTCCGGTGTCGCGAAGCCCGGTTCGCCGGCCAGCCAGGCGTCAGGCACCTCGGCCGCGATGCCGCGCAGCAGGTCCTCGGTCACCCGGGGAGCGAGTTCGGCGTCGGCGGCCCGGGTGTCGGGGGTGTAGTGGCCGAGGGCGTGGTGGCGGAAGTCGTAGGCCTTGGCGGGGTCGGCGCCGTCCCAGCGGTGGTGGAAGACGAGGGCGGCGCCGTGGTCGATGAGCCAGAGGCGCGGGGGCGCGATGCCGAGCGTCGGCCAGATCATCAGGTTGGAGCTGTGGACCGTACGGTCCACGTTGACGGTCAGCGCGTCGAGCCAGATGACCTTCCCGGCCTCCAGCCGGTCGACCGTGCAGCTCGCGGCGACCTCCGGGGTGAAGTCCCGTGCGCCCGGCAGATAGTCCATACCGAGGTTCAGGCCGGAGCTGGCGCTGTGCAGGTCCCGTACTTCCTGGTGGGGTTCGTCGTCGGCGATCGCCGGGTCGAAGTGGACGAGGACGAGTTCGGGGAAGCGCAGTCCGAGGGCGCGGGCCAGCTCGCCGACGATCACCTCGGCGACCAGTGCCTTGCGGCCCTGCGCGGAGCCGGTGAACTTGACGACGTAGGTGCCGAGATCATCGGCCTCGACCACCCCGGGGACGGAACCGCCCGATCTCAGGGGCTCGATGTAGCGGGTTGCCGTGACCTCTCTCATGACGCGAGCATAGTGATCGAATGTGACAGCCGAGAGGGCATTTCTCAGCGCCAGGAGGGATGGCCCTCCGGCGTGCTCCCCGTGGTGAGTTTCCGGGCACCGGTGCCGTCCGCGCGGATCGCCCAGATCGCCGGCCGGTCGAAGGGCCCCCGGACGAAGGCCACCCACTTGCCGTCCCGCGACCAGACCGGGTCCATCTCCTGGGCGGCCGTCCGCACCAGTGACCTGTCGTCGCTGCCGTCGGCCCTGGCGATACGGATGTCTCCTCCCGTCCCCTCGCCGGGTGCTCCGGCGGTGTACGCGAAGTAGCGGCTGTCCGGGGACCAGACGGCGTCCAGCGCCCGCCGGGACTGGTGGGTCACCTGCCGGGGTTCGGCGCCCGGCTGTGCCGGATCGACGACGTGGACCTGCCAGCCCGACGTCTTCTGCAGACAGACGGCGATCAGCTTGCCGTTGGGGGACCAGGCCGGGTCCTCGACCTTTCCGGAGCCGGTTGTCAGCTGCTGCGCGGAGCCGTCCGAGACGGTCACGGCGAACAGCTGCTGCACACCGTCCGCGCGGCGCAGGACGGCCAGTCGCTTGCCGTCCGGGGACCAGGAGACCCGGCCGCCCGCGATGGCGGCGATCCGCCGGACGCCGGTGCCGTCCGCGTTCGCCGTCCACACGGCCGCCCCTTGCGCCGTCTTGCGGGTGAACGCGAACGACTTGTGGTCGGGCGACCACTGCGGGAGGGCGTCGCAGGTTCCGTCGATCAGTTGTTTGGGGTTGTCCGTGGTGGAGTCGCGGAGGGCGATCACGCTGTGGCATTCCGGCGATCCCGGGTCCGTGTCCAGCCGGACCAGCAGCGGGTCGTCGGGGAACTTGGCGGGGGTCGATCGCCGGGGCGACGGTGATGAGGTTCCGCCGGCCTTGTCGGCTCCGGGGTCGCCGGAACCGGTCCAGGGATGCCACACGAACAGCCCCGCGACGGCCGCCGCGACCAGCAGCGCCGCTACGGCGACCGTCCCTCGGCGCCCGCGCCGGGCCCCGGTCCCGTCCACCTGTCCGGCACCGCCGGGCGGGACGGACCCGCCGGACGGGACCGGGTCCGGTGAGAGGACCGGCGGGGGCCCGAAGCCGGGGCCGGGCGACGACCGGACGGTCTGGGGGTGGGAGGCCACGGTCCGGCCCTCGGCGGCCGTCCACGGGGCGTCCGTGGGGCGGGGGTCGGTGGCCGGCGCCCGACCGTCGGCGACCGGCGGCGGCCCGGACAAGGTCGCACGCTGATCCCTGCCCGAAGCCTGCTCCCCGGCAACAGGCGGCGGCCCGGACACGGCCGTACGTGGATCGGTGGCCAGAGCCTGCCTGTCGGTGGCCGGCGGTGGCCCGGACAAGGTCGCACGCGGATCGGTGGGCGTCGCCGAGGGGCGGTCCGCTGCCGAGAGGTACGCCGCGGGGGCCTGCCTGCGGATGAGTGCGGTCGCCTCGGCGGGCAGCCAGGTGTCCGACGGATGCCGGACCGTGAGCTGGTCGAGGAACTCCGACGGGCCGGGGCGGTCGAGCGGGTCCTTTGCCAGACAGGCCGCGATCAGTCCACGCAGCGGGTCGGGCACGCCCGTGAGATCCGGCTGCTCGTGGACCACGCGGTAGGCCCAGGCGGCCGACCCCCCGTCGCCGAACGGGGCGCGGCCCGCCGCCTGGCTGAGCACCACTCCCAGGGCGAACATGTCCACCGCGGGAGTGAGCGTGCCACCGACGAGCTGCTCGGGCGCGAGGAAGCCGAGCGTGCCGATCTGGAACCCGGTCTGGGTGAGGGCCGCGCCGTCGAGAGCCCGCGCGATGCCGAAGTCGATGACCCGCGGCCCGTCCTCCGCGACGATGATGTTGGCGGGTTTCAGGTCCCGGTGGATGACCCCGGCCTGATGAATGGCGGTCAGCGCCTCGGCGAGCCCGGCGGCCAGCACGGTGAGCGTGTCCGCGGGAAGGGGACCCACCTGGTCGAGCACGTCCCGCAGGGTGGGGCCCGGAATGTAGGCCGTCACCAGCCAGGCCGGCTCGCCCTCGGGGTCGGCGTCCACGACCGGCGCGGTGTGGAAACCGCCGACGCGGCGGGCAGCGGCCACCTCGTCGGCGAATCTGCGCCGGAAGCCCGGTTCCGTACTCAGTTCGGGCCGTACGACCTTGACGGCCACCGCCCGGCCCGACCGCGACCGGCCGAAGTAGACGACGCCCATTCCGCCCTGGCCGAGCCGTCCGACCAGCCGGTACCTGCCCTCCCCGACAGAGGCGGGATCACCTGCTCCGAGCGGTTTCATGACTCCCCCATCTCACCTGTCCGGTCCGGCTGTGGGAACTCATCTCCCCGGCCCCCGTCCCCGTCGTGCGGCCGTAATCAGCCACGATGCTCCCCACTACCGGCCATCAGTCTAGATGTGCCGCTCATGACGTCATCGGGTCCGGAACGGTTCCCCGTCGCCCGCCGGTTCACTCGGCCAGCGGATTCCGCAGTGGAAGATATCGGGCGTCGGCGCCGTCGGCTCCGGTCCAGCGCAGCAGCAGGTTGGTCTTGCCGGGCAGGGTGGGCGAGGCGAGGAGTTCGGCGACCTCGGGAAGGTCGTGGCGGGACAGTTCCCGGCGTACGGCCGGCCAGGGGTCGAAGCCCGGGTGGCGTTCCCGCAGCACCTCCGCGACCTCCGTGAGGTGGTTGACGACCAGGCAGTACACGAGCCGCTCCCAGCCCGCCGCCCGCGTCACGTCCGGCAGCAGCTTCACGCCCTCCGCGTCCCGGTACAGGGCCTGCACCGGCATTCCGTGAGCGTCGACCGCGATCAGGCAGTTCTGGAGGTGGGCTTCGATGACGACGCCGGAACGTGCGAACAGTTCGACGACCGGTGGTACGGCACAGCGCAGATACGCCGTCCACCAGGCGCCCGGGTCGGCGAGCCCGTCCAGCGGGTTGCCGTCGAAGCCCTCGACCAGCGCGGCGGCGAGCAGCGGGGTGGCGCCCGGTACGACATGGTCGCGCAGTCCGTCGCGGACCAGGACCGCCAGTTCCTCGAAGGCGAAGTCGGCGGTGCGGTAGCCCCGGTCGCCGAGCCAGACCGGTCGGCCCTCGGTGGCGGCGACGACCGCCGCGTCCGTGCGGCGCAGAGTCAGCAGGTCGTGGCGCCAGAGCCGGCGTACGTCGTTGGTGATGCGGACGTCGAGGCTGAACTTGACGAAGAGGTCGTGCTCGGGCGCGTACAGCGTGCGGATAGCCGCCGTGGGCCAGGTGTCGGACGCGGTCGTGCCCAGCCTGATCAGCCGGCCGTCGGCGAAGGCGTCCGTCAGGCTCGGGCCGACGAGGTCGAGCTGCCAGGGGTGGGCGGGCAGCAGCCGGTAGCCGGGCGGGGCCGTACCGAAGGCGTCCAGGGCCGATACGTCGCCCTCCTCGGCGACCGTGTCCTCGCGCACGCCGAGCAGCACCAGCGGGAACGCGGCGTACGCCTCGGGCGCGTACGGCAGCCAGCCCGCGACGGGGCCGCCACCGCGTGCCTTGGGCGCCGGGTGGTAGGGGTGCCCGGTGAGGAGGGACTGCTCGGAGCGCCGGTACGGGTCGTCGGGCGGACTGGCGGCGGCGCGGGCGGTGAGCAGCGCGGCGAGCGCGTCGCGGCTGTCGGCCATCTCGGCGGGCAGTTCGGGGTTGGACACGCCGGTGTACGCCTGGAGTTCCTCGGCCACGAGCTTGACGAGTTCGGCGTGGCCGACCGGGTGCCAGGTGCCGTCGCCGGTGTTCACCTCGGGTGCGGCGGGCCGCCGTCCCCCGCGCACCCGCAGCAGGCGCTCCCCGCTCGGCAGTCGGTACACACGCTGCTCGCCCGGGCCGGGGAGCGGCTGCGCCACCTCCCGGAGCAGGCAGTTGATCAGGGGCGCGGTCGCGTACGCGTCGGCACGCGCTCCGGTGCCTTCGGGGGTGGCGGGCGTCGCCGGGGGTGCGGTGGGGGGCCTGGTGGGGTCCACGCGTTCCCTCGTTTCTTACGGTGCTTTCCTACGGTTGCGGTTTCCCGCGCTGGACCGGCGATCAGTATGTCTGTCGTCGTCCACGCCCGCTCACCAGCACATACCCGCAGCCAAACCCGCACCCGAGGAGCCCGCCCGTGCACCGTCCCTCCAGCGCAGAGGCCGAGGTCGCCGACGAACTGGCCGCCGTGCGGCCCGACCTCGTCCCCCGGTACGCGGCCGAGCTGCCCGGCGCGCGGGCCGCCGTCCTGACGCGGTTGTGGCGGGCGCTCGTCCATGAGCCGCTGCCGTGGATCGTCGGCCGTGAGAGCGGTGCCGGTCTCCTGCTGGCGGACGGCCGCCGGCTTGAGGGCCCGTACGCCGATCCGTACGCCGTCGACGGCCGGGTCACCGCCGTACGGCTCGGGACAGGGCGCGGGGCGGTGTCGTACGAGGACCCGGCGCGGATGATGACGGACCTGGACGTGCCGCACGGACCCGCTTTCGCGGTCGAACTCGGCAACAGCGTGGCCTCGTTGGCCCTGTCCCGCGCCGACCAGGAGCCCGGTCCGCGGGCCCCCGTGACCGGCTGGGAGTGGGAGCAGCGGGTCGTCGACGGGCATCCCTTCCACCCCAACTGCCGTTCCCGGCCCGGGTTCTCGGTGGCCGAGCAGTTCGCGTACGGGCCCGAGCACCGCCCGGTCGTGGAACTGGCGCTGGTGGCTGCGGGCGACTGCGCCGTGCGGGGCGAGTGGCCCGAGTGGCTGTGGGACGGTGGGCGTCCGCTGATCCCGGTGCATCCCTGGCAGGCGGAACATGTTCTCCAGCTCCCCACCCGGGGTGGGCTGTCGGCGCATCCGCTGATGTCCCTGCGCGGTCTGGCGCTCCCGGAGGGCGGACCGCACGTCAAGACGGCGTTGAGCGCCCGGCTCACCTCCTCGGTGCGGGACATCTCGCCGTACTCGATCGAGACGGCGGCGACGGTGTCGGCGTTCATGGAGTCCATGGCCGCACGGCTCGACGGGCTGCTGCACATCACCCGCACCCTCGGCGCGGTCACCGCCGACTCCCCCGATCTGGCGGCGGTGCTCAGGGAGCCGCCGGACCTGTACGCGGACCCGGGGGCCGGCGAGTACGTCGTTCCCGTGGGCGCCCTCGCCGCCACGGGTTTTCCACAATCTCGCTCCTGGCTGGCCGAGTTCACCCGTCTCGCCCTCACCGTCGGTCTGCGTCTGCTCGATCTGGGCGTCGCTCTGGAGGCCCACGGTCAGAATCTCCTGGTCGTACTGTCGGCGACCGGCGATCCGCTGCGGCTGGTCTACCGCGACCTCGCCGACATCCGGGTCAGCCCGGCCCGGCTGGCCCGCCATGGCATCGCGGCGCCGGAGTTGACCGGACGGATCGTCACCGACGACGAACCCGCCCTGCGTCGCAAGCTGTTCGGTTCGCTGGTGGCGGGGGCGCTGGGTTCGACCGCCGGTTCCCAGGTGGCGCTGCGGGAGGCGCTGGAGACAGCCGTACGAGGGCTGCCGCGCACGCCCGATCTCCTCGCGCTGCTCGAACAGCCGCTGCCCACCAAGGCGTTGACCCTGATGCGGCTGTCACCGGGCTCGCCCGGAGACCTGTGGACCCAACTGCCCAACCCGCTGGGAGAGGTGACGAAAGAGGGCAGCTGACGGGACCCGTTTTGAAGCGGGTCGCCCGGGGTCAATAGGATCCGTCGATGATCACAAGACAACGGCTGGCGGCGGGCGCCTGCGCCCTGCTCACCGCCCTGGCGGCCGGGATCGCGGTCCCGGCCGAAGCCGTCGCCGACGAAACCACCGCACTCGCACCCAAGGTCAATCTCCTTCTCGATGTCAGCGGTTCGATGCGGGCGCGCGACATCGACGGCCAGTCGCGGATGGCCGCGGCGAAGCAGGCGTTCAACGAGGTACTGGACGCGACACCCGAGGAGGTCCAGCTCGGCATCCGCACGCTGGGCGCCAACTACCCGGGCGACGACCGCAAGGAGGGCTGCAAGGACACCGCGCAGCTCTACCCGGTGGGCCCGCTCGACCGCACGGAGGCCAAGGCCGCGGTCGCGACGCTCACACCCACCGGCTGGACGCCGATCGGCCCCTCGCTGCTGAAGGCCGCCGACGACCTGAACGGCGGTGAGGGCACCAAGCGCATCGTGCTCATCAGCGACGGCGAGGACACCTGCGCGCCGCTCGACCCGTGCGAGGTGGCCCGGGAGATCGCGGCCAAGGGCATCGGTCTCACCATCGACACCCTCGGTCTGGTCCCGAACACCAAGATGCGGCAGCAGCTCAGCTGTATCGCGGAGGCGACCGGCGGGACGTACACGTCGGTGGAGCACACCGAGGAACTCACCGACAAGGTCAACCAGTTGGTCGTCCGCGCCGCCGACCCGGTGGTGACGCCGGTGGCCGTCGAGGGCGCGGCGGGCTGCGGAGACGCTCCGGCGGTGAAGTCCGGTCTCTACACGGACCGCGAGGAGTTCGGCCAGCAGCGCTGGTACCGCGTGGAGGTCTACCCGGGGAAGGAACTGCGCGCCTCGGTGAGCGTCTCGGCGGACCGTGCCGTCAACCCGGACTACGGGGTGCTGCTGCGGGCGGTGACCACGCACGGCCGTGAGATCGTCCGCGGCGAGGGCAACGGCACCGGTCGTACCGACGTCATCTCGACCGGCCTGCGTTATGCGAAGGCGGATACCGACGACGACGCGGACAAGCCGGCGGCCGAGACCGTGTGTCTCCAGGTCACCAACTCCTTCTCGGCGGCCGGTGGTGTGAAGTCCGCACCCGGGCTGCCGCTCGAACTGACCGTGGACGTCGTCGACGGTCCGAGCCAGGCGAGCGACGTGGCCTCCTTCGGTCTCGGCCGCGGCTGGTGGCTGCTGGGCGCGCTCGTCCTGTTCGGTTTCCTCACGGGTGTTCTGTGGGGCTGGATCTCGCGTTGGCGGGTCGCGGTATGGAGGACCAACTGATGCGAGTTGTGCGAGTTGTGCGAGTGATGCGAGTTCCGGGAAGACAACTGCTGCGCGCTGTACGCGTGTTGGGCTCGGCCGTGCTGCTGCTCGGGCTGGCCGCGACGCCGGCCGTCGCCGACGCCTCGCCCTCCCCGAGCCCCTCTGACGGCAGTTCGGCCCCCACCTCGGCGGGCACGTCGTTCCGTACGGCGACGGAGATCGACCAGGGGCAGCAGGCCACCGCGAACGGTTCCGCGGGCGACTACCTGTACTGGTCGTTCCCCGCGGACTCCGGTCAACGCCCCACTGTCAAAGCGACGGTGAAGCTGCCGGACACGCACGCCTCGGAGACCTGGCAGCTCGACGTGTACGACGGACTGCGGCGCCGCCAGGCCTGCCAGTACGGCGCCCAGACGCGCACCGCCGCCTCGGGCACGGCGTCGGTGGAGCTGGCGTGCGTCCTGCGCACGGTCCGCGCCTGGTCGGAGCAGTGGGCCAACGACCCGCTGCCGGGCACGTACTACGTCCGGCTGACGGCCGTGAACCTTCCGACTTCGGACCTCGGCCTCCCGGTCGGCGCCGAAGTGCGGGTGGATTCCAAGGACATCGGCGGTGCGGCGGCCGTGGACGGCTCGCTGGCCGAGCCGCTGGTTCCCGGCATCGCGGTCAAGTCCGAGGAGAAGGAGGACAGTTCGGCGGCGTCCGCCGTGCTGTCCAGCATCGAGCCCGACGACGGCTGGTCGTCCGGCTGGTGGTCCGACCGCTGGGTCTGGACGGCGATCGGCGGTGCGCTGGCCGCTCTGGCGGGCGTCGGCGGCTACGCCCTGACGCGCGGCTCGGGCCGACCGAGGCAGGTTCCGCCGGGCGCCTGACCCGCAGCTGACGGTACGTCGACATGCCCGCCGCGCACGGTCGCGGCGGGCATGCCGTGCCTCAGGCCTCGCGCAGGGCCTTGGCGAGCGTCCCGTCGCCGGTCACCTCGATACGTCCGTCCCGTACGGCGCCCAGCACGCTCAGGTCTCCCCGGCCGACCGCCGCACAGGTGCCGGTGTCCATCGACAGGCGGGCGTCGGGCTCCTCAGGCGCGGGGCCGGCCCCGTACACCGGAACATCCCGGGCACCCACGTGCAGATGGAACTCGCCCTCCTCCAGCCGGACTTCGACGAGCCCTCCGCCGTTCACCCCGTCCACCGCGTCCAGCCCGCGCAGCAGGGGCAGCGCGAACCAGTGGGCCCGTACGGCGTCCGTGGCGCGCCGCTCGCCCAGCTCGGGCCCGCCCCACTCCCCCAGCGCCTGCAACACGGGCAGCAACTGGCTTCCCCGGCGGGTGAGTTCGTACACGAATGCGGCCCCCGGCGGGGGCAGCCTGCGTCGGGTGGTGAGGCCGTCCCGCTCCATGTCCTTGAGCCGCGAGGCCAGTACGTCCGTGCTGACGCCCGGCAGGTCCGTGTGCAGGTCGGTGTAGCGGCGCGGACCGGCCAGCAGCTCCCGGACGATCAGGAGAGTCCAGCGGTCGCCGACGACATCGAGGGCGCGAGCGACGGAACAGTGCTGGTCGTAGCTTCGGCGAGGTGACATGCGACGCAGTCTAGACATGTTGTTGGACTTTCCAAGCTGAAACTTGGTAAAACCAAGCAACACACGAACCGGAGGGGCGTAAGCGCATGGAGTTCCGGCAGTCGAGCAAGCTCAGTGAGGTCTGCTACGAGATCCGCGGACCGGTGATCGAGCACGCCAACGCACTGGAGGAGGCGGGCCACAGCGTCCTTCGCCTCAACACCGGCAACCCCGCGCTCTTCGGCTTCGAGGCACCGCCGGAGATCCTCCAGGACATGATCCGCATGCTGCCCCAGGCCCACGGCTACACCGACTCGCGCGGCATCCTCTCCGCCCGCCGGGCCGTCGCCCAGCGCTACCAGGAACGCGGTCTGGAGGTCGACGTCGACGACGTCTTCCTCGGCAACGGCGTCTCGGAACTGGTCTCGATGGCCGTCCAGGCCCTCGTCGAGGACGGCGACGAAGTCCTCATCCCCGCCCCCGACTTCCCCCTCTGGACGGCGGTCACGACCCTCGCCGGCGGCAAGGCGGTCCACTACCTCTGCGACGAACAGGCCGACTGGTACCCGGACCTGGACGACATGGCCGCGAAGATCACCGACCGCACCAAGGCGGTGGTCATCATCAACCCGAACAACCCCACCGGCGCGGTCTACCCGAAGGAGATCATCGAGGGCATCCTCGACCTGGCCCGCCGCCACGGCCTGATGGTCTTCGCCGACGAGATCTACGACCAGATCCTGTACGACGACGAGGTGCACCACTCGGCCGCCGCACTCGCCCCCGACCTGGTCGTCCTCACCTTCTGCGGCCTGTCGAAGACGTACCGCGTGGCCGGCTTCCGCTCGGGCTGGCTCGTGGTGACCGGCCCGAAACAGCACGCCCGCAGCTACCTCGAAGGCCTCACCATGCTGGCCTCGATGCGCCTGTGCCCCAACGCGCCCGCGCAGTACGCCATCCAGGCCGCGCTCGGCGGCCGGCAGTCCATCCACGAACTCACCGCCCCCGGCGGCAGGTTGCGCGAACAGCGAGACCGCGCGTGGGAACGCCTCAACGAGATCCCGGGCGTCTCGTGCGTCAAGCCGAAGGGCGCGCTGTACGCGTTCCCGCGTCTCGACCCGGCCGTGCACAAGATCCACGACGACGAGAGGTTCGTCCTGGACCTGCTTCTCCAGGAGAAGATCCAGGTCGTGCAGGGGACCGGCTTCAACTGGCCCTCCCCCGACCACTTCCGCATCCTCACGCTCCCGTACGCGGACGACCTTGACGTGGCGATCAGCCGGATCGGGCGGTTCCTGAGCGGCTATCGGCAGTAACGCCGACCGGGGCGGTCGACCGGCGTCCGCCCTGGGTAGCCCTTCCCCATGACGGACCGACCGCTGCTCCTCCTCGATGTCGACGGCCCCCTCAACCCGTTCCGCGCCCGGCTGCTGCGCCACCGGGGATACGTGACCCGCCGGATGCACCCCGCCAACTGGTCCGCACGGCAGAAGCCGGGCTCGCGCCGGCTCCGGCGGGGCCTGCGGATACGGCTGCATCCGGGACACGGTGCCCGGCTGCTCGCCCTGCCGTACGACCTGGCGTGGGCCACGACCTGGATGCACGAGGCGAACGAGATGATCGGCCCGGTGATCGGCCTGCCGACGGCCCTCCCGGTGATCGAGTTCACCAACCTGTTCGCCGAGGACCCCGACGGCCTGTACTGGAAGACACGGCGCGTGGTGGAGTGGGCCGACGGTCGCCCTTTCGTCTGGGTCGACGACCTGATCACCGACCTCGACGTCCGCCATGTGGCCGAACACCACGCCGGGCCGGCGCTTCTGCTGCGGGTCGACCCGCGCCGGGGTCTCGGGGAGCGCGAGTTCGCCGAGCTGGAGCGCTGGGCTCGCGATGTCAGACCCGGGTCGTAGTCTTCGAAAGGGTCGACGACCGTTCGACCTCATCGGCCGACGACCAGGGAGGAGTGCGCCATGCCCCGTCCACCGACCCCCGCCCAGCGACGCGTCATCGACGCCGCCGACCCCGTCACCGGACGGCTGCGGGGTACGGAGTTCCAGCTCGCCGCGCTGGTGAGTCGAGGGCTCGCCTTCCGGCACCCGCGGCCACCGCACGCCCACTTCCTGACACCGTCCGGCCATCGCGTACGCGAGGAGGCCCGGCACACCGACACGCCGGCCCCGGCCGAGGCCGTCCCCGCTTCCGGGGCCCCGGGGGTGTTCGCCGCCCGGGTGGGCGGCGAGGAGGAGATACCGGCCGCCGGGCCCGCCCGGACCCGTGAGGTGCACAGTGCCTGGCAGGGGCTGCTGGAGCTGCGCCGGATGACCAACACGGACGGCGCCACGGACCGTCCGTGCGGCTGGGAGCGTACGCATCTGGTGCAGGCCGCCGCGCTGGCACTGGAGGCGGCGGGCCACCACCCCGAGGACGGCGGCCCGGCCGGTGGCGGCTACCGCGTGCGGGCGACTCCGCAGCCGGAGGCCGTCGCCGTGCGCGAGAGCGACGGTGACGCGCTGCGGGCCTGCGCGGCCACCCTGGAGCAGACGGGCTGGCAGGTCGGCGAGCACACCGAACCGCGCACGGGCGCGCGCTATCTGCTGGCGTCACCCCGCCGGAAGTAACGGCCGGATACGCCAAGGCGGTTGACGGCGGCGAGCGACCGCTCAGTACGCTTGCGCCCTCGTCGTGAAGCCGAGCTGTAGAACCTAGCCGCAGAGCCGTAGAGCACCCTGAAGGGGAAGTCGTGGCCGAACCGTTTTCCGTCCCGGTGACCGTGCGCGGGTACGAGACCGACATGCAGGGTCACGTCAACCAGAGCGTGTACCTCAACTACGCGGAACACGCCCGCTGGTCGTTACTCCACGCGGCCGGGATCAGCCAGGCGGAGCTGATGGGCAAAGGTGTGGGACCGGTGGCCCTGGAGACCACCATCCGCTTTCAGCGGGAGCTGCTGGCGGGCGACGAGGTGGAGGTGACCTGTGACTTCGTCTGGGGTGAGGGCAGGACCTTCCGTATCCGGCAGACGATCCGCAAGGCCGACGGCACGATCGCGGCGGAGGTCACGGCGGTCGGCGGGCTGATGGACCTCAGGGCACGCAAGCTGGTCGCCGACCCGAAGAAGTACTTCCGCGCGCTGGCGTCCGAGCCGCGGCTGTTCGGTCTCTGAGCGGTACTCACCGCGGCTTCCTGGCATCGGCCGACCGGTGGTGCGACGGTTGGACTCCGGCCGAGGGCCGTCCCCCTCGGCCGGAGGTCTGGGCGGGCGGCCCGTTCAGGACGCGCCCGGCACCTCAGGCGCCCGCCGCGATGGCCGCCAGCCGCCGGGCCTCGGCGCGCGTCGAGCGGGCGATCTCGTCCTCGTCGACGTGCAGCAACCGCCCGTTCTCGACGATCTGTTCGCCGTTCACGAACGACGCCGTGACCGGGGCCGCCGCACCGAAGACGAGGGCGGTGACCGGGTCCGCGATCGACGCGTGGGCCAGGGTGTCCAGGTTCCACAGCACCAGGTCGGCGAGCTTGCCCGGCTCCAGGGACCCCGTCTCCCGTGCCCGGCCCAGGACTTGAGCACCCCCGTACGTACCGAGGCGCAGGGCCTGACGGGCGTTCAGAGCCGCCTCCCGGTGCGCCCCGAGGCGGTTGATGAGGAGGGCGTTGCGCAGTTCGGTGTGGAGTTCGCCGGACTCGTTGGACGCGGTGCCGTCGACGCCGAGGCCGACCGGGACGCCGGCCGCGAGCATGTCGGGGACGCGCGCGATGCCCGCCGCCAGCCGGGCGTTGGAGGACGGACAGTGGGCCACACCCGTCTTCGTACGGGCGAAGGCGGCGATGTCCGAGTCGTTCATGTGGACGCAGTGCGCCATCCACACGTCCTCGCCGAGCCAGCCCGTGGACTCGAAGTAGTCGGTCGGTCCCATGCCGAACAGTTCCTTGCAGAACTGCTCCTCCTCGACCGTCTCCGAGCCGTGGGTGTGGAGCCGTACGCCCTTGCGTCGCGCCAACTCCGCGCCCTCGCGCAGCAGTTCGGTCGAGACGGAGAACGGTGAGCAGGGGGCGACCGCGACCTGGGTCATGGCGTCGAAGGAGGGGTCGTGGTGCTCGTCGACGGTGGCCTCGGTGGCGGCGAGCGCGCCCTCCAGGGTCTCGACGGCGAAGTCCGGGGGCAGGCCGCCGTCCTTCTCGCTGCGGTCCATCGAGCCGCGCGCGAGGGTGAACCGGACGCCCATCTCGCGGGCGGCGCCGATGATCGCGCCGGACAGGTCGCCGGAGTCCTTCGGGAAGACGTAGTGGTGGTCCATGGCGGTGGTGACCCCGCCGCGGGCCATCATGGCGAGCGAGCCCCGCGCCGCCGCGCGGACCATCGGCTCGTCGATGCGCGCCCAGGTCGGGTACAGCGCCACCAGCCAGTTGAAGAGGTTGTGGTCGGTGGCCAGTCCGCGGGTGATCCACTGGTAGTAGTGGTGGTGGGTGTTGACCAGGCCGGGGGTGACGAGATGCCCGCTCGCGTCGATGCGCCGGACCACGTCCGCGAGGCCCTCGGGGGCCTTGCCCGGGCCGACCGACTCGATGCGGTTGCCGGCGATCACCACATGGCCGGAGGCGTACTCGGTGTCGGTGGCGTCCACGGTCGCGACCGCGCAGTTCTCGATGACGATGCGCTGAACCATCGCTCAGACGTCCTTACAGGTTGGTGAGGTCGGCGGGGATGCGCGGCTCGGCGCCGTCACGCAGGATCGTGCCCTCGATCAGGCCGTACGGCCGGTCGGCGGCGAGGTAGACAGCTCCGTCGGCGGTGTCGTTCGTCAGCCCGAACGGCTTCAGGTCCACCAGGAAGTGGTGCTTGTTGGGAAGGGCGAAACGCACCTCGTCGATCTCCTCGCGGTGCTCGATGATCCGCGCGCCCATCTGGAACAGGGTCTGCTGGAGCGAGAGCGAGTAGGTCTCCGCGAAGGCCGAGAGCAGATGCCCGCGGGTGCTCGCGTAGGACTCCTCCCAGTCGGGCATCTCCCGTTCCTCGTCGGACCAGTTGAAGCGCCAGCGCGCGGACACCTGGGTCGCCAGGATGCGGTCGTACGCCTCGGGGAGCGTCGTGTACCTGTCCTTGACGTAGCCCCAGAACTCGGAGTCGGTCGTGTTCATCACGACCAGGTCCTTGAGCCCGGAGACGACCTCCCACGACGAGCCGTCGTAGGTGATCTGGGTCAGCCGGGTCTCCTGGCCCTGCCGGGCGAAGGAGTGCTCGCCCTCGCCCGGCGTCCCGATCCGCTCCCAGGAGTACTCCTCGATCCGGATGCGCGCCTTCTCGATCGGCTCCTGGCTGGTCACGAAGTGCCGGGCCAGATGGATGCCGAACTGCTCGGCGGAGTCGATGCCGTACTCCTTGGCGAAGGCGTACACCGTGTTCTTGGTGGTGTCCGTCGGCAGGACGTTCGCGTTCGAGCCGGAGAGGTGGACCTCGTCCATGTCGCCGGAGAGCGACACGGAGACGTTGAGGTCCTTGACGTGGTGGGTGGCGCCGTCGCGGGTGACGCGCACGACGCGGTTCTCGGCCTTGCCGTACTGGTTCTGCCCGAGGAACACGGGGCGGGCCTTGGCTGCTGAATCGGTCATGGTGCTGCTAACTCCCTCGGTATACGGAGTAGCCGAACGGGTTGAGCAGCAGCGGTACGTGGTAGTGCTCGCCCGGCACGACGGCGAACGTGATCGCCACCTCCGGGAAGAACGCTCCCGCCGCACCGCTGTCCCGATTCGCGGGGGCGTCCTGCTGCGCATCGGCCTGTTTCTTCTCCAGGTACGGCTCGACCTCGAAGTCGAGCCGTACGTGGGTGGTGCCCTCCGGCAGCGCCGGCAGGTCCTTGCACCGTCCGTCGGCGTCGGTCGCGCTGCCGCCGAGCGCCCGCCACGCCGCGTCGCGCCCGCCACGCGCGGCGAGCCGGACGGCGACGTCGGCGGCGGGGCGGCCGACGCTGGTGTCCAGGATGTGCGTGGACACGGAGGCGACAGGGGTAGGTGGATCGACGGCGTCGGTGCTCATGTCTGTTACCGCTCTTCCTCTACGAGACTGCCCAGCCGGATGCGGTTGATCTTCCCCAGTTCGACGCGGACGATCTCCCGCTCCCGCTCCGGCGTGTTCCCGAGCCGTTCCCGCGCCGCGTCGCGCATCTGCTCGCCGGTCCGGCCGGTCGCGCAGATCAGGAAGACATGGCCGAAGCGCTCCTGGTAGGCGAGGTTCAGTTCGAGCATCTCCGCCTTCAGCTCCTCCGAGGCGCCGGCCATACCGCGCTGTTCGCGGGCGGAGGTCGGGTCACCGGGCCTGGGGCGGCCGATGGGCGGGTGCCCGGCCATCGCCTCGGCGAGGTCGTCGGCGGTCAGTTCGGCCGTCGCGGTGTCGCTCGCGGTGTACAGGTCCTCGGCGGTGGCGTACGGCCGCTTCGCGAGCAGATGGCGTCCCCAGGCCGTCGAGGCACAGGCCTCGTGGAGGGCGGCGCGGGCCGCGGACTCCTCCAGGGCGTTGAACCGGGCGAGACCGCCAGGGGTCGTACTCGACGTCACGGCGAGCCTCCGTGGCCTTGTGCGTGCTGGGTGTGCCGGGGGGTGCGTGCGGTGAGGCACGACGGGCCGGCTGCGCACAGCTAACGCCTTCCGGCGACGAGACGTCAACACTTTGTTGAAAATCAGGGATGACGGCGCCCTTCGCACCGGGCTCGTCAGGCCTGTTTCTCGCGGTTCAGGTAGTTGTAGACCGTGAACCGGCTGACCCCGAGGGCGCCCGCGACGGTCTCGACACCGTGCCGCACGGAGAAGGCGCCGCGCGCCTCCAGTATCCGTACGATCTCCTGCTTGGCCTTGCGGTCCAGTTCGGCCAGCGGCTTGCCGTGGCCTCGTTCCAGCGCGGCCAGGATGTGATCGAGCGAGTCGGCGAGCTGGGGCAGGCGTACGGCGATCACGTCGGCGCCCTCCCAGGCGAGCACGACGTCGTCCGGCCCGGCCCGGCCGGGCGCGAGCAGCTCGCCCCCCATGGCGTCCACCAGCGGTTTCACGGCCGCGACGAAGGCCGCGTCGGCGGACCCGTCCCCGGCGCCGGTCACCGGCCACCCTCGCCGTCGATCACGTTGACCTGGAGCGAGATCCGGGTGGCGCCCGCCTCCAGGGTCCTGCGCAGCAGCGCGTCCAGGGCGGTCAGTACGGCGTCGGCGCGCCCCTCGGCGGTGTTGCCGAACGGGCCGACGTCCACCGCGTCCAGTTCGGCCGCCTCGATGACCTCACGGGCGACCAGCGCGTGTGCGGGCGCCTCGTCGAGATCGAAGGGCTCGGTCGTGAACTCCACTCGCAGTCGCACTGTGCACATTCTTCCGTCAGGTCGTGTCCCGGCCACTCGGACACGACCCTAACGGACTCCTCCGCGAAATCAGCGGGGATGTGCACCCACACGCGGCGGCGGACACCCCTCATCCTGAACTGACTTACAGGCGCAGGGAGTTCACCTTCAGGACAGGGTCGGGGGCGCTGTCCCGCGCACCGGTGACGCGCCATCTGCGAGCGAGGGACACGGCCAGTGCCGTCAGCGCGGCGAGCGTGGCGACACAGGCCGCCAGAGCGGGCAGCGGGGAAGCGGCTCCGCCCGCCTGCCGTACGTAGGCGAGGGTCTCCGAGTCGAGGTGCGCGCCCAGCAGATGCGCGGCGGCCAGGGCTCCCGAGACGAGGACGGCCGCGCCGGCCACGACCGGCGACCGGCCGAACCACAGCGCCGCGCCGGCCAGCAGGCAGAGCGCGGAGACACCGAGCGAGGCGGTCAGTCCGTGCCTCGGCGCGTCGACCCAGTCGAGGGGGAAGTGGGCCGCGCCGCAGAGCATGACGAGGACGGCGACTGCGCGGCGGAGCCAAGGGACGTCGCCGCGCCGGGCAGCCGCGACAACCGTCGGCTCCTCGGCGCGCGGTGCGGTGTGCGGCAGGGTGCGCGGGGCAGTGGCGGGTTCCGCGTCGTCGTCCTGGGCGTCGCCGATGCGCCCGATCAGCTGCACGAGGTCCTCGACGGGCCTGCTGGTGGCGGCGGCGTGCACCGCCTGGGCCTCCGCGTGAGCGGCGTACGGGGCCGCGTGCAGGAGCGCGACCAGACGGCCGACCTCGGCGACCGGCCGCTGCTCGGCGGCTGTCCGGATCGCCTCGTCCATCCGGTCGACGCCGTGTTCCGGCGGACCCAGCAGTTCCACGAGGCGCGAGACGTCCTCCACGGAGCGCGCGACGGCCGCCACCCGCAGGACGGTCGCCGCGGTCGGTAGACCGTCGGGCGACTGCTCCAGGAGGGTGACGAGCTGGACGACGTCGTCCAGCGGCCTGGCGACGACCAGGGTTCGCACCAGGTCGTCCGTGCGTATACGGGTCACGGGACGGATTTCGCCCGGTCCGGGATTCCCCGGGCGGGCGGGGAACGGCTCGACGGCCATGTTCGCCTCTCAACTTCAGTGCACCGGCACACGGGAAACGTGCGCCCCGCTCATATGAACGTTGAACCCTGTGTAACCGCCCGCTTACCACCCCGCCACTCGGGAGAGCCCCTTGACAAGCCTCGACGTTCGGCGGCAATCTTCCACTAGATAGAAAGTCATTTCCACGATACGGAATTCGACACACGGAATCAACGGAGGCGCCGACGGCCATGGGATTCACAGAGCAGCGCTTCAACGTCAACCTGTCGATCCTCTTCACGGAGCTCCCGCTCCTGGAGCGTCCGGCGGCGGCCCGGGCCGCCGGCTTCACCGCGGTCGAGCTGTGGTGGCCATGGCTCGACTCCCCGACCCCGGCCCGGTCCGAGCTGGACTCCCTGCGGTTCGCGATCGAGGACGCCGGCGTCCGGCTCACCGGCCTGAACTTCTACGCCGGACAGCTGCCGGGCCCGGACCGGGGCGCCCTGTCGGTGCCGGGCGAGGAGTCCGAGCGGTTCCGCGCCAACATCGAGGTCGCCGCGGATCTGGCCGAGTCGCTCGGCTGCGGCGCGCTCAACGCGCTGTACGGCAACCGGATCGACGGCGTGGACCCGGCCGCGCAGGACGCGCTGGCGCTGGAGAACCTGGTGCTCGCGGCCCGGGCGGCGAACCGGATCGGTGCGATCCTCCTCGTCGAGGCGCTCAACAGGCCGGAGTCCCCCCGGTACCCGCTGGTGAGTGCCCCGGCCGCCGTGGAGGTCGTCGACAGGGTCAACGAGGCGACCGGGCTCGGCAACGCCCGTTTCCTGATGGACCTCTACCACCTGTCCATGAACGGTGAGGACCTCCCCTCGGTGATCGACCGGTTCGCCGCGAAGACGGGCCATGTCCAGATCGCCGACAACCCCGGCCGGGGTGCTCCCGGCACCGGCACGCTCCCCCTCGCGGACCATCTCGACCAGCTGCGCAAGGCCGGTTACGAGGGCTGGGTGGGCCTGGAGTACAAGCCGGGCGACCGGCCGAGCGCCGAGGCGTTCGGCTGGCTGCCGCACGTGGCACGCCGCACCCCCTGACATCACCGAGCAGCAGAGAGGCGCCCCCGAAATGAGTGATCTCCCCAAGGTCGCCTGGATAGGCCTCGGCATCATGGGCTCCCCCATGTCCGAGAACCTGATCAAGGCGGGTTACGACGTCACCGGCTTCACCCTGGAACAGGACAAGCTCGACCGTCTCACCGCCGCCGGCGGCACGGCGGCGGCGTCGATCGCCGAGGCCGTGCGTGACGCCGACGTGGTGATCACGATGGTGCCCGCGTCACCGCAGGTCGAGGCCATCGCGTACGGCCCGGAGGGCATCCTGGCGAACGTGCGGCCCGGCGCCCTGCTCGTCGACATGTCGTCGATCACCCCGCGGACGTCGGTGGACCTGGCGCAGGCGGCGGCCCGGAAGGGCGTGCGGGTCCTGGACGCGCCCGTCTCGGGCGGCGAGGCCGGCGCGGTCGAGGCCGTGCTGTCCATCATGGTCGGCGGCGAACAGGCCGACTTCGACAGCGCGAGGCCTCTTTTCGAGGCCCTGGGCAGGACCGTCGTGCTCTGTGGTCCGCACGGCTCGGGCCAGACGGTGAAGGCGGCGAACCAGCTGATCGTCGCCGTCAACATCCAGGCGTGCGCCGAGGCCGTGGTCTTCCTGGAGAAGTCGGGCGTGGACCTGAGGGCGGCGCTGGAGGTGCTGGGCGGCGGTCTCGCCGGCTCCACCGTGCTGACCCGCAAGAAGGACAACTTCCTGAACCGGGACTTCACGCCGGGCTTCCGTATCGACCTCCACCACAAGGACATGGGCATCGTGACGGACGCGGCCCGTACGGTCGGCGCCGCGCTGCCCGTCGGCGCGGTGGTCGCCCAGCTCGTCGCGTCCCTGCGTGCGCAGGGTGACGGGGGCCTGGACCACTCGGCCCTGCTGCGGGGCGTGGAGCGGCTGTCCGGAGCCGACCTCTGATCTTCCGGGTGGCGCCGCCGCTGACAACTGTCCTGTCGCGCCCAGGCGTCGGCGCCGCCCGGAAACCTCAAATCCAGCTCTGAACCCGGCCCTGGGGGCTGCAACTTCCCCCGGGACCGGGCACATTGGTGTCAGCACGGGGGAACAAGGGGAACAGCACGGGGAACGACGCACGGGGGAACAACGGGGGAAACGCAGAGGGGGTGCCCATGGGCACCCCCTTCTTCCATGCTCGGCGTCAGATCCGGAGCGTCCGTATCGAGGTCGGCGCATGGCCCGGCTCGGTCGCGATGTCCTCGAACTCCACCACGTTTCCTATGTCGTTGGTCGTCGACATGGAGATGTTCGTGACGCGCTCCAGGATCACCTCGACGACCACCGGCACCCGGTGCTCCGCCGCGAGCTTCCTGGCCTGCTCGAACGCGGTGGCCAGTTCCGCCGGGTCCGTCACCCGGATCGCCTTGCAGCCGAGCCCCTCGGCGACCTTGACGTGGTCGACACCGTAGGCGCCCAGTTCGGGCGAGTTGAGGTTGTCGAACTCCAGGTTGACCTGGAAGTCGATGCCGAAGGCCCGCTGCGCCTGCCGGATCAGGCCCAGGTAGGAGTTGTTCACCAGGACATGGACGTACGGGATGCGGTGCTGGGCGCCGACCGCCAGCTCCTCGATCATGAACTGGAAGTCGTAGTCGCCGGAGAGGGCCACCACGGACGCCTCCGGGTCGGCGACGGCGACACCCAGCGCCGCCGGGATCGTCCAGCCGAGGGGGCCCGCCTGGCCGCAGTTGATCCAGTGACGGGGCCGGTAGACGTGCAGCAGCTGGGCGCCGGCGATCTGGGACAGGCCGATCGTCGTCACGTACCGCGTCTCGGGGCCGAAGACCCTGTTCATCTCCTCGTACACGCGCTGCGGCTTGATCGGGATGTCGTCGAAGTGCGTACGCCGCTGGAGGCGGGCCCTGCGTTCCTGGGCCGCCGCCGCCCACTCGGAGCGGTCGGGGAGGCCGCCCGCGTCCCTCAACTCCCGTGCCACCGTGACGAACAGCTCCAGCGCGGCCTTCGCGTCGGAGGCGATGCCGTAGTCGGGGGCGAAGATGCGGCCGATCTGGGTGGGTTCGATGTCCACGTGGACGAAGGTGCGGCCGGCTGTGTAGACGTCGAGCCGGCCGGTGTGGCGGTTGGCCCAGCGGTTGCCGATCCCGAGGACGAAGTCGGACTCCAGGAAGGTGGCGTTGCCGTAGCGGTGCGAGGTCTGGAGGCCGACCATCCCGGCGTTCAGGTCGTGGTCGTCCGGCAGCGCGCCCCAGCCCATGAGGGTGGGGACGACCGGCACGCCCGTCAACTCGGCGAACTCCACGAGGAGTTCGGCCGCGTCGGCGTTGATGATGCCGCCCCCGGCCACGATCAGCGGCCGGCTCGACGCGTTCAGCAGTGTGAGCGCCTTCTCGATCTGGGCGCGGGTCGCGGCCGGCTTGTGGACGGGCAGCGGTGCGTAGGTCTCCGGGTCGAACTCGATCTCCGTCTGCTGGACGTCGACCGGCAGGTCGACCAGGACCGGCCCGGGGCGGCCCGAGCGCATCAGATGGAAGGCCTGCTGGAGAACGCCGGGGACCTGGCCCGCCTCCAGCACGGTGGTGGCCGTCTTCGTGACCGGCCGGGCGATGGAGGCGATGTCGACCGCCTGGAAGTCCTCCTTGTGGATCACCGCCGTGGGTGCCTGCCCCGTGATGCAGAGGATCGGGATAGAGTCACCCGTCGCGGAGTACAGCCCGGTGATCATGTCTGTGCCCGCCGGACCCGAAGTGCCCACGCAGACACCGATGTTGCCGGGGTGGGTGCGAGTGTAGCCCTCGGCCATGTGCGAGGCGCCCTCGACATGACGGGCGAGGGTGTGACTGATCCCGCCGACGGCGCCGAGTGCCGCGTAGAAGGGGTTGATCGCCGCGCCCGGAACACCGAACGCGTGCGTGACGCCCTCTCGCTTGAGGATCTCGACTGCCGCGCGGGCAGCGGTCATACGAGCCATTGAGCAACTCCTCGGATTCGTACTCCCGTCGCGCCCCGCGGAGAGAGAAAGCTTCCGTGACCTTGTTCGGACCTTCCGTACCGCCTCCACACTGCTTCCGCATTGTGGAATTAGTTTTCTGCTATCTGGAAACAATGTAAGTGTGCTCGCCAAGGCCGTCAAGAGACGGACAAGCGGGGGTCCGGTGGAGCACGATGGGGCTCTGACCCCGACGTCACGTAGTGGAGTTGGCCATGGCCGAGAGCATGCCGGTGCGGTGTCCGGCCTGCCTGCGCGAGCATCTGTACGCGGCGCCGTCCTACCCGTGCGCGTGCGGTGCGCCGGTCAGACCGTCGCTCGACCCGCGGGCGACGGCGACGGCCGTCACCCACCGCGTCTGGGACGAGCAGTGGATCACCGTGGACTGTACGGCCTGCGGTCGGCGGGACCAGTGGCCGCATCCCGAACTGGGCTGCCCCTGCGGCACGGTTCTGCGTATCCCGGTGGCGCGGTCCGCCGCGGACACCCGGCCGACGGCCGCCCGTGCGGCGGACTCGCGGGCGAGGGACGTCCAGCCGCCGCCCGGCACCGCCAAACTCCCGGGCGCCCTGCGCGCACCCCAGCCTTCCGCCCGCCCCCGGCGCGCCTTCCAGCCGGTCACCATCCGCACCGCGCGTGACGCCGTCACCGCCGCCGCCCTCTATCTGCGCTGGCTCGGCTACCAGGACATCCGCCGCGCGGACCAGCGCCCCCCGTCAGGCGTGGGGCTCGCCGCCCGCGGAGTCCTGGCGCAGGTCGACCCGACGGTGAGCCCGGCATCGCTGCGGGACATCGAGTGCCTGTGGCTGACGGCCATGACGGAGTCCTCGGACTGCGTCTACTTCTCCCTCGCCGGGTACGAGGACGAGGCCCGCGCCGGTGCCGAGAACCTCGGCGTCCCCCTCTTCGTCCTCGACCTGACCGGCACCCCGCAGCCGGTCAACAGCCCGGCCGACGACCTCGACGCCACGGGAGTCTGAGGCGCGTCCGGCGCCCCCCCTGCGGCGAACTCACTCCCCGGCGTACCTCTCGCGCAGCTCCACCTTGCGCACCTTCCCCGACACCGTCATCGGGAAGGCGTCCAGCACCCGCAGCCGGCTCGGGATCTTGTAGTGGGCCAACCGCCCCTCGCAGAAGGCCCGTAGCTCGGCGAGGGTGAGCGGTTCGGTGTCCCCGTGCGGGATGACACAGGCGAGGACCTCCTCGCCGTACCGCTCGTGCGGCACTCCGACCACCTGGACGTCGGCGATCTTCGGATGGCCGTACAGGAACTCCTCGATCTCGCGCGGGTAGATGTTCTCGCCACCCCGGATGATCATGTCCTTGATGCGGCCGACGATCTCGACGTAGCCGTCCTCGCGCATCGTCGCGAGGTCGCCGGTGTGCATCCAGCGGCCGGGGTCGACCGACTCGGCGGTCTTCTCGGGCTCCTGCCAGTAGCCGAGCATCACGCTGTAGCCGCGCGTGCACAACTCCCCTGCCGTGCCACGGGGTTGGGTCGTCCCGTTCGCCGGGTCGACGACCTTGACCTCGATGTGCGGCAGGACCCTGCCGACCGTGCCGGTGCGGTGTTCCAGGTCGTCGTCCCGGCGCGTCTGGAGGGACACGGGGGAGGTCTCCGTCATGCCGTAGCAGATGGACACCTCGGCCATGTGCATCTCGGCGACCACCCGTTTCATCACCTCGACCGGGCAGGGCGAGCCCGCCATGATGCCGGTGCGCAGGGACGACAGGTCGTACGTCGCGAAGTCGGAGAGGTTCAGCTCCGCGATGAACATGGTCGGTACGCCGTACAGCGAGGTGCAGCGCTCCTGGGCCACCGCCCGCAGGGTCGCCGCCGGTTCGAAGGAGGGGGCGGGGATCACCACGCACGCACCGTGCGAGGTGGCCGCGAGGTTGCCCATCACCATGCCGAAGCAGTGGTAGAACGGCACCGGGACGCACACCCGGTCCTGCTCCGTGTAGGCGATCAACTCCCCGACGAAATAACCGTTGTTGAGGATGTTGTGGTGGGAGAGCGTGGCCCCCTTGGGGAAGCCTGTCGTGCCCGAGGTGTACTGGATGTTGATCGGGTCGTCGCAGGACAGCTCCGGGAACGGCACCGGGGTGCCGCGCGCGATCAGCGCGTCCCAGCTCGGGTCCCCGATGTACACGGTCTCCCGCAACTGCGGGCACCCGCCCCGCACTTGCTCGACCATCGCCCGGTAGTCGCTCGCCTTGTGGCTGAGAGAGGCGAAGAGCAGCGAGATCCCGGCCTGCTTGAGGACGTACTCGACCTCATGGGTGCGGTAGGCCGGGTTGATGTTCACCATGACCGCGCCGATCCGCGCGGTGGCGTACTGGACCAGCACCCACTCGGGGCAGTTCACCGCCCAGATCCCCACCCGGTCGCCCGCGGCGATCCCGCTCGCGATCAGCGCGTACGCCAACTCGTCGACGTCCGCCGCGAACCGGGCGTACGTCCAGCGCCGTCCTGAGGGCACGTCGACCAGCACCTCACGGTCGGGCCACCTCGCGACGGCCCGGTCCAGGTTGGCGCCGATCGTGTCTCCCAGCAGCGGAGTGTCGCTGATCCCGTGGGTGTAGGAAGTCATCGAAGTCACCGGAAGTCCTCCTCGCGGTACTCGTTCTCCGAACCCGCCGCCGTCGCCTCGCGCAGTTCGATCCGGCGGATCTTGCCGGACACGGTCTTGGGCAGGTCCGCGAACTCCAGTCGGCGCAGCCGCTTGTAGGGGGCGAGGACCTCGCGGCTGTGCTCGAACAGCACCTTCGCGGTGTCGGGCCCCGGCTCCCAGCCCGCCGCGAGCACGACGTACGCCTTCGGTACGGCCAGGCGCAGTTCGTCCGGCGCGGGGACCACGGCGGCCTCCGCGACCGCCTCGTGCTCAAGCAGCGCGCTCTCCAGCTCGAAGGGGGAGATCTTGTAGTCGGATGCCTTGAAGACGTCGTCGGCGCGGCCGACGTAGGTGATGTAGCCGTCCGCGTCGCGCGAGCCGATGTCCCCGGTGCGGTAGAAGCCGCCGGCCATCGCCTCCGCCGTGAGGTCGGCGTCGCCGTGGTAGCCGGTCATCACACCGACCGGTCGGGTGGCGAGGTCGAGCGCGATCTCCCCCTCGGGGGCGCCCGGTTCACCCGAGACGGGATCGAGGAGAACGACCCGGTAGCCGGGGCTCGGGCGGCCCATGGAGCCCGTCTTCAGGGGCTGGCCGGGGCTGTTGGAGACCTGGACGGCGGTCTCCGTCTGGCCGAAGCCGTCCCTGATGGTGACGCCCCAGAAGCGGCGCACCTGTTCGATGACCTCGGGGTTGAGCGGCTCGCCGGCGGCCACGACCTCACGCGGCGGGGTGCGCAGCTGGGTCAGGTCGGCCTGGATGAGCATGCGCCAGACGGTCGGCGGGGCGCAGAAGGAGGTGACGCCCGCGCGGTCCATCTCCGCCATCAGCCGGGCGGCGTCGAAGCGCGTGTAGTTGTGGACGAAGACGGTGGCCTCGGCGTTCCAGGGCGCGAAGAGGTTGGACCAGGCGTGCTTGGCCCAGCCGGGCGAGGAGATGTTCAGATGCACGTCGCCGGGCTTGAGGCCGATCCAGTACATGGTCGCGAGGTGCCCGATCGGGTACGAGGCGTGGGTGTGCTCGACGAGTTTGGGCCGGGCGGTCGTGCCGGAGGTGAAGTACAGCATCAGGGGGTCGTCGGTGTGTGTCGGCCCGTCCGGCGTGAACTCGGCGGGCGCGTCGTACGCGTCCTCGTACCGCTGCCAGCCCTCGGGGGCGCCGCCCACCGCGATCCGGGTGTAGCGGCCGGGGACCTCGTCGAACTTGCCCGTGTCCTCGGCGCGGACCAGGACGTGGGAGACCCGGCCGCGGTCCACCCGGTCACGCAGGTCGGCGGGGCCGAGCAGCGGGGTCGCGGGGATGACGACGGCGCCGATCTTCATCGCGGCGAGGGCCGTCTCCCACAGCTCCGTCTGGTTGCCGAGCATGACCAGGACCCGGTCCTCGGGGCGGATACCGAGTCCGCGCAGCCAGTTCGCGACCCGGTGGGAGCGGGCGGACATCTCGGCGAAGGACACCGTGGCCTCGGAGCCGTCCTCCTCGACGATGTGCAGGGCGGTGCGGTCGTTCCCGTCCGCGATGACGTCGAACCAGTCCAGGGCCCAGTTGAAGAGCTCGGGGCGCGGCCAGCTGAAACCCTCGTACGCGGTGGCGTAGTCCTCGCGATGGGCCAGCAGGAAGTCCCGTGCCTCGCGGAAGCGCTCGGTCACCGTCGTCATCACTCCTCCTCGATCCCGGACCATTGCCGGGCGACACTCTGACATCGTGTAATCCGTGACGCAGGTCTCACTACCCCCGAACGGGGGTGAGTGCGACGTATGACCGGCGAACACCACGAGCGAGCCGCGACGAAGGGGCGATGACGTGGCAGCAGACACGGCCGAGGCGACTGAGGTGCAGCGGGCGCTGGCCCGGCTGCGGCGGGTGACCGGGCTGCCGGTGGCCTTCGGCGGGCTGGTGGAGACGGGGCGCCGGCACATGCGCATCAGCGAACTGAGCGGCACCTCCACCCAGGCGCTGCGCGCACTCGCGGTGACCGCGGGGAACGGTTTGGGCGGCAAGGCCGTGGCCCTGGCCCGCCCGTGCGCGGTGACGGACTACTCCGCCTCCCGGCAGATCAGCCACGAGTACGACATCCCGGTGGCCGCCGAGGGCCTGCGCTCCGTGGTGGCGGTCCCGGTGGTCGTACGGCGCCGGGTCCGCGGAGTCCTGTACGGCGCCCTGCGCACCGCCCTGCCCCTGGGCGACCGCATGATCGGCGCGACGGTCGAGGCGGCCCGGGACGTGGAGCAGGCGCTCGTCGTACGGGACCAGGCGCGGGAGCTGCTGGCGGCGGCGCGGCCGGAGCCCACCGGTGTCCGGGGGCCGGGCGACGGGGCGTGGGAGCAGGTGCGGGAGGCGCACACGGCGTTGCGTGCGCTGGCTCCGCGGATCACCGATCCGGAGTTGCGGGACGCGCTGCTCGACGCGTGCGGTCTGCTGGCCCCGGGGCGGCCGGTGGACGGGGTCGAGCTCGCGCCGCGCGAGCTGGACGTCCTGGCGTGTGTCGCCTCGGGGGCGTCCAACGCGGTCACCGCGGAGCGACTGGGGCTGCGCCCGGAGACGGTGAAGGGGTATCTGCGCTCGGCGATGCGCAGACTCGGCGTCCATTCGCGTGGGGAGGCGGTCGTGGCGGCGCGGCGGGCGGGACTGCTGCCCTGAGGTCGGCGGTCACGCTCCGCACACGCATACGGAGTATTCATTCACATGTGACTTGAATTTTCCGATACCTCAACCGTCCTGTTATTCGGCTCACCACGCCGCCGGTCCGAAATTCAAAGATCTGTTGCCTAATATTGGGGCCCACACGACACAGGAGGGGAGCGGTGACCGTGCGACGGGACTTCCAGGAGCCTGGCCGATGCCGCTCTGACCTGCTCATCGGCCGGGAAGAGGCACTTGTCGGGGCGCGCGAGCAGCTGTCGCGCGGCGGCAGCGTGCTGCTGCACGGACCGGCCGGAATAGGAAAGTCGACCGTCCTGCGGACATTGGCCGCGGAATATGGCGAATCGGCACGGACCGTGTTGCGTTGCTCCGCCACGGAGTCCGAATCGCATCTCCCGTTCCTCGCACTCGCCGATCTTCTCGGTCTCGCGCTCGACGAGGTGGCCGGCCAGTTGCCCGTCGCCCAGCGTGTCGCCCTGGAGTCGGCGCTCACCGGCCGTGGCGAGTCCACACTCCAGCGCGACGGCCTCGCTCTGCGGCTCGCGGTGCTGTCGGCACTGCGCGCGCTGGCCGCCAAGGGTCCCGTTCTCGTCGTCGCGGACGATCTCCAGTGGCTGGACACCGCCAGCACCGAACTCCTCGGGTTCGCCGCCCGCCGACTGGGCGACGACCCGGTCCGGATGGTGTTCGCGGGGCGGACGGACGGACAGGAGTACGACCGCTATCTACGCGCGTCCACACCGGACACCCTGGCGGTCCGGGTGAACCCGCTGACCCGCGCCCAGGTGGAGGCCCTCCTGGAACACCGGGGCTACGACCTCCCGCGCTCGACCGTGCGGGAGATCCACCGCACCAGCGCCGGCAACCCGCTGTACGCCCTCGAACTGGGCCGCGCCCTGGCCGAGAACCCCACGCCCCCGCGTCCGGGCGAGCCGCTGCCGGTGCCGACCTCGCTGCGCGCGCTGGTGCTCAGCCGCCTGGAGATGCTGTCCGACGACGCCCGTCGCACCCTTCTCGTGGTGAGCGCCGGCGCCCGCCCGACCCTGGCCCTGCTGCACGCGGCCGGCCGGGAGAACGCCGAGGCCGAGACGGCGCAGGCCGCCGCCCTCGGGCTGCTGGCGACGGAGCCCGAGGGTCCGGCCGTACGGTTCGCGCATCCCCTCGTCTCGGCCGCGCTGTACGCGGAGGCGAGCGCCCAGGAGCGCCGGGCCGCGCACGCCGCGCTGTCCACGGCCGCCTCCGACCCCATCGAGCGGGCCCGGCACCTCGCCCTGGCCACCGACGGCACGGATCCGGAGGTGGCCGCACGCCTCGCCGAGGCCGCCGCGCTGGCCCGGGACCGCGGGGCGCCCTCGGTGGCCTCCTCGCTCGGCCTGCTCGCTGCCCGGTACGCCCCCGCCGACAGTGTGCCGAACCCCGACGAGCACCGGCTGCGGGCCGCCGAGGACTCGATCACCGCCGGTGAGCTGGATCTCGCGCGGGACGTCGCCCGCCAGGTGCTCGCCCGGAGCACGGTGCCCGCGGAACGGGTGCGGGCCTGGATCACCGTGATCGACACCGCGGGCCACGCCATGACGGAGGTCGACTCCGTCTTCCCGCAGGCACTGGCCGACGCGGGCGACGACCCGCGGCTGCTCGCCCTGATCCACTATCAACTGGCCTGGCGGGCGCTGCTCGTGGAGGGCGACTTCGCCGAGTGCCGCGAGGAGGCCGCACGCGCGGCGGAGCTCGCCGCACGCGGCGGCGACCGGCACACGGAGCTGATGGCGCTCTCCTTCCAGGCCCAGACCGAGACCCTGATGGGCCACCCGGACGCACCCGCGACGATCAAACGCGCCCTCAAGGAGCCCCAGGACCCGCAGGTGACCGTCCATCACAACGGCATCGGCTCGGCCCGGTTCCGCTGGCTGATGATGAGCGACCAGCTGCCCGAGGCGCGAGCGACCATCACCACCCTGCTGCGCGAGGTGCGCCGACGCGGATCGGTCGAGAGCGAGGTGCACTTCCTGCGCTGCCTCGCCGAGACCGAACTGCGCTGCGGGCACTGCGGCCGGGCGCTCGACCTGGCCCGGGAGAGCCTGCGGCTGGCCCGGGACACCGGCATCGGCGAGGTCGCCTCCGGGATGCTCGCCGCGCTGGCGGAGGCGTCCGGCGGTGACGTGGACCGGGCGCTGGCACTGGCCCGGGAGTCGGTCGAGCACGCCGAGGAGAACGGCGACCTGATGTACCTGTCCCGGGCCCAGGCGGCCCTGGGATACGCCCGGCTGGTGGCCGGGGACGCGCCGGGCGCGGTGCAGTCGCTGCGCCGGGCAAGGGAGTTGGAGCACGATCTCGGCGTCGACGACCCGGCGCGCGGACGCTGGCAGGGCGACCTCGCGGAGGCGCTGGTCGGCGTCGGCGAGCTGGACGAGGCGCAGGAGGTCATCGACGTGTCGCGCGCCCACGCGCTGCGGCTGGGGCGCGAGAGCGTACTCGCGGTGCTCGACCGGTCGGAGGCGCTGGTGCGGGCGGCACGCGGTGAACGCGATGCGGCTCTGGCCCAGTTGACGTCTTCGAAGGACCGACTCGCCAAGTTGGGCTACGGACTTGAGGAGGCGCGGGCCGCCCTCGCCCTGGCGGAGCTGCGCACCGGACCACCGGGGCCCGGGCTCACCCCCGCCCCTACCTCGTACGACGAGGCGGCGCGTCTGTTCAGACGGTCCCGCGCGCTGCCCTGGCTGCGCCGGGTGGACGCGGCCACCGTGCCGAATCCCGCCCCGCAGCCCCTCGTACAGCAGCCGCAGGCCGTCGCCGCGCTCGACGGGCTCGCCGCGATGGAACGTCAGGTCGCGGCGCTCGTCATGGAGGGCGCGACCAACCGCGAGATCGCCGGACGCCTGTTCATCAGCGTCAAGACCGTCGAGGCGACCCTCACCCGGGTGTACCGGAAGCTGGGGATCCGGTCCCGGGTGGACATCGTCCGGCTGGCGGCGGGACGCCACACCAACTGACGCCCGCGTACCCGCCGTACGGTCGTGTGCCTGTGCGCGATCCATCCTTGCGCTCTCACCGTACCGTGCCGTCGACCGCGTACCACCGAGGGTTTTCCCTCCCCCAACTCCCCTAGGGGGTTCCCTCATTGGGACGGGCCTTATCCGGCTCCTACCTTGTGGATGTGCCGCTCGCCGGGCATACGGAGCAGCCCCCAACGCTCCGTTCACCACCCCCCACACCCGCGCGTCCCCCACCGGCAATCCCCACAAGAGGAGAACCCATGTTCGGGCTCGCCCGTGCCAAGAAGGCCGCCGCAGTTCTGGTGGCCACCGCTGCTGCCGCCTCTACCGCGCTGATCGCCGCCCCCACAGCGGTCGCCGCACCCCAGCCCATCGTGGGCGGTACGACCACCACCGCGTCGGCCTACCCGTACGTCATGCAGATCACGGACGCCTCGCAGAACCAGTTCTGCGGTGGCACCCTCGTCTCGGCGACCAAGGTCGTGACCGCCGCCCACTGTATGGTCGGCGAGACGACGAGCAGCGTCAGAGTCGTCGGCGGCCGTACCTACCTCAACGGCACGAACGGCACCGTCAGCAAGGTCACCAAGATCTGGATCCACCCGAGCTACACGGACGCCACCAACGGCGACGACGTGGCCGTGCTGACCCTCGCGACCTCGATGCCGTACACCACGGCGTCGTACGTCACCTCGTCCCAGACCAGCGTGTACGCGGCCGGCACCACCGCCCGCATCATCGGCTGGGGCACCACCTCCGAGAACGGCAGTTCCTCCAACCAGCTGCGCACGGCGACGGTCCCGACCGTCTCCAACTCCAGCTGCTCCAGCTCGTACGGCTCCAGCTACATCGCGAGCGACATGGTCTGCGCCGGATACACGTCCGGTGGCGTTGACACCTGCCAGGGCGACAGCGGCGGCCCGCTGATGATCGGCGGCGTCCTGGCAGGTATTACTTCCTGGGGTGAGGGCTGCGCGGAGGCCGGCTACCCCGGGGTCTACACCCGGCTGACCACCTTCTCCAGCCTGGTGGCGACGCAGGTCGCGTCGTAACCACCAGCGGTACAGCCACCACAGTCTCCCGAGTACCCCTCGGGTGAGTGCCAGGGGGCGTTGCGGACCGGCCACGAGCGGTCCGCAGCGCCCTCTATCCACGTTCTCCCGGCTGCCTACGACAGGCCCTACGAGGCGGGGGCGAACCGGATGTCGTACGCCGTTCCCTCGTGGAGCACCGCGAGCATCCGCTCGCCCTCCTCGGCCACCGCCGCCCGCTGGTCCTTCGTGAAGTCGCCGAAGGGCTCGACGGTGAGCGTGCCGTCCGTGAGGTGCCACAGGCCCGCGAGGAAACCGTCGACGAGCAGGACGCGGTGCGCCTGATTGCCGGACCAGCTACGGCCCTTGAGGTCGGCGGGGACGACCCGGGTGCGGTCCGCGTGCGAGAGCAGCAGGTTGTCGAACTCGGGCAGGAAACGCGGTGGCGCCGGGGTGTCCTGGTCGGGGCGGGGAGCGTCGGGGAGGTCGAAGAGCTCGGTGCCGTGCTCGTCCCGAAAGGTGAGCAGCCGCGGGCGGAGGCGTTCGAAGGCGTCGCGCAACCGGGTCAGCCCGGCCCAGGTCTGCATGTCCTTCACGGAGGCCGGTCCGAAGGCGGCGAGATAGCGGAGCACGGTCGTGTCCAGCGGCGCGGCCGGGTCCGGTTCGGCTGCCCGGCCGAGCCAGTGCTCGGCGGTGGTGAGGGCGACCTGGCCGCTGCGGCCCCACAGGCCGCGCGGCGTGACCTGGACGAGCGGGAGCCGGCAGCGGGCGGCGACGGACAGGGACTGCGGGTCGGCGTCCGGCCACTCCACGAGGAGCGCCTCGCGCAGTTGCCCCATCGTGCGTGGCGCTTCCTCGACGAGGTCACGGGCGAGAGCGGTGAGCCGGTCGAGGTCGACGCCCACGAGTCCCTTGCGGAAATAGGTGAGTTCGCGGTCCCGGGCGGGCTGGACGAGCGGGCGCAGGGTGAGGCAGTCGTCGGCGGTGTGGGTGTGGATGGTCGAGCGCATGGTGACGATGCGGACGGCCTCCCGGTCGGCCATGAGCCGGGACAGGTCCTCGGGGACGAACCCGTCGAGGCGGGCGGCGAGGGCGTAGTACGGGGGCTTCACGTTCTGCGCCTGGAGACCGAGAAGGTGAGTGAGTGCGTCCTTGGCGGACATCGGCGACCTGGTGAGGAGCAGTTGCCGGGCGAGAGTCGCGCGGTTGAGGGCGCGGGGGCCGAGGACGGGAGCCGCGGCGGCGGCTGCGGGCGCGGGCGCGGGCACGGCTGTCGACGCCGGCCCGGTGCTCGTCGTCGGGGTGGCTGACGCGGTCGCATTCGCCGAAGCCGTCTTCGTCTTCGCCGAGACCGTCGTCGCCTTGTTCTGCTTCGCCGTGTTCTGCATGCTCCGCACGCTAGCTCCACTTGCGGACAGTTTCGGTCCGCGATTCCTGCCGCCGGACCCCGCCCCGGGAAGTTGGCCCGGGCTCGGGGTGGGTGCCGATTGCCCCGTACATCCTGCTCCGTGATCCACCCGGTCGCATCTGAACGCACGTCCACAGGCTCGACCGGTGACGATGCGGCCTGCACCTGTTCTCCCCTCCGCGTCGGGCAGCCCGACGGCACTGATCCCCACGGCCGACTTCGCATGGTTCGGCCTGAGCAGCCCCGCCGTCTGCGGAGGCGGATCCGTTCGGTGTCGACGCCCTCCCGGCGACGGGCCGGCGGTGCGTACGGGATCAGCGAGGTTCCTGACCGGAGTCGGCGGCGGGCAGGACCAGACGGAAGGTGCAGCCGCCGCCAGGGGCCGTGTCGAGTTCGAGGCGGCCTCCGTGGCCCTCGGCGATCGTCGCGGCGATGGCCAGGCCGAGGCCGCTGCCGCCGTGGAGGCGGGAGCGGGCGGGGTCGGCCCGGTAGAAGCGCTCGAAGACGAGCTCGGCGTCGACGGGTTCGAGGCCGGGCCCTTCGTCCGCGACCTCGATCACGCTGATCGGCAGGCCCTCCGGCAGGGGCGGCGAGGCGGTGCTGCGTCCGGGCCGGTCCGTGCCGCCGGCTCCCGGAGCAGCCTCGGTCCTGCCGACGCGGACATGGACACGGGTGCCCGGCGGGGTGTGGATGCGGGCGTTGGAGAGCAGGTTCTCGAGGATCTGACGCAACCGGTGCGGGTCACCGACGGTCTCCGCGATGTCGAGTTCCTCGGCTCCGGTGGGATCGGCCGGGGTGTGCAGCGGGCCGAGGTCGACGGGGTGGGAGGCGCTGTGGCCGACGGTCGCGGTGACCGCGTCCGCCGCCAGGGACAGCAGGTCGACCCGTTCCCTCCGGTAGGAGGGCTCCTTGTCCAGGGTGGCGAGCAGTTGGAGGTCGTCGACGAGCAGGCTCATGCGTTCCGCGTTCTGCGCGATGAACCGGTTGGCCTCCCGCACGTCCCGCGCCGGGCGTCGCTCCGGGCGAAGGGCGAGCTGGGCGTAGCCGTGGATGACGGTGAGCGGGGTGCGCAGTTCGTGCCCCGCGTCGGCGACGAACCGACGCAGCCGGGCCTCGGACGCCTCACGGGCCAGCAGCGCCTTCTGGAGGCGGTCGAGCATGGAGTTCAGGACCCGGCCGAGGCGTCCGATCTCGGTGCGCGGATCGGTGTCGGGCAGGCGCAGGTCGAGCCGGCCCTCGGTGATGTCCTGGGCGGTGCGTTCCATCCTGGTCAGAGGCATCAGCCCCAGCCGGACCACCCACCGGCCCAGCGCGACCAGGGCGACGATCGTGACGGCGAGCAGGACCGCGTTCAGCCACAGGATCTTCGAGGCGGCACCGTCGACGGTGTCGAGCGGCAGGGTGACCACGGCGTTCATACCCCCGGGGCCGGGGTTCAGCATCACTCGCCAGCGGCCGTCACCACTGGCGGCGGGCACGGTCTCCGGATGCCCGTCCCGCAGACCGAGGTCCCGCACGTCGTCGGTCAACCGGGGCCCTGGCCTCGTTTCGGAGCCCAGCGAGCCGTTCAGGAGGCGCCCGGAGCCGTCGTAGAAGTAGACGTGGAAGTCCGAGGGCAGTATGTCCGGTTGTTCCGCCGGCGCAGGCAGTGTCCCGTCGAGAGCGTCGTAGAAGGCCGGCGCCGGTGGGTGGAACTCGACGAGCTGCTCGTCGACGCGGTCCAGCAGCCAGGAGCGGATCACCACGAAGCCGAGGGCCTGGGAGGCCAGGACGGCCGCGGTGGCGAGGACGGTGACGCCGAGGACGAGACGTCGTCTCAGTGATCCGGACGGCCGCGGCAGGAAGCGGGTCACGGCTCCGGCGTCCCTCCGTGGTCGCGGGAGAGCCGGAGGCTGTAGCCGACCCCGCGCACGGTCTGGATGAGCGGCGGATCGAAGCGGTCGACCTTCCTGCGCAGGTAGCGGACGTACGTCTCGATGATCCGGACGTCGCCCGCGAAGTCGTAGCTCCAGACGTGATCGAGGATCTGCATCTTGCTGACCACCTGTCCGGCGTTCGCCAGGAGGTAGGACAGGAGCTTGAACTCGGTGGGTGACAGCGCGATGTACTCGCCCGCGCGGTGCACCTCGTGGGCGCCCTCGTCGAGTTCCAGGTCGGCGTAGCTCAGGACGCTCGGCAGCACCCGAGCCGTGACGGCCGGAGCCGTCCGGCGCAGGATGGCCTCGATGCGCAGCAGGACCTCCTCGATGCTGAACGGTTTGGAGACGTAGTCGTCTCCGCCCGCGCGCAGGCCGCTGACGCGGTCGTGGGTGCCGGTGCGGGCGGTGAGGAACAGGATCGGGCAGTCGTTCCCCGCCGCCCGCAGCCTGCGGGTCACCTCGAAGCCGTCCAGGTCGGGCAGCATCACGTCGAGCAGCACCAGGTGCGGTTCCAGGCGTTCGACCTCCAGGAGGGCCGACCGCCCGGTGTCGGTGCTGCTCACCTCGTATCCGGTCAGGCGGAGCGTCGCCTCCAGCAGCGTACGGATGCTGGGTTCGTCCTCGACCACGAGGAGCCGATGTCCCGGCCTCGCCGCTGGGGGCCTGTCGGTCATGACGTCTGCGGATCCGTTCTGCCGTCCGGTGTCCGGTGCCTGGTGTCCGGCGGTGCTCGCTCCGGACCGGGTTACTCGGCGGCGCAGTCGTAGAGCACGCCGGCTCCCCCGAATCCCATCACACCGCCGCTGTCCTCCTCCGAGGACGTGCCGCCGTAGGACGACGCCGGCACCTTCGTGCAGTTGTCGGCGATCCAGTCGGAGCGCTGCTCGGCGTATCCGCCGGACAGGCCGCCCGGCCCGCCGCCGTTGGTGCCGGAACCCAGGATGTAGCGCAGTTCCCCGTTCTTGGTCCACTTCTTCAGCTGGGCCACCGACGGCGCGTTGTCGCTGTTCGTGAAGCCGCCCATGCCGATGACGTTCTCGTCGGTGCCCAGGATGAAGCCGCCGGCGGACAGGGCGCCGCCCTCGACGGCGAGCTTGATGCGCGCTTCGGGTGCGTGCTTGACGGCGTACTGGAGGATCTTGCGCTGGTCAGCGGTGAGTTCCCCACCGCCGCCGGGACCGCCTCGCCCACCCGGGACACCGCCCGAGCCGGTGCCGGGCATGCCGCCCGCGCCACCCGTGGGCATGCCGGAAGGCATCCCGGACGGCAGTCCGCCGGACGAGGGCGCACCGGATCCGTTCGAGGACCCGCCGGCGCCGGGGAGGCCCGGCATGTTCGACGGCATCCCGGACGGCATGCCCGACGGAAGGCCTCCGCCGTTCCCACCCTGTCGGGGTATGCCGCCGCCTCCGCCGAAGCCCATCGTCGTCGGACCTGCCGTCGGGTTGGAGCCGCCCATGCCGGTGGAGGCGGGCACGGTCAGCGCCCAGGCTCCCGGAGCCACCAGGACCGAGGCCACCGCCGCGCCGACGGCGGCCGTCAGCAGCCGGGCGTTCCGTCGTGCCAGCACCAGCAGGAGTACGGCGGCGCAGCCGACGAGCAGCACCGGCCAGACCAGCCAGCCGTTCCAGTCGGGTGCACGACGAACCAGCACCACAGCCCAGACCACGCTCACCACGACCCCGGCCGCGCCGGCCAGTGGCGCCCAGCGGAGGCCCGCACGGTGCAGGCGGACCAGGCCGGCCGTCAGCCCGCCGCACAGGGCGGCGACGGCCGGGGCGAGCTGGGTGGTGTAGTAGGGGTGGAAGATGCCCTTCTGGGTCGAGTACACGGCCGCACAGACCACCAGCCAGGTTCCCCACAGCAGCCAGCCGGAGGCCGGCAGCGGGACGGAGGCGGGCAGCTTCCCGCGACGGTGCAGCACCGCCACGACGACCGCGCCGGCCAGAGCCAGCCCGCAGAGGGGCAGCAGCCAGCTGATCTGACCGCCCACCTGTGTGTCGAACATCCGGGTCGGGCCGGACTCACCGCCGAACCCGCCGGCGAACCCGCCACCGCCACCGCCCCCCATTCCCTGGGGTGCTCCGTCGCTGGAGCCGAAGACCCGCCCGAGGCCGTTGTAGCCGATCACGAGGTCCCAGGCCGAGCCGTCCTCGCTGCCGCCGATGTACGGGCGGTCGCCCGGCCACAGGGCGACCATGGCGACCCACCACAGGGAGGACGCCGCCAGGACGGCTCCCGCGCCCAGCAGACGCCGCACCCGCGGTATCCAGGGGCCGCTCGCTCCCACGAGCCAGGCGACGGCGAACGCGGGGACGACCATCCAGGCGGCGAGCATCTTGGTGGTGAATCCGCACCCGATCAGGAAGCCGCTCGCGGACAGCCACCAGGTCGCGGCCCTGCCCTCCGCCTGCAGCGCCCGGGTGAGCGCGTACGCCGCCGACACCAGCAGCAGGACCAGCAGTGTGTCGGGGTTGTTGTCCCGGTTGATGGCCACGGTGATGGGTGTGAGGGTCAGGACCAGGGCGGCCACCAGCGCCGCGCCCTCCCCCGCCCAGCGGCGCACGGTGCGGTGCAGCACCAGCACCGCGGCCACTCCTTCGAGCATCTGCGGCAGGATCAGCGCCCACCCGTGCATCCCGAAGATCCTGCTGCTGATCACCTGCGGCCACAGCGCGGCCGGCGGCTTGTCGACCGTGACCACGCCGACCGGGTCGAAGGAGCCGAAAAGGAGGTTCGTCCAGCTCTTCCCCATCGACTTCACGGCCGCCGAGTAGTAGCTGTTGCCCCAGCCCAGGGAACCCAGTGCCCATCCGTACAGGACCGCCGCGAGCACCATGACGGCCCCGAGTGCCGCGGGTGCCGCCCAGGCGGGCAGCGAGCGGACGGACGTACGTCTCCCGGCGTGCTCCGAGGCCGCCGGTACGGACGTGATGTGTGCGTAGTTGCTCATGTCTCGTTTCGCTCTCGTCGGCTGGTACGGCTGCGGGGGCCGGCGAAGACGGCCAGCCGCAGGGCGGCGAAGCGCACGCCGGTGACGGCGACGGAAGCCGCGGCGAGGACGGCGGTCTCGGCGGCCGGTGCGGCACCGGGATCGAGCCACTTGAACCACAGCACCGCCCCGGAGGTCACCAGGTAGCCGAGGACGAACAGGCCTCCGGCACCGAGATGGGCGCGAGCCGGAGCGGTGGAGGAGTGCCGGAAGGTGAGGCGCCGGTTCGCCTCGGTGTTGAGGACGGTGAGGACGGACAGCGAGACCAGGTTGGCGACGGCGGGAGTCCACCAGCCGCGCGCCAGCCAGTACAGGAGGGCCTGCCCGACCGTGGAGACGACGCCGATCGCGATGAAGCAACCGACCTCCCACGACAGCACGCCACGCCCCGTGGGGGGTGCGAGGACCGCGTCGGGGTGCTCGGCGGAGGGTGCGGGGCGCGGTCGGATGTCGACGCGGGCGCCGCCGGAGGCCTTGAGGCGCGCCATGCGCCACAGGCCCCGCAGGTCGTCGGTGGCGGTGCTCACCACGTCCACCCGGGTGTCGACGTCCTCGACCCAGTCGACCGGCACCTCGTGGACGCGCAGTCCGTTGTGCTCGGCGAGCAGGAGCAGCTCGGTGTCGAAGAACCACGCGTCGTCCCGGGTCACCTCCAGCAGCGGCCGGAGCACCTCCGTACGGGCCGCCTTGAATCCGCACTGGGCGTCGCTGAAGCGGACACCGTGGGTGAGCCGGATGATGCCGTTGTAGCAGCGGGAGACGAACTCGCGGCGCGGCCCGCGCACCGTGCGCGCGCCCGGTGCCAGCCGGGAGCCGATCGCGAGGTCGGAGTGGCCGCTGGCCAGCGGGGCGACCAGCGGGAGCAGCCCGTCGAGGCCGGTGGACAGGTCGACGTCCATGTACGCCACGATGTCCGCGTCGCTGGCGCCCCAGACGGTGCGCAGGGCCAGCCCGCGCCCCTTCCGGTCCAGGTGGACGACGCCCACGCCGGGCAGTTCGTCGGCGAGGCGGCGGGCGGTGGCGAGGGTGTCGTCGGTGCTGGCGTTGTCGGCGACCGTGATCCGCCAGGGGAAGGGGAACCCCGCGGACAGACGTGTGTGAAGGGTGCGCAGGCACCCGGGGAGGGCGCGTTCCTCGTTGTGGACCGGCACGACGATGTCCACCGTGGCGGTGCCCGCGTCCGGGAGAAGAGTTCGGTCGACGGGCTGGAACGGGGCCGGCCGCTCGGTGCGGGCGGCGATGTCGGTCAGGTGGGGGGTGGGAGTCATGGCTTCCTCAGGCATGAGGGGACGGCAGACTGCGGCTCAATGGCCCTGGTCCAGGGCCGCGGGCCTCACTGTTGCCGTGCCGCCTGTGGGGGCGGGGGGAGAACACCGAGAACTGACGGGGAGTCAGATCTATGGCCGAAAGCGCTCCCACCGTTCACTGCGGGCCAGGCCGCCGCACGGCGTCGCGGAGTCCGCCGACGCCGTTGGTCACGCTGCGGCCACCTGCGTGGCGGATGCGCCCCTTGATCGCCTTCCGTAACCGTCGCCGGCGACAGCGTCGACCGGAACGGAGAGCGAAGGCCCATCGCGGCGCTACCGAGGCCGTTCTGCGGAACGCGTGAAAAACTGGGTATGAGGCTTGTCCGGACCGTGCGAAAAGGCGGAGGACGAAGTGGACTGGGGACGGTTCGCACAGCAGATGGCGTCGATGGCGCGGGATCTCCTGGCGCAGGAGTCGGTCAATGCCACACTCCAGCGGATCACCAAGTCGGCCACCGAGCTGGTGGAGGGCTGCGACGCGGCCGGCATCCTGGTGCTGCAGGGCGACAAGGTGGAGACTCTCGCCCCGACCGACCAACTGGTCGTCGACAGCGATCAGCTGCAGGAGCGGTTGAGTGAGGGGCCGTGCTTCGACGCGGCACACAATCCCCAGGGAGAACGGGTCTTCCGCATGGCCGACGTCACCACCGAGCAGTCGCGCTGGCCCGCCTACGCCCCGCGGGCCCGGGCGCTCGGAGTGGGCAGCATGATGGGCTTCCTGCTGTTCACCGACGACGAGGACCTTGGCGCGCTGAATCTCTACTCCCGCAGACCCGGTGCCTTCACCGAGGCCAGCGAGCTGGCCGGGTGGCTGCTGGCCTCCCACGCGGCGGTCGCCTTCTCCAGCGCCCGCACCCATGCCCAGATGGAACGGGCCGTCGCCACCCGCCACGTCATCGGTGAGGCGATGGGCATCCTCATGGGCCGCCACCACATCACCGAGGAGCAGGCCTTCGACGTGCTGCGCCGTTACTCGCAGCAGAACAACACCAAGCTCCGTGAGGTCGCCCGGCGGGTCTGCGAGCAGGGCGGCCTTCCGTGACCCCGGGGGGGGCGGACGGCTCCCCCGGCACCATGTCCGAACCAGAGGAACCTGAGCAGGCTCAGCCCCATGGGACGCCGAACCTCGCCTGTGGACCAAGTCCCCCGTTCCGCCCCTTCCACACACCCGGGTTCCTGCTCGGACAGTGGATCGGGGGCCCCGGCCCCTGGTACGCGACGGGCGTTCCCGCCGGTCAGCGATATGCGGTCAGCGACATCGGGTCAGTGGCGTGGGGCGATCATGCCGACCGAGGCTCCGGGCTCGCCCGTCTCCGTGCGCGGCACGTCGGCAGGTGTGGCCCGCGTGGCGCCGGTGTGGGAGGCGGAGGTCGGGGTGAAGGCGACGTCCAGGCGGGTGAGGCCACGGAAGTTGAGGCTGCGCTGCCATCGCGGTGGCTCGGTGTCGTCGAGCCGTAGGTCGGGGAGGCGGGTGAGGAGCGCCTCCAGGACGATCGCGCCCTCCAGCCGGGCCAGCGCCGCGCCGAGGCAGAAGTGCGGGCCGTGTCCGAACGCCATGTGCCGTCCGCCGGAGCCGGCGCGCTCGAAGTCCAGCACATGGGGATCGGGAAAGACGGCCGGATCCCGGTTGGCGGCGCCGCCCACCAGCAGCACTGTCTGTCCCTCGGCGATCTCGCGGCCCGCCAGGTCCAGATCCTGCCGCGCCCGGCGCAGCATGAGCTGTACCGGGGCGTCGTAGCGCAGGAGTTCCTCGACGGCGGCGGGCATCAGCTCGGGTCTGCGGCGCAGTTGGTCGGCCGCGTCCGGGTGACGGAGCAGGGCGAGGGTGGCGTTGCCGATGAAGTGGGTGGTCGTCTCGTGGCCGGCGATCAGCAACAGGGCGCAGTTGGCGAGGAGTTCGTCGAGATCCTGGTCGTTGTTCCCGGCCTGTGCGGTTACCGTCGCGCGCAGGGTGCCGGGGGCCGGCGGGGTGTCCTGGCGGGTGAGGAGGTCGCGGAGGTACGCGAGCATGTCCGCCATGCTCTGCGAGGCCTCGCGGTTGCGGTCCGCGTCGAGCCGGGAGTTGCCGATGGCCTCGGCGACCGGCTCGGACCAGGAGGCGACGGCGGCGCGGTCCGCCTCCGGTACGTCGAGGAGGTCGCAGATGATGGTGAGCGGGAGGGGCCGGGCGAGGTCCGCGACGATGTCCATCCGGCCGGTCGGCGCCGCCGCGGTGATGATCCGGTCTACGGCTTCGGTGATCCGGGCGCGAAGTGTCGTCACCGCTCGTGGAGCGAACGCCTTGCTGATCAGGGCGCGGAGCCGGGGGTGGTCGGGGGCGTCGTTGTAGAGCATCTGCCGGCTCAGGACCCGGGCCAGCGGCCGCAGTTCCTCCGGGACGGCCTGGATGTCGGGGTAGCGCACCGAGGACAGTCCCGGGTGATTCGCCGCGCTGCTGACCACGGTGTGCCCGGTGGCGATCCAGGCGCCCGTGCGACGGTCCCAGAAGAGGTCGTCGGCGCTCCGGAGTTCTTCGTAGAAGTCGTAGAGCCGCTCTTGGACCTGGGGCCGAAAGGCCGACAGAAGCGATGATGGGGTGCGCATCCGCCCATTCTTTCAGTGCTGTTGGCTCGCGACTGCCGACCCGATGCGCACCGGGCCGGGCCGGGCTCCGGGGTGGACCGGTCGGCGGACGGTCCGGTACGAGTGCCGAGGCGACCAGCGGGGGCAGCTGATCCAGCTCGATCGCGCCGGTACGCAGGAGTTCCGGGTCGGGCAACACCCAGGTCGCCGCGTCGGGCAGGACCGGCAGCGCGGAGGTGCCGCCGCCCGTGGCTGCCTCAGTGATCCGCGGCACGGACGGCCCGCTGCCGTCCCCCCAACCGCACGATGACGGTACCCACGCTGGTTCCGGGGCGGGGCCCAATGCCGGGTCCGGGATCGGGACCGGGACCGGATCCCGCTCCGGCCTTGGCCTCGGCAGGGCCAGCGCAGCAGGTCGGGCACCAAGTGGCTTAGATCGGCGCGGAGTTGGGCCGCGAGTCCGCGGCCGTGGGGCGTGCCACGGACCGTAGGTTCAGATCGACATCGATGCCTGCGGCGGCACCCGCGCCCGCCCAGTCCCCGGCCAGGCGGCGGGCCGTCGCGGTCGCGATCACGGCCGGCGGCACGGCGAACTCTCGTACACGCGGCCAATGGGAGAGGTGGGTGTCCCCGCACGCGTTCTCAGTGAGCATCAGCACTCACCTTGCGCGGACGGGACCCCCGATCCGTGAAGGCCGCCACCTGTTTTCGGCGCGAGTACAGCCGCGACCCGAAACCCAATAAATTGCGCAAATCACCACGAACAGATTTCGCTACAAGTTCCGAAATTATTCGTGACGGGTCCGCCACTCGGTCGAAATACCCCGCTCGTACCTTTCTTGTCATCAGCCTCACAGGCGACATCGCACCCATGGGGTCCATCGGACCAAATTTGCTTCTTTTCCCTGAAATCCCTGCACAGGAGCCACGAGTGTCCAACCCCTCCCGACGCGGCGCCCTCAAGCTGACCGCAGGCCTCGCTCTCACCGGCGCTTTCGCCCTCACGGGCTGTGGACGCGGCGACGACACCGCCGCCGCGACAACCACCGCCGCACCCGTCGGCACCTCGCCCGCCACCGGCACCGTCACCGTCTGGGCCGCCCAGGGCGATGCCGATGTCCTCGCCAAGGTCATCAAGCCCTTCGAGGCCGCGAACCCCGATGTCACCGTGAAGGTGACCCTGATCCCGAACGCCGAGTACTACACGAAGCTCCAGTCGGCGATCGCGGCCGGCAAGGGGCCGGACGTCGCCCAGTTCTTCCCCGAGTCGCAGTCGCAGTTCCTCGACCCGGCGATCCTTCGGCCCGTCCCGGACGGCCTCGTCGACAAGGCGGACTTCTTCGAGAGTCTCTGGGCAGCCGGCGTGGCCGGAAACGTCGCCTACACGGTGCCCTGGTACGCCTACACCTACGCGCTCGTCTACCGCGCCGACCTCGCCAGGAAAGCGGGCGTGAAGGCGCCGGCCACCTGGGACGAGACGGTGCCGTTCCTCAAGGCGCTCCAGGGCGCCGGCGCCGGGCACGGCCTGGGGGCCGACATCGGCTGGGACATCTTCAACGGCCAGGACGTCGCGATGTACGCCTGGCAGGCCGGCGGTTCGCTGCTCTCGTCCGGCGGAAAGTGGGCCCTCGACAGCCCGGCCATGGTCGACGCGCTGCGGTACAACGCGTCGTTCTTCACCTCCGGCACGGCCGACACCAGCGGGCCGACGTTCCTCGACGCGCAGCCGTACTTCGTGTCGGGCAGGACAGCCATGATGATCACCGGCCCGTGGGTGGTCGGACAGCTCGACACCGCCGCGAAGAAGGAGGGCTGGACCGCCGCCCACGTCGCCACCGCCCCGCTGCCCGCCGGGGCCTCGGGCAGCACCTCCTTCTCCGCCGGGGGCAGTTGGGGCGTGCTCGCGGGCGACGGCGACGCGGACGCGTCGTGGAAGCTGGTCCGGTATCTCGCGAAGCCGAGCACACAGGTGGCGCAGTACAAGGCGTACAGCTCGCTGCCGGCCGTCATCTCCGCGTGGGACGACCCCGCCATCGCGGACCAGCCGCTCCTCGACGCCTTCCTCACCCAGCTGAAGAACACCCGGGCGTTTCCCCAGGTGAGCACCTGGCAGCAGGTCGCGACGCGGCTGGGCAAGGAGATGGAGGCCGTGGCCAAGGGCAAGGAGAGCGCCGCGAAGGCGGCGGCGAACGTCCAGGCGTACGCCGTCAGCCTCGGCACAGGCGCGAAGTGAGCGGCGGATGACCACGACCATCGGCCCAGGGACGCCACGCCCGGTGCGCCGCTCCAGCGGTTCCCGGAGCTCCCCCGGTTCCCGGACACCCCGCGGCTCCCGCATATCCCGGAGTTCCCGGAGCGGTCGCCGAACAGCCGTCGCCTGGCTGTTCCTCGCCCCGTTCGCCGTCATGTTCCTGCTCTACACGGCGATCCCCACCGTCGCCGCGCTCGGATTCAGTTTCACCGATCTCCGGGGCGCGGACCTGCGGCACCCGTTCGCCGTCGACTTCACGGGCCTGGAGAACTATCTCCGGCTGTTCCGGGACCAGATCTTCCTGCGGGACATCCTGAACACCGCCCTCTTCGTGGCCGTCGGGGTGCCACTGACCATGGGGGTCGGATTCGCCCTGGCCGTCGCGCTGAACTCCGGAATCCGGCGGCTGCGCGGGGTGTTCCGTACGGTCTTCTTCGCGCCGGTGGTCACCAACGTCGTGGCGGTCGCCCTGATCTGGCAGTACGCCTTCAACACCGACGGCACCGTCAACAAGGTGCTCGGCGCCGTCGGTCTCGGCGGACCGAACTGGCTGGACGACCCGAACCTGGCGATGCCCGTGGTGATCCTGCTCGGCGTCTGGCGCAACTTCGGCACCGCGATGGTGCTGTTCCTCGCCGGGCTGCAGGCCATACCGCAGGACGTGTACGAGGCCGCCGCCCTGGACGGGGCCGGCCGCTGGAAGCAGCTGCGGCACATCACCCTGCCCCTGCTGCTGCCCACCACCCTCATGGTCTCGGTCCTGCTGACCGTCTTCTACCTCCAGGTGTTCGACGAGCCCTATCTCCTCACGAACGGCGGCCCGTTGGGCTCCACCGAGTCGATGGCGCTGTACACCTACCACCAGTTCGGCTCGGGCGAGTTCGGGGTCTCCTCGGCCGCGTCCTTCGTGATGCTGCTGCTCGTGGCCCTGGTGAGCGCCGTCCAGTTCCGACTGCTGAGGTCCCGCTCATGACCGCCCTCACCGCGCCCGCGACCGCCCGACCGACCGCCGACCGGGCGGCCCTGCCCCGCCGGTCCCCGTCCCGCCCGCTGCTGTACGGCGCGCTGGTGCTGTGCGCGCTGCTCACGCTGCTCCCGTTCGTCTGGGTGGTGAGCGGCTCGCTGCGCGACCTCGACGAGATCCGCTCCGACCCGGGTGCCTGGTTCCCGCACCACGTCACCCTCGACAACTTCACCCGGCTGTTCCGGACGGCCGGTTTCGGACGGTTCCTGGCCAACAGCGTCCTGGTCGCGGGGATCGTGGTGGCCGGCAACATCGTGGCCGCGTCGGCCGCCGGGTACGCGCTGGCCAAGCTCGACTTCGCGGGCCGGCGGATCGCGTTCGGCGCGGTCATGGCGGCGATGATGGTGCCGTTCAGCACGGTGTTCGTCACGCAGTTCGTGCTCACCGTGGACATGGGGCTCGCGGACACCCTCACCGGTATCGCGCTGCCGGGCGTGGCGTTGCCGTTGTCGGTGTTCATCATGCGGCAGTACGCGATGTCCGTCCCCGACGAGCTGCTGGAGGCGGCCCGCATCGACGGCGCCGGCGAGTTCCGGATCTTCTTCCGCGTATTCCTGCCGCTGGCCGGTCCGGCGGTCGCGACGATCACGATCATGTCGTTCCTGTCGTCGTGGAACAACTTCATCTGGCCGCTCATCGTCGCCCAGAGCATGGACACCTACACGCTGCCGGTGGGCCTCGCCGCGACCAGCCAGGCCGCCGCGCACGTCACCGACTACGGGCTGCTGCTGGCCGGCGCGATCGTCGTGATGCTGCCGGTACTGGTGCTCTTCCTGTTCCTCCAGCGCTACTTCGTGCAGGGCATCTCCGGATCGGGAATGCGGTGACCTCCATGGACCACCTTGAAGGCATCGCTGTCACCGTCCAGGCCCCCGCCGGTCCGGTCGTCGGCCGTCGCACCGGCCCCGTACAGCGCTTTCTCGGCATCCCGTACGCCCAACCACCCACCGGTGCGAGGCGGTTCGCGGCGCCGGTGGCTCGGGACCGGTTCCCGGAGCCGTTCGACGCGTCCCGGCACGGGCCCACCTCGCAACGCGTGCCACTGTTTCCCACGACGACGGTTCCGGAACCCTCGGTGCCCGGCGACGACATTCTGAACCTCTCCGTCGTCGCTCCCGCCTCCTCGGCCGGCCATGCCTCCCCCTGCCCGGTCCTGGTGTGGATCCACGGCGGCGCCTTCCTCGCGGGGAGCCCGGCGAGCCCGTGGTACGACGGCCGTTCCTTCGCCCGGGACGGCGTCGTCCACGTCACCGTCGGCTACCGGCTGGGTGTCGACGGATTCGCCCCGCTGGACGACGTACCCACGAACCTCGGACTGCGCGACCTGCTGCTCGCGCTCGCCTGGGTCCGGGAGAACATCGGCGCGTTCGGCGGGGATCCGGGCCGGGTCACCCTCGCCGGTCAGTCGGCCGGGGGCGCGGCGGTGCTCGCGCTGCTCTCGTCGCCCGCCGCGAACGGCCTCTTCCAGCGGGCGGTCTCGGTGTCCGGCGTCCTCGTCGAAGGGGACCGTGAGCCGGCCCGCCGGTTCGTCGAGCGGCTCGGAAAGCGCCTCGGGGTGCCGGCGACCGGGGCCGGGTTCGGCCGTCTTGCCGTGGAGCGGCTCCAGCGGGCCGTTCTCGATCTGCGGGACGAACTCGGCGACGTATCCCTCTCGTTGGGCCCGGTCACCGGTGACGACGTCCTGCCGGTGTCCGTCTCCGACGGACTCGCCGGGCACGGACACGACGTACCTCTGCTGCTCGGTGCGACAGGCGACGAGTTCGACTGCGAGGCCGCGCCGGGAAACGAGCACCCGAGCCCGTACGGCGTCGCCGAACTCGCCGCCGCCCGCGCCGCCGGCAGCCGGGTGACGGACACCCTGTTCCGGGCCGCCTGCCCCCGCGTGGCCGCCGCGCGCCGTGCGGCCGGCGCCGGTACCTGGCTGTACTCCTTCGAGTGGCCCTCCCCCGTGCTCGGCGGCGCCGCGCACTGCGTCGACATCCCCTTCTTCTTCGACCTGCTCGACGCACCGGGCATCGCCGAGGCGCTCGGACCGTACCCACCCGTCGAGTTGGCCACCGCGATCCACGCCGACCTGGTCGGCTTCGTCCACGGCGGGGAGCCGGGCTGGGCGCGGGCACGAGGTGGGCACGGTGATCCGGCGCGTGAGTACGGCCGCCCGGGCGCGGCCCTGGTGGCCGACACCGCCGGTGTCTTCGATCCCGTCGCAGGGACGGAGTACGGGGCGGAGGAGACGTGCTGAGGCCCGGGATGAACGGCATGAACCAGAGCGCCGTCCGACGCGTCAACACCTCGGTGATCCTGCGGACGTTGGCGGTGTCGGCCCAGCCGATGACGTTGACGGCGCTCGCCGAGCGGGCCGGTCTCTCACGCCGCACCATCGAGCTCGTCCTGGACTCGCTCGTCGAGGCGGGCTGGGTGACGGAACTGGCCCGGGTGCCTACCAGCGGCTGTGCGGGGCGTCCCGCCCGACGGTACGAACTGCGGGCCGACCACGCTCTGTTGGCGGCCGTGCACTTCACCACCTCGGACGCGTCCGCGGCGGTGGCCGACGTCCGGGGCCGCATCCTCGGCCGGGCCCGCCGGCCGCTGCGCGCCTACCTGGATCCGCAGGCCACGCTCGACGACATGGCCGCGCTGGTGCGGGAGGCGCTCGACGACGCGGGCGGGTCGGTGGACCGGCTGCGGGCCGGGGCGGTCGCGAGCGGTGGTGCCATCGACGACGAGGGGGTCGTGCGGCGCCTGGTGCACACGACCCGGTGGGAGGGCGTCCGCCTGCCCGACGAACTCGCGCGGCGCGTCCGGGTGCCCTGGTTCGCGGACAACGACTCCAACCTCGGTGCGCTCGCCGAGCGTTGGCGGGGTGCGGCGGGCGACCACGACAACGTCGTGTGGGCGTTGCTGGGGAACCGGACCGGTCTGGGCATTCTCATCCGGGGTGATGTGCATCGGGGTCTCGACGGCGCCGCGGGTGAGATCGTCGAGGCGGCCTCGATACCGGCCCACTCGGTCGAGAACCGCCCCGTTGCATGGCTCACCTCGCCGGACCCGGCCCGGCGCGCGGTGGCGCTCGCCCGGTTCGAGGCGGCCCGTGAGGGGGACGCCACCGCACTCGGCGAGGTCGACGAGCTCGTGGAACACATGACGTCGATCCTCACGACCCTGTCGTGGACCATCGCACCGTCCCTCATCGTGCTCGGCGGCGGGCTGGAGGACGCGGCGGACGTGCTGCTGCCCCGGGTACGCGCGGCGCTGCGCCGTGCCCGCACCCCAGCCGTGGAGCTCCGGGCCACGGCCCTGGGCCGCGACGCGCCCCTGGTCGGCGCCGTCAAGCTGGCTCTCGACCGTATGGACACCGAGCTGTTCGGCCCGCTCGTGCACAGCGCGTGACCCCCTCCGAGATCACCGGACCGCTGGATCAACAGTGGCTACAGGACATCAACAGCGGTACAAGACATGGAGCTTCACTGTGACCGACACCCCCCACACCGATGTCCTCGTCGTCGGCAGCGGCATCATGGGCGCGGTCGTGGCCCGACTGCTGCGGGAGACCGATCCGGCGCTGCGCATCACGATGGTGGACGGCGGCGAAGCGATAGGTTCCGCCCCCGGTGTGCATCTGCACGACATCGACGACCCCGCCCTGTGGGAGCGCTACAACGACCGGGTCACCACCGGCATCCAGGGCATGTACACGGGCGCCGAGGTGGTGCGGGAGGTACCGGACGGCCTCGACTCGCTGCCGCCCGGCATGTTCCACGCCCTGGCCTTCGGCGAGGACGCCGAGGCGATGCCCGCGACGGCGCTCGCGTGGAACGCGGGTGGCATGGGCGTGCACTGGACGGCCGCCACACCGTGGCCCGCAGGGGACGAGGTGTTCGACTTCGGCGACCCGGCCGGCTGGACGGCCGACCTGGACACCGCACACCGGGTGCTCGCCGTCACCCCCGCCCCGATCGGCCCGACCGAGGTCGGCGACCTGGTCCTCGACGTGCTGCGCCGGCGCTACGAGGCCGCCGGACCGCCCGAGCGGCGACCGCAGCCCATGCCCATGGCGGTCACCGCGACGGGCTCGGGCCCACTGCCGCGCACCGCCCCAGGGACGATCTTCCCGCCGATCGCGACGGCCGGGGACCCCGCGTTCACCCTGGTGACCGGCACGCTCGTGACCTCGCTCCTGGTGACGGAGGGCCGGGTGACCGGCGCCCGGCTGCGGCGCGTCGTGGGCGGCGCCGAGTCCGAACTCCGCGCCGGAACCGTGGTGGTGTGCGCCGACGCGCTGCGCACCCCGCAGTTGCTGTTCGCCTCCGGCATCCGCCCGGACGCGCTGGGCCGGTACCTCAACGAGCACGCCTTCGTCACCGCCCGGGTGCTGCTCGACCTCGACCGGTTCGGCATCGGCCTCGACACCCTGCCGCTTCCGCGGGTCGGCGAGTTCTGCACGGACTCGCTCTGGCTGCCCCGGAACGGGGAACTCCAGCCGTTCCACGGGCAGATCATGAACAGGACGTACGTGGACGACGACGCCCGACCGCTCGCGCACTCCGTGGGCCTCACGCTGTACGTCCCCGTGGAGTCGCGCCCCGAGAACCGGCTCGTGTTCTCGGAGTCGGACACCGACCTCGCCGGGCTGCCCCGGATCGGCGTCGGGTTCGACTACTCCGCTGCCGACCGGGCTCTGATCACCCGCGCGCTGTCCGAAGTCCGGTCACTGGCGGAGGAGTTCGGCCCGTTCGATCCGGCGACCGAGTCGGCGCTGCTGCCGCCCGGCTCGTCGCTGCACCTGACGGGCACCGTCCGCTGCGGTTCGGCCGACGACGGTGCCAGTGTCTGCGGGCCGGACGGCAGGGTGTGGGGTTTCGACAACCTGTACCTCGCAGGCAACGGGGTGGTCCCCACCTCGATGGCGGCCAACGTCACGCTGACGGGCGCGGTGACGGCCGTACGGGCGGCCCGGGCCGTCGCCCGGAACTGACCACTGGAAAACGCGCGATCCGCGCACATCGCAAGGGAGTTGGACTGTGATCGACATCGCGAAGGAATACCGGGTGGCGCTGCCGGCCTGGATCGACGACGAGTTGGCCGACGTGTCCCCCGTCGTCCCCGACCGCGAGGACCGGATGCGCCTCGTGCACCGCCTGGCGGATCGCAACTGGCGTGAGGGCAACGGCGGTCCGTTCGCGGCTCTGGTCGCCGAGCAGGACACCGGACGGATCGTCTCGGTCGGGGTGAACGTCGTCCTCGCCTCCGGCGTCTCCAGCGCGCACGCCGAGGTCGTGGCGCTCGGGCTGGCCCAGACGGCCGTGGGCGGCTGGGACCTGGGCGGCGAGGGGCTCCCTGCGCACGAGCTGGTCGTCAACTGGCGCCCCTGTGTGCAGTGTTACGGCGCGACCATGTGGTCAGGGGTGCGCGGTCTCGTGGTCGCGGGCGAGGGACCCCAGCTGGAGGAGATCACCACGTTCGACGAGGGCCCGCTCGGCGCGGACTGGGCCGAGCAGTTCGAGTCGCGCGGCATCAAGGTCGTCCAGGACGTGCTGCGGGAAGAGGCGCTGGCCGTGTTCCGGAGCTACCGGGCCGCGGTCGACGCCGATGACGTCGTCGTCTACAACGCGCGCGGGGGTACCGAGTGACTCCGCCGGCCACCGCCGAACCCCGCTTCGCCACCGACATCGTCACCTTCTACCACCCGGCGTTCTGGGGCCTCGAAACACCGGACGCCGTAAGGGAGTTGGCCCTCGCCGACCCTGGGGGCTTCTGGGGGCGGATCCTGGACGCGCTGGCCGAGGCCGGTGTCACCGGTATCGAGCTGACCTTCGCGCCCGGCGACATCGAGTCGGCCCTGCGTGCCTTCGGCAGCGCGCCCTCGTTCCGGCGCGCGCTGGAGGCACGGGGTCTGAGCGTCGTGAGCGCCTTCGTCGCCGGGAGCGACTCCCCCGACTGGCGCCACGGCGACAACCTCGCCGCGATCGTCGCCGACGCCGAGCGGCGCGCGGCCTTCCTGGTCGACGTCGGCGCGGACCTCCTCGTCACCGGGCTGCCGATGCGGACCACGTTCGGGACGCGTCCGCCCTTCTTCGTGGACGCCGCGTACATGTCCCGGATGGCCGACATCGCCCATACGGTCGGTGACGCGGTCGCCCGGCTGGGTGTGCGGCTCGCCTTCCACACGGAGTCCAACAGCACGCTCTGGTACGAGCGGGACATCGACCTGTTCATGATGCTGACCGACCCGCGCCATGTGTGGCTGTGCCCGGACTCGTGCCACATCGCGCTCGGCGGCGGCGACCCCGTGGCCGTCGCGCGCCGGCACGCGCAGCGGATCGCGCTGGCGCACTGGAAGGACGCGGTACGGCCGATCGACGTCGAACTGACCATCGACGACACGGTCTTCGCCCAGCAGCAGCCCTATATGACCGAACTGGGCACGGGCATCGTCGACTGGCCGGGCTGGGCCGACGCGATGTCCCGGACACCGGGCGCCGGGACGGTGCTCGTCGAACTGGACGAGGCGCCCGACCCGGTGGCCGCGCTCCGGGCGGGGGTGGCCGTCGCACGGCGGGCTCGGGCGTGACCGGCCATACGGGTGTCCGCCACACCCCTGACAGCCCCCTCCAGCCGGTCAGCTAATCCTCTGATTCCTCCGAACGGTCCGATTCGATCTTCTTCACTGTTCCCATACATAGCTCGATGGGGGTGTTCGCTCCACGAGACGAGGACACAGTGTTGAGAGCAGAACCAGGCACCGCCGCCTCGCGCCGGCGCGTGCCCGACTCTCCGCCCGGACGCAGGAGACGGCTCGCCTGTCTGACCGGCCTGAGCCTCGCGCTCGTCGCGACCGGTTCGCCGGCCGTCGCGGCGACCGGGCTCGGCCCGCTCGCCGTGACCACCCGGGCCGCCGTCGGCGACGGCACGGTGACCGTACGGGTCGTCACCGAGGTGGACGCGGACGGCGCGTACGACAGCGTCCTGGAGCCGGGCCTCGCCGGTGTCAGGGTCACTCTGACGGACGACGCCGGGCACGTCCGCCACCTGACGACCGGGGCCACCGGCACCGTCACCTTCGCGGCCACGCCTGAGCTCACCGGGGGCAGGTACCGCGTCCAGGTCACCAACCCGGACCCCCGCGACCTCTCCCCCGCCGTCGCCGGCCCGGGCACCGGCCCCGACGTCATCCGCGCCAACGTCGGCTTCGTCGACGTCTCCGGCGGTACGGACGTCACGTACACGACCGGCTTCTGGGAGCCCGGCGTCTACTGCCAGGAGAACCCGGACCTGGTCACCTGCAACCTCGCCAAGGGCGACGCCCCGGGCACGTACAAGGGCCTGGTGTCCTTCGCCGGGAACTTCACCGACACCACCCCCGGCGGGAGCGTCACCACACTGACGGACAACACCGCCCAGCAGGCCGTGTTCGGCATCGGCGTGGACCGCACCGGCAACAAGTACATGGGCACGCTGGTCAAGCGGCACACGGCCTACGGCTCCTCGGGCAACACCAACACGATCTATCGCCAGTTCGGCACCGGCACCACCGTCAGCCGCTTCGTGACGCTGCCGGGCACACTCACCGCGCACGTCCCCGACAACAGCCTGCTGCACGACGACGCCGTCTACTCCAGGGTCGGCCGCGAGGGCATCGGAGACGTCGACGTCTCCGGCGACGGCAGGACGCTGTACGCGGTCAACATCAGCGAGACCAAGCTGTACAGCGTGCCCATCGTCGGCTCGGGCGACGCCGTCACACCGGGCGCGCTGACCTCGTACGACATCCCGAGGCCCAGGGCCTGCACCGGCGAGTGGCATCCGTACGGCATCGGCGTGCGCGGCAGGCGCGTGCTGGTCGGCGGGGTGTGCGGCGCGGAGACGACCGTCGACAAGGACACCCTCCCGTGGGGCAACCCGGCTGAACTCAGCGCGCATGTCTACGAGTTCGGCGACGGCGCGTTCAGCGAGATCTTCACGCACGCGCTGGACCATCAGCGCGGGTGCGCCTACCGGTTCATCCCGAAGAACCCCGCCGACACCGCTTACCGCTGTACCAAGCCGTCCACTGTCGGCCAGGTGATGAGCGGCCAGTGGGAGGCCTGGAACGAGCGGGTACCGGGCCACGAGACGCACAACTTCGTCTCCGCCCCGCAGCCGATGCTCTCCAACATCGAGATCGCCGACAACGGCGACCTGGTGCTCGGCTACCGCGACCGCTTCGGCGACATGACGGGCACCGCGACGTTCGCGTACAACAGCACGGCCCGTCCGCTGCTGACCGGCATCGCAGCAGGTGACGTACTGCGCGCCTGCAAGTCCGGGACGACGTACACGCTGGAGAGCAACGGCTCCTGCGGCTCGCTGCCCGGCAACCAGCCCGGCAACGGCGAGGGCCCTGGCGGCGGCGAGTTCTACGACGACTCCACGAAACTCGACGACGCGGTCCACGACCAGGTCGGCGAGGGTGCCACGGCACTCCAGCCGTACCGCAACAAGCTGTTCGGCACGGTCTACGACCCGTTCGGCCCCTTCCAGCAGGGCGTACGACGCTGGACCGCCGACAAGGACCCCGACCCGAACGACCTCACAGTCATCACCGGCGGCACCGTCGAGGGCAACCTCCTCATCCAGGAGACCCTGCCCCCGACGACCGCCCTCCAGCAGAACCTCTTCGGCAAGGCCAACGGCCTCGCCGACCTGGAACTCGTCTGCGACCAGGCGCCCGTCCAGATCGGCAACCGCGTCTGGTACGACTCGAACGGCGACGGCGTCCAGGACCCGTCGGAGCCGCCCGTCGCGCAGGTCGTCGTCACGCTGACCCCGCCGACCGGTGACGCGCTGACCGCCACGACCGACGCGAACGGTGAGTACTACCTGGGCACGAAGGACGGCCTGACGCCGAACACGACATACCGGGCCACCTTCGACTACCGCGGCGTCAACCCGTCGACGCTGCCCGGCTCCCCGACCCTGGCGGAACTGAAGTGGACCCAGGAGGGCGCCGGCCGCGACCGTGCGCTCGACTCGAACGTCGACCCGGTCGGCCGGACCGACGTGGTCGTCGGCGACCCGGGCAGCGTCAACCACACGATCGACGCGGGTCTGGTCGGTCCCGTCAACAGGCTCGGCGACCTCGTCTGGTACGACACCGACGGCAACGGCATCCAGGACCGGGGCGAGCCCGGTGCGAAGGACGTCCCGGTCGAGCTGAGCGACCCCGCCACGGGTGACATGCTCAGGATCACCAGGACGGACGCGAACGGGCACTACCTGTTCCCCGCGCTGCCCGACGGACGTTACAAGGTCTGCTTCCGCAGCCCGCGCGGCTATCTCTGGACCAGGCAGAACGCGGGTGCGACGGGTGACGACTCGGTCGTCGACCGGACCAGCGGCTGCTCCCAGCCCGTCGTCCTCGGCCCGGGCAACCGCCAGGACCTCACCCTCGACGCGGGCCTGGTCGGGGAGTTGGCGCTCACGGTCGTCAAGACCGACCGCAAGACCGGCAAACCGCTGCACGGCGCGGTCTTCCAGCTGTGGCTCGACAGCAACGGCAGGCCCGGCCTCCAGCCCCAGGGCGCGGGCAGGGACCGGATGGTCGGCGACTGTGTCACCGGCCGGACGGGCAGGTGCTCCTTCGACGACAACCAGATCGGCACGTACTACCTCGTGGAGAAGGACGTCCCCGAGGGCTACGTCCTGCCGGCCGACCCGGTCTTCGGCCCCTACCGGCTGACCCTGGAGAACGGCACGGGCGCCGAGGGGCTGATCGTGCGGATCGCCAACGAGCGGGGCGAGCCCTGCAAGGGCAAGAAGTGCTGACGCCCTGCCCAGTGGGGTGACGGCCGCGCACCCGGGAGGGTGACGTGGGGCGGGCCGCGTACCGGTGTCGACCGGTACGCGGCCCGCCCGCATGTAGAGACGTCCCATGCGACGCATCAGGAGCGGTACGACCGGGAAGGCGCCTGGGGCGCGAAGGGTACGGCGGACCTGGTGGGCGGTGGGCGCCCTCGCGGCGGCGGCCTGCGCCGGTCTCCTCCTCGCCGGTGGCGGCGATCCCGGCCCCCGGCCCCTCTCCGTCGACGAGGCCGAGCGGATGGCGCTGGCCCGCTTCCGTACATACCGGGTCAGTCCCTCGGAGATCACCCTGCGCGCGGCGTCGGGCGACGGATCGGCCGTGGTGCGCGCCGTCGTCGACCACCGCAGACACCGGGCCGTCGGATGGTACGAGGTGACGGGCGCGGGGCGTCCGGGCGGCGGCCTGCTCGCCTGGGACCAGAGCGGGCTGGCGGTGGCCGACGGGTCCCCCACACCGCCCACCGAGGGCGCGCTGCGCGCGGCGGGGCGGCTGAAGCCGACCGCGTGGACGCGCCGCGCGTTCGGCGCCGCGCCCCTGGACACCGCCCTGCGGCTGGCCCTGTCACTGGGCGCCGACCGCCCCGACAACGCGCAACTGCTGGCGCAGTCGGGGCCGTTGAGGTTGCGCGACGAGCGCGTGGACGGTCGGCGGTACGACGTCTTCTCGGGGCCTCGGCCCCGCCCGAACGCGTCCGCGTCCAGCTCTGCCCGTTCCCCCCTGTCGTACTGGGTCGACGACGAGGGGGGTCTGCGACGAGTGCGGGCCGATCTTGGTGAGGGGAGGACTATCACGATGGATCTGGGTGGGGTTCGGATGCGAGGGGTCAGTTCGTTGCCGGGGGCGCCTTGGGGGGAGCGGTGAGCATGGTGGAGCGGCTGCGGGTGCGTTGTGGCTTGTCGCGCAGTTCCCCGCGCCCCTTAGGGGGCGTCCTCCTCACCCGGCAGCAGGAACTTTCCCGGCGTCACCTTGCCGGGTAGGCCTACCGCTGCCCTCGGCGGAGCTGTCGCGGCTCCGGGCATGGACCGCTGGTCCGGTGGTGCCGGGACGTCCTGGAAGGAGATGCCCGGGGGTGCCTGGACCGGGTTCGGGTGGCCCAGGGGGTCGCGGACCAGTCCTGTGTCCGGCTCCGCCCGTGCGGCGCCTCGCGTGTCCCTTCCGCAGCGCGTCTCGCGGGGCAGGTCGGCCGGGCTCGTCAGCGATTCGCCGTTGCCGGTGAAGCAGTTGCCGGCCGGGGTGCCGGTGGCGAGGACCAGGTCGGTGCCGTTGCCGGTGACCCGGTTGGCGCGCACGGTGTTGGCACGCGCCGGATAGCCCTGTACGTCGCTCAGCAGCACTCCGGCCGCCCTGTTGCCGCTGATCAGGTTGCGCTCGATGACGTTGGCCCGCCCGCCGCCCGCCCCGACGCCGATCCCGAAGCCGCCGTCGGCCTGTTCGGGACCGGCGTCGTCGTTGTTGTCGGTGAGCGTGTTGCCCGCGACGATCGCGCCGTGCTGCGGCCCGAGCGCCTCCAGGTCGTTGGAGTTGAGGGTCAGACCGACCCGGTTTCGGCTCGCCCGGTTGCCCAACAGGTAGAGCCGTTCGGAGGCGTTGGTGACCTCCAGGCCGACCGCGTTGTGCTCGACGGTGTTGTGCCGCACGACCGTGTCGCAGGGGCGGCACTGGCCGACGTAGATCCCGGAGTCGGCGTGTCCGGAGGCGTAGGAGTGCTCGATGATCCCGCTGCGGGCGTCGAAGGCGTAGATGCCGTACAGCGCGTTGTCGTACGCGGTGACGTAGGAGGCGCGGAACCCCTTCAGCGGGGGGAACTTGACGGTGTCCAGCGGGTCGTAGGCCGAGCCCCCGGCGCGGCCCGCCCGTAGCGCGGACGGGTCGGTCACGCCGGTGAACAGAAGGCCGTTGGCGAGGTGGTCGCGGACGGTGAGGTTCTCCACGACGGAGCCCGCTCCGGTCACGGTGATGCCGTTGGCGCGCTCGAACTCCCCGTCGACGACCACCCGGGAGCGGTCGAGGCCGCGCAGCACGACGTGCGCCCTGGAGACGGTCACGCTCTCCCGGTAGACGCCGGGTGAGACCAGTACGAGCCCGCCCTCGCGGACCCGGTCGACCGCGTCCTGCAGGGAGTTGGTGTCCTGCGGCACCCGGACGACCGACGCCGCTTCGGCACCGCCCGCGCCCGGGGGCGAGGAGCCCGCACAGGCGGTGACGCCCACGAGGAGGAAGGCGGCGACGAACAGGCCTCGTGACACGGTTCGTCCGATTCGCGGAAAAAGAATGTTTAGCACGATCGCAGATGTATCGTCCCTTTCACTCCTATGACAGCACATGCCTCTTTCCCCACGCCCGACGGCGCGTCGGACCCCGCACGCCGGGATGTCCTGACCCGCGCCGCGGTCCTCGGCGTCCTCGCCGCGACCGTCTCCGCGTGCACCGACGACGCACGTTCCCGTCCCGCCGCCGCGGGCCCACCGGCCTTCCACTTCCGGGGTCCGCGCCAGGCCGGTGTGACGACCCCCCAGCAGACCTCCGCACTCGTCACGGCCTACGACCTCGCCCCGGCGGTCCAGGGAGCGGCCGGCGTGCGCGCCCTGCGGGAGGTGTTCGGGCGGTGGACACGGGCGCTGGCGGAGATCCTGGACGGCGAACTTCCGTCCCCAAGTCCCGTACGGGCTGAGGGAACTGAGGAGGCCGCGGAGGGTGTGCGGATCGGGGACGCCGGGAAGGCGCGGCTCACCGCGACCGTGGCGATCGGTCCCCGGCTCCCCCGGCTCCTGTGTGTCGCCGCGCCGGGCGCGCTGCGCGAGCTGCCGCCGTTTCCCGACGACCGGCTCGACCCCGCTTTCGGCGGCGGCGATCTGCTGCTCCAGCTCTGCGCCGACGACCCGCGTGTCACGACGGCCGCCGCGAGCGCGCTCACCCGGCTGGCGGGCGACACGCTGCGCCCGCGCTGGCGGCAGGCCGGGTCCCTGGCGCCGACCCCGGCCGGGCAGACACCGCGCAACCTCCTCGGATTCAAGGACGGCACGGAGAACCCGACCTCGAAGGAGTGCGAGCGCTGGGTTTGGTCCGACGACGCCACCTACCTGGTCGTACGGCGTATCCACATCGACGTGGCCGGGTTCGCGCGGCTCGGTACGCGGCGACAGGAGGAGATCATCGGGCGGCACCGGGCGAGCGGGGCGCCACTCGGGCAGCGGCACGAACACGACGACGTGGACATCTTCGCGAAGACCCCGCAGGGGCGGTACGTGATCCCGTCGCGGTCGCACGTACGGGCGGCCAGTCCCCGGCTGGACGCCGGTGCGCGGATGCTGCGCCGGGGGTACGACTACGACGCCGGGCCGGACGATCGTGGCCTGCTGTTCCTCGCCTTCATGCGCGACCCCGCGCTGTTCGCCCGCGTCCAGCACCGGATGACGGCGACGGACGACCTGAGCCGCTTCATCGAGCACCGGGGTTCGGCGGTGGCGTACGTCCTTCCGGGCGCCCTTCCGGGTGAGGACCTGGGGGCACGTCTGCTGGCGTGACCGTGACCCCGTCCGGGTGCTCGGACTCGGACTCGGACTCTGCGGGGCGGGGCCTCAACTTCCGTTCCGTACCCGGCTTTTCGCCCCACACGTACACCGCGTCGTTCTCGGCGAGGGTGTTCCACAGCCGCTCGGCGTCGTCGAGGCGCAGGTTGACGCAGCCGTGGGAGCCGCCGGTGAACAGGTCACCGGGGGTGCCGTGGAAGGCCTGACCCTCGCTGAAGAACTGGGAGTACGGCATGGGCGCGTTGTCGTAGAGGTCGGAGTGGTGGTCGAGGTCCCGCCAGTAGACGGTGAACCAGCCGGTGCGGGTCTCGTAGCCGTCGCGCCCCGAGCGAACGGGCACGGGCGCGAACACGACCCGGCTCCCCGTCTGCACCCACATCAGTTGCCGGGTCAGATCGACACAGGCGACGCGGTACGTGCGGACGGGGCACTTCCCGGCGGCGTTAGGGTTGGCGCGGGCCTCGACGACGAGCATCGTGCGGTAGGTCGTGAGGCCCGCGTAACCGTCGGCGGGCCGGACACCGTTGCGGCTCTGGAAGGCGCGGACCGCCTCGCAGTCGGCGGGTGTCTGCCGTCCGTCCACGGGCAGCTTCAGATGTTCCTCCAGCTCGCGCTGGTAGGGGCCGGTGCCGGCGGTGCAGTCGACGGGTGTGGGCGCGGCGGCGACGGCGATTCCCGTCGGCCCCAGCGCACCCAGGAGGACCCCCAGGGCCACGGCCGCCCTCGTACGACGGAAACGGACTCGGGTTCTCGCCACAGCGCCTCCTCGACGGACCGGCATGCGTCCCCAGCGACACGGATACGTCTACAGAGATACGTCACACGGGCGGGGTGTGGACGGTCGCACCGGGCCGGGCGAACGCGTTCCGGCACGGTCAGGCGGCGCCCCGAGGGGGCGTGGGGAACCGCGCGACCAGCCACTTCGGCGCCTCGGACGGACGACGGCGCGGCGCGTCGATTCCGGCGGAGCGCTTAGCCCGAGCGGGTAGGCCGCGTTCTGCGCCGCCCCCGCTCGTCTAACCGTCCGGGCCGGAACAGGCGGTGAGCGCGGCACCGAGGGCGAAGGTGAGACCCGCGGCGACAGCCGCAGCCGTCTTCCGTGACCGCTGGGGCTTCCTCCCGCGCCGGTCACCACGTCAGACGGAGGCTCCGCGGGGAGCGGTGGATCATCGTCGGACGCATCGTGACCGGCTGGTCCCCGGCCAGTCGCAGACCCGGCAGGCGGCTCGTCAACTCCTGCAGGGTGAGCTGGAGTTGCTCGCGGGCCAGCTGGGAGCCGGGGCAGGCATGGGCGCCGAGACCGAAGGCGAGGTGGCGTACCGGGCTGCGGGTGATGTCGAACTCGTCCGGTCGGGGGTGCCGCCCGCCGTCCCGGCCCGTGGCACCGAAGGCGACGAACAGCGGTGCGCCGGCCGGGAGTTCGGTGCCCGCGAGGGTGACCGGGCGGGTGGTGACACGGCGGAATCCCTGGAGCGCCGTGTCGTACCGGGCGGCCTCCTCCACGGCGGCCGGGATGCGGTCGGGTTCCGCGCACAGCAGCTCCCACTGGGCGGGGTGCCGGAGCAGATGAAGGACCGTGGTGCCGATGAGCGCGGCGGTGGTGAGGTGTCCGGCGATCAGCAGGTTCTGGAGGTGGGAGACGACCTCGTGGCGCTGATCGAGGGTGAGTTCGGCACTGTCGTCGCCGGCTTCGCTGTCGCCGGGGGTGGTCACGGAGGCGACGATCTCCGTGCAGAGGTCCTCGCGGGGTTCGGTGTGCCGGGCGCGGGCGTACCGGTCGAGGATGTGCTGCGTCGCGACGACGTCCTGGGCGGCGGCGATCTGCTCGCCCTCCGAGAGGGGCCGGAAGAGGAGTTCCTCGGCGCGGTACCCGCCGTGCACGACGGCCTCGACGTCAGCGGGGTCGAGGCCGACGATCCTGCCGATGACTTCTCCGGGCAGCCGGCGGGCGTACTCGGACATCAACTCCACGTGCCCGCCCCGGTGTTCACCTGCCTCGCCCCGGTCACCGCTCACGAACGCGTCGACCAGGGCGGCGGCACGCTCGGCGGCATACGGCAACACGGCGGCGACCCGGGCGGGCGACAGACCCTTGACGATGGGAGCCCGCAGCTCCTGGTGGCGGACACCGTCCGCGCCGACGACGACGGGCCGACCGCCGAAACCGCCGCCCAGCACCGCGAGCGCGGCGGGCGCCGGCATGACGTCGGGGCGAAGCGCACCGGCCGAGGAGAAGTCCTGGTCGCGACGGAGGACTTCGCGTACGTCGGCGTCCCGGGCGACCAGCCAGGCGTCGAGTTCGGCGACGAAGGTCAGCCCTTCGGCGTCGCGGGCACGGCTGTAGTGCGGATAGGGGTTGATCTGCAACTCATCGAGTTTGTCGTGCAGTTGACGGTCCACGCGGTGCCCTCCGGCCGGGGTGCGGATCACGGGTCACGGGGTCGCGCCCATGGTGTCGTACACCGCGCGGAGGCGGAAGCGGTCGTCGGCGCGCAACCTCGCCCCGGGCCCATCGGTCCCGCCACGGCCGGCCACCCGTCAACCCGGTGTGAGACCTGGCCGAACACGGCTCGCACGGCCCCGGAACATGCCGTAAGGCGCCCTCGGGTTCCCTACGATCGTGCCGTGGTCAACTTCCTCCTCGAACGCACGGTGCCGCTCCCCCTCGACGAGGCCTGGGGCCGGCTCACCCGGTGGCCCCGCCACGCCTCCGTGGTCCCCCTGACCCGCGTCACGGTGCTCACCGCCCCGCCGACCCACGAGGGCACGGTGTTCGTCGCCCGCTCGGGGATCGGCCCCCTCGCCTTCGACGACCGGATGGAGGTCACCGTCTGGCGCCCACCGACCGAGGACTCCCCGGGGCTGTGCCGCCTGGAGAAGCGCGGCCGGGTCGTGCTGGGCTGGGCGGAGATCGAGGTGCGCCCGGGCCCGGGTGGCCGCTCGCGGGTGATCTGGCGCGAGGAGTTGCGCGTACGCCTGCTGCCGTCGCTGTTCGACCGTCCGCTGGAGGGGGCGTCGCGGTATGTGTTCGGGCGGGCGGTGAACCGGCTGCTGAGGACGGGGTGACGGACGTTACGATCGACTCCGTGTGCCGGCGGTTCGGCCGGTCGGGGGAAGGGGGGGGCGTGCACGAGGAGAACGTGCGGCTGGAGCTTCGGATCGACTCGGGTCCGGGCGCCACCGCGGAGCAGACGGACCGTCAGGTCCGAAGTCTGTACGGCGATCTGCGCACCCTGGGCCTCCTCCGGGTGGAACGCGGGACCGTTGCCGCGCCCGCGGAGTCGATGGCCGGTGCGGGGCACGACCTGGCGGTGCTGGTCCTCAGCGGGGCCTTCTCCGCCGCCGCGCTGAAGGCCGTGAGCAACGTCGTCGTCGCCTTCGTGCAGCGTTCGAAGGCGCGGTCGGTGGAGTGGGAGATCGACGGGCACAAGGGGTCGTTCGACGCCCTGTCCGCCAAGGACCAGCAGGCGCTGGTCGAGGCGGTGACCGCACGGATCGAGGCGGGGACGGCCGCGGTGGCGAGCGCCCCGGCCGATTCGGGCACCGGCGCCGCGACCGGCCCGAACACCAACAGCGATCCGGGGGTTGGCGATGGCGGGACGCCGGATCGCACTGCTCGTCGCGACTGACGGCTACCAGGATCCCGGGCTCAGCAGGCTCAGACGGCCGGCCCGGGGTGCCACCGAGCTGAAGGTTCTGCTGGAGGACCGGTCGATCGGCCGTTTCGAGCCGGTGCTCGAACTGCTGAACAGGCCCAAGGACGAGATCGAGTCCGCGATCGAGGAGGTTCTCAGCAACCGCGACCCCGACGATCTCGTACTGCTCTACTTCGCGTGCCACGGCATCCGCAACGACGCCGACCGGCTGTTCTTCGCCACGCTCAGCACGAGACTGCAGCGTCCGCACACCACCGCCATCCCGGCCGCGCTGCTGCACCAGCTCCTCGACGAGTGCGAGGCCCGCACCAAGATCGTGCTGCTGGACTGCTGCTACAGCGGGCTCTTCCACCGGGGTTCCCCCATGTCGCCCGCCCCCGTGAACGTGGAGACGGCGCTCGGCGGGCGCGGCACGTTCGTCATCACGGCGTCGACGGCCCTGGAGTACGCCTACGAGGGCGAACAGCTCAGCGTCGACAACAGCCTGTCGGCCCCGAGGTTCACGGCCGCCGTGATCGAAGGGCTGCGCAGCGGACTCGCCGACCAGAACCGGGACGGGGTGATCACCCCGGAGGAGCTGTACACGTTCGTCCACGACACGGTGGTCAACCAGGCGGGGCCCGAGCAGACGCCGACCAAGTCGGGCCAGTGCGAGGGGAATGTCGCTCTCGCCTACGCGCCCTGGATCGACGCGTCCGCCGGCCCCGCCGCCCGCGCCGCCATGGCCGACGAGCTCACGCTCGGCGCGCTGCTGCCGCCTCCGGTGGAGACCGTCGACCGGGGTTTCGTCTGCGACGCGTGGGAGGGCGCGTCCCGGCTGCTCGTACCCGTCGGCCGGCTCGAGAACAGCACCGGGTCGGATCCCGTGTGCGTGGACTTCGCCGGCCGGGACGGCAACGCGGCGGTCGTCGGCAAACTGGGCAGCGGCAAGACCACCCTGCTGCGCTCCATGATCATGTCGCTGGCGCTGACCCACACCCCGCACGAGGCGGAGTTCCATCTGCTGGAGGGCGCGGTCAACCGGCTCGGGGTGCTGCGCTCGCTGCCGCACGTACGGACGTTCGCGGCGCCGCACGAGCACAGCGCGGTCGAGGAGGCGCTCACGGCGGTCAAGGCGGTGATCTCCACCCGGCGCACCCTGTTCCGCGACCTCGACATCGACTCCATCGAGGCGTTCCGCGCACTGCGCACCACGGGTCGGATCGAACAGGGTGCGGCGAGTGACGTCTTCCTCGTGGTGGACGGCTGGCTCGACTTCACCTGGGAACATCCGGAGTTCGCGGAAACGGTCCACAGGCTCGCCAACACCGGACTGAACTACGGCGTCCATCTGGTGGCCACGGCCCGCCGCTGGAGCGACTTCACCACCGACCTGCGTGGGCTGCTGGGCACCCGTCTCGAACTCGCCCTGGACGACCCGGAGGAGTCCTTCTTCGACCCTTCGCTGGCGTCCGGGATCTCGGTCGGCTGGGCGCTGTCCCGGCGTCGGCGGTTCCGGGTGGCGGTGCCGCGCTTCGACGACGGGGCGGGTCCGGTGGCGGCGCGGGAGTCGCTGGCGGAGACGGCGGAATCGGTACGGGCCGGTTGGGCGGCGCTCCTGAGCCGGGAGAGCACCGGTGGGCCCGCCAGAGTTTCCGTCGGCCGCCAGGAAACCGACCCGACCGGCCTGTTGGGGGTCGGGAACACTCCCTCTGCCCCGAATCTGGCGGCCCTGCGCGCCCGGCCGACCCCCGATGACCGGCTGAGGGTGCCGATCGGGCTCGGCGAGGACGGCCAGACGGTGTTCCTCGACCTCAAGGAGAGCGCGCACGGGGGAATGGGCCCGCACGGTATGTGCGTGGGCGCGACCGGCTCCGGCAAGTCCGAGCTACTGCGCTCGATCGTCCTGGGACTGGCCGTGCGCCACTCGACGGAGGAAGTGGCCTTCGTACTGGCCGACTTCAAGGGCAGCGCGACGTTCGCGCCGTTCGCGGACCTGCCCCACATCTCGGGGATCGTCAGCGGGCTGGCGGACGGTCCACTGCTCGTGGGACGGCTGGGGGAGACGATCAGGGGCGAACTGGCCCGGCGCCAGCAGCTGTTGCGGGCCGCCGGTCTGCCGAGCGTCCATGAGTACCAGCAGGCCCGCGCCTTGCGCCACGACCTCGAACGGCTGCCGACGCTGGTGCTGGTGGTCGACGAGTTCTCCGAACTCCTGGCAGCACACCCGGACTTCATCGAAGTGCTCGTGCAGGTCGGCCGGATCGGCCGGGCCCTGGGCGTGCACATGCTGCTGGTCGCGCAACGCCTGGAGGAGGGCGGGCTGCACGGGCTGGAGCCCCATCTGTCGTACCGCATCGGGCTGCGCACCTTCTCGGCGGCCGAGTCCCGTGCGGTGCTCGGCTTTCCCGACGCCTACCATCTGCCGCCGGACCCGGGTGCCGGGTTCCTCAAGGCCTACGCGACGGACACACTGGTCCGTTTCAAGGCCTCGTACGTGTCCGGCCCGGTGCCGAAGGCGGGCCCGGCCGACGACTTCGTCTCGCTGGTGGATGTGGCCGTCGAACAGCTGCGGGACACCGACCCGGCCGCCCGCCGAATCTGGCTGCCGCCGCTGGACGAGTCGCCAACCCTCGATCAGGTGCTTCCCGCGAAGGTCGCTCTCACCTCCCGGCATGGCTTGCGGTCCCCGGGATCCGGGCTTCTCCTCGCCCCCTTCGCGCTGGCCGACGAGCCGTACCACCAGCGGCGCACCGTCATCTCCATGGACGCGTCCGGGGCCGAGGGGAACGCCCTGGTCGTGGGTGGACCGCAGTCGGGGAAGTCGACCCTGCTGGCCTCGCTCATCACCTCGTTCGCCCTCACCCACACCCCGGCGGAAGTGCAGTTCTACTGTCTCGACTTCGGTGGCGGAGGGCTGGCCGCCCTGGCCGGACTGCCCCATGTCGGCGGCGTCTTCTCCCGGCTGGACCCGGACCAGGTGCGGCGCACGGTCGCCGACTTCTCCCGGGTCCTCGGTGAGCGGGAGCTGTTCTTCCGCGACCACGGCATCGACTCGATCCACACGTACCGCCGGCGCCGTGCCGCCGGCGAATGGCCGGACCAGCCCCTGGCCACCGACATCTTCCTCGTCGTCGACGGCTGGGCGACCCTCCGGAGGGACTTCGAGGCGCTCGAACCCGTCGTCACGGAAATCGCCGCCCATGGCCTGGCCCACGGTGTGCATCTGCTGGTCGGCGCCTCCCGCTACGCGGATCTGCGGCTGCACCAGCGCGATTTCCTGGTCAGCAGGTTCGAGCTGCGTCTCGGTGATCCGACGGAGTCCGAGATCGACCGGCGCCAGGCGCAGTACGTCCCCCTGGGCGATCCGGGTCACGGCCTGGCCCGCAACAAGCTGCACTTCGTGACCGCCCTGCCGAGGATGGGGGCCGAGGCCGCCGGGGAGCTCACCGGCGGGACGACGGACAGTCTGGTCGCGGCCGTTCGCGCCAACTGGCCGGGCCCGACGGCCCCACCCGTCCGCACCCTTCCGCCCCTGGTCTCCCCCGACGAACTTCCCGGCCCCGACGACTCCCCCGGCCGTGCCATGGCCATCGGAATCGACGACGCGAGTCTCGCCCCGGTGTTCCTCGACTTCTCGAACGACCCCTTCTTCCTCGTCTTCGGTGAGTCCGAGTCCGGCAGGAGTTCGTTTCTGCGGCTGCTTGTGCGCCGCATCTGCTCCCGGGTGTCGCCGGAGGAGGCCGAGCTGCTCGTGGTCGACTACCGGCGGTCACTGCTCGGCGAGGTACCCCAGGAGTACCTGCTGAGCTACTGCCCTTCGGGTCCTCCGGTCGCCGAGGTCATGACTCAGCTGGTCGAAGTCCTGCAGGCCCGGATGCCGGGCCCCGATGTGACGGCCGAGCAGCTGCGCGACCGCAGCTGGTACCGGGGCAAGGAGGTGTACCTGCTGGTCGACGACTACGACCTGGTCGCCACCAGCAGTGGCAACCCCCTCGCGCCGCTCCTCGAGTATCTGCCGTTCGCCCGCGATCTGGGCCTGCGCGTCGTGCTGGCGCGCAGTTCGGGCGGGGCGTCGAGGGCTCTGTACGAACCCTTCGTGGCACGGTTGAAGGAACTCGGCGCGCAGGGGCTCATGCTCTCCGGCGATCCCACCGAAGGCTTCCTGCTGGGCAGCGTCAAACCGACCCGTCAGCCGCCCGGACGCGGCACCCTGGTCACGCGCAGGGCCACTCACGGGGTCCAACTCGCCTATCCTCCACCGGCGTTCGAGTGACGTCAGGCCACCGACCCGATCCGCCCCACCGGCCCGGACACCGAGCCGACGTCATGGTGGATCGGCGTGTGCGCCCCGGTCAGCGAAACCCCGCTGCCGCCACGCCTGTTGGCGACGATCTCCGACATGATGGACAGCGCGGTCTCCTCGGGCGTACGGGCGCCCAGGTCCAACCCGATCGGTGACCTGAGACGCGTCAACTCCAGCTCGGTGACGCCGACTTCGCGCAGTCTCTCGTTCCGGTCCAGGTGGGTCCGGCGGGAGCCCATCGCGCCGACGTACGCCACCGGCAGCCGCAGGGCGAGCCGCAGCAGGGGTACGTCGAACTTGGCGTCGTGGGTGAGGACGCACAGGACCGTACGGGCGTCCACGGCCGTCCGTTCCAGATAGCGGTGCGGCCACTCGACGACGATCTCGTCCGCCTCGGGGAAACGGGCGCGCGTCGCGAACACCGGGCGGGCGTCGCACACCGTCACGTGATAGCCGAGGAACTTGCCCATACGGGCCAGCGCGGACGCGAAGTCGATCGCGCCGAACACGATCATCCGGGGCGGCGGCACCGACGACTCGACCAGAACAGTGAGCGGTGCTCCGCAACGGGAGCCCCGCTCTCCGATCTCCAGGGTGCCGGTGCGGCCCGCGTCGAGCTGGGCGCGCGCCTCGGCGGCCACCGTACGGTCCAGCTCGGGATGCCCGCCGAAGCCGCCTTCGTACGAGCCGTCCGGACCGACGAACAGGGCCCGGCCCAGCAGCTCTCCCGGGCCGGAGACGATCCGCGCCACGGCCGCCGCCTCCCCGTTCGCGGCGGCGGCCAGTGCCGACGCGAACACGCGGCGGGCGGGCGCCGACGTCCGTACCGGCGTCACCAGGATGTCGATGACGCCGCCGCAGGTGAGGCCCACGGCGAAGGCGTCGTCATCGCTGTAGCCGAAGCGTTCGAGGACCGACTCGCCGTCCGCCAGGGCCTGTTGGCACAGTTCGTACACCGCGCCCTCCACACAGCCGCCGGAGACCGAGCCGATCGCCGTGCCGTCGGCGTCCACCGCGAGGGCGGCACCGGGCCGGCGGGGCGCGCTGCCGCTCACGGCCACCACGGTGGCCACGGCGAAGTCACGTCCCTGCTCGACCCACCGGTGCAGTTCTTCGGCGATGTCCAGCATTTCGGTCTCCTTGACGACAGTCGGGCGGAAAGGCCTGCGGGGTTCGGCTCGGCTAGTGGACGCCCAGCCAGCTCTCAATAGGACTGAGGGCGAAATAGACGAGGAAGATGCCTGTCAGGGCCCACATGAACGCACCGATCTCCCGTGCCCTGCCCTCAGCGACCTTGATGGCGACGTACGAGATCACGCCGGCCGCGACACCCGCCGTGATCGAGTACGTGAACGGCATGATCACGACGGTCAGGAAGACCGGGACGGCGGTGGCACGGTCGGCCCAGTCGACGTGCCGGGCGTTCGACATCATCATCGCGCCGATCACCACCAGGGCCGCCGCCGCGACCTCACCGGGCACGATCGCCGTCAGCGGGGTGAAGAACAGACAGGCGGCGAAGAACAGGCCGGTGACGACGGAGGACAGGCCGGTGCGGGCGCCCTCCCCCACGCCCGTCGCCGACTCCACGAAGACCGTCTGGCCCGAGGCCCCGGCGACGCCACCGATCGCCCCGCCCGCGCCGTCGATGAACAGTGCCTTGGACAGGCCCGGCATCCGGCCCCTGTCGTCGGCGAGTCCGGCCTCCGTGCCGACCCCGATGATCGTCGCCATCGCGTCGAAGAAACCGGCGAGGACGAGGGTGAACACGATCATGCCGACCGTCATCGCGCCGACCTGCCCCCAGCCGCCGAACTCGACGTCCCCGAAGAGCGAGAAGTCCGGCATCGACACCGCGCTGCCGTGCAACTCCGGTGCGCCGCTCGCCCATTGCCTCGGGTCGATGACCTCCGCCGCGTTGAGCACGACGGCCAGCACGGTACCGCTGACGATGCCGATGAGGATGGCGCCGGGCACACCTCGGGCCTGGAGCATGAAGATGAGCAGGAGCGTCGCGGCGAACAACAGCACGGGCCAGCCGGCGAGTTCGCCGTCCGGGCCGAGGGAGAGCGGGGTCGCCGCGCCCTGGTGGACGAAACCGGCCTTCACCAGGCCGATCAGTGCGACGAACAGACCGATGCCCATGGTGATCGCGTGCTTCAGCGCCAGCGGGATCGCGTTCATGATCATCTCACGCAGGCCGGTCACGACCAGCAGCATGATGACGACGCCGTACAGCACGCACATGCCCATCGCCTGCGGCCAGGTCATGGCGGGCGCCACCTGCGAGGACAGGACGCCGGACACGGACAGGCCGGCCGCGAGGGCGAGCGGGACCTTGCCGAGGAAGCCCATGAGGAGCGTGGTGAGGGCTGCCGCGAAGGCGGTGGCGGTGATCAGCGCCTGCTGGCCGAGGGTGTTTCCGGCGGCGTCCTTGCCGGAGAGGATCAGCGGGTTGAGGAGCAGGATGTACGCCATCGCCATGAAGGTGGTGGTGCCGCCGCGTAGCTCGCGGGCGAGGGTGGAGTGGCGGGCGGTGATGTGGAAGTACCGGTCCAGCCGGGACCGGCCCGGCTGGACGGGGGTTCCGGGCGCCCTGTCTTCCAGGGTCTGTTGGGTCATGTGCCGACTCCCAAGGTTCATAGGGGGTTGGGAAGGTGCACGACCCGGGGGACGGCCCGAGGCGAACGGGGTGTTTGTGGGTGCGTGGTCGGGTGCGGGCCGGTGCGGCTTCTCGCGCAGTTCCCCGCGCCCCTGAAAGACACGGCCCCTTCGGGCCGAAAAGCACGGGGCGCAGCCCCTGTTTTTCAGGGGCGCGGGGAACTGCGCGACCAGCCCCCACCCACCCGCACCCGGCGACGAACCGGCTACGCCGTACCGGTCAAGTGCTCCGGGCGGACCGGCGTCTTCGTCAGTTCCAGGCCCGTCGCGGCGCGGATCGCCGCCAGGACGGCCGGGGTCGAGGACAGGGTCGGTGCCTCGCCGATGCCCCGGAGGCCGTACGGGGCGTGGTCGTCGGCGAGTTCGAGGACGTCGACCGGGATGGTCGGGGTGTCGAGGATGGTGGGGATCAGGTAGTCCGTGAAGGACGGATTGCGCACCTTGGCCGTCCTGGGGTCGACGACGATCTCCTCCATCACCGCGATGCCCAGCCCCTGGGTGGTGCCGCCCTGGATCTGGCCGACGACCGACAGCGGGTTGAGCGCCTTGCCGACGTCCTGTGCGCAGGCCAGTTCGATGACCTTGACCAGGCCCAGTTCGGTGTCGACCTCGACGACCGCCCGGTGCGCGGCGAACGAGTACTGGACGTGTCCGAAGCCCTGCCCGGTGCGCAGGTCGAAGGGTTCGGTCGGCCGGTGCCGCCACTCCGCCTCGACCTCGACGGACTCCTCGCCCAGGACGTCCACCAGGTCCGCGAGGACCTCGCCGGCGTCGGTGACGACCTTGCCGCCCTCCAGGAGCAGTTCCGCCGTCGCCCAGGCCGGGTGGTAGGAGCCGAACTTGCGGCGACCGACCTCCAGGACCTTCTCGCGGACCAGCTCGCACGAGTTCTTGACGGCGCCACCGGTGACGTACGTCTGCCGGGAGGCGGAGGTCGAACCGGCCGAGCCGACCCGGGTGTCGGCGGGCTGGATCGTCACCTGGGTGACGCCCAGCTCGGTGCGGGCGATCTGGGCGTGGACGGTGACGCCGCCCTGGCCGACCTCCGCCATGGCCGTGTGGACCGTGGCCACCGGCTCGCCGCCGACCACCTCCATACGTACCCGGGCGGTCGAGTAGTCGTCGAAGCCCTCGGAGAAGCCGACGTTCTTGATGCCGACCGCGTAGCCGATGCCCCGCACCACGCCCTCGCCGTGGGTCGTGTTGGAGAGGCCGCCCGGCAGCTGGCGTACGTCCGCCGCCTCGCCCGCCGTCAGCCACTGCTGCTCCGGCGGGAGGGGCATCGCCTTGACGCGGCGCAGGAGTTCGGCGACCGGGGCCGGGGAGTCGACGGCCTGACCGGTGGGCAGCAGGGTGCCCTGCTCCATGGCGTTGAGGCGACGGAACTCGACCCGGTCCATACCCACCGCGTCGGCGAGCTTGTCCATCTGGGCCTCGTAGGCGAAGCAGGCCTGGACCGCACCGAAGCCGCGCATCGCGCCGCAGGGCGGGTTGTTGGTGTAGAGGGCCAGGCAGTCGATCTCGACGTCGTCGACGACGTACGGGCCGGCCCCGAGCGAGGCCGCGTTGCCGACGACCGCCGGGGAGGTGGAGGCGTACGCGCCGCCGTCGAGGACGATCCGTGCCTTCAGGTGGGTCAGCTTGCCGTCCTTGGTGGCCCCGTGCTCGTAGCTGAGCTTCGCGGGGTGCCGGTGGACGTGGCCGAAGAAGGACTCGAAGCGGTTGTAGACGATCTTCACCGGTTTGCCGGTGCGCAGGGCGAGCAGACAGGCGTGGATCTGCATCGACAGGTCCTCGCGTCCGCCGAAGGCACCGCCGACACCGGACAGGGTCATACGGACCTTGTCCTCGGGCAGGCCGAGCACGGGCGCGATCTGGCGCAGGTCGGAGTGCAGCCACTGGGTGGCGATGTACAGGTCGACGCCGCCGTCCTCCCCGGGGACCGCGAGGCCCGACTCCGGGCCCAGGAACGCCTGGTCCTGCATGCCGAAGGTGTACTCGCCGGTGACGACGAAGTCGGCGCGGGCGCGGGCGGCCTCGACGTCGCCGCGGACGATCGGCTGGCGGTGGACGATGTTGGGGTGGTCGACATGGGCGAAGTGCCTGTCGGTGCGGTGTTCGTGGATGAGGACGGCGTCCGGCGCGGTCGCGGCGGCCTCGTCGGTGACGATCGGCAGTTCGCGGTAGTCGACCTTGATCTTGGCGGCGGCGCGGCGCGCGGTCTCCGGGTGGTCGGCGGCGACGATCGCGACGGGTTCGCCGTGGTGCCGGACCTTCCCGTGGGCGAGGACCGGGGTGTCCTGGACCTCCAGGCCGTAGTTCCGCACGTCGGTCGGCAGATCGTCGTACGTCATGACGGCGTACACGCCGGGGAGCGCGAGGGCTTCGGCCGTGTCGATGGAGACGATCTCGGCGTGGGCGACCGTGGAGCGCAGGATCTGTCCCCAGAGCATGTCCTCGTGCCACATGTCGGACGAGTACGCGAACTCGCCGGTGACCTTGAGGGTGCCGTCGGGGCGGAGCGTGGACTCGCCGATGCCGCCCTTGGTCTTCGAGCCCTGGGTGACCTTGGTGGGGGTCCCGAGGGGTGCGTTCCTGCCAGGCATGTCAGACCGCCTCTCCCTGTCGGGCCGCCGCCAGCCGGACCGCGTCCATGATCTTCTCGTAGCCCGTGCAGCGGCACAGGTTGCCCGACAGCGCCTCGCGGATGTCCGCGTCGGTCGGGTTGGGGTTCCGTTCCAGCATCTCGTCGGCGGCCACCAGCAGACCGGGGGTGCAGAAGCCGCACTGGACGGCCCCGGCGTCGATGAACGCCTGCTGGATGGGGGCCAGTTCGGCGCCTTCTCCGGTCTGCGAGTCGGTGGCCCGGGAGTCGGCCGCGCCCTTGGGCTGCCACCGCTTGGCCGCGTCAAGTGACGTACCGCAGGCGCCCGTTGCGCAACCGCCGTGCTCCGTACGCTGTTTGGCGTAGTCGGCGAGCCCTTCGACCGTGACGACCTCGCGGCCTTCCGCCTGCCCCGCCGCGACGAGGCACGAGCACACCGGTACGCCGTCGAGGCGGACGGTGCACGAGCCGCACTCGCCCTGTTCGCAGGCGTTCTTGGAGCCCGGCAGGCCGAGCCGCTCCCGCAGGACGTACAGCAGGGACTCGCCCTCCCACACGTCGTCGGCCTCCTGGGGCCGTCCGTTGACCGTGAAACTGACGCGCATTACGCGACTCCCTCCGTGTGGGCGGCGGTGCCGCGGTACGACTCCCAGGTCCACATGAGCGTGCGCCGGGCCATCACGCCCACCGCGTGACGGCGGTAGCTCGCGGTGCCCCGGACGTCGTCGATGGGGTTGCAGGCGCCCGCGCACAGTGCGGCGAACTGCTTGGCGACCGACGGTGTGACGATCTTCCCGTTGTCCCAGAAGCCGCCCTCTTCGAGCGCCGCGTTCAGGAACTCCTCGGCGGCCTTGGCCCGGACGGGTGTGGGCGCCGCCGAACCGATCCCCGTACGGACGGTCCGGGACTCCGGGTGCAGCGCGAGCCCGAAGGCGCAGACCGCGATGACCATGGCGTTGCGGGTGCCCACCTTGGAGTACTGCTGGGGCCCGTCCGCCTTCCTGATGTGGACGGCGCGGATCAGCTCGTCGGGGGCGAGCGCGTTGCGCTTCACGCCTGTGTAGAAGTCGTCGATCGGGATCAGCCGCGTGCCCCGGACGGACTCGGCCTCGACCTCCGCTCCGGCGGCGAGCAGCGCCGGGTGGGCGTCACCGGCCGGGGAGGCGGTGCCGAGGTTGCCGCCGACCCCGCCCCGGTTGCGGATCTGCGGGGAGGCGACCGTGTGGGAGGCGAGGGCCAGGCCCGGCAGCTCGGCGCGCAGGTTCTCCATGATCCGGGTGTAGGAGACGGAGGCGCCGAGCCGCACGCTCCGCTCGCCGGTCTCCCACTCGTGGAGATCTCCGATACGGGTCAGGTCGAGGAGGTACTCGGGCCGGCGGTGGTCGAAGTTGATCTCGACCATCACGTCGGTGCCGCCCGCGAGAGGCACAGCGGTGGGGTGCTCGGCCTTCGCGGCGAGCGCCTCCTCCCAGCTGGCGGGGCGAAGGAAGTCCATGACCGGCTCTTTTCCTCTACGTCGCGTACGCGGGTGCCAATGGCTCGTTCATGCGCTGTTCACGTGCGGTGAAACCAGTACACAGGGCTGTGCTCCACCTGGGTCAGTCACGGAAACCATGAAGGAGTTGGCTGGCCAGGGCAATCGTCTTGTAGATTCGTATGAACAGGGGTCCATCGGTAACCTCTCCGATTTTCCCCGGAAACAGTGATCGCCGCGCAGGCGTGAAAGCGCGGCTCTCGGACAGAACGGCGGCGACGAGATGCGGCTGCGCGCACTGCTGGACACGGACGCGCTGGGCCTCACGCTGCTCGGCGGCGAGGACGAGCTGGACCGCACCGTACGAGGGGTGATGACCACCGACCTCAGGGACCCCAGCCGCTACCTCTCGGGCGGCGAGCTGGTGCTCACGGGTCTGGCGTGGCGCCGGGACCCGGCGGACTCCGAGGCGTTCGTACGACTCCTGACAGGGGCCGGGGTCGCGGCCCTGGCCGCCGGTGAGGCCGAGCTGGGGAACATCCCGGACGACCTGATCACGGCCTGCGCCCGGCACCGGCTGCCGCTGTTCGCGGTGCACGAGTCGGTTGCGTTCGCGTCGATCACCGAGCATGTCGTGCGGCAGGTGTCCGGTGAGCGCGCCGGCGATCTGGCGGCGGTCGTGGACCGGCACCGGCGGATGATGACCTCGGGTCCGGCGGGCGGCGGCCCCGACGTCGTCCTGGACCTGCTCGGCTCCGACCTCGACCTGCGCGCCTGGGTACTGTCCCCGGCCGGCCGTCTCATCGCGGGCTCCAAGGTGTCCGGCCCCGCCCCGGCTCCCGACGTCCGCGCGACGCTGGCGGCCGAGCACCTGGCGGCGGCCCGCACCGGCAGACGCGGACCCCACCGGGTGGCGGTGGGCGGCACGGCGTACTCCCTCTTCCCCGTCCGCGGCGACAGCCGCACCGGCGCCGACCGGGGCGGCACACGGGACCCGCGCGAGACCCTGCTGTCCGACTGGCTGCTCGCCGTCGAGGCGGACGCCGGGGACTGGCCGGCGGAGCGGCTCGATCTGCTCCAGGGCGTCACCCAGCTGATCGCGGTCGAGCGCGACCGGCGCGACGCGGCGCACACGGTCCGGCGGCGGCTCGCGCAGGAGGTCCTGGAGCTGGTGCAGACGGGCGCGGCGCCCGCCGAGATCGGGGCCCGGCTGCGGGTCGCCGCGCCGGTGCTGCTGCCCGGCCTCGGATCGGCCCCGCACTGGCAGGTCGTCGTGGCCCGGGTGGAATGGTCCGGCGACGGGACAGAGGGCGGCCCGGTGGCCCAGGCTTTGCTGGAGGAAATCCTTGTCGACCCGCTGCTGACGGGCCCGGAGCACTCCGACCGGATCGCCGTGGCCCATACGGGGGACGAGGCGGTCGCCCTCGTACCCCTGCCGGCGGTGTCGTCGGAGCACGACGGTTCGGAGGCGGGAATCCTGGCCGAGGAGCTGCTCGCCGCGGTACGGGAGCCGCTGTCGGCCGGCCTGGACGACGACGGGCGGCTGACGATCGGGGTCAGCGCGACCGTGCACTCGGCGGAGGGGCTGCGCGGGGCGCTGGAGGAGGCACGGCACGCCCGCCGGGTGGCCGGGGCGCGCCCCGGCCGGGTGTGCGCGGCGGGCCACCAGGAGCTGGCCTCCCATGTGCTGCTGCTCCCGTTCGTCCCGGACGACGTACGCCGCGCCTTCACGGCCCGGCTCCTGGACCCCCTGCGGGACTACGACCGGCGGCACCGGGCGGAGCTGATCCCGACGCTGGAGGCGTTCCTGGAGTGCGACGGCTCGTGGACACGGTGCGCGGCCCGGCTGCATCTGCATGTGAACACGCTGCGGTACCGGGTGGGGCGGATCGAGCAGTTGACGGGCCGGGAGCTCTCGCGGCTGGAGGACAAGCTGGACTTCTTCCTGGCCCTGCGGATGAGTTGAGGCGACGCGGACGTCCGACGCCCCGGGGTGCGGGGCGTGCGGTCCTGGTGCGCGCCGGGTGGCACCGGCCGCGCGGCAACCGGGGCACGCAATCTTCCCCGACTTTGTGAATTCTTTCACCTACCCCCTGGCCCGGCACCGGGATTCGTGCTGAGATGCCGCCACACTCAACAGGCTCGATGGCGTGCTCGGGGAGGGCAACGTGGCGCATACCGCCATGTCTGGTTCCGGAACGACTTCTGGTGACGATCCACTCCAGACCGCGGTATGGCGGCTGCGCTCACGCGCCTGCTGGGCGGACGCGGCGGCGCTGCTCGACCCCGCCACGGCCGACGCCTCGCTCCAGCGGGCCGCGCTGCTGGTGGAGCGGTGCCTCTACACCGAGCAGGGCTGGGGGGAGGCCGAGGACGCGCTCCGTACGGCGGAGGCGGTGGCCCGGAGCGACGACGAGCGGGGCGCGGCGGCGTGCGAGCGCGGGCAGTTGGCGTACGCGTCGACCCTCCTCGGCGTACGGGACCGCGCCGACGAGGCGCGGGCCGCGCTGGGCCGGGCGGCGGCGTTGATCCCGCCGGGGGCGTCGGGGCGGGCGGTGCTGGACTTCCGGCGGGGGCTGCTGGCCGAGAACCTCGCGCGTTCTCCGCAGGCGGCGCGGGCCGCGTACCGGCGCGCGCACGCGGGGGCCACCGCGCACGCCGATCCACTGCTGTTGTCGTTCACATGGCGTCATCTGGCCGGACTCGCCCTGCGTGAGGGGGAGTTGGCGGAGGCGCGGCACGGGTTCAGTGAATCGCTGCGGATCCGGGAGGAGTTGGGGTATCTGGTGGGGACGGCGCCCGCGTTGGCGTCGCTCGCCGATGCGGAGTCCGAGCCGGAGGCTTCGCGGTTGCGGGCGGAGGCGGGGCGGTTGTTCCGGCTGCTCGGGGGTGTTCCCACCTGGCTGGCACGGCAGTTGGCTCCGCCGGCCGCGTCCGCGTAGTCGCGCCGCGGGTTGCGTTGCGCCGGCCGGGTGGGTAGTGCGGGTGTGGTCGCGAGTGCGGGTGCGTTGTGGCTTGTCGCGCAGTTCCCCGCGCCCCTGGGTGGGGCGAGTCCGCGTTGGCCGCATGGGCCCGCACCCCGCTGGACGACAACGACACGTCAGTGGGCGCCTGTCACATGTTCTCGTACCAGTGACTGGACCACCGCCGCGTCTCTTGCCGCCAAGGCGTCGAGCAGGGCCATGTGATCGTCCGCGTCCGCCATGAGGGCCGCTCGGCTCGTGTCGGTCTTCGTGTCGGCCAGGGGCCATTGGGCGCGGCGGTGGAGGTCGTCGGCGAGCCGGACGAGTTGGGTGTTGCCGGCGAGGGACAGGACCGCCCGGTGGAAGGCGCGGTCGGTCTCCGCGTAGGTGGCGCGGCAGCCGGTGGACGCCGCACGGGCCGTCGCCTCGGCGAGGGGGCGCAGTTCCGTCCAGCGTTCGGCGGGGACGGTCGCGGCCAGCCGGAGCAGCACCGGGAGTTCGATCAGGGCGCGGATCTCGGCCAGCTCGGCCAGATCGCGGGCGCCGCGTTCCACGACCCGGAAGCCCCGGTTGGGGACGACCTCGACGGCGCCCTCCTGCGCGAGCTGCTGCATCGCCTCGCGGACCGGTGTCGCGGACACCCCGAACCGGTCGCCCAGCGCGGGGGCCGAGTACACCTCACCGGGCGCCAGCTCGCCCCCTACGAGCGCGGTGCGCAGGGCGTCGAGGATCTGGCCGCGCACGGAGGACCGCTGGACGACGGACCGGGTCCGGGCCGGCGGTGTCCGCTCCGGGCGGGAGCGGTCGGGGCGGAGCTGTTCCGTGCGAGGCAACGGGATCGGCTGCTCACTGTGCGTGTGCTCACCCCGCGCACCGTCGACCGGCGCGCTCGCGGCCGCGGTGTCACGCGCCGCCGAGCCGCTCGCCCCGGGGCCCCACCCGCGGTCCACGTCCGCCGCAGTGAGCTGCGGTGGAACGCGTGCGGCGCCCGGCGGGGAGACCTGGGCCCTGGTCTCGGGCGAGCCGTGCGCGCCCTGTGGGCCGGCGTGCTGCACGGGGGCCTCCTCCGGGCTAGATGGCACCTTGACGGCACATGGGGTCATTGCGGCGGGTTGTTACTCGCCCGTCAAGCACCATAGGCGCACATTCCGTCAGTTCAAATCCCGATACGGGTCCAGGTTCGGATCCGGCCGGGATCGAGGCCGGATCCCGTGTTAAATCCGGATCACATCGCGGGCATGATGGGTAAGGTAAGGCTTACCTTTGATCTTCGAGTCATCTATCGAGATGCGGTGGTCCCGGCATGTCCGCTCCCGTACAGACCCGGTCCGCACTCGCGGACGCGTACGACCGGCTCGCCGAGGCCTACCCGGACGCGACCGTCACCGAGCTGGATCCCGGACAGGCGCATCCGCGCGGCGCCGGATGGGTGCGGGCCGCCAGGCTCGCGGCCGGCGACGGCGACCTCGACTCCTTCCTCGACTGGGACGACGAGCAGGTGCTGCGGGACTACGGGGCGCGGGGCCGCCCCGACGTCGTGGCCGGTTTCGGGCTGCACCGGTACGCGTGGACCGCGTGCCTGCTGATCACCGTGCCGTGGTTCCTGCACCGCCGGGTGCCCCGGCTGCCCGTCGAGGACGTCTCCTACCACCGCACCGAAGGACGCTTCAGCGTCCGCACCGGCACCTTCGCCTGTCTGCCCGACGACCCGGCGGCGGTCCTGCCCGGCGCCCGGCCGGCCGGCGACGAGGAGGCGCTGCGCGGGGAGGTACGGGCGGCGCTCGCCGAGCATCTGGAGCCCCTGCTCGGCGGTTTCGGGCCGCGGATGCGGCGGCGCGGGCGGGCCCTGTGGAGCGTGGTGACCGACGACGTCGTGGAGGGCCTGCACTACATAGGACAGGTCGTCGGGGAGCCGGACCGCGCGCGGCGCGAACTGGAGCTGCTGCTGCCGGGCTCGACCCGGCCGTTCGTCGGCTCGGCGGGCTTCCGGGAGGTGACCGGGCCGGACGGCGCCGCGCTGTCCGTCCGCGACCGGGCCAGCTGCTGCTTCTTCTACACGATCCGCCCGGACGACATGTGCGACAACTGCCCCCGCACCTGCGAGAACGACCGCATCGCCAAGCTGAGGGCCACCGCGACGAGTTGAGGCACCCTCAGCGAAGGACCCCTCCCCCCGGGGCCCGCGGGGCGTGCCGTAGGATCCCGCCGTAAGATCACGTTCGTCTGAGGCTCCCCATGGTTACGGGCACTTCACAAGTTCCTCACTTTCCGCAGGAACTTTCCGTGGAACCACCCGTACGGGTAGTCTTATTCGAACTCAACTCCCGCCCCTCAAGCGGCAGTTCGAGCAGAATGTCGCCCTGAGCATCCCCTTGCACCTCCTTAGGCGGCCTCTTGCCCCGAAACCCCCTGAGGGCTGAGGGGATTGGGCCACTATGGCGGGCGTTACGCCCTATCCCAATGCAAGGGACCCCAGATGAGACTGACCGACATATCGCTTAACTGGCTGCTTCCGGGCGCCGTACTGCTCCTGGGCGTGCTGGCGGCGGTGGCGGTGCTCGCGCGCGGCAAGCGCTCCTCCGGGGGGAAAGCCGGCGAGGACGACTCGTGGGAGCGCACCGAGGAGCGCCGCAGGCGCAAGGAAGCCGTTTTCGCCACGGCGTCCTACGTCCTCCTCTTCTGCTGTGCGGCCGTCGCCGCGGCTCTTTCCTTCCACGGACTCGTCGGCTTCGGCGAGCAGAACCTGAACCTCACCGACGGCTGGCAGTACCTCGTCCCGTTCGGTCTGGACGGAGCGGCGATGTTCTGCTCCGTGCTCGCGGTGCGCGAGGCCAGCCACGGTGACGCGGCCCTCGGTTCCCGGATACTGGTGTGGATGTTCGCCGCGGCCGCCGCCTGGTTCAACTGGGTGCACGCGCCCCGTGGACTCGACAACGCGGGTGCCCCCCAGTTCTTCGCCGGCATGTCCCTGTCCGCCGCGGTCCTCTTCGACCGCGCGCTGAAGCAGACCCGCCGGGCCGCCCTCCGCGAGCAGGGCCTCGTGCCGCGTCCGCTGCCGCAGATCCGTATGGTCCGCTGGGCGCGGGCGCCCCGTGAGACGTACAAGGCCTGGTCGCTGATGCTCCTTGAGGGTGTGCGCAGCCTGGACGAGGCGGTCGACGAGGTGCGCGAGGACCGGCGCCAGAAGGACCAGGCCAAGATGCGCCGTCGTGAGCAGGAGCGGGCCGAGCGCGCGCACCTCAAGGCGATCAGCCGGGGCCACCGCGGCCCGTTCGGCGGCGGCGGTGGCGGCGGTGGCCGACAGCAGGTCGAGGTGGAGCGGGCGCCCGCCCAGGTCACCTCGGAACCTGCCATATCCACCGCGGAGCAGCTGCCTCTGCGCGCCCGTCACTCCCTTCAGCCCGTCCGCGGCAACAGTGACTCGATCACTGTCGACCTGACGGCGGAGGACGACACGATGGCACTGCCCCGCCTGGACTCCCTGGAGCGCAAGCTCCGGGACCTTGAGCAGCAGTACGGCTGAGCCGCACCGCTGAGCACGAGTTGAGCGCTGGTTGAGCGCGAACCGACATGGGGGCGTGGCCTGTTCAGGCCGCGCCCCCGTTCAGTTCGAACCACACCGCCTTGCCCACGCCGTGCGCCCGGACTCCCCACGCGTCGGCGAGGGACTCCACCAGAACCAGCCCTCTGCCATGCGTACCGTCGTCGGGGACCGGTGCGCGCAGCCTCGGCCTGCGTCCCACGAAGTCCCGTACCTCCACGCGCAGTCCGTGCGGCGAGACGGTCGCCGTCAGCACCGCGTCGCGGTCGGTGTGGACCAGCGCGTTGGTGACCAGCTCGCTGGTGAGCAGTTCCGCTATCTCCGAGCTGCCAGGCCGCCCCCAGTGCCGCAACAGCTCGCGCAGTGCCCTACGGGCCTCCGGTACCTCCCGCAGATCCGAACAGCCCAGCCTGCGCCTCATGTACGACGCCTCCCCCCGGTGCGTGCCATCGTCATCGCCGATGGCGTTGCCGTTGTCGTCGTTGCCGTTCTCGGTGGTTTCCTCCGCCGTTTTCGCCGAGAAGGCCCCGATGGTTACGGGACCGCCCCCTCGCGCCTGCCTCTTCATGACCCCCGCCCGGACGCCGGTGTACTGTCCCCTCCTGATCGAACGCGTTCACGGGATCCATGCCCCCGACCTGAACACGGCAGTCATGTCGAATCCTCAACGACCGGATGTACGGGGCTGGTTGGACTGTTCCTGGCCGGATCCTGACGTCGACGGCGCCCCCCCCGGACGCTGCTGGAGGGGCGCTTGGAGCGGACGCTGCGGCAGTTCACACGCCCGTCCAGGAAGGGACGGGCGCGTGCGGGCGGTGGACCGGCCGGACCGTCCAGTGCGTCCTGCCGATCCGGCCGTAGGTCAGCTACCGCCGATGCCCTTCGTGCCGATGTGGATGATCCGGTGGTCCCGGGTCATGTCGACGACCAGCTTGGTGGTACTGGCGGTGCTCCCCGAGCCCCAGGTCAGCGTGATGCCGGCCTCGGTGTGGTCGGCGGTGCCGTTGTCGGTGACCGTCCAGCGGACGGGGACGTTCTGGGCGCGCAGGACACCGTCCGCGTGGTTCTTCTCCTCCCAGGCGACCAGCTTCTTCAGGTAGTCGGGGTGGATGTAGTACTTGCGCAGTTCCGCCGCGAGCTTTCCGCCCTCACCGGGTCCGCTCTGGGCGTCGATGTAGGCGCCGTAGAAGTCGGCGATACGTGTCACGGAGTCGGACGGGCTGCCGACGACCGTCCGGGGCGCCGAGACGGCCGCCCTGGCCGGGGTCGCGTCCGCCGAGGCGGTCAGCCCCAGCGGGAGCGCGGTGACGGCCGCGACACCGAGGGCGAGGGCGACGGCACGGCGGGCGGGCTTGCGAGCGATGGTGCGGCGGTTCATGTCGGTGTTCTCCCCATGGACGGTCGGTCGGTGATCAGTGGAGCCGGTGGGCCGGTGGAACTGGTCGATGATGTGGAACTGGCTTGATACGACCGGTCGTGACGACCGGTCAGTAGAGCTTCTTGACGGCCGTGGTCGTCGTCTTCTTGAAGGCCGCCACCGGGGCGCCCGCGAAGCCGCCCAGCCGGCTCCAGCCCACGACGGTGACGGTGCGGCCGTCCCGGCCGACCGAGAGGAGGCTGATGTCGTTGGCGCCGTAGGAGGTCTCGGTGTGCAGGCCGTAGACGTGCGCGCCCTCCTCGACCTGGAGCGTGCCGTAGTCCTTGAGCTGGGCATCGACCTCGGGGTCGGCCTGCTCGATCCGCTTCGGGCAGGAGCGGATCTCCTTGTTGAGCCGCGTCGCCAGAGCCTTGGCCTTGGCGTCGCTGCCGACGACGATCGTGAGCTGTCGGGCGCCGGCGTCGAGGTCGGTGTGGAACGCGCGGTAGCGGGAGTCGTAGCCCGGCAGCGCCGCGCCGAGGCAGAACCTCAGCTCCTCCGGCACCCCGTCCTTGACCCGGTCCGCCGTCCAGGTGGAATTGGGGTGCGGCGGCAGTTCGGCGGCCGAGAGGAACCTGGGCGGGGTCGGCGCGCTCGCCTTGGCCGTGGCACCGGCCGGGGCCGCGAGGGCGACTCCGGCCGCGACGAGGGCGGTGAGTGCGGACATCGCGGTGAGTACGCCGAACCTGGCGGCCCGGGTGGAGTGGGCCGGCCCGGAGCCGGTGGCCGAGGTGGCGTGTACGTCGAAAGCGGGATTGGGCATGGGTGTCCCCCGTGAGTGGATGCACGAGTGTGCATGGGTTGGTATGGCCGGGTGATGTCGGATGTCGCCGCGCCGGATGGTCGGTCCGGCGGCGGTCGGTGCGACGTCCACAGCATCGGCCGCCACTCGGGGCAACCGCAACCGGCGACACGCGATGCGCGACGGTGGAACCATCCCATCCCCTCTGACGTGCAGGTATATGGAGTGCCTGGGACGGCGTTCCGGGACGCGAGGTTCGGAAGAGGACGGGGTCGGGTGTGTCGACGTACGACGACGTGGCGGAGTTCGCGGCGCTGCTGACGCGGCTGAAGGGGCGTACGGACCGCAGTTACGGCTCACTGGCCCGGCGGCTGGCCATGAACCCCTCCACCCTGCACCGCTACTGCTCCGGCGACACGGTCCCCCTGGACTTCGCCCCGGTGGAACGGTTCGCCGCGCTGTGCGGGGCGTCGCCGGAGGAACGCGTGGAACTGCACCGCCGGTGGATCCTGGCCGTGGCGGCACGGCAACGGACACGTACGCCCGGGGAACCGGCCGCTCCGGCGGAACCTCGTACGTCCGAGGAGCCGCGTGGGTCGGTGGAACCTCGTCCGTCCGTAGCGCCGGGTACGGCCGGGGAGCCGGGCGCGTCCTCCTCGACGGTCACGTCTCCCGCGGCGGGCGCGTCCGCTGCGGGGCGCGTCTCCGAGGTGTCGGCCGTCCCGGACGTGTCCTCCGCCGCCGGAGGTCCCCCTGCCCGTCGCCGTCCCTGGTACCGCCGGCGCCGGATCGCGGTCACCACAGCCGTGGCCGGCACACTCGTCGCCACCCTGGGCACGCTGGGCGCTCTGTCGGCCCTGTCCGCCGACCGCTCCCCGTCCACGGCGCCCCCGTCCCGCTCCCCCGCCGAGACCACTCCCGCGCCGATCACCTGGACCGCGAACTCCCAGGCCTGGACGCTCGGTTGCGGCCACGACTACGTCATCGCCAAGTCGCCGGAGCAGGTGCCCCCGCCGCCGGCCGCGCAGGACGCGGCGCCCTGGGCAGCGAGCCAGCACGCGGTGCACGGAGGCGACACCACCGTCGAGATCTCGGTGCAGGGGCGGACCTCGACGGCCGTGGTCCTGGAGGCGCTCCGGGTCCGGGTGGTCGGACGCGACGATCCCGCCGAGGGCACCGCCTACTCCATGGACCAGGGCTGCGGCGGCTCCATCACTCCCCGGACCTTCTCCGTCGACCTCGACAAGGACCGGCCCATCGCCCGCTCGGTGGCCGGGAGTGACGTCGGGACGCCGATCCCGGCAGTCCGCTTCCCCTACCGCGTCTCCGCCCAGGACCCGGAGGTGCTCCTGGTCAACGCCCGGACGGTGACCTGCGACTGCCGCTGGTACCTGGAGCTCGACTGGTCCTCCCAGGGCCGCACCGGCACCGTCCGGATCGACGACGCCGGACGCCCCTTCCGGACCAGCGGCATCAAGGGGCTGCCCCGCTTCTGGTACTCGATGCGCGAGTGGATCCCCCGCACCGACTGAGCGGCCCCTTCCCCGACGTCCCGTCGCACCCGGTCACGTCTCCCAGACGGCGGCGGCCGTACGGTCGTCCGCGTATCCCTTGACCCGCACCTGGGTGTCCGCGAGGAACGCGGCGAGGCCGGGCGGGGTGCCGCCCGACCACCGTCCCGTGAGGTACTCGCACAGCTCGGGCTCGCCCCGCAGCGGATCGGCGAGGCCGCCGGTGCACAGCAGGAGCGTGTCCCCGGGTCGGGCCACGGAGGCACGGAAACGGAAGGGTTCGCGGGGCGGTTCGGGAGCCGGCTCATAGGGGCTCGGGGGTGTCGTGATCCCGAGGTCCATGGTGAGCCGGTCCCCGTCCGGGGTCTCGTGGGGCGGCGAACCGAAGCCGACGACGGGCTCACCGGCCGGGATCTCGGTGATCCGCGGTTCGATGTCCTGCCACTCGCCGTCCCGGAGCCGGAACAGTCCGCCCGCGCCGACGCCGAAGAAGACGCGCGTACGGCACTCGGGATCGGCGGGGAGCAGCAGACAGCGCAGGCCCGCGGTGTACTCCTCGGGCTCGATGCCCTGCTCGGCGGCGCTCGCGCGGAGCTTGCCGAGGCTGCGGTCGGTGAGCCGGTGCAGCCCCGACTTGAGATCACCGCGCCGGGCGGCACGGAGATCCTCGGCGAGCCGTACATGGCTGCGCCCCACCGCGCGCCCGATCCACTGGCAGGCCTCGGCGGCGGCCCGGTGCGCGCCCGGCGTGGCACGGGCGCCGGTCGCCATGGCGATGAGGACGAGCGCGTGGTCGCCCGCTCCGAAGCGGGCGGTGAGGAGCGAGTCGCGGCGGGGCTCGCCCCTGAAGCGTGCCGAGTCCCCGCGCAGGGAGACCGCCCGGAGCGTGCAGGCTCCGTACCGCGCCCCGTCGAGCACGGTGTCGGCGACGAGGTCCCCCAGGTCGTCGGGGTCGGCGGGCGGAAGGGCGGTGGGTTCGGGCGCGTAGGTGGGGGGACCGGAGCCGACGTGGTCGACGCCGCGCGGAGGCCCGTCGAGAGTGAGGCCGGAGATGTCCCTGGGGGCGGAGTCGACCGGGAAGCCGTCCTGGACGGAACCGTCGGGGATCGCGTCGCGCGGGGGAACGGTCGCCGGGGTGGTCCGGGCGGCGTCGACGACGTCGACGTCCTTCAGTTCGGCGTCCGACGCCCGGGCGCTCTCGCCGGTCGTCGTCCCGGCGCCCCCGTCCACGAACGCGGCGCCGAACGCCGACGGCTGCCCCTTGTCGCGGAAACCCGCGGGCTTGGGGCCCGGCGGGAAACTCGCGGGACCCGGCGGCATGGCGGGCGGGGGTTCCCAGGGAGCGCGGGGCCGCCCGGAACCACTGCTCCGAGGCGTGTCCCGGAGCCCGTGGGGGACCTCGGCGCGCGGCGGCGGCAGCGGGACCGGAGGGGCCACGGGCCGCGCCGGCGTTGGCGGAACCCGTGGCGGAGCCCCCGCCCCCAGCTCGTCCCACTCCTCGTAGGCCCCGGAGGCCTCGTGGATCCCGGAGGCACGAGAGGCATCCCCCGACACGGTCTCGCGCCCGAACACCGCGTCCCCGCCGTCCCGCTCCGGAACCGCGTCGACGGTTCCCGACGCCGAGGCGAACCTGTCGTCCAGGGAGTCGCCCGCGGCCGTGGGCCCGGTGTCCTCGGTGGAGTCGTCGTACAACTGCCCCCACCAGTCGTCCTCGTGACCGGTGGACCTCTCCCCCTGCTGGCTCATGCCCCCAATTGTCCACCGGATGGGCCGCTTGAAAACCGGGCATCCGGAAAATCCGGCGGGGTGTTCCGTCGTGAACGGCGTGTTCGACGGCGTGTCGGATGACATGTCGAACGCACGTACGAAACAAGTCGCCGGGCGGCCCCACCCCCCACGGGAGAGCCGCCCGGCGACGCCGGGGTGATCGGTGCCGGTCCACCGCGACCCGAGTGTGACCTGTCCACCTTGGGTTCCGCTGTGACCGGCCGTGGCGCCGCCTGCGCCGCGGGACGGCGGGCCCGCTCCCCCTCTCCCCTGACCTGCGGCTTCCCCCGTTCTCCGGCACCCTGGTCAGATGGGAGCGTGGGATCTCCTGCTGATCGGCCTGGTGATGCTGTTCGGTCTGTGCGGAGTTCTGGTGCCCGGGGTGCCGGGGTCGTGGCTCGTGTGGGCCGCGGTTCTGTGGTGGGCGATGAAGGATCCGCAGGCGGTGTCCTGGTGGGTGCTGGTGAGCGCGACCGTCGTCCTGTTCCTGTCCCAGGTGATCCGCTGGCAGCTGCCTCCACGTCGGCTGCGTGCGGGCGGCGCCACCCGCCGGATGGCGGTGTACGCCGGGGCCGGCGCCCTTCTCGGCTTCTTCCTGCTGCCCGTACTGGGCGCGTTCCCCGGCTATGTGGGCGGCGCCTATCTCCACGAGCGGCTGCGCCTCGGCCGGCGTGCCGAGGCGGTGGCGGCGGTACGGAGGGTGATGCGGGCGGGCGGCACCAGCGTCTTCGTCGAACTCTTCACGTGCCTGCTGATCACGGGGGCGTGGATCGGCGCCACCCTCTGGGGCTGATTCGTCGGACCTCTGTCACGTTGTCGACGGCCGCAGCGGACACCGACCGGCCCGTGACGCCCTGCCCGCCTCGGGCGCCCTCGGGCGCCTCACAGGCTCCTGAGGTCGGCCAGATCGATCGTGTCGGCCATGGCCCGCATACCCGCGTCGTTGAAGTGGAGGTGGTCGCCGGAGTCGTAGGCGGCGCGCATTCGGTGCGGGGACGCCGGGTCGCGGACGACGGCGTCGAAGTCGACGACCTCGTCGAAGATGCCGCCGGTGCGGATGAAGGCGTTCACGTCCCGGCGTACGGTTTCGCGGGCCTCGCTCCACCGGGCGTGGCCGCCGAACGGCGTGATGGTGGCACCGATGACGCGGATGCCCTGGGCGTGGGCGCGGGTCACGAGCGACTTGTAGGCCTCCTTGAAGGCGCTCGGGACGGTCTGTTCGGGGGTGCCGTTGATGTCGTTGACGCCCTCGAACACGATCAGCGCGCGCACCCCGGTCCGCGAGAGCACGTCGGCGCCGAACCGGGTCAGGGCGCGCGGGCCCACGCCGTCCAGCAGGACGCGGTTGCCGGAGATTCCCGCGTTGAGGACGCCGAGACGGCGGGTCGGAGGCAGAGCGGCGAGCCGGTCGGCCAGGCGGTCGGGCCAGCGGTGGTTGGCGTCGGTGGTCGTGCCGCCGCCGTCGGTGAGAGAGTCACCGAGCGCGACCACACTCCCTGCGGCGGGTGCGTCGAGGACGTCCACACCGGTGACGTAGTACCAGGAGCTGAGGGTCTTGGTGTAGGCGTCGCCGTCCGTCATGGCGGCCCAATTGCCCTTTGAGGCAAGGAAGTTGGTCTGCTTGGCCGTACGGTGGTAGGTCGCCGGGCCGGAGTCGCCCGGGGTGTGGACGGTGACGAGCAGATTGGCACCGGCCGGTACCGCGAGTGTCACGGCGTCGGTGACCCGGTCCTCACCCGCCGGGATCGTCACCGTGGGGGCACCCGCGAAGGTGGCCGTACGCATCGAGCCGGGTACGGCGTCCGGGCTCTTCGGTTCGCCGGGTTCCTGGAGGGCGACGGTGACGGCGCCGAGCCGAAGGGGCTGGGTGCCGAGCCGGTTGGTGAGTCGGACGCGCAGCGCGCTGCCGCCGACGCTGAGATGCAGGACGTTGCGGTAGGAGGCGTCGGGCCTGGCCGCGACGGTGCCGGAGGCGGCGGCCTCCCAGGTCCCGGTCCAGACCCGCGGAACAGGCGTTTCCAGGAGGGGAGAAGGAGAGAGCGAGGAGGGGGGAACCGGGGGCGGGGCGGGGGTGCTCCCCGGGTCGGCTCTCGCCGCGGGCGGGGCGAGCGCCAGGGCGGTCACGAGGACCGCGAGGATGTGCCGAACCATGATCGCGCGGGTCATGTGCGCATGGTTCCCCGGCCGGTCGGTCGGGCCACCGCGATGTCACACCCATGGCGGCACGCACGTACGTTCGCACATACACCCGGGTTTCCGCTGCGCCTGCCGGGACCGTCGTGTTTGGCTTCCCGTATGACCGAATTCAGCGCGGCCGAGCGTGCCTACCTACGGACCCAGCGCCTGGGACGGCTGGCCACCGTCGACCCCCGGGGCCAGCCGCAGGCGAACCCCGTCGGCTTCTTCCCGCAGGACGACGGGACGATCCTGATCGGCGGCTACTCGATGGGCAGCACCAAGAAGTGGCGCAACCTGGAGAGCAACCCGAAGGTCGCCCTGGTCGTCGACGACGTGGTGAGCGTGCGCCCCTGGAAGGTGCGCGGCGTGGACATCCGGGGTGAGGCGGAACTCCTCACCGGGCCGCACGAGTTGGGCCCGCACTTCAGCGACGAGGTGATCCGGGTCCACCCGAGGCGGATCCACAGCTGGGGCCTTGAGGAGGACTAGCGGAGGACTGGGGCCCGTCACCGTTCCGGGGTGAGCGGGACGCCCTCCAGGCCGAGCAGCCGGCGCTTGCGGTCGAGGCCGCCCGCGTACCCCGTGAGGGAGCCGTCCGCGCCGATCACCCGGTGGCAGGGCCGGACGACGAGCAGCGGATTGGCGCCGATCGCACCGCCGACGGCCCGTACGGCGGCCCTGGGGGCCCCGATCCGCGCCGCGATCTCGCCGTACGTCGTGGTGCTGCCGTACGGCACCGCGTCGACGGCGTTCCAGACCCGCTGCCGGAAGTCGGTTCCGGTGCTCCGCGACTCCAGCCGGAACTCGGTGAGTTCACCGGCGAAGTAGGCGGCGAGTTGTTCCCGCGCCGTCCGGAAGGGCCCGGGGTCGTGCTGCCAGCCCTCCTCGGCACTCCGGACCTCGCGTCCGCCCTTCTGCCCGGGCACGGAGAGCGAGGTCAGCACGCCCGACTCGTCGGCGGTCAGGAGGAGTTGACCGAGGGGACCGTCGAGGAAGGTCCAGTAGGTGGTCGCGGGAGCGGCCATGGGTGTCGTCATGGTGCGGGCTCCCCGTCGGCGGCGTACCTGGTGTTCTGGTCGGTCACGCCGTCCAGTCTGGGGTATGCGGGGAGGTGTCGCCGGCGGCTTTCCGACGCGACGTTCTCCCCCGGCTCCGGTCGGCGTCTCCAGCCGGTCCGGCCCAGCGCCCGCGGCGTGGCCGGGGTCCGGGGCAGCTCGCCCCAGGCCCCCGCCACCCCGCCGTACCCCTATCGCTGACGCCCTCGCTTCGCCTCCATCGCCGCCCTGCCCTCCGCTCCCTTCTTCTTCCAGTCCTTGCGGATCTCCGCCCGCAGCCGTGCGTCGGTCTTGGCGACGATGTACTGGTTCTCCCGCAGCAGCTTGCGGTAGCTGTCGAGGCGCCGTACGGCCAGCGCGCCCGAGTCGACCGCCTCCAGTACCGCGCACCCGGGCTCTGCCGTGTGGGCGCAGTCCAGGAAGCGGCAGCCGGCGGCCAGTTCCTCGATCTCGGCGAAGACCTGCCCGACGCCGGTGCCGGCGTCCCACAGGCCGACGCCACGAAGCCCCGGTGTGTCGATGAGGACTCCCCCGCCGGGCAGGGCGAGCAGGTTGCGGGTGGTCGTGGTGTGCCGGCCCTTGCCGTCGGCGTCACGGGTGGCCTGGACCTCCATGACGTCCACACCGAGCAGCGCGTTCGCGAGCGTCGACTTGCCCGCGCCGGACTGCCCGAGCAGCACGGCCGTACCGCCGGAGACGACGGCCGCGAGGACGTCGATGCCGTCGCCGCTGGTGGAGCTGACGGTGAGGACCGGCACCCCGGGGGCGGTGGCCTCCACGTCCTCCACGAGATACGAGAGGCCCGTCGCGTCCGGTACGAGGTCCGCCTTGGTGAGCACCACGAGGGGCTGCGCACCCGATTCCCAGGCCAGCGCCAGGAACCGTTCGACGCGGCCGAGGTCCAGTTCCACGGCCAGTGACACGGCGATGACGGCGTGGTCGACGTTGGCCGCGAGGATCTGGCCCTCGGAACGCTTGGACGAGGTGGAGCGTACGAACGCGCTCCGGCGGGGCAGATACGTACGGACGTATCGGGGATCGCCGACCGGTTCGACGACCGCCCAGTCGCCCGTGCAGACGACCTTCAGCGGATCGTGCGGGGTGACGAACGCGGTGTCGGCGCGCAGCACACCGTCCGCGGTGGCGACGTCGCACTGGCCGCGGTCGACGCGGACCACCCGCCCCACGAGCAGCCCTTCGGCGGCGTAGGGGGCGAACTCGGCGGCCCAGGCGTCGTCCCAGCCGTAGGCGGCGAGCGCGGGGAACGAAGCCGACGAGGCGGCTGACGAGGTGGAACGAAGTGAAGCAGATGATGTGGATGAAGCAGATGAAGCCGAAAGCGAAGTCAAGGGAGACCCTTCACAAGGGTGGCCCCGGCACGCGCACTTGGGCGCGAAGGAAGTGGAAGGTCAGCCGGTGACCACGGAGGTGGACTTGATGAACTCCTGGATGCGGGCAACGCCCATCGCAAAGACAGTCATCGGGTCACACCTCCTCGTATTCGCTCGATCGGCAAAGGCCGTGAACGGCTTGTGAAGGCCGTCACGGAAAGCTCTTTCACTCTAGGCGCGCACCCGGTCTGCGCGCCACCCGATATCCGGCTGAACAACTGGGGCCCCACCAGCCGTAACTGATCAGTGTGGCGGTTGGGAGACCGCACCGAGCGAAGGAGCACACCATGAAGGCGACCGCGCAGATCGGCGTCACCGGCCTGGCGGTGATGGGCCGCAATCTGGCCCGGAACTTCGCCCGGCACGGTTACACCGTGGCCCTCCACAACCGGACCCCCGCCAGGACCAAGGCGCTGGTCGAGGACTTCGGGCACGAGGGCGACTTCGTGCCCGCCGAGACGGCCGAGCAGTTCGTGGCGGCGCTGGAGCGCCCCCGACGGCTCATGATCATGGTGCAGGCCGGGGCGGCCACCGACGCGGTGATCGACGAGTTCGCCGCGCTCCTGGAGCCCGGCGACATGATCATCGACGGGGGCAACGCCCACTTCGCCGACACCCGCCGCCGGGAACTGGCCCTGCGCGGGCTCGGTATCCACTTCGTGGGGGTGGGTGTCTCGGGCGGCGAGGAGGGCGCGCTGAACGGGCCGAGCATCATGCCCGGCGGCTCCGTGGCGGCGTACAGCGCGCTCGGGCCGATGTTCGAGACGATCAGTGCCAAGGTGGACGGCGAGCCCTGTGTCACCCATGTCGGCACGGACGGCGCCGGGCACTTCGTGAAGATGGTGCACAACGGCATCGAGTACGCGGACATGCAGCTGATCGGCGAGGCGTACCACCTGCTGCGGCAGGTCGGCGGCTACGAGCCGGCGCGGATCGCCGAGATCTTCCGCCAGTGGAACAAGGGGCGCCTCGACTCCTACCTGATGGAGATCACCGCCGAGGTGCTCGCCCACACCGACGCCTCCACGGGCAGACCCTTCGTGGACGTGGTGGCCGACTCCGCCGGGCAGAAGGGCACCGGCCGCTGGACCGTACGGACCGCCCTGGAGCTCGGTTCCCCGGTCACCGCCATCGCCCAGGCCACCTTCGCCCGTGCCGCCTCGGGCCAGCGGGCCCTGCGCGCCGCGTATCGCGAGCTGCCCGGGGGCAGCGGCCCGGACCTCACCGCGTACGAGGCGGAGCGCTTCGCCTGCCTGGTCGAGCACGCCCTGTACGCGTCGAAGCTCATCGCCTACGACCAGGGCTGGAAGATGATCCTGGACGCGTCCGCGGAGTACGGCTGGGACATCGACCTCGGCGCGATAGCGAGGATCTGGCGCGGCGGCTGCATCGTCCGGGCCGCCTTCCTCGACCGGGTCCGGGCCGCCTACGCCACCGATCCCTGCCGGGTCACCCTGCTCACCGAGGAGGGCTTCGCGGGCGAGATCGCCGACGCCCAGGTGCCCTGGCGCGAGGTCGTCGCCTCGGCCGCCCGGCACGGGGTTCCGGTCCCGGCCTTCTCCGCCGCCCTGTCGTACTACGACACCCTGCGCACCGAGCGCCTCCCGGCTGCCCTCACCCAGGGCCAGCGTGACTACTTCGGCGCCCACACCTACCGTCGTACCGACCGTGAGGGCCGCTTCCACACGCTCTGGGAGCGGGCGGACCGGAGCGAGACCGAGGTGATCTGACCTGGCCCGGCCCGCATCGCGAACGGGCCGGCCACGCCCGCGGCGTCACCGCCGGGTGTGGCCGGCCCGGGGCCGGGTGCGAGCGGGTCAGGTCGTGCAGCGGCTGCCGTTCAGGGTGAAGTCGAACGGGTCCTTGTTGCTGCCCTGCCAGCTGGCGAGGAAGCCGAAGGAGACCGTGCCGTCGGCCGCGACGGACCTGTTGTAGTCGGCGGCCGTGGCCGTGACGCGGGCGCCGTCCTGGGTGAAGCTCGCGTCCCACATCTGGCCGACCTGCTGGCCGTCGCGGAAGCTCCAGGCGATGCGCCAGCCGTCGACGGCCTTCGCGGTGGTGACCCTGATGGTGGCCTGGAAGCCGTCGGGCCACTCGTTGACCAGGTCGTACTCGACCTCGCAGGAGGCCGCTTCGCTCTCGTCGGGACTCGGCTTCGGGGTCTCGCTCCCCGCGGTGGCCGTGGCCGTGCCCTGGGGTTCGGTGTCGGAGTTGTCGGGGTCGTCGGACCGCGTCGGGGACGCGGCCGGGTCGGACTTCCGGGGAATCGCGGACGGGGTGGCACCCGCCGGGACGGTGAGGCCGGACGGCAGGACGGACGCCGGGTCCATCACGGGCTTGCCGTCGGTCACACCGCGCCGCGCGGCGTCGTCGCCGGAGCCGTCGAACGGCATCATGGAGACCGTGAGCGCGAGCCCGGAGACGATGACGGCCGCGACCAGGATCGCCGTACGGCCGATACGCGGGCGCGACTCCCCCATGGTCAGACCGGTGTTGAAGCCCGCCTCGCCGCGCCCGCCGAGCAGGCCCGCCTCGGCCGCGCGGCGGCGCCGTTCCAGGTAGGCGAGGCCGCCCCAGCCGATGACGCCGCCGGCGAGCGCGGCCGGCAGCCCGCCGATCCCGCCGTACAACCGAAGGCAGGCGGCGGCCTCGGCGCACTCCACGCAGGTCGCGAGGTGCCGGGAGAGGTCCTCGGGGACCTCGGCGCCCTGCGAGCGGGTGACCGCGTCGAGCAGCCGGGCGAAGCGGCGGCAGTCGGGGCTCATCGGGGTGTCGAGGAGGTTGCGCTGGCAACGGTCCCTGAACAGGACGCGTACCTGGGCGAGTTCCTCGGCGGCGCTGTCCGGGTCGAGGCCGAGCCGGCGGGCCACCTGGGCCAGCGGCAGCGCCTCCACCTCGGCCAGCCAGAGCAGGGCGGCGTCCGGTTCCTGCATGTCGCGCAGGGCGCGCAGGGCCAGCGGACGGCGCAACGGGGGGCCCACATACCGGGCGGCCTTGTCGGAGTTGAGCCACAGCCGCAGGTCGGGGTCGAGATGGTTGCCCTGCCCGGTCTCCTCCCAGGACGTGGCGGTGCTGCGAACCGCCGCGAGCAGCAGGGGTATCCAGGGCAGGCGGGGTATGCGGCGACCGGTGTTGCGGGCGCCGAAGTCGGCGGCCCGGGCCGCGTGGATACCGTGCCTGAACGCCTCGGCGGCCAGTTCGGTGCCGGCGGACGCGCCGGACGTGCACAGGTCGGCGTACGAGAGGACCGCGTCCCAGCACTCGGAGAACAGCGCTGCTTCGGCGGCGTCCTGAGGGGTCGGCAGATCTGGCATATGGGGGGACTCCAGCATCAACGGCTTGCACACGCCAACGTCAAGGTCAAGATGAAACGTCAACTACCCCCAGAAACGGGGCAGTTGGGGAACGTTTTCCAGAACGGAGCCCCGAGCTTTTCACGTCTCCCGCACAACTGACAAGCGACGTATTCACATGTCGGCACATGTCAACGCGGCTCGCCGTACGGGGGTCGTGAGGTGAGCGGAACGACGTGCGGATTCTCAAGCCCCCATACGGGCCGCGACGCCGTTCCGTTCAGTTGTTCTCAGCCCTTCTCGGCTGTTCTCGGTCCTTCACGGCTCTTCCCGGTCCCTCGGCTCACGTCTTCGACGCGGGCTCCCGGGCCGGCAGGCTGTCCATGAAGGAGCTGACGGAGAACACGGCGCGGCCGGGACCGGGCTCGCCGTAGCCGGGGGGCGAGGCGAGGCCGAACTCGTCCATCGTGGCGCGGTAGGCCTCCAGCAGGCGGATGTGGTACTCCAGCGGCGCGCCCTGGGGGTTGGCCTTGCCGAGCGGGGTGGTGGGCTCGGGGCACCAGGTGGTGAAGCGGGGCGTGATGCCGTGCGACATGAAGAAGCGCAGGCCCTCGGTGGTGGAGGCGATGGCCTCGTCGACCGTCGTGAACCCGGACGGGGCGGCCATCTCCACACCGGCCACGAAGTTCGGGATGACGTTGCGCGCGCCGAAGACGTCCGCCGAGTCGAGGATGCGCCGGTGCCACTCGTCGCGGCCCACGTAGCGCTCCTTGCCGGGGCAGTACAGCTCGAAGAGCTTGCGGTCCCACACCTCGTAGTTGGGGTGGTAGATCTGCACGCCGTAGTCCTTGAAGCGCTGTACGTCGTCCTTCGGCAGGGCCTGTGCGACGACCTTGCCGATCCAGCGGCCCGGGAAGTGCTCCTCGATGGCCTTCGCGTACATGCCGTAGAAGTCGGCCTCGTCGCGGCCCTGGAGCTTCGAGGTGATCGCGCCGCCGGTGAGGGTGTAGGCGGTGGATGCCTTCGCCGTGTCGTAGCGGTCGATGATCTCCAGGGCTTCCAGGACCTCGTCGACGTCCTTGACGCCCGTGTAGGGCCGGCCGGCCGCCTTGTGCTGGCGCCAGTTGTGGTTGATGTCGCAGTACTGGCACTCCTCCTTGGCGCCGAAGTACTGGCAGACCCGGAAGACGGTCAGGTAGATCAGATAGCCCCACTGGATGGTCGGGGCGACCTCCATGACGGACTTCCCGTTGGAAAGGGTGTGGCGGTAGTACTCCGGCATGGGCGGCACGCCGACGTCGGAGATCCGCTTCCCGTCGAGGTAGAGGCCGAGGACGCCGTCCTCGTCGGACGCCACCCGGTAGGGCGAGGCGGGGTTCACGCGCACCGAGACGACGGTCCGGCGCAGGTCGTAGGGGCCGCCGGTGAGGATGATCTCCTCCGGCGGGCGGCGCAGCGCGGCCTCGCCCAGCTCGGGAAGGGTCCCGTGGTCGAAGGAGAAGATGAAGTACGACTTCGGCTTGACGTCACCGCTCTCGTTGTCGCTGAGCGCGGACGGATCGAAGGCCACACCACCCCTGAGCAGGTCCTCTTTGAAGACGGCTTCCCGCGGTACGTGCGGAAAGCGCTCCATCAGATCCTCGACCAGCGCGGTGCGGCTGCCCATCCCGTGTCTCCTCCAGCTCCGGCGGTACTCCGGCGTTCGACTCCTCACGGTATGCCCCCGCCTGCGGGTCCGTGGTCGCGGGGCCCCTCGGGCATGTCACATCCCCCTGCGTGAGAAGGTCGTCGCACCTGAGCGGAGGGACGGACCCGATGGCCGAGACGCTGACCAACTGGGCGGGCAACATCATCTACACGCCCACGGAGCTGCACCGACCGCGCTCCCTGGACGCCCTGCGGGCGCTCGTGACCCGGAGCGCCGGGGTGCGGGTACTGGGCAGCGGACACTCCTTCAACGACATCGCCGAGCCGGGCGCCGACGGCATCCTGCTCTCCCTGGCCGGGCTGCCCCAGGAGATCGACGTCGACACGGCGGCCCGTACGGTCCGGGTCGGGGGCGGGGTCCGGTACGCGGAGCTGGCCAGGGCGGTCCACGGGCGCGGACTCGCGCTGCACAACATGGCGTCCCTGCCGCACATCTCGGTGGCGGGGTCGGTGGCGACCGGTACGCACGGTTCGGGCGTGGACAACGGTTCGCTGGCCGCCGCGGTGCGCGCGGTCGAACTGGTCACGGCGGACGGCTCGACGGTGACGATCGCACGGGGCGAGGACCGGTTCGAGGGAGCGGTCACCGCGCTCGGCGCGCTGGGCGTCGTCACGGCCCTCACCCTCGACCTGGAGGCGGACTTCGAGGTCGAGCAGTACGTGTTCACCGAACTGCCCCTGGACGGGCTGGACTTCGAGGCGGTGGCGGGCGCCGCGTACAGCGTGAGCCTGTTCACCGACTGGCGGGCGCCGGGCTTCCGGCAGGTGTGGCTGAAGCGGCGTACCGACCAGGCACCGCCGGACTTCCCGTGGGCCGCTCCCGCCACCGAGGCGATGCACCCGGTGCCGGGGATGCCGGCCGTGAACTGCACGGAGCAGTTCGGTGTGCCGGGGCCCTGGCACGAGCGGCTCCCGCACTTCCGGGCGGAGTTCACGCCGAGCAGCGGCGAGGAGCTCCAGTCGGAGTACCTGCTGCCGCGCCCGTACGCCCTGGACGCGCTGCGGTCGCTCGACGCGATCCGGGAGATCGTCGCTCCGGTGCTCCAGGTGTGCGAGGTCCGGACGATCGCCGCCGACACCCAGTGGCTGAGCCCGACGTACGGGCGGGACAGCGTGGCGTTCCACTTCACCTGGGTGGCGGACACCGAGGCGGTGCTGCCCGTGGTGCGGCGGGTCGAGGCCGCGCTGAACCCGTTCGGGCCGCGTCCGCACTGGGGGAAGGTGTTCACCTTGGCGGCGGAGGTGGTGCGCGGACGGTATCCGAAGCTGGCGGACTTCGGGGCGCTGGGGGCGTTCCTCGACCCCTCGGCGAAGTTCACGAACGCGTTCGTACGGGAGGCGCTCGGCGGCTGACCTCGCGCCGGGTGCGCGGTCGAGTGCGCCGGGACTTTATTCAGCCCCTTTCCTAACCCCTTGTCGAACCTCCCCCGCTGCCCATAGCCTTGCGCCGCGCCGGTGCCGTCGTGCCCCGGGCTGTCTGCACTGAGGTCTGCACGGCGAGGGGGCATGCCCGGTGGTGAAGCGCACATCGCGTGACATCCGCACCGCGAACCGCTACGAGGTGCTGCGCCAGATCATCGCCCAGTCGCCCACCTCCCGGCAGGAGCTGGCCGCCGCCACCGGGCTGAGCCTGGCGACGGTGGCCACGCTCGTCGGGGAACTGATCGAGCTGCGGATGCTGACCGAGGTCGGCTTCGAGGACTCGGCGGGCGGACGCCCCAGGGGGCTCGTGGCGGTCAACGAGACGGGCGGCGCCCTCATCGGCGTCGACATCGCGGAGACGTACGTCCGGGTCGAGCTGTTCGACCTGGGGCTGAACGTCCTGGCCCGCGCCGCCGAGCACATGCGCCCCGGCGAGAGCCGCCCCGAGCAGGTGGTCGGGCACGTCACCACGGCCGTCGGCTCCGTGGTCGCGCAGGCCGGCATCGAGGGCGCCCGGGTCCTCGGCGTCGGGGTGAGCGTGCCGGGACAGGTGGACCGGGTCACCGGCATCGCCGAGTACGCGCCGAACTGGGACTGGCACGACGTCCCCCTCCTCGACCTGCTCACCGAGCACATCGCCTATCCGCTGTACCTCGACAACCCGCTGCGCGCCTGCGCCGTGGCCGAGCTGTGGTTCGGGGCCGTACGGGGGCACGGCAACGCTGTCGTGGTGAACCTCGGCACGGGTGTCGGCGCCGGACTGGTGATCGGCGGCGCGGTGCACCGGGGGGTCAGCAACAGCGCCGGGGAGTGGGGGCACACGACGCTCGTCCTGGACGGGCGGCCCTGCCACTGCGGCAACCACGGGTGCGTCGAGACATATGTGGGCGCGCCGGGAATCATGCTGAACCTGGAGGAGTTGGACCCGGGCGGCTCGCTGCTGCGTCCCGACGACCAGACGGCGACCGTCGACGCGCTGGCCCGCGGGGTCGCCTCCGGTGATCCGGTGGCCGTGAAGGTGGTCCGGGACATGGCCCGCTATCTGGGCGCGAGCATCTCCGACCTGGTCAACCTGCTCAACCCCGAGATCGTCGTGCTGAGCAGCTGGGTCGCGGCCACGCTCGGCGAGCCGCTGGTCACCGAGGTGCGCGAGGCGGTGGCCCGACACGCGCTGAAACGGCCCCTGGCGGCCACCGAGATCGTCCTCTCGCCCATCCCCGGGGACCCGGTGTGCCTGGGCGCGGCGACCTTCGCGCTGGAAGGCGCCCTGTCCGCGGTCACCCAGCGGTCGTCGACCGCCCGGCGGGGTGGCTCGATGCCGCTGAAATAGGTCCGGACCAACCCCAACCATCCCTGTGCGGAACGCCGTTGAGGCGGTCCGCCACTCCGTCATGTCCGACCGGCCGAACACTCCGCAACGTTTCGAACGGGCTTCGTCCAACCCCTTGCCGAAGCCTTAGCCGAAGGTTAACGTCCGCCTCCGCAACCTCATTTGAGCCATCTGGCGCTGAAGCGACAGAGCCGCGGCCGTACTCGAGACAAGGACGTCACATGTCGGCATTGAGCAACAGCAACTGGGACCGCCGGAACGTTCTGCGGGCCGCCATGGGCCTGGCCGCCGCCGGCGGACTGACAGCGTGCGGCGGCAACACCGGCCGCAGCAGCGGCGGCGGGTCGGGCGACTCGCTCGTCCAGTACTTCCACGCGTACGGCGAGGCGGGCACCGAGCAGGCCATCAAGAAGTACGCCAAGGCCTACAAGGGCGCCGACGTCACCACGCGCTGGATCACCGGCGACAACTTCGAGTCCAAGCTCTTCTCGTCGCTGCTCACCAAGCAGGCGCCCGACGTCTTCGAGTTCCACCCGCAGCTGCAGATGGTCAAGAGCGGCCAGGTGGCCGACCTGAGCGACCTCATCGACCCGGTCAAGGACGACTTCAACCCGAACGACATCAAGTCGCACACGGTCGACGGCAAGGTCTACGGGATCCGGATGATCGACGACCCGCAGTTCTTCTACTACCGCAAGTCGATGCTGGAGCAGGCCAAGGTGGACGTTCCCACCACACTCGAGGAGTTGGTCGAGGCCGCCGCCAAGCTCACGACCAGCAAGGTCAAGGGCGTTTTCCTCGGCAACGACCTCACCGCGATCCAGAACGTCATCATCTTCTCGGCCGGCGCGGACACCATCGACGCGAACAACAAGATCGCCTACCACACGGACGGCGTCGTCGAGGGCCTCAAGCAGCTCCGCAAGCTCTTCACGAGCGGCAGCCTGCTCCTCGACGCACCCACCAACTTCTGGGACCCGTCCTCGCTCAACCAGGGCCTGTGTGCCATCCAGTGGGGCGGCATGTGGTCCATGCCGGCCATGCAGGCGGCGCTCGGCGACGACCTCGGCATCTTCCCCTTCCCGAAGATCGGCAGCAGCGGCAAGCAGTCGGTCTACAACGGCGGCTGGTCGATGTTCGTCAACGCCAAGAGCAAGAACCTCGACGCGGCCAAGGAGTACGTCAAGTGGCTGTGGATCGACCAGAAGGAGTACCAGGAGGACTGGGCGCTGTCGTACGGCTTCCACATCCCGCCGCGCACGTCGATCGCCAACTCGGCCACGAAGCTCAAGTCGGGCCTGCCCGCTGAGGCCGTGAAGCTCTTCACCGACTTCGGCCACTTCGACAACATCGCGTACGACCAGACCATGCAGACCGCGTTCGCCGAGGTGATCGCGTCCTCCATCCGCAAGGACGGCGACCCGGAGAAGGCGCTCGACACCTGCGACAAGAAGGTCGAAGTCGAACTCAAGAAGCTGTTCGGATAGGCCGCCGGGAAGACCACGCCATGTCGACGACCACCACACGCGGGGTCGCCCAGCCCGCCCCGGCCGAAGCCTCCCAGGCTCGGCCGCGGCGGGGCCTGCGGGGCAACGCCACCCTCAACTTCTGGCTCTTCACCGGACCGTTCCTCATCGGCCTGGTGATCTTCGTCTTCGTGCCGATCGGCTGGAGCATCTGGCTCAGCTTCTTCGACGCGCGGTACACCGTCACGCCGAGCAACTTCGTCGGCCTCGACAACTACAAGCAGATCCTCACCAACAGCGACTTCCCCGACTCGCTGCTGACGTTCTCCGTGTTCGCCGCGTTCATCGTGCCGACCACCTGGGCGCTGTCGCTCGGACTGGCGCTGCTGGTGCACCGGCTGCGGTTCATGCGGGCGTTCTTCCGGTCGGTGTTCTTCCTGCCGACCGCGGTCTCCTACGTCGCCGCCGCGCTGATCTGGAAGATGTCCATCTTCAGCGGCGTCCGCTTCGGCCTGATGAACACGGTCCTGAGCTGGTTCGGCGTGGAGAACATCGCCTATCTGGCGAACCCGAGCCCGCCCTGGTACTGGGTGGTCATCGTGAGCCTGCGGCTGTGGATCCAGTCCGGGTTCTACATGATCCTGTTCCTGGCGGCGCTGCAGAACATCCCCGCAGAGCTGTACGAGGCCGCCGCCATCGACGGTGCCAAGCCGGGTTGGCAGACCTTCCGGTACATCACGCTGCCTCAGCTGCGTGCCACCTCGACAGCGGTGGTCCTCCTGCTGCTCATCGCCGCCTACCAGGCGTTCGACGAGTTCTTCAACATCATCGGGACCAAGGCGACCTGGGCCCAGACACCGCTCATGGAGCTCTACAAGGCGGCCCTCGGCAACAGTCAGGACTACGGCGCCGGCAGCGCGGGCGCGGTCATCCTGTCGCTGCTCATCTGTCTCGTCACGCTAATACAGGGCAAGTTCATGGGCTTCGGAAGAGGGGAGGAGGCCAAGTGACCACCACCGCACCTCAGGTTCGCAAGCAGCGCGGGAAGGGCCGGGGCGTCCTCGGCAACGCGGGGTTGTACTTCGCCGTCGGCGTCGCCGCCCTGCTCTTCCTGATCCCCTTCTACCTGATCCTCCGCAACTCCCTCTCCACGGATCTGGAGATCACGGGCGAGAACTGGAAGCTGCTCCCGTCCTTCCAGTGGGGCAACATCTCCGAGCTGTTCTCCGACCCGACGGTCGAGTACGGCCGCTCCCTGTGGAACTCACTGGTCGTCGCCGTCCTGACCACCCTCGGCACTCTGCTGGTGTGCTCCCTCGCGGGATACGGCCTCGCCCGTATCCCGTACAAGCACGCCAACAAGGTCTTCTACGCCGTGCTGGCGACCCTGATGATCCCGACAGCCGTCACATTCGTCCCGAGCTTCGTGCTGGTCTCGTCGCTCGGCTGGGTGGACACCTACCGCGGTCTGATCATTCCCGGTCTCTTCAGTGGTTTCACCTGCTTCCTTTTCCGGCAGTACTTCCTCGGGTTCCCGAAGGAGCTGGAGGAGGCGGCACGCGTGGACGGGCTCGGCTACTGGGGCGCGTACTGGAAGGTCGTCGTACCCAACTCGCTGAACTTCTTCGCGGCGATCGCCACGATCACGTTCATCAGCGCCTGGAACGCCTTCCTGTGGCCGCTGGTCATCGGCCAGGACCCGAGTTCATGGACCGTACAGATCGCGCTCTCCTCCTTCATGACCAACCAGACCGTAAACTTCCATCTGATCTTCATGGCAACCGCCATCTCCATCCTTCCCTTGGTGTTCGTGTTCCTCTTCCTCCAGCGCTGGCTGGTGCAGGGGATCGCGCAGACCGGAATCAAGGGCTGAAACCAAGGGCTGACACCTACACCTCACTCCAGGAGACCGATGTCCCTCCGCACCACGGCAGAGTCCCCATCGACGGCGACCGACTACGTCGAGGACGTCTCACCCGGCAGCGGGGCACTTCCGCCCCGCGCCTGGTACGCGTCCTCGGACGCCGGATCGCTGTCCCTGAACGGCAGCTGGAGTTTCCGGCTGTCGTCGACCGCCGACGGAGCGGACGACTCGTTCGCCGAGCCGGGATACGACGCCGGGGACTGGGCCGAGGTGACGGTCCCCGGCCACTGGGTGCTCCAGGGCGACGGAAAGTTCGGTTCGCCGATCTACACCAACGTCCGCTACCCCTTCCCGGTGGACCCGCCGCGGGTTCCGACCGAGAACCCGACCGGCGACCACCTGCACGTCTTCGACCTGCCGTCCGACTGGCCAGACCTGTCGGACGGCGGGGCGGTGCTCCGTTTCGACGGGGTCGAGTCGTGTGCCCGGGTGTGGCTGAACGGCACGGACATCGGTGAGTTCAAGGGCTCGCGGCTGGCGCACGAGTTCGCCGTCGGCCGTCTGCTGAAGCCCGGCGGCAACGTCCTCGCCGTCCGGGTCCACCAGTGGTCGGCGGGCTCCTACCTGGAGGACCAGGACCAGTGGTGGCTGCCGGGCATCTTCCGTGACGTGACGCTGCTGCACCGCCCGGCGGGCAGCGTCCTCGACTTCTTCACACACTCCTCGTACGACCACACCACCGGTGAGGGCACGCTCCGCGTCGAGTCCGACGTCGACGGGCGGGTCACCGTCCCCGAGTTGGACATCGATGTCAGGACCGGCGAGCCGGTGACGGTCCCGGTCGAGCCGTGGACCGCCGAGACACCCCGCCTGTACGACGGTGTGCTGGTCACGGCCGGTGAGCGGGTGCCGTTGCGGATCGGCTTCCGTACCGTCGAACTGGCCGACGGACTCATCAAGGTCAACGGAAAGGCCGTCCTCTTCAAGGGCGTCAACCGGCACGAGTGGCACCCCGAGAAGGGCCGCTCACTCGACCTGGAGACCATGCGGGCCGACGTGCTGCTGATGAAGCGGCACAACGTGAACGCCGTCCGCACCTCGCACTACCCGCCCCACCCGGCCTTCCTCGACCTGTGCGACGAGTACGGCCTGTGGGTCATCGACGAGTGCGACCTGGAGACCCACGGCTTCCACGAACAGAACTGGCGCGACAACCCCGTCGACGACGACCGCTGGACCCCGGCCCTCCTGGACCGCGCCTCCCGGATGGTCGAGCGCGACAAGAACCACCCGTCGGTCGTCATCTGGTCGCTGGGCAACGAGGCAGGCACCGGGCGCGGGCTGACCGCCATGGCCGAGTGGATCCACGGCCGCGACAGCTCCCGGCTCGTGCACTACGAGGGCGACTGGGACTGCCGCGACACGGACATGTACTCCCGCATGTACGCCGACCACGCGGAGACCGAGCGTATCGGCCTGGGCCTGGACGGCGGCACGCAGAAGCGCCGCCAACTCCCCTTCATCCAGTGCGAGTACGGCCACGCCATGGGCAACGGCCCCGGCGGCATCGCCGACTACCAGCGGATCTTCGAGGCCCACGACCGCACCCAGGGCGGCTTCATCTGGGAGTGGATCGACCACGGCGTCAAGGACGAGCGGTTCGGCTACGCGTACGGCGGCGACTTCGGCGAGGAGCTGCACGACGGCAACTTCGTCTGTGACGGGCTGATCTTCCCGGACCGGACGCCCTCCCCCGGACTGGTCGAGTTCAAGAAGGTCATCGAGCCGGTCCGGATCGGGGGCGACGGCACGGCCGGCACCGTGCGCGTGACCAACGCGTACGACTTCGCCGACCTGTCCGCGCTCACCTTCCAGTGGTCGTACGACGTCGACGGCAAGGCGGTGGAGACCGGCACCCTGGCGGTGCCCGCGTCCCTGGCCCCCGGCGAGTCGGCGGACCTGAAGCTGCCCGAGCCGCCCGCCGACGCGCTGGGCGGTGCGGAGTCGCAGTGGACGGTACGGGCGCTGCTGGCCGAGGACTCGGCCTGGGGGGCGCAGGGACACCAGGTGGCCTGGGGTCAACTCCCGGTGGCCGCACGCCCGTTGCCGACGGTCGCCACCTCGGCCGCGCCTGTCCTGGCCGACGGGGTCATCACCTTCGGCCCGGGCTCCTTCGACGCCCGCACGGGTGCGCCGAGGTCGATCGGCGGCCGTGAGGTCCAGGGGCTGCGGCTGGACGTATGGCGGGCGCCCACCGACAACGACGACGGCGCCGCCTGGCAGCCGGACGAGCGCTACGGCATGCTCTGGCGGCAGTTGGGCCTGCACCGGATGCAACACCGCCTGGACGCCGTCGAGTTGACCGAGGACTCGCTGACCGTACGGACCCGGGTGGCACCCGCCGCCGCCGAGGTGGGCCTGAACACGGTGTACCGCTGGACGTCCGACGGCGACAAGCTGAAGCTGACCGTGTCCGTCGTCCCGGAGGGCGACTGGACGCTGCCCCTGCCGAGGCTCGGGATCCGTCTGGGCCTGTCGGGCGCGGACCGGGTGACCTGGTTCGGCGGTGGCCCGGGCGAGGGCTACCCCGACACCAGGTCGGCCTCCATGCTGGGCCGTTGGGAGTCCACGGTCGACGACCTCCAGACTCCCTACGTCCGCCCCCAGGAGAACGGCGCCCGCGCCGACGTCCGCTGGGCGGAGCTCGGCGGGCTGCGGGTCGACGGCGACCCGGAGTTCTGGTTCACGGCCCGCCGCTGGACCAGCGAACAGCTCGACGCGGCCGGCCACCTCACCGACCTGACACCCGGCGACACCGTGTGGGTAAACCTCGACCACGGGCAGCAGGGAATCGGCTCGCAGTCGTGCGGGCCGGGCACGCTCGCGCAGTACCTGCTGCGCGTACAGCCCGCTGAATTCTCCTTTGTGTTCTCGGCACTGGACGCCTGACACTGTTACCGGTAACCACGGCCGTCCGGCTGCACCGCCGGACGGCCGTGCTCATGTGTTCCAGGCACCCCCGGAGGTTTTCCGCGTGAGTGGCTCCATCGAGGTCAGCGGTCTGTCCCGCACCTTCCACACCACCGTGCGCCGGCCCGGATTCACGGGCGCGCTCAGGTCTCTCGTCAATCCGGAGCGGGTCGCGAAACACGCCGTCTCCGACATCTCCTTCGAGGTGGCGCCGGGCGAACTCCTGGCCCTGCTCGGGCCGAACGGGGCCGGCAAGTCGACGACCATCAAGATGCTCACCGGCATCCTCACGCCCACGTCCGGCGAGGCACGCGTCGCCGGGGTGGTGCCCTACCTGGAGCGCGAGCGCAACGCCCGCAACATCGGGGCGGTGTTCGGCCAGCGCACCCAGCTCTGGTGGGATCTGCCGGTGCGCGAGTCGTTCTCGATCCTGCGGGACATCTACGAGATACCCAAGGCCGAACACGCCGTACGGCTGCGGGAGTTCGACGACCTGCTGGAACTGTCCACGTTCTGGGACACCCGCGTACGGCATCTGTCGCTGGGCCAGCGGGTACGCTGCGACCTGGCCGCGGCCCTGCTGCACGACCCGCGGGTCGTGTTCCTCGACGAGCCGACCATCGGGATGGACGTGGTGGTCAAGGAACAGGTGCGGGAGTTCCTGCGCCACCAGGTCGAGGAGCGCGGCCGGACCGTGCTGCTGACCACCCACGACATGACGGAGGTCGAGCGGCTCGCGGAGCGGGTCGTCCTCGTCAACCACGGCCGGCTCGTGCTGGACGGCACGCTGGACGAGATCAAGAAGAGGTTCGGCTCCACCTGGCAGGTCCGGGCCACACTGGCGGACCCGCACACGGAGGTCGAGGCACTCCCCGGCATCGCGCTGCTGCGCCACGAGGGCCCCCAGGTGGTCTTCGGCCCCGACGGCCCGGCCGCACCCACGGTCCACCAGGCGCTCAAGCGGGTCATCGAGCGGTACGAGGTGACGGACATCGCCCTCGACGAGGCCGACCTGGAGGACGTGATGCGCGCCGCCTACGTCCAGGCCGAGGTGCCCGAATCGTACGGGGGCGTCTGACATGGCCGTCCTGCATGCCTGGCGGTCCGCCAGGGTCACCCCTCTGGGTGAGCTGCACGCCCCGCCCCGGATGACCGCCGCCCTGGTCAGGCTGACCGTCCAGGTGGTCCTGGTCGCGTCCCTGTGGAACGGCCTGTACCAGCAGAGCGGTACGACGGCCGGCCTCACCCGCGAGCAGGCGGTGACGTACGCCGTCATGGCCGTACTCGCCTCCCGGCTGCGGGAGTTGGACCAGTACGCGGGCCGGGACACCGTGCTCCAGCACATGCACTTCGGCACGATCGTGTACTGGTACCTGCGCCCGCTGCCGCCCCAGCGCTACTACGCGCTGCGGGCGCTGGGCGAGCAGTTGTACGGGTTCGCGTGGGCGCTGGCCGGGTTCGCGCTCTGTCTGGCCGTCGGGGTGGTCCAGCCGCCCGAATCGGCCGCCGTGGCCGGGGTGTTCGCGCTCAGTCTGCTGCTCGGCCAACTGGTCCTGTACTACGTCATGCTCGTCATCGACCAGCTGTGCTTCTGGACGCTGCGCAACGGCGCCGCGATGCTCATCTTGATCTTCGCGCAGAACCTGCTGTCCGGGGTGTACGCACCGCTGTGGTTCTTCCCCGACTGGTTCATCACCCTCAGCTCCTTCCTGCCCTTCCAGGCCACACTGAGCGTGCCGCTGTCGCTGTACGTGGGGCGCGTCCCGCTCTCCGACGCCGCCTTCCAGCTCTCCGTCCAGGCCGGCTGGATCCTCGTACTGGCCCTGTTCACCCGGTTCCTGTGGCGGCGGGCCGCCCTCCGAGTCGTCTCCCAGGGAGGCTGATCCGTGAACGGCGTACGTATCGCGTGGCGCATCACGCGCCTCAACTTCCGTGCCCAGCTGGAGTACCGCTCCGAGTTCCTGATGATGATCGCCATCGGCGCCGTCTGGCAGGTGTCGGTGATCGTGTTCGCGACGGTGCTGTTGACCCGGTTCGCCGGGATGGGCGGCTGGGACAGCTCGGAGGTGCTGCTGATCCCGGCGACCCGGATGCTGGCGCACGGCATCTTCGTCCTGTTCCTCGGGCGGATGCACGGCATCGGCCGGATCATCCAGGAGGGGATGATCGACACTTATCTGGTCCGTCCGATGCCGGTGTTCCGCCAGGTCCAGCTGTCCGTCTTCCCCACCAACGCCATCGGCGACCTGACGGTGGCCGCGGGCCTGATGGCCGGCGCGCTCTCCCGCAGCGACCTGGACTGGACGGCGGGCCGTGTCACGTACCTCGTGGTCTGTGTCCTCGGGGGAGTGCTCCTGGAGGCGGCCCTGTTCACGGCGGTGGCCTGCGCCTCGCTGCGCTTCCCCGCCGCCGACTACTGGGGGCGCTGGCTGGAGGAACTGCTCGGCACGTTCGGCAGCTATCCGCTCAACGTGCTGCCGAGGGCGGTGAGCGGGTTCCTCACCTTCGGCCTGCCGCTCGCGTTCGTCGCGTACTTCCCGGCGGCGGTACTGACCGGCCACGGCCACGACACGGGAGTGCCGTACTGGCTGGCGGCGGCCTCGCCGCTGCTGGGGCTGGTGGCGTTCCTGGGGGCGCGGCTGCTGTGGCGTTGGAGCCTGGGGCACTACACGGGGGTGAACGGATAGGAGGCACGGCGCCCGCGTCCGGCGTACGCGGGGGCGCTGCCTCGGCAGCGCTTCAGCCGGCGGAACCGGCTGAGGTGTGCCCACCGCGAGCAGCGTCGTGAAACAGCGAGCACGGCAACCCTGCAGATCGTGAAGCGTAGAGAACTCCATGATCCCAAGGGACCGTGCTTGCCTTGCGCCCAGGGCCGGCACGGCGTCATCTACTCAACCGGGCGAACGTGACTCTCCCCGGGGGCCCTGCAGTTGGCCTGCAGCGATCGAGGCTAGAAGGCGGCAGCGGCCGCTGCCTCGGCCTCCGGCAGCAGGTCCTTGCTCTCCTGGATCACCCTCTCGTACGTGCGCTCGTGGTCCCCGCCTTCGAGAGCGAACCGCAGGAGCGAGTCGGACCAGTTGTCGAAGAGCGAGAACGTGCGGTCCACCACCCGCTTGGCTTCCTCGCGCTGTGAGTCGTCGAGGGACGGCAGGCTTTTCTCTTCCACCTCGGGCGATTTAATGCTGTGCGACGCCTCCGCCAGATAGTGCTTGGTGCCGAAAAACTCACATTCGCGACCGTCCTGCAGGGCGATTCCCCGGCAGTGGGTGAAGATCGTGATGGAGACGGCCTCGATGGACTCGACCATCGCGAAAACGGCGTACGTGGGGGCGCCTGCGGCGAGCGCGGCCAGTTCCAGGCAGAGACGTCGCGAGTGACTGAAGTCCGCGCTCCACAGAACCCGCGCGGCGTCCGACAGAGGCATGCTGCTGTCGGCCCCCAGCTTCTCCAGGTCGGTCAGCATCCACTGCCAGTGGAAGTCCTCTTCGTAGGTGTGCGCGTTCAGAAGAGCCTGCAGCTGATCGGGCCGGGCACTGCCTTCATCTTTACGGAAGACGTACTTGTTCAGGTCGGAGTAGCCCATGATGAAGGGAACCACGCTGGGCCCCCACGCCAGACGCCTTTCTCCGGGGAGCGATTCGTCGGTGAGCAGGCGAGTGAAGAACGCATGGTTCTCGTACGTTTTCCGATGTTCTTCGATGTGGTCGATGACTTTCTGCATGGAACACTCCGTTTGCGACGTGTCGACATCTCCGCAGCGACAGGCGGAGAAGCCACCATCGCATGGCTCTCTTCAACTGATCATGTTTTACGAAGCGTTGATATGGGTCTGCCCTTCTTTCCCGTCAGGATTGCCCTTCCTCCTGGAGCGCACAGCCACACCGCGGCCGGCCCGTGCTCGTCCTGACGGATTGCCTTGTGCCCTGATCGCGGCGGCCGGCACCCCCCGCTCAGTGATCCGCGCAGCACGGTGTCGGGTCCGGCACCTCGAACGGCACCAGGGTGCCGCCGACGGCGGGCATGGCGGCAAGGACGAGTTGGCCGCCATGCCAGTGCGGGCGCACATGATCACGCGTCACCAGCCGCTGGTCCGACGGTGGTTGACCCGGCGTGCCCAGTACCGTCACCCGGTCGATCGCGCTCCGTGCCAGCAGCTCCCCCACTGTCAGCGTGCCGGTGAGCGAGTCGGCGCCCGGGTAGAGCACCGCCCGACCCACCGCGTCGGGCACCCCGCGCCTCACCTCGTACCCCTGCGCCGTGAGCCGCTCCTCGGCGGTGCGCAGGAGCGGCTCCGACGGCAGGGTGAACGACAGGGCCACCCGGGGGCGGTCGCCGCGTACGAGGTGGGTGCAGCTGAACATGCCCTCGGGGAGGGCCAGTTCGGCTGCGAGAGCCAGGAGCAGGTGATCGGCCGCGCCGAGGGCCGACACCGGGGTGTCGGCCCAGAGGGCGTACGGCGGCGTCACGAAGGGAGCACCCACACCGGGTTCGAGTAGAACCACAGGTCGCGCCAGGGGTCCGCGTCACCGACCACATCGATGGCCGGGCCCGCCGGGTCGACCGGCGCGCCCATCGCGCCGACGGCGGACCGGTTGCCGTCGCTGCCGCGCAGCCGGACGTACACCGGACGGTCGACACACCCGAGGTCGTAGGTGAGCCGGACCCTGCCGGTGGACCGGTTCACGTCGTACGACCTGACGACCTTGGCCGTGGGCGCCGAGAAGGTGTCCCGGTCCGCGACCGGGCCGGTGACATCGCCCTGGATGACGTCCACGCGGGCCAACTTCGGCACGAAGCCGGCCCAGTTGGAGCCACCGGCCGCCGCCACGTCGACCGTGAGGGTGACCTTCGTACCCTTCTTCACGTGCAGCGCGCCGCCGAGCGTGCTCCACCGACCGCCGCCCGAGACGCGCACGTCGAGGCCGCTGAGCAGCTGGCCGTGGTCCACCCAGATCCGGCCGGCCCGGATGCCGTCCATGACGGCGGCGTAGGAGAAGCCGTCGGCGCCGACGTGGGTGCGGCTGTACTGGCCGGGCCAGTAGTCGCCCTCGGTGAGGTCGATCCTCCCGCCGTAGACCGGGTCGTCCTGCCTGCCGTTGACCTCGTAGTCACTGTTCGGGCCACGGACCGCGGTGTCCGTGTAGACGTTGTGCGAGTCGGAGTTGGCCGTGATCCACCAGGGCCTGCCCTCGGCGAGCAGGCTGTCCCACAGGCCGCCGACCGTGGCCGTCATCCAGTCGAAGCCGCCCCACGTGCGGTAGCTCTCCAGCGGGTAGCCCGCGAAGGAGTTCGCACCCGGACTGTTGTCGTACAGACCACGAGCCCGGCCCATGCCGACACCGGCGCTCACGCCCGCGGCCTGGTGCCCGGGGGCACCCTCCATACCGACGGCGATCCGGCGCCCCGGGGTGGCGTCGCGCCAGGCGCGGATCTCGTGCGGCGAGTCGATGCCCTTGCGCGCCGGGTGGTTGGCGAGCATCAGCACGTCCTGGACCTTGCGCCGCTTCACCTGCTCCGCGAGGAAGCCGAGGCCGGCGATGGCCAGCGCCTCGTTGGCGGGCGTCGAGTCGGTAGCGCCCTTCACACCGCCGTCGTAGTCGGTCTCGAACTGCTTGAGGACGGAGACCTCGTTCTTGCCGGGATGCACGAAGACCGTGCCGTGCTCGGCGGCCGGGATGTTCCACTCCAGGCCCTGGAAGACGAGCGTGTCCCCGTAGGCGGCGCGGGCCGCCCTGATGTCCGGGTTGACCTTCTCGACACCGATCTTCGAGTGGGTCACATTGCCGTGGTCGGTGATGACCAGCCAGTCCATGCCGTGCCGGGCGCCCTGGCGGACCTGGTCGACGACACGGTACTTGCCGTCGTTGCTGTACTGCGTGTGGATGTGGTGGTCCCCCGCCAGCCACAGGAAGCCCTTGGTGCGGCGGTTGCTGGTGGCGGCGTACGCGGGGGCGGCGACCGGGGCGACGACGCTCGTGGCGGCGAGGCCGGCGCCGAGCAGACCCGCTCTGCGCAGGAGCGAGCGGCGCGATCTCTGTTCGGGGCTCAGGGCCTCGTCGGGCGCCGAGGCGTCGAAGGCCGCGGGCAACTCCGTTCCCGTACCGCCCTCATCAGCGTCTGCGTGGTGATGGTGGTGGTGATCCCCGTGTCCGTGCGAGTGCCCGTGGCCCATGGCTGCGTCCCCTCCGTCGCGCGGCGCCCGTGACAGTGCGTCGCCTGAGGAGACTCGGTGTCAAACATGAACCTTGTTCAACCGGGGAGTGATCGCCGGGCGACTCGGACACGGCAGGTCATCACTCCACTCACTGTTCCCCCAACTGCCCTTGCCCGTCACACTGTTGCTCGTGAACCTGAGCAGTGTTCACCTACTCCCCCTGGAGACACCCCCCATGAGAAGACTCATCGGCCCCCTGGTCGCCGGAGCGCTGGCCGTCGCCGGTCTCGCCGCGACGACCGCGCCCGCCGCGCAGGCCGCGGCTCCGGCCTCGGGCACCTTCAACATCCTCACGTACAACGTCGCGGGCCTCCCGGGCCTCGTGAGCTCGGGCAATCCCGAGGTGAACACCCCGCTGATATCGCCGCGTCTGGGCACGTACGACATCGTCAACGTGCAGGAGGACTTCAACTACCACGCGGCGCTGTACGCGAACGACAACCACGCGAACCGCACGGCGACGAGTGGCGGAGTGCCCTTCGGCGACGGTCTCAACACCCTCTCGGACTACGCCTTCCAGGACTTCGAGCGGGTCAAGTGGGCCAAGTGCACCGGCACCAACTGTCTGACCCCCAAGGGCTTCACGCTGGCCCGAGTGCGACTCGCCGAGGGCGTCTACGTGGACGTCTACAACGCCCACCCCAACGCGGACGACTCCGAGGAGGCGTACGCCGCGCGCCGGGCCAACATCTCGCAGTTGTCGGCCTTCATCCAGGCCAACTCCGCGGGCAACGCGGTGATCGTCGCCGGTGACACGAACACCCGGTACACGCGCACGCCCGACAACATCCGCACGCTCGTGTCGGACAACGGTCTGACGGACGCCTGGGTCCAGCTGGTCAAGGGCGGTACGCCGCCGGTCCAGGGCAGCGAGCCGCTGATGTGCCCGAAGACCGCCCCGACGAACGGCTGCGAGGTCGTCGACAAGGTCCTCTACCGCGGCAGCAAGCTCGTGAACCTCTCCGCGACCCGCTACAGCAACGAGTGGGCGAACTTCCTCGACTCCGCGGGCGGCAACCTCTCCGACCACTTCCCGCACACGGTCGACTTCTCCTGGACGCTGCCCTCGAAGCTGCGCGCCAGCGACCTCGTCGGCGGCCCGCACGGCACGGCGTTCTCCGATGCCGACGACCTGCCGACGACGCCCTCGCCCCGCACACTCACCCTGCGCGGCAGCTCCCGCCTGGACGCGGTGTCCCTGACGCTGGACGGCGGCACGACCCTGACCCACGGAGGCACGGGCGGCACCGCCTCCTCCCTCACCCTGGCGTCCGGCGAACACCTCACCTCGGTGAAGCTGACGCAGGGTCAGAAAGACGGCCGGACAAGGATCTTCTCGGCCGCGTTCACGACGGACAAGGCCCGCACCCTGACCGCCGGCACGGCCACGTCGAACGCGGCGACGTTCACCGCACCGTCGGGCTGGCAGATCGTGGGCTTCACGGGCCGCTCGGCCGACGAGATCGACCAGCTGGGCGTGGTGTACGCGCCGATCGGCTGATCGGCCAACTCCCCTGACGGGCCTTGCTGTTGTGTGGGCGGACACCGTTTCCGGGTCCGCCCGCACGCGCATCCCCCAACACGTCCGGAAAATCATTCCGTTCCGGGACCTCCCAACCGGTAGCTTCGGGAAAATGAGTGATCACTACGACGTGCGCGGCTCCGGCCCCGTCCTCCTCATCATCCCCGGCGGTGCCGGACACCCCATGGGCCTGGAAAACCCCGTCGCCCTTCTCTCCGAACGCTTCACCGTCGTGACCTACGACCCCCTCGGCCTCGCCCACGGTCAACTCGGCAAGCCCGTCGAGGAACAGCGCGTCGAGTGGTGGAGCGAGGGCGCGGCCCGGGTGCTCGACGCGGTGCTTCCCGAGGGGGAGTCCGCGTACGTGTTCGGCACCAGCGCGGGCGCGATCGCCGCCCTCGACCTGGCCTCCCGGTACCCTGCCCGACTGCGTCACGTGGTCGCGCACGAGCCGCCGGTCGTCGCGGTCCTGCCGGACGCCGAGCGGCAGCAGGCCATGTTCACCGAGGTACGCGAGACCTACCGCGCCCGCGGCGTCGAGGCCGCCTCGGCCCGCATGACGGCGGGCCTGGAGGAACGGGCTCCCACCCAGCAGGAACTGGCCAAGGAGCCGGATCCGGAAGGCCAACCTCCCTCCCCCACCGACGAGTCCGCGACCCCCATGGCCATCTCCCTCACCCGCGTCCTGGTCCCGTTCACCTCCTACACCCCCGACCTCGCCGCCCTTTCCGCCCCGTCTCCCCGGCTCACCGTCGCCATGGGCATCGACTCGGCCGGCCAACTCCTGCACCGCACCGCCACGTTCCTCGCCCGCCGCACGGGAAGCGCCGCCCGCCAGTTCCCGGGAGGGCATCTCGGGCTGCTCACACACCCGGCGGAGTTCGCGGCGAGGCTCCGGGAGACGCTGGCTCCGGTCGGCTGATCCCCTTCACCGGGGAACCGTGGCGCTGGTGGCCGAGCCCCACCACCTCGTCGTACGTGGGTGCCGCGCCCGGGGGCACCCGCCCCGCCCGGATGTCTCCGAGCGCCTCCACGGCCGCGCCCAGTGCCCGCCGGTAGAGGAGCGAGCCGAGACTGACGCGGCGTACGCCGAGGTCGCCGAGTTGGGCGACCGTGAGGCCTGTGGGCGAGTAGAGGATGTTGAGCGGGACGTCGAGGCTCCTCACCAGCGCGGCGATCCGGCGCGGGTCGGTCAGGCCGGGTACGAACAGCCCGTCGGCGCCCGCCTGTCGGTAGGCGTCGAGGCGAGCCATCGTGTCCCGGGCCAGGGTGGGGGACCCGGGGTCACCGAGCCAGTACGTGTCCGTGCGGGCGTTCACGAAGAGGCCCGGGGCCGCGGCCTTGACGGCGGCGATCTTCTCGGCGTGCGGGCCGGCCGGCCCGAGACCGTCCTCCAGGTTGATGCCGACGGCGCCGACCACGGACAGCTCCCGTGCGAACTCCCCCACCTCGGCCGGGTCTTCGCTGAATCCGCCCTCGGCGTCGACGGACAGCAGGAAGTCCTCCGTGCCGAGGTTCAGGGCGAGTTGGAGGGTGTGGTCGCGGGTCGCCGCCGTACCGTCGGGCAGTCCGACTGCGGCGGCGACACCGAGACTCGTGGTGCCGATCGCCGCAAACCCCTGCGCGGCGAGGAGCACGGCCGAGGCGTGGTCCCAGGCGTTGGGGAGGAGGAGGGGCTGGTCGCGGTGGTGGAGGGCGGCGAAGGGGGACACGGAAGCGGTCATCCAGCCACGGTAGGGGCGCGACGGTTCGGCGCCCGCCGAAGGCTCCGGCCGAGAGGGGGGATTTCTTGTCGTTTCAGGACCTACGGTAGCGGCAGTTCAGCGAGCATCACGGCATACACCGGGGAGTCCGGGAAGGGTTGCCGCTCGCCCACCTTCCGCAAGCCCCAGGACTCGTACATCGCCTGAACTCGGGGGTGTTCGGTGTCGACAAGCAGGACCACGAGGTCCTCGTCCCGCTCCTCCAGAAGGGCACCTGTGACCAGCTCGGACACGCCCGTCTTCCGGTAGTTCGTACGGACGGCCAGTTCCGAGAAGGAGAACGTCCGGTCTTCCTTCGGGGCGGGCTTCAGATGCTCGCGCCACCACTCGCGGTACGGGTTCGCCGGAGCCCCGTACCCGAAGGCCACCCCTTCGTCGCCGTCGTACGCGATCACGCAGTCGAAGGCGGAGTTGTTCCCCCAGTGATCGACGAACCAGGGGAAGCGTTGGTTGAACTCGTCGTCCGTGGCGTCCGCGTAGGCGTCGGCGTGCACGTCGATCAGCGTCTGGCGGATCTTCGGGAGGTCAGCGTGCGTGAAGCGGCGGACGACCAGATCTGCGGAACTCAAGATCGACTCCATTCGGCTCGGTAGCGGTCTCCCCACTCTCGTGCGACATCCGCATCCGGCGCAAGAGTGATCAAGTCGCGGTAGTAGTCACCGAGGAGAGACCGCATCCGTCCGGGGAGCGGGTCGCCCGCCATCAGATCGAACGCCTTGGAAGCGGTAGCGCACGCCTGGTCAATGTCCCGCTGGTGCAGTTGCGCGAGGGCAAGCCGTGTCGTGGCAAGGGCCCGGTTCCGGCGGAACTGCCTGGGGATGCCGCTCAGCGCCTTGTGGGAGGCCGCTTCGGCTTGTGCGGAGTCGCCGATCCGGTCGCGGACGATCGCGGTCATCGCGGTGAGTTCGGCCGGCCCGTAGAAGGCGATCCAGGAAGGGCGAGGCTCTTCCGGAGGCGCCTTGCCCAGGGCTTCCTGGGCATGGCCGAGGGAGCGGATGGCGGCCTGTCGGTCGCCGAGGTTCGAGTGCCCGATGGCGGTCCTTGCATGAGCGAGGGACGAGAAGAACGGGTCCCTGCGGGTGATCGTGGTGGACTGTGCCGCGTACCCGGCGTCCACGGCTTGGGTGTGCGACCCCCGCTGGTGGGCGAGCATCGCGTAGGAGTTCCAGACCCTCAGTTGCACGACGGGGTCCTTGGCCATGCCGGCGAGGTACAGGGCCCGGTTCAGGTGCTCGTTCGTCCTGACAAACTTGCGGGCGTCGAGGGCGGACCAAGCGGCGGTGGCTGTGTAGTCGGCGGCGATGGAGAACAGGCGGAGCCTCATCCGTTGTGAGGCTGCCTTGGACAGCCTGTCGAGGGCTTCGTCCGCTGCTGCGAGGGCAGCCTGCTCAAGCCCCTCGTGGCCCCCTCTGCTGTCATCCAGCTCCATCAGGGCGTCCAGGCCGGAACGGAGGCGGATCACGTCGGAGCTGCCGACGGAGGCCGGGCGGGAGTCGGGAACGATCACGGCGGCGGCCGTGCCGGTCGTGGCGGTGAGGAAGTTCCTGCGCCTCACAGATGACTCCGGTTCGGTGGTGGGGCATCTTGCCTCGGGCGGACCGAAGCCCAGCCCTTCGGCCGTACATCCGAATACTGCTCTCAAGGCTTCCCTCTGGCGGGGGTGGGGCCAGCGGTTTTTCCGGTCAGCCAGTTCCGGACCGTACAGTCGCTCACTGTTCCGTCGTACCCGCGAGCACGCAGGAAGTCGTTAACGGCCTCGGCTGACTCGCCCTGCTTGAGGCCCAGCTCAGCCATGGCGCTGATGAGGCTCTCGTGTTCCCCTCCACACACCCACGGTAGCCACTTGACCTCGTCAGTAGACCTGAGTGGCAGGAAATTTCCGGTTGGCCGGGATGCACGCGGGGCTGACTTTTCCTCCTCGGCAGCAGTGCACAGCCGTTGACTGAAGCGAGGCCGTCGTACGCCGACACCCCTGAGGTTCAGATGACCGTTTCAACGCAGCCATGCCCCGTCCTGATCGACTCCCTCTCAGACCGGTGGGGAACGGACCTCCATCGGTGGGGAAAGCGGGTCTGGGGCGAGTTGCACTGTGAGGTCGAGAAGTGAAAGGCGGCAAGGCGTGGGTGGGCGACGAGGTCCACGACGAGGATGCGGGCCGGACCGGGATGGTCACGGACGTCTCCGGCGGTACGTACTTCCTGCGTCCCCTCACCGGCGGGGGCACCGGGTGGACCCAGAACGACCCCGAGCGGCTGACGGTCACCGTGCCCTTGGACACCGGCCGGTCCAAGTGACCGAGTTGCCCGAGTACGTTCCGAGCGACCGCTTCGGCGTCCTCGTAGCGGCGTACTAGTACGAGATGGGCACCTGCTTCCGCTTCTCTCGTCGCCGGGTCCAGGTGACCCGTTTCTGCGAGATCACAAGCGCCGAGGGTGAAGCCCCCGCGGCAACCTTTCCCGGCCCCACGGCAACAGACGGGCATGACTTCAGCACCACTCCCCCGCACCCCCGTCCACCGTCGCACCCACGCGGCACGCAAGCCGCTGATCGGTGGCCTCGCGGCGGCCGGTCTGCTCGCCGGTGCCTGGTACGCGACGGCCGGAGCGGCGACGACGCCCGCCACGCCCACCCTCGCCGTCACGAACACCTCGGTGACGCTGCCGGCCAAGTTCCCCTATCTGTCCGCCGGTTACAACAACACGCGGGAGTGGACGCGCACGGCGACAGCGGTCGCGCCCAACGGCACACTGCGGGTCGCCTGGCCGGCGTCGGACGGAGTGCATGTGACACCACTGACCTCGGCCGGCAAGCGCGCGGGCGGTGACGCGATCGTCAAGGGCGCCAAGGAGGTCGGTGGGCTGGTCGCGCACAACGACGGCTTCGCGCTGCTCACCCGGGTCGCCGACACCAACAAGTGGAAGGAGACGGCTGCGGCCCTCGTCCGCTTCTCGCAGGGCAAGGAGGCCTGGCGCACCAAGCTCACCGGCACCGCGTCCAACGACACGTCCCCGACCCTCGATGGTCAACTCACCTGGAACGGCACCAAGTACGGCGCCTACTTCGTGGTGCACGGCGCGGGCGGCTTCGCCGACGGTCACTTCGGCGACAAGCTGTCGTACCTCAGCGCCAAGGGCGCCAAGCTGAGCGGCGGTTGGGGCTGGGGCTGCTCCCACAACGAGGGCATCGCCCTGCACGCCGAGGCCACCGGTGCCTTCACCTCCCTCTGCTTCGACGACTGGCGTTCGGGCCTGTTCGTGTCGACGGGCATCGGCGCCCCCGACAACGCGCCGGCCGTGCAGCGTGAACAGTGCTGGGCGGGCTACTGCGGCGGCACGTACCCGGGCCGCACCGGCGACCTGGTGAAGTCGTCCACGGGCCGCTACGCGACCGCCTACGGTTCGCGCGGTTCGGCCTCCGCCGCGAAGAACCCGGACGACTCCAGCGGCCGGGGCTGGACGGTGAAGCCGAGGTGGAGCACGCACCAGGTGGCGGTGTCGTTCCTCAAGAACCGCAACTCGCCCGCGGGCAAGGCGATCTACCTGACGAACGCGCCGGGCACCGAGCACGTCAACGTCCGCGTCGCCCCGTACGGCAAGGACCGGCTGCTGGTGTCCTGGGAGTCCCTGAAGAACGCCAAGTGCGCGAGCGGCACTTGCACCGGCACGTTCACGGGCACGCACCTGCGGCTGATCGACTGGAACGGTGCCTTCAAGACACCGGACAAGGTCGTACAGGCACGCATCACGGGCGACATAGCGGCCCTGAAGGACGGCTCCCTGACCTGGGCGTACGCACCGGTGACCCCGTCGTACGCGACCCCGCTGACGGGCGCGTCCCCGACCGCGTCGACGCTGCGGATCGCCCGCCTGGCGCTCTGAACCGGCACCGGCCGCACCGGCAGGACCGCGTGCGTCTCGGCCCGCGAAACTCGATCGACGGTTCGCCGCGTACCGCAGAGCATGACCACCATGGTGGATCCCTCTCTGTACGCGGCCTTCCTGGCTGCCGCCTTCGCCCTGTGCGTCGCTCCCGGGCCCGACATGATGTTCATCGTGGCCATGGGCGGACGCGGCGGCCCGGTCACCGGTGTGCTGGCCGCGCTGGGGGTGGCGGCCGGAGCCCTGGTGCACGCGGTGTCGGCGGCGCTCGGCCTGTCGGCGCTCTTCACTACCCTGCCGGTGCTGTACCACGTACTGCGCTGGCTGGGCGCGGCCTATCTCCTGTACCTCGCGGTCAAGGCGTTCCGCGACCGTTCGCCCCTGGCGACCGAGGAGGACGTGACAGCGGCATCGGCCTCGGCCTCGGCATCGGGCCCGTCCGGTCCGGGTCGGCGGCGGGCGTTCTGGCAGGGCGCCGTCACCAATCTGCTCAACCCCAAGATGATCCTGTTCAACGTGGCGTTCCTGCCGCAGTTCGTGAACCCGGCGCTGGGGCACGTGAGTTGGCAGCTACTGCTGCTGGGGCTGACGCTGGTCCTGATGGGCCTTACCGTCGACACCACCATCGGCCTGCTCTCCGGCCGCCTCTCGTCGGCGCTGCGCGGCAGCCGCCGCGTCGCCCGCGGCCTCGACATCTTCAGCGGCACGGTCTTCACGGGCCTCGCCGTACGGCTGGTCGCGGCGCCGAAGTAGTCGGGCCCGGCCGGGGCGGGCCGCTGTCGAACCTGGAGCGCCCCGGTTCCGGTCGGGACGCTCCAGGGGTTCTTGTCGTGGCCCTATCGGACCCCGTGGCGCGGAACCAGCCGCTGCGCCACCAGCTCGTCGCGCACCAACTCGGCGTAAGCCGTGGCCCCGCGGACGGACGTGTGTGTGTTGTCGCGCTTCTCGTTGTAGAGGTACAGCGCCTTGGACCCTTCGACGCCGAGGGACTCGACCAGCGCCTTGGTCTTCGCCGTCAGGTCGATCAGCGGCACGTTCTGCGCGGCCGCGACCGCGCGGATCACCGCCGGGTGGTCGACGCCGAGGCCGTTGACCAGCAGGGCGGTGCCGTTGTTCAGGGTGCCGTCGGAGTTGAACCAGCGGCGCACGATCGGGGTCACCAATACCGGTTTCCCACCTCGCTCGCGAATACCCGCGACGAGTGTCTCCAGGTTCGCGCGGTACGTCGGCTCGTCCGTCTGCTTGTCGTTGTGCGCCAGCTGGACGAGGACCAGGTCGCCGGGGCGGATCAGCGGCTGGACGGTCGGGAAGAGCGCGGAGTTGGCGAGGTAGGTGACCGTACTCTCGCCGGAATCCGCGTAGTTCGCGACGGACAGGCCCTTGCGCAGATACTGCGGGAGCTCCTGGCCCCAGCCGGTGTACGGGTCGCCCGGCTGGTCGCAGACGGTCGAGTCGCCGATCAGGAAGATCTGCCGGGTGTGGCGGGCGGCGGGGGTCACCCTGATGTCCGCCAGGGCCGGCGCCAAGCCGCCGAGCACCAGGTCGAGGCCCGGGGTGCCCTCGGCGCCGGTCGGTTCGCCCTCGGGCGTACGGACGTTGACGGTGAAGCTGCGGGCCACGTGCTCGCCGGCCGCCGTGGCGGTCTCCGGGAGGAGCGCGCGCCGGGTCTCGCCGGTGACGGCCGTACTGGCGGCTGCCTCACCGCCCAGCAGCACCCGTACGTCGTACGTGCCCGGCGCGACGTCGAAGTGGCAGGCGGTGGCGGTGCAGTTGTCGATGCCCAGGGCTCGCGGGGCGTGCGAGGGCCGTTCGTGAGCCGCCGCGGGTACGGCGGCCAGGGTGGTTGCGGTGCTCAGCGTCACGGCTGCCAGCACGGCTCGGTTGAAACGTCTCATCGCGGTTCCCACAGCAGTCCTCCGACGCTCGACAAGGCCCAGCGGCAGGACCGTACATCGTCTGGCAAGCGCTTTCTAGAGTGCTGCACGATTTCACACAACTGCCAACTTCCTTACAACGAAAGCCCTTTCGCGAAATCGATTCAACTGTCAGTCTTCCGAACACCGCACACCCCCCACACCCCCCGCACCCCACCTCCGAAGGAGGCACCCCCACATGTCCGCAGCCAACGACAGAACACCCGGTATACCCGGGCGCTCCGGGCTCCACCTCGGCCGCCGTGCACTCGTCCTCGGCGCCACGGCCACCGCGGCCGGACTCGCCCTTCCCGGCACCGCGCAGGCGGCGACCTTCGGCTACACCGACGACGGCACGAACTACGTCATCGACACCGGCGCCAACCTCGTCTTCAAGGTCCGCAAGTCCAACGGCGACCTGTCCTCGCTGGTCTACCGCGGCACCGAGTACCAGGGCTACGGCGGCAACAACTCGCACATCGAGTCCGGCCTCGGTGCCTCCACCGTGACGATCCAGCAGTCCGGTTCGACGATCCTGGTCAGCGTCACCTACGGCACGCTGAAGCACTACTACGCGGCTCGCAGCGGCGAGAACAACGTCTACTTGTGGACCAACAAGGCCGACACGTCGGTCTCGGCGACCCGCTTCATCCTGCGGGTCAAGGCGGGCCTGTTCCTCAACGACGAGCCCGACTCGTACACGTACACCAACAGCACGATCGAGGCCTCGGACGTCTTCGCGAAGTCCGACGGCCAGACCCGCTCGAAGCACTACTCGAAGCTGCGGGTCATCGACTACAACTACGTCGGCTGGACCACCGGCAGCGTCGGCCTGTACGTGGTGCGCAGCAACCACGAGAAGGCCTCCGGCGGCCCCTTCTACCGCTCCCTCCTGCGCCACCAGAGCGCGGACGGCGGCGGCCTGTACGAGATCCTGTACTACGGCCAGAACCAGACCGAGGACCAGCGCTTCGGCCTCCAGGGCCCGTACGTCATCGCCCTCACGGACGGCGGCGCGCCCTCCTCGTCGCTGTACGCGGGAACGCTCACCACCCCCTGGGCGGACTCGCTCGGCATCTCCGGCTACGTCGCCGCGAGCGGCCGGGGCCGGGTCGCCGGCGTCGGGATCACCGGGCGCAACACGGCGTACGCGTACACGGTCGGGATCGCCAACTCGGCCGCGCAGTACTGGGGTTCGGCCCGCGCGTCCGACGGCTACTTCTCCATCGCGGGCGCCCTTCCGGGGACGTACACGCTCACAGTGTTCAAGGGCGAACTCGCCGTCTACACCACCTCGGTGTCGGTCACCGCCGGTGGCACGACCACGCTCAACTCGATCGCGATCCCGTCCACGAACGACCCGAGCAACGCGAGCGCGATCTGGCGGATCAACGACTGGAACGGCACGCCGAGCGGCTTCAAGAACGCCGACCTGATGACGTACGCGCATCCGTCGGACGTCCGGGCCGCCGCCTGGACCGGCAACGTGGTGGTCGGCAGCGGCACCGAGACGTCGGGGTTCCCCTGCTACATCTGGAAGGACGTCAACAGCGGTCTGCTGGTGTACTTCAAGCTGACCGCGGCGCAGGCCGCCGCCGCGCACACCCTGCGCATCGGCGTGACGACGGCCTTCGCCAACGGCCGGCCGCAGGTCGTCGTCAACGACACCTGGACGTCGGCCATCCCCTCCCCGCCCACCCAGCCGACCAGCCGGTCGCTGACCAACGGGTCCTACCGGGGGAACAACAACACGTTCACCTACAGCGTGCCGGCGAGCGCCTGGCTCACGGACACCAGTCAGTACAACGTGCTGAAGATCAACGTGGTGAGCGGGTCGGGGACGACCTCCTACCTCAGCGCCGGGACGGCGATCGACGCGCTCGACCTGCTGGCCTAGCGGCCTGACTGTTCGTCATGTCCCGCGCGTCCACTGCTGGTTCGTGCCGCTGCCGCACGTGTACGTGATGATGGCGGCCGAGTCGGCGGTGGACGCGCCGTTCACGTCGAGGCACTCGCCGCTCGCGCGGGAGACGACCTTGACGTAGGAGCCGGTGGTGGTGAGCGACCACTGCTGGTTGGTGGCCGAGGAGCTGCAGTTCTCCTGCGTGACCGTGCTGGCGTTCTCCTGGACGCACAACGAACTGTTGCGGACCATCAGTTGGTAGTAACCGCTCGCGACGGACTTGAACCAGTACTTCTGGTTGTTGCCGCTGTTGCAGGTGTACTGCTTGATCTGGGCACCCGCCCACAGCGACTGGCTGGTGACATCGGCGCACTTGGACGAGTGCCGGGCGATCAGCGTGTTGTACGTGGCGCTGTTGCCCGTGACCGTCCCGGTGGCGGTGTCGAGGGTCACCTCCGGCGACCAGGACATGGACATCGTGGTCGAGGAGGGGAAGCTCAACGGCAGCCAGACGTAACGGGAGTCGTTGACGGTCCCGCCGAAGGCGTTGCCCCAGCGGTCGCCCATGTAGAGGTAGGAGGTGCCCGAACTCCCCTGCACGGGAAGGACGTACGCGGTCTGCGAGCCGTACGTCGTCGAGTCGCCGACGTTCGCCATGGCGGTCCACGGGCCGGTGATGCTGGTCGCGGTGGCGTACTGCTGCTGGTTGGGGTTCCAGCCGGTGGCGCCCGAAGTCAGCATGAAGTAGACCCCGTTGCGCTTGAACAGGGCCGGCGCCTCGCGGTGGCCGCCGTGCCAGGGGTCGGCGACCAGGGCGGCGATGCCGGTGTAGTCGGCGGTGAGGCGGTAGATCTGGAGGTCGTAGTTCTCGCGGGCCGCCGAGATCATGTAGCCGGTGCCGTCGGTGTCCACGAACACCGTGATGTCACGGGACATGTGGGTGTCCAGCGGGCGGAAGCTGCCCTGCCAGGTGTAGTTGCCGTCGACGGTGTCGGAGACGGCGACGGCGGCGCGGGCCTCGCTGTAGTCGGCGCCGTTCTCCTTGTGCATCCACATCACGTACTTGCCGGTGGCAGCGTTGTAGATGACCTTCGGCCGCTCGATGTTGGCGGTGGCGAGTTCGGAGGCGCTGGACTGGGTCAGGACGTGGTTGCGGAACTCCCAGTTCTTCAGGTCGGTGGAGCGGTAGGCGTCCACGTACTGGAAGGTGTTGTCGGCGTTGCGGTGCTCGCCGAACCAGTAGTAGTAGGACCCGACCTTGATGACCCCGCCGCCGTGCGCGTGCACGGGGTCACCGTTGGTGGCGGTGAACTGGGTGCCGTTGGTGATCGTCACGGCCGCGGCCTGGGCGGGCCCGGCGGTGGCGAGGGCGCCGGCCAGCGCCAGACAAAGGGCGAGGAGAACCGCGTACACACGTCTCATGAGCCACTCTCCAAAAGTGAGCCGACCTGCGTGCCTGCCTGTGTGACTGTCTCTGTGTCGGCGACGGGGACGCCGAAGTCCGGGGTGCCGTCGGTGTTCCAGCCGAGCTTCTGCACCCGGGTATGCCGGTTGGGGTCGTTCAGCGGATCGCCGACGATCTCCTTGTACTGCCGTGCGTGGTAGACGAGGACGTCGGTACGGCCGTCCTCGGCGACGGTGAAGCAGTTGTGGCCGGGGCCGTACTGCCTGGTCGTGTCGTTGCTGGTGAAGACGGGCGTCGGGGACTTGGTCCAGTTGGCCGGGTCCATGAGGTCGGCGCGGGCGTCGATGGTCAACAGGCCCATGCAGTAGTGGTAGTCGGTGGCGCTCGCCGAGTACGACATGAAGATCCGGCCGTTGCGCTTGATGAACGACGGCCCCTCGTTGACCCGGTAGCCGATGCGCTCCCAGTCGAACTCCGGTGTGGTGAGCCGGATCTGAGGTCCCGTCAGAGTGACAGGGTCGGCCATCTTCGAGAGCCAGACAGCCGTGTTGTTGTCCATGCCGGGTTCGTGCTGCGCCCAGGCGAGATAGCGGGAACCGCGGTGGGTGAAGGTGGTGGCGTCGAGGGAGAAGGTCTCCCAGGCGGTCTTCAGCTGCCCCCGCTCGACCCAGGTGCCCTTGAAGGGATCGCGGTGGGCGTTCTCCAGGACCCAGATACGGATGTCCCAGATCGCCTCGGCGGGTGCGGAGGCGAAGTAGACGTACCACTTGCCGTCGATGTGGTGGATCTCCGGCGCCCAGATGTGCGCGCCCATGGGCCCGGTCTCGTGCTTGCGCCAGATGACGGACTCGTCGGCGGTGGCGATCCCGCGGATGGTGCGGGAGCGGCGCAGGATGATGCGGTCGTACTCGGGGGCGGTGGCCGTGAAGTAGTAACGGCCGTCGGTGTGGCGGTGGATGTGGGGGTCGGCCCGATTGCGCACGAGAGGGTTGACGTACGCGGCGGTGGCGCAGGGGGCGCCGGCCGGGGCGGTGGCGGCGTGGGCGCCGGCCGGGGCGGTGGCGGCGTGGGCGACACCGGGAACCGTCACCAGGGCACCTGCGGCCAGGGCGCCCTTCAGGAGCGTTCTCCGGGCGGAAGGCGCGGAGTCTTCGGACAGGTCATCTGCGCGGCTCATGCGGACTGCCTCTCGGGGGTGGGGCACGAGATGTTGGCGTGTGTGCGGATGTGGGGGGTGACACGAGAAACGTTCGTAATTACGAACAAGATCAGTCATTCCGAACGCCGAAAAGGTAAGCGTGTGTTACGGGAAGGTCAACGGGTCGGAGGGGACCAAAAACCGGTGAGCGACTTTCTGTTATTACCGGCAGGTCCGTTCCGTCTCCCGTGACGTGCACAGCGACTCCCCCACCACCAGCCCCGCCCACCGGACAGTGACGGCCGCCGCGGCCCTCGCGACGGCCGCCCTTCTGCTCGGCGCGCCGCCCGCGTCGGCGGCCGGCCCACGGGACGCCACCGCCGACGTACTCGCAGGCCGGGACGTCACGCTCACCGGCGACACGGTGGTGAGGGTGCCCGCCGGGAGGACGACGTACAACGGCGTCTTCCGCGGCGAGGGCACCCTCACCGTGCGCGGCACGGGCACCCTGATCCTGACGAGGGACAGCGACTTCACACTGCCCAGGTCCCGGCAGGGGCAGCAGGTGCGCATCCCGGGCGGCAACCACCCGTACGTCACCGTGACGAACCCCGACCCACCGGCGGTGACCGTCGAGCGGGGAGCCACCCTCCAGTACGGCAACGGCGGTACGACGGGCCTGATCGGCCACTTCCCGTACAACACCCCGGCGTTCCGGCTGAACCAGGACAACATCCGGGTGGACGGCACCCTGCGCCTGTCCCTGAAGAGCGCGTACAACCTGGGCACGATCAGCGGCGCCGGACTGGTGACGCAGCCCCGCTTCCTCTGGGGCACCTGGGATCTCTCGGGCATCCACGCCTTCTCCGGGGTGATCGACAACGGCACCCAGGTCAACGCGGGACGACCGGAGTTCGCGACGTCGCTCCCCCGCGTGCGCAAGGTCCTCAACCAGGGCACCTGGACGGTCGACACGCCGCTCGGCCAGACGGTCACCATGGGCATGGACTTCTACCAGCACGAGTACGGCAGCGACATCAACGTCCAGTCCCGCCCGGGCTCGAAGGTGGTGCTGACCGGTCAGTACAGCTGGTCGGACCGTGGCGGCGACACCGACCCGTCGCTCAGCGACCCCGCCCTCAACTGGACGCCCGCCCGCAAGAACGTCAACAAGCGCGGCACCAACATCAAGGGCGCGAACGTCCAGTGGGGCGACGGCACGACGAACAAGATCTTCATGCCGGGTACGGCCGAGACGGTGTACATCAACTTGCTTGCCGCGAGATCCCGTTCACTTCTGACGTTCGACTACAACGGCCCGGTGACGCTGGGTGCCCCCATCGGCGGCGGCCGGTTCCACGACACCCTGTCCGCGCCCGGTGCCGGGGACATCGTCATCAAGGGGACGCGCGGCAACGATGTCACGTTCGCCGCGGTCCAGTACTACGACGGGTCGACAACGGTCGAGAAGGGTGCGGTACTGCGCCTGGGCAGCGGAAAGGCGGGCGGCGACGGCGGCCTGTACACGAAGGGTTCCCTCTACAGGGTCGTGAACGACGGCTCGTTGGTGGTGCGGAACACGAGCAGGGCGCTGGTGCTGTCGCGGATCAGCGGCGGTGGCTCGTTCACCCAGTCGGGCGCGGCGACGACGACGCTGACGGGCAGCGGAGTGACGTACGGCGGCAGCACGACGGTCACGAAGGGCACACTGGCGCTCAGGGGCGGGGCAACTCTCGCTCACAGCAAGGCGGTTCGGCTGACAGCGGCGGGCGCGCGGCTGGACGTGGGCTCGGCGGGGCTGCGCGTGGGGACCACGCTCACCGGGTCGGGGACGGTGAAGGGCTCGGTGACGAACGAGGGCGTGGTAGCCGGCGGGCTGACGATCTCGGGCAGCTATACGCAGGCCGCGAAGGGCGAACTGGTCCTTCGGGGGCGGCCGTTGAAGGTCGGCGGCGCGGTGCGGCTGGCCGGGGCGCTGGACCTGTCGTCGCTGGGTGCGGCCTCCGGCTCCGCCCGTACGATCACGCTGCTGAACCACACGGGGCGTGCGAAGACGGCCGGTGCGTTCAGCGGGTTGAAGGAGGGCACCACGCTGAAGCTCGGCAGTACGGCCTACCGGATCACCTATCGGGGCGGCGACGGCAACGACGTGGCCCTGACGGCGGTCGCGAAGAGTGCGTCGCCGACCGCGGGTTCGGGGGCACGCCCGGGGGCGGGGGCTGGTTCGGGCTCGGTGGCAGCGGCCGGCGCGAGCACCGACTCCGTTTCCACGGCGGCCGGTACGGGGCTCGGCTTCTGGCCGTACGCGATGGCGGTCGGGTTGTTGGCGGGGCTGATGATTCCGGCCGCCCGGAAGGTCCGGGGACCCGGGAACGGACGACGGCGGGGTGGACGGCACTCGGCGCGGGGCTGAGCTGGCTCATTCGGGGCGGCCGAAGCCTGTCGGCGCCGGCCCCCGCTCCGGATACTGGAGACATGGGATTCGCCGTCTTCATGACCTTGCCGGGGCTGGTCATCCTGCTGACCGCCACCGCCTTCGCGGACCAGTTGCTGATGCGGGTCGGGCGGGCCGGATGGCTCCCCTGGCGCAACAGCGCCCGCCAAGGCCAGATTTCGGCAACCGGGTTCGAACAACTCCACGCGACCTTCTCCCCCGGGAAGCAGAACGAACTCAAGGAGCGCCAGTCGTCGCTGCTCATGCGGGACGACGAGGAGGACGGGGCGCCGCCGAACCGGACGACGGTGGATCTGGAGGGCGGGGTCGCGGTCGTCCGGATGCCGCGATCCTGATCGCGGTCGTCTGTCGTTCGCTCCGGACCGCCGTCCAGACCGTCCCCTCACGGTCGCGGTGGTCCGGAAACGGGCGCCCTGCAGGTCACGGCCGCGCGCTTCGCTCTTGCCCAGGTGTACGAGGCCCCGTTACCTTGCGGCGAGATTTCTGGCCGGTTGCACGGTGCGGTCCGACGCATCGGTGTTCGGCGCACGGAACGGACATCGGGTGACAGAGCGAGGCAAGGACCGCCAGGAAGCGCGGCACGGTCTGCTCACGAGCGTCGCCGCCGAGGCGGGGGTCTCGCTGAGCACCGTGTCCAAGGTGGTGCACCGGCGGCGGGACGTGGGCGCGGCGACCCGGGTCCGGGTCGAGGAGCTGCTGGACCGGTACGGGTACGTCCGCCTGTGGGAGCGGGATCCGGCGACGCCCCGGCAGATCATCGTCGTCTTCCGTGACCTGTCCGGCCCGTACACGCTGGAGGTCGTCCGGGGCATCGTGGACGCCGCGGGTGAGCTCGGCATCGACGTGGTCACGGGGACGACGAGCCGGCGGTCGATCTCCGCGTGGCTGGAGGAGTGCGTGGCGCTCGGCGCGGCGGGAATCGTGATCGTGATCTCGATGCTCGCCGAGGAGGACCAGCGGCGGATCGTCGAGCAACGGCTGCCGGTGGTGCTGATCGACCCGCTCAGCGCACCCTCTCAGGACATTCCCAGCATCGGGGTGACGAACTGGAGCGGGGCCCGGGAGGCGGTTCAGCACCTGCTGGGGCTGGGGCACAGCCGGATCGGCATGGTCGCGGGCCGCTCGCACTCCCTGGCCGGGGCGGCACGCCTGCACGGCTATCGGGCCGCGCTGGACGAGGCCGGTATCGACTACGACCCGGCGATCGTGCGTTCCACCGACTTCGACTACACCGAGGCGCTCACCGCGAGCCTCCAGATCCTGCGGGCGGACGATCCGCCCACGGCGGTCTTCGCGGCCAGTGACGCCCAGGCGCTCGGCGTGCTGGAGGCCGCCCGGCAGCGGGGACTGGCCGTACCCGGGGATCTGTCGGTCATGTCCTTCGACGACACCCTGGTGGCGGCCATGGCCTGCCCGCCGCTGAGCGCGGTGCGGCAGCCGTTCGAGGAACTGGGGCGCGAGGCGACCCGGGTGCTCATGGACCTCGCCGAGGGCCGGCCGCCCGCGTCCGGGCGCATCGAGCTCGCCACGGAGCTCGTTCTGCGGACCTCGACGTCCGTTCGCCGCCGCGTCAATGAGCCTTTTCCAACTTGTCGTTTCGGCTGCTCAGCGCCTCTCCTGCATCCGAGACCGGCGATCTGTCATCAGGAGAGCCTGAGCATTTCTGACGACCGCCGTGCATCCCCCACTGGGACGATCCCGGCAGCGACGCACCGGTGCCACAGCCTTCTCAGTACGGCGCCATCACCAAGTCGCCGATCACCCGCAACCCGACTTGGGCTGCTAGCCACGGTGCACGTTCGGCCTCGACCTGCTTGACGTGGACGAAAACGGTGCAGTCGGCCGCAGGCTCCTCGAGGTAGAGGTCGAGGTCTCGGGCATGGACACACAGCGTGACGAATGCTCCGCGGGTACCGCCCACTCCCAGACCTACCTCGGGAGCCTCGGGCCAGGCGTTGAAGTCCCATCGCACCGTCGCTGGGCTGTCGCCAACCGCCTGGAGGAATGGCTTCACCGTCTCCGGTGCCTCAGCCCAGCCTCGCAGCCGGATAGGCAAGAAGGCGGATGGATCATCCCCACGCTCCGACGAGCCGCTTCTCCTCCCTTCCGCCCACCACTCGGCATCCGGCAACACGGCCAGCACCGCCGAAAGCGAGCGAGTCGAGGAGATCCGCACATCGAATTCGACCGATGATGGAAAAGGCTCAGTTCCTGCCCTCCGGGAGACCCTGTGCCTCAGCCCGTTCGCCTCGTGGCCACGCTCGCCGCCCCTCGTGCCTTCTCCCGAGTCGACGACGCCCCCTACCTGGCGTACTCGGCCACGGCACGGCTGTTGGTCCAGCAGGGCGACACGGAACTGGTCGTTCAGGAGATCGAGCAGTCGCCCGGAACCTGGTCGACGGCTCCGGAGGTGTCCTTCCCGGCCCCCTGGCCCCGCAGGTTCGGCAGGGCCGCGGTGTCCCCCGCCGGGGACCTGGCCGTCTTCGCGGGGATGCACGCGCTGCGGGCCGTGGACCGGTCGGGGAGTGTGCGCTGGGAGCTGAGGCACCGGTGCTGGGCGGGCTGCGCGGGACACTCGGCGTTCGAGGAGTACGCGGACGACGGTGATCACCGGTATGCGAGCAGCGGCTCGGCCGGTTTCTCCGCGGACGGGAAACTCGTGTGGGCGCACATCTGCGGCCCGCTGGAACAGGACCGCCCCGGCGGCGACGAGACGGCCGAGGAATGGCTGGTGATCGACACTACGGACGGGTCGGTGCGGGCACGGACCCGGACGGACACCGCGGCTGCGGGATCAGTTCACGTCGCGTCACCGGACCCGGGCCGGATGGGCCTGAGCATCGGCGAGGGCCAGGACGGAAGCCCGCTCAGGTGGGGCCGCCGGGACGGAGCGAGCCTGGTCGTCGACCGCTTCGGCGACGATGACCGCGTCCTGATGTCGGTGAGCCCGTCCGGCGACCGGCTGCTCACCGTGACCCACGACCCGGACCACCTTGCCGTCCATCGGGTCGACGATGGCCGCGTGGAAGCCGAGTTCGATGCCGACACGGTTCCCCGGCATCCCGAAGCGGACTCCGAGGACGACGAGGCCGGGGTCTTCTTCGACTATGAGGGCGGTTTCATCGACGAGACCGGCGTCGTCGTGGCCACGGTCGAGAGTGACGAGCAATTCGGCCCGGGACGGCACTGGCTCGTCGACACCGCTCTTGTGCGAATCGTCGATGAGCTGGTCTACCCCCGACCGGTGTCCGGCCCCCCTGCGGGTCTCGGCGACGGCACTTGGTGCACCCACTCCGCCACCGAAAACGCTCTCCACGTCTGGGCCCTGGGATCTGTCGACGGATCTCGCTGACCGGCCCCGGACCGGGTATCACCGGTCCTGGATGCGCCGGAAGGGGCGGTCCGCCTCCAGTTCGAAGGCGAGCTCCAGCAGTTTCCGTTCGCCTCCGGGACGCGCGGAGAACATGACGCCGATGGGCAGCCCGTCCGTCGTCGCGCTCGCGGCGGGCAGGGAGATCGACGGAGTGCCGACGATGTTGTCGAGCGGGGTGAACGCCACGTATGCGAGGAGCCGTTCGATCAGCTTCGCGTAGGGAACGTTCGGACTGAGATGGCCGATCGGTGGCGTGGTGTGGGCCAGTACCGGCGACAGCACGAGATCGAGTTGCCGGAAGGACGCCGCGTGCGCCTCCTTGGTGCGCTTCAGCCGTCGCAGCACGCCGGGAGTCCGCCGCCAGCTCCGCAGATAGTCCTCGCGCAGCCCCCGGCTGAGGCCGTCCATGCGGCGCCGGTCGAAGTCCGCGCCGAGGGTCCGGCCCGTGGCACCGAGGAGGAAGGCCAGCAGTCCCCAGTACGTGAGGAAGTCGCCGGTGAAGTTCGGGTCCATGTCGAACTCCACCGGTTCCACGGTGTGTCCGAGCCGTTCGAGTGTGGCCACCGTGTCCGTGACCGCCGTCCGGGTCGCCGCGTCGGTGTGGGCTCCGTTCGGTGAGTCCAGCAGGAACCCGATGCGCAACCGTCGCTCCGAGGGTCCTTCGACCAGACCGAGGGGCGGCAGCGCGGAACTCCCCCGGTACGTCTCCGCGGCGGCGAGGAACGCGGCGGTGTCCCGCACGGAACGGCTCACGATTCCGTCGGAGACGATGTCGATCGGCAGCCGGCGGCCCAGGTCACTGCCCACGACGCGGCCACGGGTCGGCTTGAGGCCGACGAGTCCGCAGCAGGCCGCCGGGATACGGATCGAGCCACCGCCGTCGTTGGCGTGTGCGATCGGCACGGCTCCGGCGGCGACCAGCGCCGCGCTGCCGCCCGACGAACCGCCCGCCGAGTAGCCCGTGTTCCATGGGTTGCGCACCGGCTCCGCACCGTCGTACTCGGTGGTCGCGTTGAACCCGAACTCGGGCAGCCGGGTCTTGCCCAGCACCGTGACACCGCTGCTCAGGAGCTGCTGGGCGAACGGTGCGTGGCGCCGCGCCGGCCTGGGCCGGAAGGCGGTGCTTCCGTGCCCCGTGGGCAGCCCCTGGTAGTCGGTGTTGTCCTTGACGAAGGTCGGCACCCCGGCGAAGGCACCTCCCGTTCCGGCGGCGTACGCCGGGCTGTCGACGTGCGTCTGGACCGCGCCCAGCCGCACGTCGACAGCCCGCACCCGCTCCACGGCGTCCCGGGCGGCCTCGGCGGGGGACACCTCACCCCGCCGGATCGCCTCGGCGAGACCGACGGCGTCGTGCTCTCCCAGGGAGTCGTCCCGGAAAGCGTGCACGATGGTCCGTTCATCGAAAGTCGTCACCGGTGCCTCAGCATCTGCCGTGTGGATGGTCGGCCGCCATCATCTCCTACCGGCAAGTAACATGCGAGCGTTTCGTCAACCTATTCGATTCCGCGGAGGGTGCGGGACGACATCCTCCGGCCCCGGCTAGGCCACAGCCTCCGCCGCGTTCTCCGTCACGTCGCTCTCCTCCGCCGACCGGCGCCCCCGCATCCACACGTACACCGGGATCCCCGCGAACAGGAACAGCACCCCCTGGTACACCGCCGCATACCCCGCCCCCGCGATCAGCCAGAACGAGAACGCGAACGACAGAGCGGCGACGATCAGGTCGCGGACCAGGCCCGCCGGGCGGACGCGGTCGCGTGAGCCCCTGGCCAGCCAGTACAGCTGGGCCGCCGCCGAGAGAAGGTACGGGACACAGCCCGTGAACGTCGTGATCAGGACCAGGACACGGAACGTGGTGTCCGGGCCCGCCGTGTAGTTGAAGGCGATGAGGACGGTGCCGAGGATCGCGCAGGCCCAGACGCCGAAGCCGGGCACCCCACCCTTGCCGACCTTCGCGAACGGTGCCGGGAAGAGACCGTCGCGGGCCGCCGCGTACGGCATCTGCGCGGCGAGCAGGATCCAGCCGTTGAGGCAGCCGACGATCGACGCGACGGCCACCAGCGCGATGGCCGTGCCGCCCCAGCTGCCGCCGGTGATCGCGTTCACCGCGTCGGCGAAGGGAGCACCGGAGTCGACCAGCTTGTCGTGCGGGACCAGGCCGAAGACGGCGACCGTACCGAGGATGTAGACGAGGGCCGAGCCGAGTGTGCCCAGGACGCTCGCGCGGCCGACGTTGCGCTCGGGATCCTTCACCTCGCCCGCGCTGACCGCCGCCGACTCGACGCCCAGGAAGCTGTACAGGAGCAGCGCGGCCGAGGCGGCCAGGGCGCCGGGCACGCTGTCGCCCGACGCGTTGAACGCGCCGAAGTTGTCCGTGTCGATGAAGAACAGGCCGACCGTGGCGACCACCAACAGGGGCACGAACTTGAGGATCGTCGAGACGATCTGGACGCCGCCGACCCACCGGGTGCCCGCGAAGTTCGCGGCGGCCGGCAGCCAGAGGGCCAGGATCGCGACCAGCGCCCCCAGGGCGTGACTGTCGTTCAGAGGGATCAGTACGTCGACGTAGCCCACCACCGCCACCGCCAGGGCGGCGATGCTGACCCAGGTCATCGTCCAGTACGACCACGCCGACAGGAAGCCCGCGAAGGGGCCGAAGGCGTCGCGCGGGTACACGTACAGGCCGCCGGTGACCGGGCTGCGGCGGGCCAGCTTGCCGAAGAGCAGGGCGAGCAGTACCGCGCCGATCGACAGGACCAGGAAGGCGAGCAGGCTGATCGAGCCGTACGGGGCGACCGTGGCGGGCAGGACGAAGATGCCGCCGCCGATGATGTTGCCCATCACGAGCGCGGTGGCGGCGGCCAGGCCGAAGGTCCGGCGGGGCGTGGCCTCGGTGGGCGCGGTCGGAGTCAGCTCCGGCTCGCCGGCCTCGGTGGTGCTTGGAGCAGTCATGACACTTCCGGTGGGCGGGGAGGGACGGGGAGGGTGTGGGGAGGGCGTGATCGTAACGCGCCATCCCACATTGTGGTCCATCTGTTCATGTACTGGACACATGCGGCCGTCGGTGGCAGCCGTCGACTAGCGTCGGGGCATGACCAGCGAGACCAGTGAAGCCGCCCGCTCCTCCGCCGACGCCTCCTTCTCCGCCGCCCTGTCCTCGGGCGCGCCCCTCGTCCTCGACGGTGGCATGTCCAACCAGTTGGGGTCCGCCGGGCACGATCTGAGCGACGAGCTGTGGTCGGCGCGGTTGCTCGTCGAGCAGCCCGAGGCGATCGTCGACGCGCACCTCGCCTACTACGAGGCGGGCGCGGACGTCGCGATCACCTCCAGCTACCAGGCCACCTTCGAGGGCTTCACCAAGCGCGGCATCGGCCGCGAGCGGGCCGCCGAGCTGCTCGGGCTGAGCGTGGAGCTGGCCCGCGAGGCGGCGCGCCGCGCGAAGACGGATCGGCCCTTGTGGGTGGCGGCGTCCGTGGGACCGTACGGGGCGATGCTCGCGGACGGCTCCGAGTACTGGGGGCGGTACGGGCTGAGCGTGGCGGAGCTGGAGCGTTTCCACCGGCCGCGGGTGGAGGTGCTGGCCGCCGCAGGGCCCGATGTGCTGGCCCTGGAGACGGTTCCGGACGCCGACGAGGCCGAGGCCCTGCTGCGCGCGGTGCGTGGGCTCGGGGTGCCGGTCTGGCTGTCGTACAGCGTGGCCGGGGAGCGGACACGGGCCGGGCAGCCGTTGGCGGAGGCGTTCGCCTTGGCCGGTGCGGCGGACGAGGTCGTCGCCGTCGGCGTGAACTGCTGTGTGCCCGAGGACGTGGAGGGCGCCGTGGAACTGGCGGCCCGGGTGACGGGCAAGCCGGTCGTGGTCTATCCGAACAGCGGCGAGGTCTGGGACGCCGACGCCCGCGCCTGGACCGGCAGTTCGACCTTCGCGGCCGGTCAGGTGACGGGCTGGCGCGACGCGGGGGCGCGGCTGATCGGCGGGTGCTGCCGGGTGGGGCCGCAGGCGATCACGTCGATCGCCGACACATTGCGGTGACGAGGTACGGGGGGGTGCCTCTATGTCTTTGGTCAAGCGAGGCGTGGGGTTCTGGGTTCGTAGAACGTGCCGTCGCGGAGCATCGCGAACAGCACGTTGACGCGTTGTCGG